>JBGUEP010000045.1:0-50150 GCA_041821245.1 Prolixibacteraceae bacterium
TCCCAAGCCGCGTGTCATTGCGAGGCGCGACCGTAGGGAAGCGCCGTGGCAATCCGTTGGCAATCCCGTTGAATGTTCGATTTGGAAGCGTCATGGCAATCTGCTATAATCGGGTAACATGTTTCCTTTAGGGAACGCCGTGGCCTGTGCGGATGGCCAGACGGGCAATCCGTTGGCAAACCGTTGCCGTTAAGGATGTCATCCTTACCTTGTCCAGAATAAAGCTTTCCATGTTATTTCAACCCTTATAACAGCCAAAGGATGACATCCTTCAATTTTCACTCTTTTCCGTGGCAGCTTTCTGCGAATGCAATTCGCAGCCCCCAAAAAGTGCAATGAACCTAAGGCAAGCTATTCACGGCATTACCGAATTGAGCAAAGGAACCGTTCTCTTTTTTAAAGAACGGTTCCCTAGGTGCCGCGAGCAGTCAGCGTGTGTTATTCAATAATTTTATCACTCCTGTTCGCATTCACCTTTTAATGACTCAATGACTATTGACTTAATGACTTTTTCAAATGAAACATTGCATTTCTTTTATTTTTAAGTTGTTCAGCACTTCGATTTTCAAAGAATCTTATTATTTTTGAAGCGATTAAGCAAATTAGAAGCATTCAAGTTTTATTCGTAATTTAAGCCGGTGAATCAGATCGGTAGGTATTTACTTGGATAGAAGTGAGCATATGGGAACCATGAAGACAAATCAGTTCAAACGAATTCAGAAAGGGAAGGGATCTTTAATGTTCTTTTTTGCGCTCGTATTTGCTTTCCTTTTTTTAGGGGTTGGCAATTTGAATGCACAAATTACCTGGTCTGAGGATTTTACTGATGATGATGGAGAGATTGCACAGGGAATTTGGACTTTAGCGAATGGGGTGGTTTCTGGTGAATTAGTTACTTATACAAATAATTTTGGAGTTCCATTTACGGATGTAATTTGGTCCACAAGTGCCTACCCTTTAACTTGTAGTGATAATTTTTATATCGACTATTCTTTAACTGATGGTTCAGGTACTGCTCAATTTGAGTATTCCGTTAATGGAACTGATTGGTTTGCGGTAGGTTTATCTACAGACAGAATTCTTGGAAATCAAGTTGAATTACGATTGAAAGTAACTGATATACCCAATTTAGCTAATATCGAATTTGACAATGTGTCAATTAGAGAAGGAATTATGCTTGTAGTTACCAAATTGGATATTTCTTGTAAAGGGGAAACCGATGCTTCAATTTCTATTGTGGCTAACTGTGGCGAGGATACAAATTACAAATATACCTGGACCTGTCCTGCAGGTTATTCAGATCCTCCTATTGCTGGTGGAGCAACAACATCTATCTCGGGTATAGATGTTATTCCTGGAGATTATACGATTTTTGTTGAGAATGTTGCGCTTGAAAGCAATACCATTGTTGTAACCATTGTTGAGCCAGGAGAACTCAAGTTTTCGGTAGATGCCGGTTACCAAAATTGGAACTGTGCTGATGGGGATGCTAATGGTAAGTTTTCGATAACCATAACAGGAGGAAATGCACCTTACACTACTACTGTAACAAATTCAGCTTCGGATGTGATTCCTCTTGATAATGGTGTTGATGGGAATGATATCAATGCTTACGATCAACTAGTCAACGATAGCTATTCCATAGAAGTGGTTGATGATAAAGGTTGTCCGGTAGTACTTCCTTTACTCGCCGATCGAGTATTTGTTGTAGGCACCGATGATGGGCTAGCTCCAACCTTCGTTGATTTCCCGGACAATTACTTTGTCCCTTACAGCGAATTATATCTTGGTGCTTGGGCTGCTCAAGTTAAGAGCATCGATGATGCTGCTGGAACTGTATATCCAAAACCTGGGGAACCTGTTGGTACTGTTTTTGGTCCTTTTGACTGTACCGATTATTCTACGGTGCAACTGCAAGTATGGGCACAGCAGTCAGATGGAACCTGGGTAGATGCCGATCAATTAGAGATACAAGTGGATTATGGAGCGGGATTTGAATCCGTGCTCATTGATCGATCGGTTTGGAATGGAAACTTAATAGCAGAAGGTGACCAGGATTTGTCAGGAGCTGGTACTGTGCCGAGTCCATTAATTGCAATTTCTGGAGCTGATGGGCAAGCTGCTGTTAACGTGAAAATTATTTGTACCAATACCGATGGAAGAACCTATTCTATTCAAAACCTCATGGTTTATGGTGACCATCTTACCGAAAAAATTCCTGCAGCTACTACCAGAGGACTTTTGGATTGTAATGACGACTATTCTTGTGAAATTACCAATGTGGATGGTCCAATTAATTATCCATGTTCTGCAATAGATGAGTTTTACTTTATTCGCACCTGGATAGTAACTGACGGATGTACGCATAGTTTTGATCAGGATCAGTACGTTAGTGTGGGTACGCGTCCCACCTTTGTAACTCCACCTGAGGCTGTCACCTACGATTTTTGCCACAATACGGCCACAATTGTCTCTCCTGATTTAGATGATAATTGTACGATTATTGACGAAGATGCCGCAGTGAATTGGGTTGTTACGAATAGCGGCCCAGCAGTTGTTGATCCTCCGGGAGTCAGTAAAACGATTTCGGACTTTGTTTTTCCACTGCCTGAAGGTAGAGACGATTCCATATACACGATCACGTGGACCATAACGGATAACGCATTTATTACGAATACATATACGCAGCAAGTAACCATCAAACCAACCATTCTGATTACTTGTGTGCCTACCGACGGAGATAAAGATTTTTGTTCAGGTGAGACCAAATCGTTTACGGTGACGGTGGAAGGAGGAACTGGGGATTTCGTTGTTGATCCGGTGATTACACCTGCTGCTGATGGTCCTTGGGGTGGCTGGACATCCAATGGTTTGGGTGGGTTTTATGGGACTTATACCACGTCGAACCTTGACTTAGCTACCGGAGAAGAAACAATATTAATATCGGTAAACGATAATAATATAATTGTACTTCCACCAGGTCAAGATGTTTGTCCTTCAGGTGATTTCGATTTTACGAATGGAACTACCGTTGACGATGAATTTACCATTCATGAATTGATTATAACCCCTGCCATTAGTAGGGATTAAAACATATATTATTCCAGTAGACATTCAGCTTCTTTTGACTATTGATTGAATGACCAATGACTTTTTTATGACCCCTATCCGTCCCGGCAAGCCGGTCCACCTTTCCCCTAAAGCGGGAAAGGACCGAATACGCTGCTAATGTTGAAGTTTGAAAGGTTCAATTTGCGATTTTGATTTTCCCGAATATGCGATTTAGATTGCTTCGCTCCGCTCGCAATGACAGGCCATACGCAGTGTGTAGGGTAAACAAATGGGCGGCTCAGCCGCCCATTTGTTTACCACCCTGGATCTCACGCCGCGTGTCATTGCGAGGAGCAACCGGAGGGCGCGACGCGGCAATCTGTTCATATCGTGTAGAATGTGCTCATTGCGAAATTCAACCAAAAGGCGTGCCGGGCAATCCGTTAGCGATACTTTGTAGGTGCCATCAGGGCTGCGCCGTGGCCTGTCCGGATGGCCAGACGGGCAATCCGTTGGTATTAAAGAAAGTGTTTTCACTGGGAAGCGCCGTGGCACTTTGTTTAAGTAGTGAAGAATTCCCATCTACAAGGAGGCACGAAAATGATAAAGAAATATATCGATTGTTGATGACTGGCTTTATTTGGTTGATCTCTTAAGTTTTGCCGGATCCTGTCTTGTGTCGAACACATCTACAATATCAATACGAGATTTATTTTCATTTACCCAGTAAATGATTTTATAACTTTTGAATACCAGATATCGGAATGATTGAGGTCTTGATTTTAATAGCTCCTCTTTTTGTCCTATAGTTGGGTGTTTTTCTAGTTTTAATGCTTCAAGAACAATTTCTGAAGTCAACTTGGCCGCCACTTTCAAGCTTGCTTGTTTTTGATAGAAATTAAATATTTTTCTCAGTTCGTTTTTTGCAAAATCAGTCCAGAAAATCCTTAGTGCCATTTTGAGATTTCATCTAATAAGTCATTGGTCTCGGTAATATTGTCATTCTCAGAGTCCACAAGCGACTGGTCAATTCTTTTATTGTATTCTGCAATCGACATCGGTGAAAATTCTCTGTCAGAGATGTTACTTTTTTCTTTATGTAAAAGTTTTTCGAAATGGCTTACGGTTTCCTCATTTTGAATTTTGAGGAATTCTTGAATAAAATTTAATTTTCTTGTTTGAATGTCCATGGCTTTAAAACTTTTGGATAAAGTTACAAAATCTATTTAATAATTTTCAAATACAGCAAATAGTGAAAGAGGCGATTAGTTAGTTGTTAACACGGTTATCATAATCCCTTCCAATGACTCAATGAATATTGACTTAATGACTTTTTTTTACCCCTATCCGTCCCGGCAAGCCGGGCCACCTTCCCCCTAAAGAGGGGAAGGACCTAAACCCCTATCCGGCCTCGTTGCACGAGTCCACCTTCCCCCTAAAGCGGGGAAGGACCGAATACGATACTAACGTTGAAGTTTGAAACATTCTCATTTGTTATTTTACCGCCATTCCATCCATCCGTACAGGTCTCGGTTACACTGTATTATAATTTAACCGTGTGTGGTAAAGATTGCTTCGCTCCGCTCGCAATGACGGGCCATTCGCAGAGTGTAGGGTAAAAAAATTGGCGGCCAAAGCCGCCAATTTTTTTACCACCCTTGATCCCAAGCCGCGTGTCATTGCGAGGCGCAACCGCAGGGAAGCGCCGTGGCAATCTGTTCATATCGAGTAGAATATAATCATTGCGATGAGAAAAGGAACCGTTCTCTTTTTTTAAAGAACGGGTCCCTATGCGCTAGCAGTCAGCATGCGTTTTTCAATAATTTTATCACTCCGGTTGGCATTCACCTTCCAATGACTCAATGACTATTGACTTAATGACTTTTTAATGACTGAATGACCTAAAGAATAACAAGGAATAAATAATAAGAAATAAGGAATGACCCCGTCTGACGAAATTCAGCCGTGCAGGCAATGACTGAATGACCAATGACTTTTTTATGACCCCTATCCGGCCTCGTTGCACGAGTCCACCTTCCCCCTGAAGAGGGGAAGGGCCGAATACGCTGCAGAGGATGAAGTTTGAAACATTCCATTTGCGATTTTGCCGCCATCCCGTCTGTCCGTACAGGCTTCGCTTACAATGTATTAGTATTTAACCGTATTTGTTACAGATTGCCCGTCTGGCCAGCCATCCGGACAGGCTTCGCTCCGCTCGCAATGACGGGCCATGCGCAGTGTGTCGGGTACAGATTGCTTCGCTCCGCTCGCAATGACGCGCCAATCGCATTGTGTAGGGTAAAAAAATTGGCGGCTGAGCCGCCAATTTTTTTACCTCCCCCGATCCCGGGCTGCGTGTCATTGCGAGGAGTGACCAGAGGGAACGACGTGGCAATCTGTTCAATGTTTGTTGGATGTTTCCTCCGGTAAGCGCCGTGGCCTGTCCAGCTGGCCAGACGGGCAATCCCTTGGCATTGGGTTGAATATTCCCAGAGGGCGCGACGTGGCAATCCGTTCATATCCAGCAGAATGTGCTTATTGTAATACGTATGCAAATGGAAGCGCCATGGCCTGTCTGGCTGTCCGGCTGGACAGACGGGCAATCCCTTGGCAATCCGTTGAATGTCCCTTCAGGGAAGCGCCTTGGCCTGTCCGGCTGTCCAGACGGGCAATCTGCTGCTAGCTGATGCCGTTGTTCTGCGAATTGGGATTCTTCGCGCCATTCTGTCCATATTCGCAGGGGTTAAGCTGTATTTCGACCTTTGAAAAGGTAAAAAAATCCATGAACTTACCATATAACTCTTCTGTAGGTAAAACCTACCTGTTAAACTCAAAATGGACTAAAACGGAGGATGTTTTAGCTTAAGTTGGGTTGAAATCGGAAGGAATAAATTAATTTGTTTTTTGATAAGAACTTGATGCTTGAGTATACCAAGAAGGATTCATTTTTTTATAATCAAATTAGACTAAGAACTGCATTTTGTGCGAATTAATTTGCCCCAATCACCTATTGATTTTATTTTACAAAATATTATTATTTACAATGATTCTATCTTGTTGGTTAACATTCGATTTCATTGCACGAATAGTCGACAAGGGAAAACCCTGTTTTAGAATATAAATGCCATCATTTGTTTGAGTTTTTTATTTTTTTCTCTAATAAAATGTTTACTTTGTAGCTGCGTGTCTTGAATGTTTTGATTAAGCAAATTCAAAAAAAAAAGAATTACATTTAGGACTTAAGCTTTTTAGCTAATACAAGTGGATGTTTAAGAGAGGTATTTATACTTGCTTAGGTTTGATTGTTGGACTGTTCTGTGTACTAAATGTGAGTGCACAAATAGATCCTACGTCTTTTTATTCTGATTTTACCGATATTGATGGGATCAATAATCCGCCGCCTGCTTCTGATAATGATGCGGTTTGTCCCAGTTACCATTTTGGGCAAGGGGATGAAATTGCTAAAACTAGTATTTTTAAAGTTGATGTGGCTACCGATGATGTGGGGTTGGGTACCTACTTCGAATGGGTCGTTTACGGAGGAGTTATAGTTGAGGAAAATGGTCAAGTTGCGCCAGCAAACGGTGCAAGCGGAACTCAGGAAGTTGATGGTGTTGCTTATTTTTACCTGGCTCATGACAGTAAATATGGAATTACTGATGTGGCAAATCCCGGAGATCAATCAAGAATTACCGTAAAATGGCACGATGATGATTTAGATGAAGCCTGGGTGGCTGTTCGTCAAATGAGCGAATGGGGATGTACCAGTGGAGCCTGGAGTGTCTACACGCAGAAAATATTTGACCAGCAGCCAGAAATAACGATTCCAGATGACATTATCATTGCTTACGACGACCGAGACGGCGCAGCCCCTGGTAATCTTGGTTTTGTACTTCCTGATCCCATCAATTTTTCAGATGATCAAGATGCTTGCCCTGCTCCACTCACCTATACTTTCACAGTCGATCTCCCCATTAGTTTAGGACAGCTCAGTGGAACAAATGTCGATTTGGACCAGTTGACCTTAGACGCTCCCCTTGAAGTTGGTGACAATAAAGTAACCTGGACAGTTTCAGATGGTTTGAAACAAGTCAGTGATTTCTACTTCATTACCGTTGAGCCCGAATTGAAAATACTGGAGGCTGCGTGGATTAACCCTACTTGTGGAGGTAATAATGGAGGCTTATTGATCGATCAGATTACAAACTTTGCCTATAATGCCGTCATAGAGTATAGTTTCGATGATCAAGGCTCATGGGGTTCTGAGAAAAGCATCAATACTCTTGGTGCCGGATCTTATACCGCTTATGTTCAGCTAATATACAACAAAGATCTCCCCAATGAACACATCTATATTTCAGCCCCGTATGAGTTTACGCTCTATAATGCTGCCGAATTTGCTTTAAATGACATACCAAGCGTATTTCCCGATGCAGATATCTGGCCAAGTTCATGTGCAGGTGCTTCTACCGGAGCCATCACCATAAACGAGGGGGCTGCCATGATGGCTCCTAACAACAAATCGGCTAGTTTTAACGGGGCAAGCTATTTAACCATGAACAAAACTTACACCGCAAGCATGGATGCTTTTTCCGTAGCTGTTTGGATGAAAACTTCGGTAGGTAGCGGTAGGCTGGTTTCGTTCGATAACAATGTTTACTACAGCTTAGGGTTAACTGCCGGACAGGTGCAATTAACCACCTATTCATCCAATGGAATTACCTCCAATCAGGTAACTGTTAGCGGTGCGAATTTTAATGTTACAGGAAACGGATGGCATTTGGTTGTAGCTACTTATGGCGCAGGTGTTTACAATATTTATGTCGATGGTGTCCTGGCAAAAACGCAAAACCACCTGGGTTTGGCAGGCGTGGGAGATGGTAGAACAAGGTATGGAATTATTGGTGCTCAATCGTGGGCCGACGAATTGACAGATCTTCCTCAGGGCTCCTATTTCTTTGGTCAGATTGCTGAAGTGGGTATTTGGGATCTTCAAGCATTAGACCCAGGTGTTGTTACCACCATGTTTGCACAGGGGATGAGTAATGGCCCTGTTATGAGTGATCATTGGGTATTAAACAATATACCAACTAATATATCAGGCACCCCAGACGTAAAAACCGATGTGGGTAACGATGCCAACAATGCAGAATGGGCACGTTTTCATAGTGTTACCTTGGCAGACGATGCTCCAATACTTTATTTCTGGGACGATGATACCGACATTGGAACTGCCAGCCGCGATGGTTTAGATGCATTGGCTACCTATACACTTAATGCAACCGATATTTTTGGATGTGGCGCTACACCACCGCAAGATTTTTTGGTGCCCAATGGCGATGGAGACGATCCGTTCATTCTTTGGAACATTGCCGTTGGAAAAGATGCCGATCAAAGTAACAACAATACCGACGACGCTGCTCTGGCTGCCGATGGATGGTTCGATACCGGATCGGGCATGCCATCAACACTTAACCCCTGGTGGGAGGTGGCATTGGGGGGTAATTTCCCGGTAAATGCAGTACGCATTACATCTAATGTTAACCTTACCAATGCTTATGTATTTGTATCCGCTTCGTTAATGCCACGTGGCTTGCTGGCTGAAGACATCACTTCTGGAGCTGTTTATAAACAAATAACCTTGGCAGCCGGTACTCCGGGTATACTTACTTTCCCCGATTGGGGCAGGTATGTTAGAATAAGAGCGAATAACCAAACCCTTGCTTTATCGCTTGCCGAAGTGGAAGTACTTACCAGTAATCAACCGGCACAGCTCCGCGTATTGCACATAACCGACGAGTGTCCGGATTACACCATTGATGACTCAAGAGACGCCACCATTAACCCCTATGTGTATGATGTGTGCGGAGGGGATGTTACCTTATCCAACAATATTAACGGAACAAATACGTTGGATGGCGTTAATTTGGCCTATAGTAGTACCACTCCGGTACTTTGGACTGCTGTTGACGATAATGGCAACGATATTAGCTTGCAAATTATTTACGATGTGGTTGACGACGAAGCTCCTGTTTTTGATCCACTAACTTTTGATGGGGTGCCTGATGATATGACTTTCTGCTTTGCGCAAAGTTACAAGTTTCCAATTGCAAAGGTGAGTGATAATTACGAGCATTGCGTTGACCTTAGATCGCTAATTCTATATCGCGAAAATAATCGGGTAGTTTATTCACATCCCGATATGGATACCTACCCCGATTTTCTGAATAATCCTGGCGCCGATGCGGGACTAATTCCGAATCCGGTGCCTTTGCATCTTAAACCGGGCCACCATACTTTTTATTGGGAAGCCATTGACGATGCGGGTAATATGGTTCGTTCTGAATCCTACGAAATTGATGTTGATCCTGAACCCATAATCAGGGATCACAAAACTTCACTCAATACCTGTGCCGATGCTAACGATGGAATTATTTATTTTACCAGCTACGACAGTGACCCTACTCCCGATGAGATTCTTTTCATATTAAAAGACAAGTTTGAACCGTATGACGAATATTCCAGTCCCGACGATGTTTTTGAGACCTCGGCTGTGCCTCCCGGAACCTATCAGGCATGGCTTGAAGTAAACGGTTGCCGCAGTACATCAGCTTATCCATTCGATATGGTTGTTCCCAACATTCAGCCAATTACGACCATAAACGACGACATTACCGATGTGCTGTGTTACGGTGCAACAACCGGTTCCATCTATTTTGACCCGGCAGGTGGAAGCAATACCAATGTGCTACACTTAGGCACTTTAAACACAAGTGTGACAGCAGGAAATTACCCTGCACTGCAGTTAGCAAACAGCGGACTCATAGAGTGTTGGGTGTTCCTCGATGACCTGGTAGATGGTGGAGAAAACTGGAATGCCGACATTTTTGGTGTGGCAGGAGCCAATGGTTATGGATTAAGAATGCAAGGTGGGCAACTCACTTTTTATGCCGGTTCAGGATCAGTTTCAGCTGCTCTCGATGATTTACCATATCGCACCTGGCTTCCCATTGCCGGGGGTTTTACCTGGGATGGTGCAGCAGGAACTATTAAGTTGAACATCGATGGTGCGGAAATCACAGATAACTTAGCAGCGGCTCCGGCCATTGTTGCTGACGGAGCTGTTTATATGGGTTTTAACGGGAACGAAGCCTTGCAGGGTTTTGTGCGCAATGCACGAATTTGGAATGCTTATTTGGATCAGCCTACCATTACACAAAACAAATACATGCTTAAACCGCTTGATCCGGGAGGAAACCTTGTGGCCAACTATCCGGTGAATGCCGATGGTGGCACAGGGGTAAGCAATATTGGAAATTTAGCATACCCCGGATCGGTGAATGGAACTGGCGATCGGCAAAAATTCGCCTTCTATTGGAAAAAAGGCGTAAGCTACCTCGGCAATGCAGATTTCATTAGCGGCGTTGGTGAAGGCGATTATGAAGTCACTCTTTACGATCCAATGGGTTGTGCACCAGTTCCTTTTGTCAAAACAATATCGCCCAATGATGTGCTTCCTCCAAGCATGACCTTCTTTACTACTCATGAAAAAAATACCACTTTGGTGCTTGGTAATCCTATTGTACGTACTACCGGACAAATTGATTGGGGAAATGCAGCAAACGACTGTGAATTTATTCCTTCTGATGATGAATTTAATCCTTTAATTTACGACCACGGCTGTGATATCGATTATGTGGATGTAACGTACGAATTGCTGCCCGATGGCGATGAATACGATGCTGTAGATGTTTTTTTAGATGCACCCGATCCGGCTGAATTAAACGACCTGAATGGAAGGAAAATGACCGGATCGATGACCTTACGTTGGACCGCTGCCGACCAAAGTGCCAACAACGACCCTGTTGTTGCCGAAGTGACCTATTATATTGTAGACGATGAGAACCCATATTCTTTAGTTTTGGCAGAGAGCATTGTTGAAGTTGATGGTGGGTGTAAATACCATGTAGCAGATGGTGTCAATGAATTTGTACCAGTGTTAGGCGATTATTGTGGAACAGGTTTGCTGAGTAATGATTACAACGGCGAAAGTAACCTGGATCCGGTTACTTTCGATTTAGGGATTTACGATATTGTTTGGACCTATACCGATAGAGCCTTTCCTGATCAAATAGTACCGGGTACCATACAAATGACCCACCGTATTAATGTGGTAGACAATACCTTGCCCGAAATAGTCTGTTCAGGTACCATCGATCCCTATTATCTCGATACCGATGGGAAGGTGAATATAGATGCTGCCGACTTAATAAGCAGTATGCACGACAATTGCAGCGGATCACGTCCTGATTTGTTGGTGACTAAAAATATAGCCAACGGAATGGGTGGTTTAGTTAGCCAATCCAGCAGTTCTGCAGCTGAATGTTCCTTGGGATCGGATAATTATGGGGCTGCCAGTAATGCTGTTGATAATAATATTGACCCTTTGTTTGCCAATTGCTCGGTTAGTTTAACCGATGCCAATGGTGCAACGGATCCAAACCCATACTGGCAAATCGATTTTGCAGCAACAACCAGTATTTATGGCGTTCAACTTTATGCCGGTGATGCCGCAGCTTTAAATAATTTCTGGATAGTAATTTCAAGCGATGGAACTTTCACTGTTCCGGTTGATTTTTTAAACCCGGTTTGGCGGGTCAACGAAGAATATGCCATACATGTTACTACTGAAATTGCCGACAAAGAAATGTTTACCTTCGACCGCGCCATACAGGGACAATCGGTTCGAATATGGAAGGATGAGACCTTGCCTTTGTGTTTAACCGAGGTTGAAGTATATGGCGCCGAAGTTCCTGCCAGTACCATCGATATGTTATGTGTGGATGTGCGTTATACCGCCAATGCCGATCCCCGAACCGGTGGAACTTTTGAGCCAATTATTGCCCTGGTATCTGCAGCCGATGGCACAGGCAATGTGCTTTCCTGCCCGGCCAGCTTTCAACTCATTGATGATATTGATCCTGATATTTTTACGGTGAATTTGGATGTAAGTCCTAATGAAATGGGTGTAGTAGAGTTTAATGCATTCGATCTTGGAGGTACCAGCATCGATAATTGTGACGAAATAGCCGACGTTTGGACCGACGATGTTTTACTTTGTGAGCCCAAAGGTTCCAGAACCATTACTTTAAATGTAATGGATCAGTTTGGCAATATCAAACAGGATCCCAATGTTTCTGTAAATGTGAAAGATATAATAAAACCAAAAGCCATGGCAAAACCGGTGGTGTATATTCCCCTCGACGATCAGGGAACCTACACCATTCCCAGCGACAATGTCAGAGCTTTTCTGGAAGATGCCTTAGTGGATGGTCAGTTTTCCACCGACAATTGTGACGATATCATTTCGGCTGAAGTAATTCCGAATACTTTTCAATGCAATGATGTTAAGTTATCGCCCCTTACTTTAACCTATACCGTAACCGATGGAAGTTATAATGTTTCGGACCCAATTACCATTACCGCCTATGTTGAGGATAATATGGATCCGAACCCTTCTATCCAAAACTTTAACCTGACCTTGAGCAAAGCACAGAACGATGTGATTCTGGTGACCGATTTCGACGAAGATGCCTACGACAACTGCGGTTTAGATTTTGTTGGGGTTTATTACGATTTGGATGATCCCGACAACGTATGCATTTCGGGTACCGAGGGCAGTGCAAGCGAAGGGGCCATTATGCCACGAGCCAGCACCGCTACCATAAGTGCCGATCACAATGCACATCCTTCGGGAACTTATCCATTAAGTTATGCTACGGATCCATCCAATTCAACAAATTATGTGACCGAGCTTACTACAGCAGGAACTTCCAGAAGCGTAACTCTGTCTTTTGGCAGTGAACAATACGATATTAACGAGTCGGCAATTTATTGGGCAAAAGAAAATTTAGCAAGTATAACTGCGATAAGTCATAATAGTACATATCTCAATGATGCTTTAGGTGATATTACTGCTAGTAAGGCAGTTGATGGTAATTATCCGTTATCGCAAATTATTGATACACGTACTGATAGAAGATTTGAATTTTGGAATGATGGTACCAAATGGCGAGAAGACGAATGGGTTCAGTATCATTTTCGTGCAGATATGGTTATTGTTAGTTGTAGCCTATTGTGGAATTCAAATGTTCAAACTGCCTCTTATGATCCAGTTATTGAATGGTCCAACAATGGATCAACATGGACTACTTTGAGTGTTATTGGTACTTCAACAACCAATTTTAATGTTATTGATGGAGCAAATTTTGATCCCATAGTAGTTCGTTACCTACGGGTTCGCTACGATTTTCCAAAAAATGATTATGGAGGAATCTGGGAATGGTATGTTTTTGGGTATCCTGCACCTATTCAATACGATGGTATTACTCCTGATACGGAGTCAGTATGGTATAAAAATACGGTTGCTGGTGATGGAAACTGGCATGCTTTTGGGGATGGCAGCCATGGAACTACCTATCCGGGTGAGAACAGTGAAACAACTGCCAAAGTGGCCGTTACCGATATGCAGGTTCGTTTCAGTAACAGTACCACAACCGGTTATTTGGGAATTGCCGACTGGGAAATTTATGGATCAAAAACCGGAGCTACCTCCTATTGCAAAACTTGGAACTGCGACGATGTGGGATCACATACTGCACATTTGGTGTATCAACCAACCAGCGGTGGTGATCCGCTTGTGGTTGATAAACCTTTTGAGGTTCTGCCTTATTTTACCATCGATGATATTCAGGTAAAAGATTGTGCAGTAACAGGTGAACAGTATTGGTCGTGGGTTACTAATGCTCCCGATAATTTTAGATATACCTGGACTGACGTTACTAATCCATTGGGCTCTTTTATTTTAAGTAATGGTATTGGCATAGATGATCCGGTACGAACGTGGTGGTCCGAAACTGAAACCATTGCTCAGATTAGAGTTTCCGGCGATCCAATTGCTGACGGCACCTATACAATGCGCTTAAATGTTCGGGATAATGATAATTTAGGATGTAATGTAACCCGCGATGTGGTTTTTACTTCTCAGGATAACTTAAATGTAGCCAGGTCGGTGGAATATTTTGATGTTTGTAAGGATGATTCGGAACCATATACCATGGAGTTGGTGGTGCCAAATACCTATTACGGCAGCGGTGGTGTTGGTACTTGCGACAACTGGAATACCTGCCTCGATTTAACTTATAATTGGGATGCCGATGGACTGCCGCACACTGGAGGCTCATCTACTGATCCAACTATTGAGGTTACTTTTCCAACCGTCGGTACCTATAATATTGAATGTGGTGTTAGCGGAAACCAACGTTATGTATATTATGGCAATAGTACTACCCGAGAGGCCTTTCCCAATGTAGTTCTATTACCTGCAGGCACTACGATGACCTGTACTGCTGCGAACCCTTGCTTTGATTTTGGTGCGCGAACCGTAGGACCATTTAATTTTGACGATCCGGCAACCATAAAAATAACGAACAACAATAATTATCCTGCAGGTGGAAAAAATGTAGTACATATTTCTCCTACAAACGAGTATGGACAAAGATCGTATTATTCCATATGCGATGAGGGTAAAATATACAGTGTTACGGTTCATGATGTAACTCCACCAGTTTTAACAGAAGCAATTGAAACTGTTTGCCCGTTTGATCAGGTAACTTATACCACCACTTCAGCGGGTTATGCCAATTACAAATGGACCATCGAAGGTGGGCGCAAAGTAAGTGGAGGCGGTGGAAGTGATCTTTCGGTAACTGTAGAATGGAACATGACCGGATGGCCGGCTGTTACACCTAAAATTACCTTGGAGCTCACGAATAGCTTGGGTTGTAAAGCTTCTGCGTTTTGGGACATTACCTACGATCAAAATACGGGTATCAGTTTGGCGTGTACCGATCCACCTGCGTTCACTGCCGTAACAGGTACTTGTGAATACCTTTATTTAAGTACACAAAAGCCAACAATTAGTTTCACCAATGGTTGTCTCGAGTATGCAAGCCTGGAGTGTTCTACCGATGGAGGATCTAACTGGAAGGCCGATGCTTCGAATACCACTTTTGGATTGGATGGTTCGGTAACTGGTGAAAAAATACATGAAATACTTTGGCGTGCCACTGACTATTTTTACGCCACAGCCGATGTGGCCGACCAACCCAATCACATTGCAACCTGTTCTCAATTTATCACTGTGTTAGACAAGGAAAGCCCTCGTTTTGATGCTCCGATGAATGTGCTCACTTTATACACTGCTGATGATGCTACCACTTGCGATGTTCTTTTTCCTGCAGCTACCCGCGATGTAAGCGCGACCGATGGAGGTGATTGTACCCCAGCAGTAGATTTAGTCTATGATTATGACATTGATTTTGGTGATGGAACTTATATAGATATCCTGAATCAGCCAGGCAAGAGCATAACGGGAATTCAATTTCCATACGGGCCATCTACTGTCAATTACGATGTTTACGACTATGCTGGTAATCCGCGTGCTGCATCCTTTACGGTAACGGTGAAAGACAAAACTAAACCTGAAATTCGTAATGTTTTGACCCCAATTGTGGCAACAACCGATATTAATGACAATGCTGCCTCTGTTTCGGTTTCCATCCCTGACAATTTGTGGGACAATTGTCCACTTGCCGGGGCATTAACGGTTACCGGGGTACGCGATGATGGCGAATTACTGACAGAACAATACCCCATTGATGTAACTACTATTACCTGGACGGTGAAAGACGTGGCCAATAATTACAATGAATATACGCAAACTGTAACGGTTACCGATGAACAGCCTCCAACCTTTAACGATCCGAATGAATTTTATGCCGATTTTGTTATACCCAATCATAAAACCATTTCGTATTGCAAAAGGCTAGACTATCAGATTCCCATTCCACGTTCCTATTACGACAACGTACGCGTGGAGAGGCTGGATTATACAGTTAAAAACAAATCGACTGATGCCATACTTTTTAGCAATTTTATTTTGAGATCGGTTTCAGCCAATTTTACTGTAGCGGGTTTTCCACTATTGGCAAAATACTCCTTTGATGGTTTAGAAGGTGCCGATAACTATGTTGATCCCGTAGAAGGTTCTACTTTTACTGTTACCTGGACTGCATCTGATGGAGCGTCACCAGCCAATACCAGTGCCGAATTTAGCTATGACTTACACATAGAAATGGAACCCCATTTTAGCGAATTCACTCAAACCGCTACCAACTGTGGTGGCGACGTGGCTACTATTGCAATTGTAGTGAATGATGTTGAAAATACTGATGGTTATCGTTACGACCGAACCCCGGAATATGCCTATGAACCATGGTATAAAATTGGTACGGACCCATGGCAAAAAGAACCCGTGTTTTCAAAATCGGCAGGAAATACCTATATCCTAAAAATGAAGGTAAATGAATGTGAAGCACCATTAGTAGATCAAAAGGAAGTTACCATTGTAACTCGTAATGAATATGAAGTGTTTACCGAAAAAATTGCAGATCCAAATTGTCCCGAGTTATTAACAGGAGAAATTAATGTGACCATGGGTGGGGGCGCAGTAGGTCAGGTACTCTTTAACGGGGCTGGTTTAACCGTTCCCCATTATACCGCAATAGATGAACTCACTACCACCGGAGCGCTGGAGGCGTGGGTCTACCTGAGCAATTTAGGATCTCAACCCATCGTTTCGAAAGGAACAGGCTATGGTTTGAAGTTGGTTGCCGATAAATTTGTATTTTTTGTTGGAACAGATGAAGTTACTGCTACTACTTACAATTTAGCCATTAAGCGCTGGTACCACGTTTCAGGTTCATGGGCACCCGGAAGCGGTTTAACCCTTTACGTTGACGGGACCGATGCAGCCAACACATTTAATTCTCCCGGTAATTTTTCAGCAAACCCTAACACCGATCCTTTTGTGATGGGTGCCGGGTTTACCGGAATGCTGCGGGAAGTAAGAATATGGAGCCAACTGGGTTCATCGAGCCAGAATATTACTGGAGGCCTCCCCAACCCTCGAATTGAGGGGGACGCAGAATTTTTACTTGGATTCTGGGACATTTCAGAAGGTATCGGCAACGACGAAGTTAAAAACCGTTGTTATGCCTATGGACAAACCGCACTACACGCCACCGGGGCTAGTGGACTTTGGACAAACAATTTGCCTCAGCCTGGAATTTATACCTGGACCTTTGAGGGCGGTAACTTTACTATTCCAAGTAACCAATCGAATACATACCTTACCGGGCTTGGAATAGGAACTTATCAGGTTACTTTTGAAGATTCATACACGTGTATAGCAAAAGCACCTTCGCTAAAAACAATTGTTTCTAAAGATACCGAATTGCCTGTGATCGATTTAAGTGTGATAAATGCAAATCCTTTGTACACTGAAATAGGTGTTTGTGAATATACATTTATTGATGGTGCTGTTGTAAATGATTACACCCCGGCAATTTCCGATGCTACTTTGGAAAATCCTGACGGTTGCGACTTTAAAGTCAATTGGCTGCTTGTGGTCGATCATAATACTTCGTCCGATAGCCATGAAGATAATTACGATGTGTCGGCAGGGAATACGTTGGATAAACTAATGGGCTTGACTCTTGGGCATAACCATAACAATGGCCTAAATACGGTTTATGTTACGGTTTCTCAGGGCACTATGGTACTCGATCCACCAGTAGAATATGAAATATATTTGGAGGACAACCAGGATCCTGTGGCTGATGGTAATTTCCTCAATCCACCGAGCATGTTGCTTGACGAAAATGGGTTGGTAACTCTTACTGCCTACAATTTTGATTATAATAGTAGTGACAACTGTACCAGCGACAAAGATGATTTTTTCTTTGAATTATGGAATCAAGATGAAGGAAGGTGGGTAACGGAGATTAATTACGGTTGTGGGCAAATTGGCGCAGATGTCGCCATTCAGTTTAGGGCTACCGACGAAGCTGGGAATGTTGGTACTGACGGTAGGTCAACTGCTCTTTTACCAATCGAAGATAAAATTTCACCGGTCATTAGCGAAACGGCCAATCAACCGCTGGGACCATACTGCGCAACGGAGAATAAGAGTGATGATGGCACGATACCTGCTTATACCGATATTATCCCTTTAAGTGCTTTGGCTTTTAGCGGCTTTAGCGATAATTGTCCTGTAAGCCGTATAAAATATCAACTGGTACATGAATCGTACAATCCGGCCGGTTATACTGATTGGCATGAAATAACGGATATGGATTTTAATCCTGATCCTATGGTGTTTCCTGTATTTTATCAGGGAACAACCACCGTAACTTTTGAAGTGGCTGATGGTAGCGATGCCTTGGAAGTAGCTGGATTTCCTCGGAATGCGACGACAAAAGCGGTTTTTATTGTTACCGTTTTGCCAAAACCGGCGAAAGGAACTATTGAATAAAATTGGGGCGATGGATATTTTACTGTACCCGTTGGGCTTAAAAAGGATAAAAGAAAAAGAGTAATAAAAAGATTAAATTGTGCACTGAGAATGGATGAGGTCGAACGAACAAGTGCACATGGGAAAAATTATAAATATTGGGGAATGAGAGTAATTTTTAAAACTGGATTAACGCTATTTTCGCTTTTGTTAGGCTTTAGCCTCTACGCACAAATTGGTGGAAATACAACTCCGTTGCAATATTCGGTGCATACTTATTCCGTAGTTATGGATAACAGTGTCTATGATGCGGTTTGGGGAATCTTTCCGGCAGGTACCAGCGCCGATGACATTGAAAAAGGAACTGCAGGAGCTTTAGTTCCGGGTACGGCCTATACCATCCTCGGTATACCGTGGAAAGAGGGTAGTACTGCTAAGTTTAGAGTGCAGTTTAACGGTAATATGACCGCCTTTGATGGTACTGCCGGTAGCGGTGAATACGTAATTGGCTATATGGAAACTACAACCGGTACCAGTGCCTGCGCAACAGCTTCGGCAATGCCCTTTATCCTATACGAGCCTTTCGATGTTGATATAGATCTTTTAGATTCCGACGATAGTGGAATTTGCTCCGATCAGCAAGGTATTTTATTGGAAAATTCCTTGGCTACAACGCATACCGTTGAATATACAGTTTTTATTACTTCTCCCTCTGGAGGTTATGTGGCAGTGAATGATGTGCAGTGGCAATTCGATTTTCTGATTAATGTAGTTGGTGCAAACCCTGCATTAAACGCCACCATCGCCAGTATTGTGGCCACAAATGCCGATATGGATGCTCAGTCCTGGGATCCGGGCAATCAAAGTACCTATTCAGCTACTTGTGCTGTCAGTCCTAATGGTCCGGACCCCACACCGGGAGTAAATCAAGTAACTTTTACGGTGGAGTTTAACGATCAATTAGGAGTAGAGCAGGATGTTACGTTTACTATTTCGAATATTTTTGGATATTATGGCGAATTGGATTTTGATATAATTGACAGCGGAGGTGATCTAAACGATAATATAGCAACCAATACTATTTGGTCCATGCCCGATGTGGGCTTAATAGAGGCAATGAATTAACAATTCAAAATTGATTAAGCTTGATAAGAGAACTTACATACCAGCGTAAAGAAGTAGCGCAATTGAACCTTTTTTCCATGATTTTTGGAAGAAAGGGATTTGTGCTTATATGGCTTTTATTTATTTTGTTAGCGGGCACCAATCAACTTATGGCAGCGGTGGACAATACCGGAGCAAGCCCTTACATCGATTCAAAACACGCGTACAAGGTAAATATTGATAAAAAACTCAATATCAAAGAATGGATTGTTACCAATAAATTGGCAGGAGCTGCTGAATATACCAAAACCATAACCATACTCAATCAAGATGATCCGGAATTCGATTGGTTTACCATTTATCCGGCAGAAGATGGCGAAGATGAAATTGTTGAAATCTATTTCGATCGGGATATTTTTGGAGTGGAACCAATTCCTGATCCCAACAGATGGTATCTGCAATATAAAGAATACGATGGCACACATACCTGTATATCGGCACGTGAATTCACCATTAACGTGGTTGAAAATACCTTCCGCCTCACACTTCCCGATGCAGTACTTACGCAATGCAGCGATGAAGAAGGTGAGGTACACAAATACAGTGATATTGATGAGCCCACTGAAGTGTTTTCAACTCGTGTAACATATACAGTAACCATGACCAAAGACCCTGATTTTGATCCCACCAGTTGGATTTTTAACGCCACTTTCGATCAAGATGTTATATCCATACTAGCCACCAGTAACGATGGCGATGTTGAAATTACGGGTCTAACCCCGAGAAAAGATTTTTCTTTGGAAGTTACTCCGGTAGCCTTTTCGTCGCCGGTTGATGTGAGCATTACCGTGGAATTTAAAAATTAT
Source organism: Prolixibacteraceae bacterium (assembly GCA_041821245.1). Classification (GTDB taxonomy): domain Bacteria; phylum Bacteroidota; class Bacteroidia; order Bacteroidales; family Prolixibacteraceae; genus Roseimarinus. The sequence goes on from JBGUEP010000045.1 coordinate 20,437, forward strand.
CTGCTTGCAAATGTTACGCATACCTTAACGGTCAGCAGTGGTCAGGGAATTGTTACAGTTATCCCAAATCCAACCGGTATTCCCGATGCCATTACCGATGACAACGAATACATCTATCCAGTGGATCCTTTAACACAGGGTGACCGTACACAGGACAGAACAATTTTGGCCTTGCCTGCCACCCGCGATATTGTGGCAGGTGCAGGCGAATCCGGAGGTTCTGAACTAAGCCCATTGCTGCTTTCTTCTCATAAATATGAGGTGCAAATGCAACATGGAGGAAATACAGGAACCTGGTACATCGAAGACGCTAATGAAGATCCCTTGGAAGAGGGGCTTGGAAAGGATTATACACTGAGCGTAGTCCGAAGTGGCGCAGTGGCCGATGCAACTGAAACAGCAACCATTGAATTTATTAATCAATTTTTGGACATTAGTAATCCTAATTTTGTGATTTATTTTAAAGAAGTGGATGTAATAGGTACAACAGGTTGTAGTACCGTTCGCCCATATCCCATTACAATTTATCCGCCATTCGATGTGCTGGTTACAGCAGGTGGTGACCAATGTGCCAAATCGAGCATCGATGGAACCATTTATACCGACTTAACATCGGATGTTACCACCATTAGCTATGTGGTGGCTATACAAAATGCGACAGCATATCCTTATGCCTGGTATTTTGATTTAGCCGTTACTACTGCTTATGCAGGTGGGTTCGATCCACTGGATGTGGATGTAGCGGATGGAGGTATTTCCATTTTGGCAAATGGTGGTTATGTAGAGGGTGCTAATAAATCTGTGGGGACAGTTAGTGTGGATGCAGGGACCACGGAAGTAACGATAAATGTGACTTACGAAGGATATTACGTGAATGAACACAACCTTATATTTACTCTTACCAATGTAAGAGGTCACTTTAATGATAAAGACAAGGATGCAGTTAACAGGGATAGCAACATTTTATACCGGTTACCGCAGCCCGAGGCCATTGCGGGAGTGGATTGACCTCCCCCAACCCCCTCGGTCGCTGAGCCAGTCGAAGTGAAGGGGGGTGTTAAGGGAACTACCAAATTTGGTAGATACGTTCTTTAAAAGATTGAAAATATTGGGTCACAAAATGACTTAATGACTATATAAATAGCCCCAAAGGGGCGAAAGCATCAGCACAGGGCAACGCCCTGTGAAAGAGATAGAAAAATGACATAAGCCCTGAAGGGGCGGAAGAGGACGAGAACAAAAAATAATTAATAAGAAATAAATAATAAGGAATAACCAGTAACTAGCAAGTTGTTTCGGTCATACTGATAAAACGAACAGAACAAGGAATTAGTATAGGAACAGAATTTAAAAAATAAGGAATAAAAAATAAGGAATAACAAGCAACCAGTAACGAGTAACCAGATACACTGTCCCTTGAGGATAGACAAAAATAATAGAGCAGAAAAAAAGGTGCAATTAAAAAAATTAAAAGAAAAGTAAAAAAAGGTTAAAGCAATAGCCAACAGCCGTAAAGATTAAGCAAGAGAAAATTAACAAATAGGTAGTCTCTGAACCCCCTTTAGGGGGCAGGGGGTGGGTTTATGATTAGAGAAATAAAACATAGCACAAAAGCACAACCCAACATTTGGGGTAGGCTCCTGTTCTCTCCTTCCTTTGACGGAGGAGTTAGAGGGGGTCTGTCTGTTTGGGCAAAGCTTTTCCTGTTAACAGCACTCCTGCTGTTAGCCGGGCCGCGCTATGCTTCTGCTCAAAACTCTTCAGCCGCTCCTTATATTGATTCCAAACACCTCTACCGTGTTCCAATGGGCAATACCGGAAACGATGTTGTATGGGAATTGTCCGATAATTTGGCACAAGCCGCAGACTATAACTTCACAGACACACCGCAGGATTGGGCAACACCGACCATCAATGGTGCCAATGCCGAGATTCAAATCAAATTTGTAAATGCCTCATTTAGCAATGGACAAACCTGGTACCTGGTTTATTCAGAAATGGATACCGGATCCGGCACTTGTACCGCCAAACGTAGCTTCGAAATTAAACCGGTTACGAATTTATTTAACATTACAGCACGTGGGAACGATTATGGTTGTAACAGCTACACCTTCGGTGGAGATGATTATCAGGTTTGGCAGAACACTGATGATTTAGCTATAAATCGCACGAATGGTATTAAATTTTCAGTGGATATGAGTACCGATTTGAATCATGTAGTGAAAGAATGGTCATTCGATGTAAGCGTTTCAGCGACCGATGCAAGTTATGTATCTCCGCCTAGTATCGTAAGCACATCAACATTTAAAAGTTATGCCATTTCAAATGTTATAGGAAATAGTTTTAAGGTAACTGTAAGCATTGATATAACTCATGGCGATTATCTACCTCTTGCCGCCGATATGGTTGAATTTGAGGTAGACGTAAGTGATCGTATTATTGATGATGTTACGGTTACCATTGTTGTTGACAAAGGTCTTGCTATTTCGGGTAATAATTACCCGGTTGAAACCGATGAACTTGGAACTGGTAATCATAGTCAAACACGAACAATATTTGGCATTCCCAATACAGGTAAAATAAGTGTGGCTCAAAATTGAGTTGGAAGTTGAATAATAATTTAAAATAAAAAATAGAGCGAAATAATGAAACGAAATAAAAAACATAATTTAAACAACAGAGACCCGGATGCTTCGGTGTATACCGGCAGCCAGGTGCTTTGTCACTCGGGACCGTGCTTCGACGGGCTCAGCAACCGTCCCGGTAATCGGGCTCAGGAACTCAGTTACTCAGTTACTCAGTTACTCAGAAACTCAGGAACTTTTTTAGAAACACATTAAAAACAATATATTATGGAAACAAAAAATTTACACAACAAAAAATTTAGAGTATTAATTAATTCAATGTTTAATTTTAAAATGTTTTGCCTTATGAAAAAACATGTATTTAGTTTAATGATGATGCTGGCGCTAGTGGTATTGGCGGGCACAAGTGCAATGGCACAGTTACAAGATGCTGCAGATAATGGAAGTGGTGCACGTTTTTACATGATAGCGGGTTCTTCACACACCTTCGCTATTACACAAACTGAGGCAGGTAGTAATATTGCCTGGACTTTAGTAGAAGAAGCTGGTCAAACCGTTTCGGGTACAAAAACTCCTGGAGGTGCTAATGGTGAAACTTATACAATTGTATGGGATCAAAATGCAAGCGGTAGTTATTATATCCAAGTTGTAGAAACCAGAGCAGCTGCTGGTATTGGAGCCGATTGTGCATTAACAACCCGTAGATTCTATGTTTCATTGATCGATTTCGATGTATGGGTTTATGTTTCTGATATTAATGGAAACCAAATTACTACAGCAACTCTTCTTGCAACATGTGGTGATGGTACTATTGAAAACTATGCTAATGACCCCGATGGGTTAGCGTTTAGTAATATATTCAATGGCGACGGTAATTTAGCTACTTATAAGGGCCTTGCAGCAGACGATAATGATTTAGGAACTCCTGCTGGAACCCCTGCATCTACACGCAGGTATGTTACTTTTGGTATAATATGGGATTCAAATTTACCTGCAGCTGAAGCAACTGCATTTGCCGCAGCTGTTGATGCTATACATTTCGACTATATTTCGACTGTGAGCGAAGGGTTAATTGATGTTAATGGTAATGTCCTTGCTACCTCTGCAGACGAAGTATCGTCAAATAAACAAGCAAGTACACCTGCTATATTAACGGCAGAGCATGCAAATGCAATAGCATTTACTATAGAAATGAATTTTGATGATTACTGGTTAGGTGCGAGCCATAGCGACATTACTTATAACTTAAGTGCTTCAAATGTAACCATATATGATGGGACTAGTATCTTAGGTGTTGAGCCGGATAATAAAGAATCTGCTACGGCAAGCGATTTTCCAGCTTCTGCAGCTACTGCGGCAAATATTACGGAAACCGGTACCATTCTTTTGGCACCAGCAACAACAACTATTGGTGTATCACAAAACTAATTTGTAAGGCTAGCAAAATATTTTCAGGAGTCCCCGGATATCACCCGGGGCTCCTTTAGCCTTATTAGTAGATCGGGTTTTTAACCGACAAGTAAGTCGGGTTATCTTCCCCGACAAATAAAAGTAAAAGGGTTTGAACTGAAAGAGATTTTTAATTTGAACCTGATATAATGAAAATAAAAAGATGTATTGAGTTTCTACTGCCAAAGGCAGTCCTTCTCAATGGATGAGATAAGACCTCACCCTAGCCCTCTCCAAAGGAGAGGGGATAAGTGACTACCGTTTTGGTAGCGAGGATTTTTTGAAGTGTTGTGGGGAATACAGCGTATTCCGAATGGTAGCTCGGGTTTTTTACCCGACAAAGGGTGTTCGATTTTAATCGATTGTGTTCTGTTAGAAACAGAACGACCTGTAAATTACATTCGGAATAGGAGTGATTAAGCAAACTATTCGGAGGGGAACGAGTAGGAATACGCTGTTTTACTAATACACCCCATAGTAGGTGTCATTCCGAACAGAGTGAGGAATCCCAACGAAAAGAGGTAGGGATCCTTCGACATACTTCGACAAGCTCAGTAACCGAGCTCAGGATGACAAGTTTGGGTCAACCGCAGACTTAAAAAGCGGAAGAAATAACCAGAGTACTAATGCTCGCAAAGGCGACAGCCGGAGGGGGTATTAACAAATTAAGTATTAATCACTCGCAATGGCGAAACTCACCCCTTTAGGGGGAGGAGGCGACAGCCGGAGGGGGTAAATTTTAAAAGCAATGAAAAAATATTCGGACTATTTTTTAAGCTTAAGTAGATTGCTGCAAGGTGCAGGCAATCGAATAGCAATCACTGTTGTATTTGTGATGGCAACAGTTTCTATGGCATCGGCACAGGACTTCAGTTTTATTGAAGGTTCAGTGCACGGTTTCAATGTTGGGAATCACGAAGGCAATACTTTCACTTGGACTTTCCACGATGAGGCATTTAATAATCTTGATGGAACATTTATCGATTTTATTGAAGGTCAGTTTGAAACCAATGTAACCGTTCAATTCCTCGATAGGAACAGAACTGTAGCACAATTGGTCTATTTGGCGGTGACCGAAACTCGACCAGTGGGATGTTCCACAACCCGTGCCATAAGTATCGATCTGCAACCCAATAACATGTACCTCGATTTTGCTTCCTTGCCGAATGCCGACGATTGTTTCAATTTCGACGCAAATTACCAGGCACAGGTTCAGGTGGGAATGAATTTTACCGATAGAAATGGATTAGCCGATGCTGCCATTCCTGAAAGTCGCTTTCCTTTAAAGGTAAAGTACACGGTTGAAGACAAAACCAATGCTCCGGGAACAGTTCTTGAAGGCAACGGTGGCGAATACTTTGTATTGGAATACAAGGAATCGAATAATTATATCCTTGAAGTTACCGAAGCAAAGGGTAATCTGGTGCAAACAGTAGAATATGAGCTGGCCATTACCGATGTAGTCGACAAGTACGATACGCACATTACGCATGATGTGAATCGAAGAGTTCAAATTCGTGTAATCAACCATTTGCCACAATCGGGCACTATGGACATGGCTTTGGCTTATGTAGTTACCCCAATTAATTATTTGGGACAGAATTGAAAAATGTGTCTGTTGGGCTAAAGCCCAATTATGGATTGCTTTATTGTCGTAGAGTCTTGTCCTCCAGCTAAAGCAGGAGGTAATTTAGATCGATTTGGTGAATTGCCACTAGATTTAGCCAATTCTGCAAGAATGGGGACGAGATAGGAATAGAAAAAGGAATCAATTGCCACTAGCTTTAGCCAATTCTGCAAGAATGGGGACGAGATAGGAATAGAAAAAGGAATCAATTGCCACTAGCTTTAGCTAGTGGAAAATGTATTTATAAATAGTAGAGTATGCCTTATTTGTATGTATACATTCATTTTGTATGGAGCACCAAAAATCGGGTTCCTTATCTCAAGTCCGAAGAGATCAGGAAAACGTTATGGCGCCACATCAAAGAAAATGCATTTAAAAAAGGAATTTTTATCGACACTATAAATGGATATGCTGAACATTGTCATTGTTTGATTTCTTTGGGATCCAATCAAACCATTGAGAAGATCATGCAGTTGATTAAAGGGGAGTCGTCGTATTGGATGAATCAGCAAAATCTGATCAGTGAAAAGTTTGAATGGCAAGATGAATATTTCGCAGTATCAGTATCAAAGTCCAGGATAGAAACGGTGAGGAACTATATTTTAAATCAGGAAGAACATCATAGGAAAAAATCATTTGAGGAAGAATATGATGAGTTTATTGTGAAGCATGGGTTTCAAAGATTTGATAATAGCCACTAGCTTAAGCTAGTGGGAATTGAGAGATCAGAATAATTGGGCTAAAGCCCCTGAAGGGCAGTAGTTTTGGTAATCCTCCACATAAATGTGGAGGGAATTGAAGCTGCAGTTGAGATACTCCATAAATGTGGAGGCAATTATAGCTTTAGCCAAGATACTGCAAGAATGGGGAGAGATTGAAATAGAAAAAGAAATCAATGGCCACTAGCTTTAGCTAGTGGAATTGAAGAGAGTTGTGCAGAACATGAATAGCCACTAGCTTTAGCTAGTGGAATGAATAATGAAAATTTAGCGATCATGAACAAAAGAAATTTAGTAATCATCCTGGTATTTATCACCTTTTCGGCGGTAAATGCTTTCAGTCAGGAAGAACAAACGGGCTACAACCCCTTTGTGACTGGCAATCTCGATGACTTAAACAAAATGTTTGAGGTGCCGGTAGTCGAAGGATCATATCATCGTTACAATATTGTTGGGGACCCTAATTACACCGATATGTCAACCTTTGTTTGGTATGTCGAAAATGGTACTTTCGGAAACTACGACCCGCTGACGGATACCTGGTTAACCATCCCAACCGATGGAAACATCAGTAACGGATCCTTCGTCGAATTACCCGGTATTGCACTCAATACCTCACAAATATGGGTGCGATGGAACGATGATATAGCAGGTGCCTACGGATACATTGCCGTATATGAGCGCAGCTCCAATGATTGTATTCTCGATCAGAAAATATCGGGATGGAAGCACCTGATTTTAGTACCGCCGGAAGTATGGCTCCTGGCCGGAACGCGTGAAGATTGTGCCGATCAGTTGTATTCTGTATCGGCCCAGTTTAATCGACTGAACGACATTTCGTATCCATATACCTTGTATTATTCTTATCCTGGTATAGATGGCGTTATTGTTCAGGAGAACATTGTTTTTGAAGCGGCCGATTTAGATGCATCAAATCAGTTGCATTTCGATTTTATTGTGGGTGAATTGGATAATACCGTCGACGAAAGTTATACGTTCAAATTGGAGGAATACAGAGATCAATATGGTTCGTACGGAAAAATTGCACCACTGGGATCAGTGCAGGGGCAATATCCTGAAACGTCCATTACCATTACCCACCTGCCGCAAACGGGTGTGATGAATATGAATTAAGAGGAAAGCCCTCCCGAAAGTTTTCGGGATGATTCCATTCGAAAGGGAGTAAGCATTGTTTGATCGCTAAAATGCTTGAACCTGATTCTTGATGGTTTTTAAAAGGGCAAAGGTGTTGTGGGATTAAAAGAGAAAAGAGATTAAGCGTGTTGACAGAAAAAACATATAGCAAAAATGTACTTGCCCGAATGTTGGGTAGGTGGCTGCTTGCCCCATTGGGGACAGGTGCTTTGTTATGCTTGTTGCTTCTGTTCAGCTCAAATACCTCCAATGCACAAACAATACCTAATTGGACCTGGCCGCTCGATAGTGTAGTGAATGGTGCCATTAAACATTTTGATGTGCGGGGTGATCAGAATTACATCGATCCATCGACCTTTACCTGGACCGTTTATGGTGGACGCCTGTTTTTCGATAAGGATACCTCTCAGTTGGCTGGCGACGGAACCACTGTAACAATTACCGGAAATCCTGCCAATAACTCAACCGAAATTTGGGTCATTTGGGACGTTTTTACCCTGCCTGTCGATACCGGTTATATTTACGTGAGTGAAGTTTCTTCTGCAGGATGTGAAAAATCCGACACTGAAGATTCAAAATATCAGGGAATGATTATTAAGGTAAAAGCTCCGCCTGATGTCCGCTTCCTTTCACCTGAAACCTTAACCTGTTCGAACGAAGATGGCGTATTGGTTGAAATTGAAATTGACGGATTTGCACCCTTCGATATTAAATATTCACTCAATGGAGTAGTGAAAGACTGGCACGTTGAAAAGGGCGAAATGATTGATTCCGATTTTGATGGGAAAGCCAATAACTTAATTATTCCATTCAATGATTATCCGGGCACTACGGTTGATCTTATTTACCAGTTGGAGTTGTTAGAGGCTTCCAGCGAAGGAGTTTTTGGTGAAATATTGACTTATCCTACCCATACCGTTTATGCTTTTGTTCAGCCTGATGCTCCTGTGATTAATCCGGTTTGGACCGAAGTGACCACGGGCCAAACGCACACCATGTCGCTTTCCGATCCCGGTGTTAATCCTGCTGAATGGTTCTGGGAATTGTACGATGCCAGCGGATTTTTAGTCTACGATACCACTACAGTTCTATCTGGTAATCTGGACCTGCCCTTCGCCTTCGATCCGGGCGATTATGAGTTGGTGGTTTATTTTAGAAGTCAAAACGGTTGCTACAGTTTGTCGGATAGCCTCGGGATTTATATTTATCCATTACCAAGTATCTCGTTTGCCACCACAAGCAAATCGGCCATTGGATGCTCTGCAGTATCCACCAACCCTGACGATGCCTTTGAGTTTGAACTCGACTATCAGGGAGCACTAACTTACGATTTAACTTATGCCATCTATAATTATAGCTCTACATTGCTGGAACAAGTAGTGCTGGATTTTCAAACCACCAGGAATCCAATCATCAGTATTCCGAATACCTTTATTAACGACCTTATTCCTGCCAATAACCGGGCATGGTTTGTACGGATTATAAGTGCTGTGAATGGTGAGGGGGTGCCTGTTAATGTGCTGGATGCGACAATTAGTGGTGGGCGCGATGAACGCAAAATTACGATCCATCCAAAACCAATTATTACCGATGACATCGATTTTGCCAACTAAAATGAATACATTAAGAAAAGATTTAATAATATAGAAGATTGTAATTCGAATGAGAAATAGTTTACGACATACCACACTACTGCTGCTGATACTTTTATCAGTAACTACCATTTTTGCGCAAAAGGTAAGGTATGTTGAATTGAATTCTACGCATGCCCTTTCGGTGCCCGAGAATCTCTATTATAGTTTTAATTGGGGAATTACCTATGGGGTAAATGGTGTGAAGAATGTTTCATCGAAAACTAATGTCACCAATAACATTAAATGGGACAATTTAGAAACGTATCACGTATCGGTTCAGCCCATCCTTGACTCGGTGAAATGTCCCGGCGAATCGGTTTATCTCGACGTAATTGTGGTGGAATACCTCTCCCTGCATACCTTCGATGACATTTATTTTATCGATCAGAACCAAAGTTTCCAAGGTTATGTAGGCGAAAATGATTTTGATGAAAGCAGTGCCCACATTTATTACAACCCAACACCAGTGACTCCTCCGCAACACGGAAGCCTCACCTTACGACCCGATGGCACCTTTAACTATACCCCTGAATCAGGATTTTCCGGGACGGTTGAGTTTATTTATGAGGCCTACAACGACAATGCCTTCCCCATGTATTCCAATGCTACGGTGACTATTGTAATAAGGTCTAAAAGTTTCCAGGCCGAAGTGTCGGTGAAAAAAACGGGACCGGAGAAAGCCTTATTTGGTGAACAAATCACTTATAACTTACTTGTGAAAAATAATGGACCGTCGCAAGCGGTAAATGTGATGTTGAGGGATACCATGGCTTATGGCCTTTTCCATTCCAGTTATTCGCTCAATGGAGGACAATTTTCGCCCTGGAACGATTTTTTAGCCTTGGGTCACATGAATTCCGGCGATTCTATTCTGGTAACGATTAAAACGGATATCAGTCCGTTTTCACCAAAAAACATATACAATCAGGCCCTGATATTTTCGAGTACCTACGATCCTGTTTCGGCCAATAATCAATCCATTTGGCATACCCTGGTGGATTCACTCTACGTTGATTTACCCGATACCCTATATGTCCCGAGTTGCGCAACGGCAGTATTGCCTGGCGATAGAAACGATGCCATCAGTCCAATAATGAGCTTTTTGTGGACGCCTGCTACTGGACTCAGTGATCCTACACGTTCAAAACCTCTTTTTACACCTGATGCATCTACCATTGGGAAACGAAGCCGGTACATTTTGAAAATTACTGATATTGACGGGCACGTGGCTTCCGATACCATGTACATTATTGTGCCAGATGTTCCGGTTGCCGTAATTACCGGTGATACCTTGTACAAAGACCTTGGAACAAACAAAACTATCCTTGGAGACCAAAGTATTGGTAATGGGTTGGGTTATAATTGGCATACTTACGATGGAGACATTGTAGGTTCAAGTACCACTGATAACATTGAAATAGCTGAAAAGGGATTGTATTATCTGAAAATTTCAGACGGTGAAAATTGTTCCTCGCTCGATTCCATTGTTGTATTGTTGGAATCACATCCACCAATAGCTATTAATGATTCGGTAGCCATTCAGTCGGCATCTGATTCTACCATCAATGTATTGACCAACGACACCGACATAAATCTCTTCAATTTGCAGGTGACCGCAATTGTAACTGAACCCAAACATTCAACTTATTCATGGAAGGCCAATGGTGATTTTAACATTCGCCCCGATAGTTTGTACTGGCGAGTCGATAGTCTGGAGTATGAGGTGTGCAACAATGGTTACCCGGTTAAATGTAGTACTGCCTGGATCATTATTGATGCCTTACGTCCGCCATTGAATGCCGATGTGGAGATTCAAAAAACCGGAGATGAAATTGCCTTCTGGGGCGATACCGTTTACTACGATTTGTCGGTTTGGAGCAATGGACCCGATTCGGCCACTTCAACAGTAATCACCGACAAGATGTCCAGTGGTTTACTTAATCCTGAATATTCATTGGACAATGGAAGCACCTGGCAAAACTGGATGGGAAATTATGTGTATACCGATAGTTTGTATCCCTTTCCGGCCAACAACGATGTGATACGCATTAAATTGAGAGCTTTCGTAGGTAAAACGGCAGGACGTTTTGTGGCGAACACCGCCTATGTGGAAACCGATATTTTGGAAAATAAACTCGTAAATGATACGGCCCGATGGATCACTAAAATAAAAGAACCCGTGCTTGCCGACGCCGGAGACGACCTCATAGTTGGAAATTGTTGGGGTTTTGTCGAGTTGGATGGAACAAAAAGTACCGGTGAAAATTTGAGCTATCGCTGGACTCCTTCCACTTACCTGGATGATCCTACCAGTCCGACACCAATATTTAGAGTGGGTTCCACAACTACTTATATCTTAACGGTCACCGATGATGACCAGGTGTCTTCACAGGCTGTGGTTTCGGTAACGGTACTGCCACCACCTTTGGCCGATGCCGGAGACGATAAGTACATTCGATTAAATAGTGATGTCTCCCTCGATGGATCGGGTAGTCAACCTGCGGGTAATCAATTGCTCTATTCCTGGACAACAACTGACGGACGGTTTGTTGGAAGAACAAATGACTCCTATGTAACAGCCGATACTGTTGGTAAGTATGTTTTAACTGTAACAGATGCCACACTTTGTACGGATGCCGATTTTATGGAGGTTTTCCAGTTCTATTACGAGCCTTTTGCCATTCCTGACTATTACAGTACCGTAACGGGAACACAATTAACAGGTAATGTGTTGGATAACGATTATGAACCTAATGGCATTTGGAAGCTGACAGTTGATGCGGGAACTTACAATTCTCAAAATGGAGGAACCGTTGTGATGCAGGAGGATGGAAGCTTTAGCTATATGCCTTTGGCGGGATTTAACAATACTGTTGATCATTTTATTTATACCGTTTGTAACGATGCTTATCCTCCGCGTTGTTCAGAGGGCTACGCAGAAATAACAATAAATGATGACATCGCCAGCGTGGCCAACCTCACCATCACCAAAACGGCCATCAATAAAAAGGCTTTAATTGGATATCCAAAGGACGTTAAATTTAGCATATTGGTTGAAAATAAAGGTCCGGTTTTAGCAACTGATGTTACGGTAACCGACGTTGTATCCATTGATTTAGATGACCTTTGGTACCGGCTGGATGGGAGTAGCGAAAAAGTTTGGACCGGTAGTCTGGGCCTGGGCGATATGGCTGTGGGTGAAACCCATGAAATAATTCTAAGTGCAACGGCACAGAATACTTCTCCCGATACCATTTTTAATGCCGCAACGGTCACATCCATTAATTTTGATTCCAGTTTCGATTGGGGTGATGTCCCCAACAGGAACGTAGATACGACCAAAGTTGTTATTGATAGTGATTTAAGGGCAATTGCCGAATTGGTGGAATTGCACGATAATTTACCTAACGATTTTACCATAGGTGTTTGCGATACTTCATCCTTTTTGAAAGATGTCAGTATCAGTTGGCTTGGTTTTGATTACCATCACTGGAGTTCCGATGTGCCCGGTTTATTTACCGATCCTGATTCCACTGTAACCCGTTTTACGCATGTGATAAGCGATACAACACTTGTAGTTGAATTGCGTGTTGGTATTGGTGATCGAAATTCAACAACGAATATTACCATTAATTTCTCGCCCGAAGTGATAGCCGATGCAGGCGAAGATCGCAAATTGAACGAAGGTGTACCTTTAGTGCTCGATGCAAGCAACAGTCAGGGGGCCGATGCCATTTATGAATGGTCCTTAGAAGGGAAACCTTATACACTTTTTAAAGACGGTGATCCTTTGCAGCCCATGATTAATGATCCGGGATTGTATACTTTAATGGCTACTGATAAACACGGATGTACCATGCAGGATGAAGTGTTTATTACGGTGAACGAATTATTTGTGGTGAACGATTTTATTGTCTTGCTGGCCAACGATACCTTAATGGCCAATGTGAGCACCAACGATTACGATCCAAACTTTTTAGATACCTTAAGCTATTCGGGTGTAGTTTTTTCAGGACCAAGTCACGGTAAATTGTTGGACAATCCACCAAATGCCACAGGTTTTAAATCAGCCTTACTCGACAGCAATAAAGTGGCTACCGATGGTACCTTTATATATGTACCAACCAAAAACTATGTAGGTTACGACATGTTTGAATACGAAGTTTGCGATAACAATGATCCGGATTTATGTGTAAAAGGTAAAGTCTACATTAAAGTAATTGATGTGAACAATCAGAATAGTCCTCCGGTAGCTAATCCCGACCAATTGTTTGTGACCAAAACGGATACCATTCGTTCCAATTTGCTGGATAACGATTATGATTTCGATGGCGGCATCATTACGATGACATCCATTATGGTGCAGCCGACCAAAGGAACGGTGACCTTTGAACCCAATGGCGATTTTGTTTATTTGCCCAATGGCGACGAAGTGGGGCTCGATTATTTTGTGTATCAAATCTGTGATAACGGGAAACCGGTTAGTTGTGATTCGGCAAGAGTCACCATCAATATTCATAAAATTAGCGATGAAAATCACCACCCCGTAGCTGTAGATGATGCCTACTTTGTGGTGGAAAAACCCATCTCAGGTAATGTGTTGTTCAACGATTTTGAACCCGATAATGATGAAATAGAAATAGACATTGAACCCATCGTTGACGCCCAATATGGACAAATTCGTCTTGGACGTGATGGTTCTTTTATTTATACTCCGGATCCCGGATTTGAGGGTACCGATCAAATTGTGTATAAAATTTATGAAACTCGAACCTTCGAACAATATGAGTCCTTTGCCACAATTTACATTACTTCCATTGCAGAAAAGCGCTACATTACTGATGTGGCCATTGTAAAAACGAAAATGGGTTCAGAAACAATACTTTCTGGCGACACCATTGTCTATCAATTACAAGCTACAGTTGTAGGGCCTAGTTTATCCAACGATGTAGTGGTTTCTGATACCTTGTTTTCTGCGTTGAAAAAATATGAATATTCTGCCGATGGGGTATCCAATTGGAAACCATGGAACTTCAAAATCACCTTCGATCGTTTAATGCTTTATGAGGATACCACTTTTTGGATCCGAGCCATCCTGCCCGATCGCTTGGAAGGTGACCTGGTGAATATTGGACATGTTTCGCATAACATGAATGAAGCTTTGGCCAGTAACAATACTTCCACGGTAATCACCAATGTATACCAAAAAGTAATTGCCGATGCAGGTGAAGATTTGATCATTGGGGCATGCGAAACCGAATATGCATTAGACGGAACATCCAGTGTGGGAATGAGCAATTTGCAATATGCCTGGTCTCCTTCTGAGCTTCTCGATAATCCGAACAGTTCGCAGCCAATATTCCTTACTGAACCGGGAACTTCCCGTAAATTTAAGCTGGTGGTTAGTAGTTCAGTGGATGAATATTTTGATAACGATAGCAGCGAAGTAACCATTACTGTGGCCGAAAAACCTATAGCACGTGCAGGAGAGGACATCAAGCCATTGGGAAAAGAAAAGGTACGCTTGAATGGTGGTGCCAGTACCGGTGCGGGGCCATTGACTTATTTGTGGTGGTACTATGATGTTGATAAAAATGTAATTGAATTGGCAAGATATGATACCGTTACAGTGAATCATAGTGGAGATTTTTATTTAACAGTCACCGACATTTACGGTTGTTCTTCTGTTGCCGATTTAATGCACGTTACTTACACCGTTGATGATTTTAGAGCGGTTGATGATACGTATAGCACTTATCAGCAGACAGATCTTGACATGTATGTTTTGCGTAATGATGTTATCGATACTGAAGATAGTTACGATTTAAATTCTTTGACCATTGCGCAACAGCCAAATCATGGACATTTGGAAGAGGGACGATGGAATAGCGATACCCTGCTGACGTATGTGCCGGATATTTATTACCATGGTCCTGATACCTTCGTTTACATCATTAGAACTGAGTTGGCAAAGAACGATGGTCAGGCAACAGTTTACATCACTGTTCTGGAAAAACGACCTGTTGTTCCCGGCGGTTTTTCGCCAAACGGAGATGGAATTAATGAATTACTGATCATCGATAACATTGAGTTGTATGAGGAAAGCAACCTGGTTGTTTTTAACCGATGGGGAAATATTGTTTATGAAAAAAACAACTATTCAAATGCTGAAGCCTGGGATGGGATAGCCAACAAAGGCATCAGGGTAGGGAATGGAGTATTGCCTGCTGGAGTTTATTTTTATATTCTTGATTTAGGCCCGAATGAAGCAATAACGGAAAGAATAATAAAAGGAAACATGTACATTGCTTCCGATAATCGACGATAGAAGAGTGGAAAAATTGAAATACATATTATTCATTGTATTTGTTGCCTGGGGAACAAGCTCCTTTGCTCAACAAGATCCCATGTACACTCAGTATATGAATCAGATCTTGTCGATTAATCCTGCCTATGCAGGCGCAAAAGGAGTCACCAGTGCCACCATTATTGCCCGAGAACAATGGGTGGGCATCGACGGTCATCCCAGTACGCAAACGGTATTTGTTCATTCCCCTTTAAGTAATGAAATGGGTGTAGGTGGCTCAATTATCAACGACGAAATAGGAGTGGTGAAAAATACCTCCTTGTTTGGAGATTATTCCTACACCATCACTTATCCGGGGGAGCGTTATCTGGCATTGGGTTTAAAAGCAGGGTTTAGCTTTTTTAGGGCCGATTTAAATACCGTCGATTTGGGGTCCGGTGATCCGAACGATCCTGCATTTTTATACCCTGTATCGCGAAGTTTTATGCCGAATGCCGGTGTTGGTGTTTATTTCTCCAGTCCTGATTTTTATATGGGTTTTTCAGTGCCAAAATTAATTAGCAACGAGATCACTGAAAAGGATATTACAACAGGTGCTGTTAGTCGGGAACAACTACACGCATTTTTTATGGGTGGTTATGTGTTTGATGTGAATAGAATTCTTAAATTTAAACCATATTTCATGGTGAGAGCTACTCCAAATGCCCCACTTTCAATTGATTTAACCGCACAGGTTGTTTTTATTGATAAATTATGGGCGGGAGTAACGTATCGATTAGGCAATTCATTTGGTGCATTGATGCAAGTGCAGGTGAATGAACAATTAAAAGTAGGTTATGCGTACGATTTAACAACAACATCGTTAGGTTCGTACAATTCAGGGACACATGAGATCATGTTGAGTTTTGACTTTAGTTTTGGGAGAGGTCGTGTAAGGTCTCCGAGATATTTCTAATTTGTGGTGTATTATGGTGAAAAAGATTAAAATATATATTGGAATAACACTTTTAGTGTTGCTTCTTGCAAATAGCACATTTGGACAGGTAAAAATTACCATCAAGCTGGCAGACAATGCATATCATGATTTTGCATTTAAGGAAGCAGTGGATCTGTATAGCTATGTGTACGACAAAGATCCCGAAAACATTCATGTCATTCGCAGGTTAGCCGATTGTTACAGAAGCATGGGTGAAACCGATCAATCGGAAAAATGGTACAGTAAATTGATTGAATTGAATGAGGCGTATCCCGAAGATATTTTCAACTATGCCATGGCCTTAAAAAGCAATGGTAAATATGATCTATCACAGGAATATCTGGTGCAGTTTGGCGAATTGCGCCCCGAAGACGGACGGGTAAACCTGGAACAATCCATTCTGGATTACATTACCTTCCTGGAACAGGATTCATCGCGTTATATCATTACAGCCTTGCCTTTTAATACAAAAGGTGCCGACTGGGGACCTGTTTTTTATCAGGATAAGTTAGTTTATGTATCAACAGGTGATCCTGATGCTAACCGAGACATAAAGTACAACTGGGATCAATTGCCTTTCCTCGATTTATATGTTGTGACCATCGATGAGTATGGGAATTATTCCAAGCCCGAAATCTATGCAAAGGATTTGATGACATCGTATCACGATGGCCCTGCCACGTTCGACTTGAAAAATAATCGGATGTATTTTAACAGTAACCGCACATCCAAAAATTCAGGACGGAAGGAAGAAGAAAATAACCTACAGATTTATTATGCCGATTTTGAAGGTGGAAAATGGGTGTTGAAAGGTGGCTTCAAATACAACAATCTCTTGTATAGTTATGCCCACCCAACCCTTGATACAAGTGGCGATTTGCTCTATTTTTCGTCCGACAGACCGGGAGGAAAAGGAGGCAACGATATTTGGTGGTGTCGAAAAGTAAATGGAGATTGGGGTGAACCTGTAAATCTCGAAGATATCAATACCGAAGGAAATGAAGCCTTTCCGTACATTGCGCCCGATGGTGTGCTTTATTTTGCTTCCGATGGTTTGGGAGGCATGGGCGGTTTAGATATTTACATGGCGCTTCCCGACAGAGGTGTTTATGCCGCTGTTGAAAATATGGGATTTCCTGTAAATAGTTCTCGCGATGACTTTGGAATTGTACTCGATGATGAAGGAATGAGCGGTTATTTTTCATCGAACCGTACCGGAGGAATGGGATATGATGATATTTACAAGTTGGAAATTTTATTCATCCCTGTACAGATTCAAGGTACCGTTCGCGACCGTATCAATACCTTTGAAATTTCAGGTGCTAAAATTGCCTTGTTGGATGAAAACAATGACACTATAGAGGTCGCCTATTCCAAAGAAGACGGAGAATTTGTATTTAAGGCCTATAAACAACGCAATTATAAGTTGGACGTCACCTACGACAATTATGTGTCGATTCAAAAAGATGTTTCAACATATGGTAAACTACCAAACGAAAAAATTGAAGTGGAACTGTTTATCGAAATGAGTTTCGATCTGATGGATGAACCTGACCAATTGGAGCCGCTCAGTCTTGAAATGGATGGAAAGGATGAACTGCAAATCATTCAAATTGAACACATCAATTATGGTTTCGATAGCGACAAAATTTTGCCCGAGGCGGCTAAGATTCTGGATAAGATCATTGAATTGTTGCAACAATACCCCGACCTGGAAGTTAAAGTGGAATCACATACCGATTCAAAGGGTAGCGATGAATATAACCTTAAACTGTCGAAACTTAGGGCGAAATCGGGATACGATTATTTGATCAAACATGGTGTCGATCCCAATGTGGTTGAATATACCGGATATGGTGAAACCCAGTTGTTGAATCATTGTGAAGACGACGTTGAGTGTAGTGAAGAAGAACACTCCATCAACCGCAGGTCCATTATCAAAGTCATTCGCCGTGGGAAATACAAAACAAAACGAAATTCACGAAGTATCTTCTACTTCTAAAATAGGAAAAAGAGGCTGTCGGTTACGATGGCCTCTTTTTTTCACCCCTATCTGGCCTTTGGCCATCTTTCCCCTGAAGGGGCAAGAGCTGCTAGTGCGAAGGGTTATGCATATTTCGAGGTGTCAATGAATTAGGAATTGCCATCTGAATTGGCCTCAGTTTATGAATTGCTACCAGTTTTATGTATTTACATCGGTTTTATGATTTCCATCGGTTTTATGATTTCCATCGGTTTTTGAATTGCCGTCGGTTTTTGAATTGCCGTCGGTTTTAACCGACGGGCAAAGGAATGTGACAACATAACCCGGTCGATCAATAAATGCCAGATATTGTTTCATGCTACCATCGACCGACAAACAAGATTTTATAATATGGAAATTATTCAGAGCCCTTTCAGGACAAATGGCTTGTTTTAGTCGATGGCAGAACACTCCCTGTTTGAATATGAGGACCATATCAACATTGGGGTGGACAATTCAATATCAAATCGAATACTTCACTATCCTTAGGCCGGATAGGCCCTTGCTTTGTTCACGAATTAATAATGGTGTTCTCGATCTTCGCTACGCTTCGATTCCCAATCCAAGGCCGTCCGGTCAGGCGGGGATGGAAAGCCTGCCTGCTGCAGGCAGGGAAGCACCCCGATAAGTATCGGGGCTCGGCAAACTAAAGGATGTCATCCTTTTGCTGATCCAAAAGTTGAAAGAACATGGAAAGGATGACATCCTAAATGGATGTCCACTTTCGGTCGATAGAGGATTGGTTCTAATATCAAGGTTTATTGATCGACCGATTTTCTTCCCGCAATGATTAAGCCCGGGTTATGCTATGCTTCACCCGGGGCTACCCACATTTGAATCCTACGGATTCCCGGTTGATGGAAATGGAGAACAGATTGCCCGTCTGGCCAGCCGGACAGGCCAGGGCATGCCTTTTGGTTCAATTTCGAAATGAGCACATTCTACTCGATATGAACAGATTGCCACGTCGCGCCCTCCGGTTGCTCCTCGCAATGACATGCGGCTTGGGTAATGGGGTGGTAAAAAAATGGGCGGCCTTAGCCGCCCATTTTTTTACCCTACTCGCTGCGAATGGCCCGTCATTGCGAGCGGAGCGAAGCAATCTGTATCATATCCGGTTAAAT
Organism: Prolixibacteraceae bacterium; assembly: GCA_041821245.1. Lineage (GTDB taxonomy): Bacteria > Bacteroidota > Bacteroidia > Bacteroidales > Prolixibacteraceae > Roseimarinus. Next base: position 40,036 of record JBGUEP010000045.1, read on the forward strand.
CTTAATTCATTGCAAGCGAAGTTTGGCTGGCCGGCTGCCAGGCGAGCAATCCATTCGCTTTCCAGCTTCACCGTTTATTGCACCATTTTAAACCGGGCCGACAAGGAGTACCATCGGTTTCGTATTCGGTCCTTCCCCACTTTAGGGGAAAGGTGGACTCCTGCATACGAGGCCGGATAGGGGTAAAAAAGTCATTAGTCATTAAGTCATTGGTCATTAAAAGGTGAATGCTTACGAGACCGATAAAACGCTTGAAGAACCGAAAGGCTGTTCGCGGAAGATAGGGAACCGTTCTTTAAAAAAAAGAGAACGGGTCCTTTTCTTAATTCGGGTTGAAGGAAATGGATTGCCTAAGGTTCATTGCTCTTTTAGGTGCTGCGAATTGTATTCTTAGAAAGCGGTATGGAAAAAGAATGGATTGCCACCTCGTTCCCTAATGGAAGATACAACGGAATGTAAACGTATTGCCCGTCTGGCCATCCGGACAGGCCACGTCGTTCCCTAATGGGATTTACAACGGATTGCCAGTAGATTGCCACGTCGTTCCCTGATGGTAAATTCCACGAATTGCTAAAGGATTGCCACGTCGTTCCCTTTGGTCACTCCTCGCAATGACAGGCGGCTTGGGTAATGGGGCGGTAAAAAAATGGGCGGCCTTGGCCGCCCATTTTTTTACCCAACACACTTTGGATGATACGTCATTGCGAGCGGAGCGAAGCCTGTCCGGATGGCTGGCCAGACGGGCAATCTGTATCATATCCGGTTAAATCTTAATTCATTGCAAGCGAAGTTTGGCTGGCCGGCTGCCAGGCGAGCAATCCATTCGCTTTCCAGCTTCACCGTTTATTGCACCATTTTAAACCGGGCCGCCAAGAAGTACCATCGGTTTCGTATTCGGCCCTTTCCCACTTTAGGGGAAAGGTGGACCGGTTTACCGGGCCGAATAGGGGTATGAAAAGTCATTGGTCATTAAAAGGTGAATGCTTACGAGACCGATAAAACGCTTGAAGAACCGAAAGGCTGTTCGCGGAAGATAGGGAACCGTTCTTTAAAAAAAAGAGAACGGGTCCTTTTCTTAATTCGGGTTGAAGGAAATGGATTGCCTAAGGTTCATTGCTCTTTTAGGTGCTGCGAATTGTATTCTTAGAAAGCGGTATGGAAAAAGAATGGATTGCCACCTCGTTCCCTAATGGAAGATACAACGGAATGTAAACGTATTGCCCGTCTGGCCATCCGGACAGGCCACGTCGTTCCCTAATGGAAGATACAACGGATTCGTAACAGATTGCCACGTCGCGCCCTTCGGTTGCTCCTCGCAATGACACGCGGCTTGGGTAATGGGGTGGTAAAAAAATGGGCGGCCTTGGCCGCCCATTTTTTTACCCAACACACTGCGGGTGATACGTCATTGCGAGCGGAGCGAAGCAATCTGTAACGGATGTCTGGCCAGACGGGCAATCTGTATCATATCCGGTTAAATCGCAATTCATTGCAAGCGAAGTTTGGCTGGCTGCCAGACGAGCAATCCATTCGCATTTACAGAAACACCGTTTATTGGACTAGCCGTCTATGAGACACTTCAGCAGCGTATTCGGTCCTTCCCCACTTTAGGGGAAAGGTGGACCGGCTTGCCGGGCCGGATAGGGGTAAACGAACGAATAATACCAATATAAAACAAAAAAAGCCTACAATTTCTTGCAAGCTTTTTGTTGACCCATTAGGGCTCGAACCTAAACTCTTCTGGACCAAAACCAGACGTGTTGCCAATTACACCATGGGTCAATTGTGTTCTCCATTTGAAGACGGGTGCAAATTTAAAAAAAAAATTAAACGGTCAATGAAAAAAGAAAATTATTTTCCATGAATTTTACATTGTTCTTATCTAAAGGAGTAATTCTTATTTTGACTAAATTTTATTTTACTTTTTTTTGGGTGAAGTTTGCTTATTAATAAAATTCGTTTACTTTTGTCGCCACAAATAACCAGAAAGGGTGCCATAGCTCAGTTGGTAGAGCAACGGACTGAAAATCCGTGTGTCCCTGGTTCAATTCCAGGTGGCACCACTACAAAGGTTAGAAGGAGAGATGATTAGTTCGTTTCTCCTTCTTTTTTTTAAGACCTGCCGGGTTAATACATCATCAGATGCAGGTTGTTTCATTTAAAACATTAATTTTGCCCAATATTCATCACAGACAGTTCGTAACCATCCTGTCTATAAACAAAACTAGGATATGAAACAGATTAGAAACACTATCGAAAGACGGGAGAACTTATTCTCTCTGCTCACTCCCGATAACTCTCGGGATCATCATTTCAATACTTGTCAGCAATGAAAAAGGCCGTAGTATTACTATCGGGTGGATTAGATTCCTCGGTAGCCATTCATCTGGCCAAAAGCGAAGGTTTTGAGGTGTATGCACTTTCATTCAATTACGGTCAAAAACACAACAAAGAACTGGAGTGCGCCAAAGCTACCGTTAAAAAAGTGGGAGCCATTGAACACAATACCGTAACCTTACAACTGAATTTGTGGGGCGGCAGTTCGCTCACCGATTCAAAAATGGATGTTGAAGATGGTGATGTTACCCGCACCGATATTCCAGACACCTATGTTCCTGCACGAAATATGGTTTTCCTTTCAGTTGCCGCTTCGTATGCTGAGGCCATTGGTGCGCAGGACATTTACATCGGGGTAAGCGAAGTGGATTATTCGGGCTATGTTGATTGTCGTGAAGAGTTCATCCAATCGATGGAAAATACCATCAACATGGGTACTGTGGCCGCTGTTGAGCATGGTAAACGAATGAAAATACATGCCCCTTTTATTCACCTGACCAAATCGGATGAAATTAAAATTGGGGAAAAATTGGGCGTAGACTGGAGCCACACCTGGAGCTGCTACCGAGGCACTGAAAAACCCTGCGGCAAATGCGACAGCTGCTTATTGCGCGCCAAAGCCTTTTCCGAAGCCGGCGTGGTAGATACTTCGTTATAATTAATAAAAAAACGCCATGCATGGCGTTTCTATACCAATCGAATAATTCCAATGAATAAGCAATATATTTTTCTGGCACCCGAAGCCATTTTTCCCATTACAAAAGATGAAAATGGTGAGGCTTTAGCCAATGATCCGGCAACAGGTTTTCCGGTTCCCGGCACCATTCAGGGGGAAGGCAAAATGGCAGGTATTCCTGTGTTGTTTTTAAGAACGGCCGGATGCAACTTGCGTTGTATGTGGAATCTGCCCAATGGTGAAGTCAGCATTTGTGATACGCCGTTTGCTTCTTTCGACACTCGTGGTGAAAAACGGGTGGATGTGGACAAAGTAAAAAAAATCGTTCTGAATAATTTGGGAATGATGAATCATATGGTGATTTCTGGTGGGGAACCTTTTATTCAACCCGACGGATTAACTCAACTAATTGCTGAAGTGAAAAAGGAAAGGAATATTCACATAGCCGTTGAGACCAATGGGACCATTTTTAATGAAGAGTTAGTCAATAGCATTAACTTTTTTAGCATATCACCCAAGTTGAAAAATTCCGTTCCAAGCAAAAGCAAGCTGGATAAAACACGTATCACCATTCCTTTTGAGCCTGAACAAGCTGAAAAAACGCGGCGTAACATTGAAGTGTTACAAAAATTCATCGATCATTGTAAAGCTAAACCGGGGAAAGATTTCCAATTAAAATTTGTAGTGCAGCACCATGATGAATTGCTGGAGATTGAAGAATCGTTTTTATCCCACTTAAGCAATTGGAATCCTGAAGATGTGGTTTTAATGCCCCTGGGAAGTACGCCCGAAGAGCTGGAGCAAACCCGTATGGTTGCCTTGGAGGCAGCAATTGAAAGAGGATGGCGCTTTAGCCCGCGTTTGCAGGTGACTTATTTCGGAGGAGTAGCGGGAGTCTGATCTGAATTGTCATTGGTGAGAATGAAATCACATTATAATTCAATTGAAAATCAGCATGCTATGAATTATTAATTTTACAGACTTTAAACGCTTAAGATAGATTCTCTGGCTCATGTTGCATACATTCATTAAATTTGATATAAATGAATAATTCGGAGATCCAAATATTTACTTCAAAGGATGGGCTTACTGAAATTCAGGTAAAACTTGAAAATGATACAGTTTGGCTCAACCAATATCAACTGGAATCACTTTTTGCTACAAACCGGACATCCATAAACAGACATATTACGAATATTTTCAAATCGAAAGAACTTGACGAAATTTCAACTTGTGCAAAAATTGCACAAGTTCAGAAGGAAGGTAAACGTGAAATTAAACGTCATATTAAGTATTATAATCTTGACCTTATTATTTCAGTAGGATATCGTGTAAACTCAAAAAGAGGAACTGAATTCCGAATCTGGGCCAGTAAACTATTAAAAGAATATTTGATAAAGGGATTTGTTATCAACGAAAATCATCTGCGCCAGCAAAACGAGCAATTATTAGAATTACAAAAAACGACTAAATTGCTTGGAAATATTTTAAATTCAAGACAGTTATCGAACGATGAAAGTACGGGGCTACTCAGAATAGTTTCCAATTATTCATATGCCCTTGATCTGCTCGACCAATATGATTATCAGAATCTTCGTATCAGCAATACAACCAGCAAAGAAGTTTATAGAATTACATATGAGGAAGCTAGGCAAAAAATCGCTTTTTTGAAATCAACAAATGGCAGTAGTGAACTGTTCGGCAAAGAGAAAGACGAATCGCTTCAGAGCTCAATTAATACAATTTACCAGACATTTAACGGAGTTGACTTGTATTCCAGTATTGAAGAAAAGGCAGCCAACCTGCTTTATTTTATCACAAAAAATCACTCTTTTGTGGATGGCAATAAACGAATTGCGGCATTCCTTTTTCTGTATTTCTTAGAGAAAAATGAGATTCTGTTCACTCCTGATGGCCAAAAAAGAATTGCAGATAACGCCTTGGTTGCGCTTACTTTAATGATCGCGGTAAGTGATCCATTTGAGAAAGAAACAATGGTAAAAGTTGCTGTTAACCTAATTAACCTAAACAATTAAAATAAAATCATGGTCATTGAAGCTACCCACTTAGGCCAACAAAGCAGTTATCCACAACATTACGATCCGTCGGTGCTGGTGGCTGTTCCCCGCATTTTGAATCGCAGGCAATACCAACTTTCAAATGATGAATTACCTTTTCAGGGATTCGATATTTGGCACGCCTATGAATTCAGTTTTTTGCTGAACAATGGTGTCCCGCTTACCGGCATTTTAAAACTGGTTTACCCTTGCACCAACGAGTTTTTAGTGGAAAGTAAATCATTGAAACTCTACCTGAATTCTTTCAATATGGATCAATTTGGAGATTCTGCTGACGAAGCGAAGGAAAAAACGGTTTCGATCATCAAAACTGATTTGCAAAAGTTGTTGGCCTGTGAAGTAGCAGTAACTCTTTTTAGTTCCTCTACAGAAAAGCAAGGCAATGATTTTGATGAATTTCAAATTTTGGAAAATGAACTTCAGTTGAATGAATTGAATTGTTCCCGTTATACTGAAGATCCTGAATTATTGAAAACCGCATTAAAAGGTGGAAAAATCAAGTGGGGAACTCACTTGCTGCGCAGCAACTGCAAAATCACGTTCCAGCCCGATTGGGGCTCAATTTTCATTCAGATGGACAGTAGACAACTCCCAAGTCCTGAAAGCTTCCTGACCTATATTGTTTCCTTGCGTAACGAAAACCATTTTCACGAGGAAATTTGCGAAATGGTGTTCAAACGTTTGCTGGATAAATTTCAACCGGAGGAATTGATGGTAACCTGCCTTTATACCCGCCGCGGAGGCATTGATATAAATCCAACGCGCAGTCTCAGGGGCAATAATTTCCCTCAAAACCTCATCCTTTCATCGAAATACGATCAGGCTGCATTTCGACAATAGAGCAAATAATCATCAGTAGTATTGAAGAGGTATGCCCAAATGTATTTTTTCAATTCAATGGGCAGAATAAGATAATTTTACGTCTCGTTTTTTTGGTTATTTTTACCAGTCAAATTCGGGTATGTACATAAATCTATTTTTACAAGTTCAAACAATTGGTCCTGAAGGGAAAAAAATCGTTTGGATAGTCTTGGCCCTTTTCGCCATCGGAATTTTCTATTTCTTACTACAAAGGAAACGAAAGTTCTCCTGGCCTCGTATTGGCTCATCAATAAGGATTAGGGTCAACAAGAATAAAATTTACCACCCAACAGTAGTCACATTTTCCATAAGCAATCTTGACAATAAGCCTATACTGATTGAGCATCCGGTGATTCGGTTTCGACGGGGGAAAAGGAAAAAAGCCTACAAGATAAAAACGGTGAATTCAAAAGCCATCTATCCGCTTTATCTGGATTCCAACAAAACACATGAATTGCCTGTTAGCTTGCAAAGCTTTTACGATTTCGATAAAAAGCTGAAACGAATGAGCAGATTAAGAATCGAATTTAATTATAACAAAAATCGGTTTAAAAGCAGCAAATATATTTTGCTAAAACCGACATTATTTAGAAAAGAAAAATGAATTGGAATTTCGGAAATATTGATTTCTCAACTTACCCTTCATACAACGAGGCACCTTTAGGAGTTACCTATGCCCCAAAATCAACCATTTTTCGTTTGTGGGCACCAACTGCCTCCAGGGTTCTTCTTCGACTATACAATACAGGTAACGATGAAGCTCATTTCAATTTAATTGAATTGATTCAATTGCCACACGTTTGGGAAATCGAATTGACAGGTGATTACCATGGGGTTTATTACACCGTTCAGTGCCTGATTAATAACAATTGGATGGACGAAGTGCCCGATCCCTATGCTTTTGCAGTGGGTGTGAATGGCAAACGTGCCATGATCTGCAATTTCAGTAACTGCAATCCTGCGGGGTGGGAGAGTGACCTGCGAGTTTTGCCCAATGCCTACACCGATATGGTATTGTACGAATTGCACGTTCGCGATTTTAGTGTGGATGCCTTTTCAGGTATCAGTAATAAGGGTAAATACCTGGCCTTTACTGAAGAAGGGACGCTTTCGCCGGAAGGCTTAAAAACAGGACTTGATCATTTGGTCGAATTGGGAATTACCCACGTTCATTTACTTCCCATTTATGACTTTTTTACAGTTAATGAAGCGCATCCCGAAAAGCAGGAATACAATTGGGGTTACGATCCATTGAATTACAATTCACTGGAAGGTTCTTATTCCAATAATCCCTTTGATGGTAGCAAACGGATTACCGAATTTAAACTCTTGGTGCAGAAACTGCATGAAAAAGGAATTGGAGTGATCATGGATGTGGTGTACAACCATACCGGTTTAATTCACCATTCTTATTTTAATCAGACGGTACCGGGTTATTATTACCGTCAACGAGCCAATGGAAATTTCAGCGATGCCAGTGGTTGCGGAACTGAAATTGCTTCGGAACGCAATATGGTACGAAAATTCATCATCGATTCGCTAAAGTTTTGGGCTGAAGAATACCATCTTGACGGATTTCGGTTTGATTTGATGGGCGTATACGACCTGGCAACCATGAATACCATTCGGGAAGAAATGGATAAAATTGATCCTAAACTGGTACTCTATGGCGAAGGTTGGACTGCAGCGGAAAGTCCTCTGTCGGAAAAATACCGTGCCACAAAAAGCAACACTAAAAAGTTAAACAGAATTGCCGTTTTTAACGATGATTTTCGTGATGCCTTGAAGGGACATTGGGGATCATCGTCGAGCGTTGGATTTGCCAGCGGGCAAACACTTAATGAAGAATCGGTGAAATTTGCGATAGTTGGTGCCACCAAACATCCGCAAATTAACTTTAATTACATCAAATCATCGCATGTTCCCTGGGCCGATTCTCCACAAAAAAGCATCAATTACATTTCGTGCCACGACAATTATACTTTGTACGACAAATTGAAATTATCGCGGCCCGATGCCAATTTACATGATCTGGCAAAAATGGTGTGTCTGGCAGGATCGATTTTGCTCACCTCCCAAGGAGTTCCTTTTCTGCACTCGGGAGTTGAAATGATGCGGACAAAAAAGGGCCATGGTAACACCTACAATTTAGGCGACGAATACAACATGATTGACTGGAGCCGAAAAGCCATGTTTTCATACGTAACGTCCTACTTCAAAAAATTGATTGAATTACGCAGAAAGCATCCTGCCTTTCGCATGACATCGACCGAAATGATTCAAAAACACCTGAAATTTTCAGATAATTACATGACCGGGGTAGTGGCGTATGAACTAACAGGAAATGCCAATAACGATTCATGGAACACCATTCAGGTCATTTTCAATAACAATCCCGGACCAATTATTTTTCCTGTTAAAAAACGAAAATGGACTGAAGTGGCCAATAGCCTGGCTGTAGATGAAAATGGTTTGAGCTGCCATCATTCCCATGATGTATTTGTGCAAGCCGTTTCGATGATGATTTTGATTTCAGAATAATTTCACTCAAAAAAAACATTACAAAACGCAGGGTTTTGATTCATTTTTTTTGCAAAGTTTACATTCGGATCTTTTAGCAAACTTTATTCAGGCACAATATGGAGCTTATTCGAAAATCACTTAAAGAATCAGCCGCACTTCGCTGGGGAATTTTAATTCTTATTAGTTACGTGATGGCGGCCAATTACTATTTTTACGACGCCCTTTCTCCTTTAAAATCGATCTTACAGGAGCACCTTGGTTTCACTTCGTCGGATTACGGCTGGGTGGTTGGATTTTATGCTTTCCCCAACACCTTTTTGCTGATGGCCATTCTGGGTGGTATCATTCTTGATAAAATTGGTATTCGTATTACCGGAACCGTATTTGTAGTGTTTATGCTTATTGGAGCCTTACTTACGGTATACGGAACAAGCGATTATTTTGTTCAGGGAGGGTTTGCCTATTCATTTCTCAATTCCTTTTGGACAGGATTTACGCCTCAGGTTAAAATGATGGCTTTTGGAATGCTCATTTTTGGATTGGGTGCTGAAACCAGTATTGTGGTGGTGAGCAAAATTATCGTAAAATGGTTTACCGGAAAAGAACTGGCCTTAGCATTTGGAGTGAATTTAGGCATTGCCCGTATTGGTTCGGCCCTGGCATTTTATTTAGGCCCACGCTTGGCCATACCCAACTGGCATACCCCGCTTTGGTTCGCATTCGACCTATTATTAATATCATTATTGGGCTTTCTGGTGTATTGCATTGCTGATATAAAATTCGACAAACAGAGTGCAAGCAACGGTGAAATTGAAGCTGAAGAACCTTTCCGTTTAAAAGATCTGGGTGATTTACTCACCAATCGTACATTCATTTACATCACCATTTTGTGTGTCACTTTTTATGCCTCTATCTTTCCTTTTTTAAAATATGCGGCTGATTTTTTCCATTACAAATTTCAGGTTCCCGACGCTACAGCCGGCGCAATTGCCTCATGGTTACCTTTAGGAACCGTTGTGTTTACTCCATTCTTTGGATGGTTTGTCGACAAAAAAGGAAAAGCAGCTTCCTTGATGATTTATGGTTCTTCACTTTTGGTCGTTGTGTTTTTAGCCTTTGCTTTTACTCATCTGAATCCATATGTATTGGTTTTTTTATTGGGAATATCGTTTTCGTTGGTCCCTGCTGCCATGTGGCCGGCGGTTTCGAAAATTGTACCCTTACAAAAAATTGGAACTGCTTATGGAATGATGTTTTCCTTGCAAAACCTGGGTTTATTTGCTGTGCCAATTTTGGCCGGATGGATTTTGGATAAAACGAATGTGCTCGTCACTACCGAAATGTTAAAATCAGGTGCCAATTTGGATTATACGCCCACCATTGTGATGTTTGCGGGCATAGGTTTAATTGGCGTGGTTTTCGCTTTTCTGTTGAAGCGTGATGATCTTACTTCAGGACTAGGAATGGAAAAACCTTCGAAGGAAGGTCCAGATAAATAATTTTTTTTCAATCTCGCAAAATGCATAAAAGCTGGTTCTCAAATATTGATGACCAGCTTTTTGTTTGGTATGGCCTACCGCTTTTTCGGATCACATTGAAAAGTTGGGGGGAGAATAAATTAGAGTGTGATGCATTTCAAT
>JBGUEP010000046.1:0-48658 GCA_041821245.1 Prolixibacteraceae bacterium
TACGATTTTAATGTGATTCCAAATCTATCCTTCCACCCGAATTGTAAAGTGATCCTTTGGTTTTCGTGCCCTTCATTTTAAAATATTTAAGTTGTGAAAATAAAAAGAGCCTAAGTGAAACAATCACTTAGGCTCTTTTTTAATATCTTATTTGAAATCTATTCTTTTTCCAGATCGCTGATTAATTTAATGACCTCAGCAAATTTTGATGCAGGAACTTCACCTTTGTAAATGGCCCGACAGACACGATTTTTGTCCAAAATTACAATGGTATAATTGTCCTTGGGCATATTCCACAAATTTTGAAGAGTTCCATCGTAATCGAAAAGAATGGTGGTATCAAACTTTTTGGCTTTATTTCCGGCAATTGTTCTGATCAGGAAATTGGGTTTCCAGGTCGATTTGCAATCCACAATTCCAAAACCTTTAAAGTTCTCACCAATAATTTTATCCACATCCTTGGCTTTTTTTATGGCATCGTTAACCGGGTCGTTCAAATCCGACACATCCGGATCGACATAGTTCACTTGCAGCACTTTTCCTTTCCAGGCATCCATGGTGAATTCTTTTCCGTCGGCATCCGTCAAGGTCCAGTTGGGAGCTTTCATACCAACTTCAAGTTTCACATTTTGTCCGTGTGCAGAAAAAAATGCAACCATGAGGACGAGCATTATAAAATTCAGTTTTTTCATTCGATTAAATTTAAAGTTATAGGTATCTCATGGAACATGCCCTTCCGCCAATAACTATTGGTGAAATCATCCTTGTTTTCGGGATAAACCCAAAGGCTTGTTTCATAAATCACAGTTTCACATTAGAATTGACTAAAAATAAATGAATTTTTCGAGAATAAGTGGACTTAAAATATGTTTTTGGAATGTAGCTTGAAGCGCTGGGATAGGTATAAAAACACAAATGGGAATCAATCGTTTAAGATTGGTTCCCATTTCTTTATGGAATTTTACTTCCATAAATTCAGGTTACGGTTATTATCCGGCATTCTGTTTTCTTCACAGTCAACTTTATGCCCTGACTTTTGAATACAGCCTGTTACAGCCATATCTTCAAGCTGTCCGTTCATTGCAAGCGTTTGCTTCTTCCTTGCGGTTCCGCACGTTTTTTGCAATTTCCGGGACGAAGTGTTATCTGCATCCCTACTCACCACCGAAGTGATTTCTTGGGTGTCATCCATCCCTTTTTCAAGTTTTTTCTGACTGACAATCCGTTAAAGTCTTTCGATTTTTTCGAATTGCTGCTTCAAACTCAACCAATAACATCAACCTATATTGAAAATTACCACACTGCAAGCAGTTGGGTAAAAACGTTCAAAATATCTTCCGTAGAAGTCTTTTTAACAGGCCAATTGTTTTTTGCAAAACTTTGAACCTACGTTGCTTTCATCATCAACATTTAGTTGTTCTTTCGTTCAACTGAATATAGAACTTTGTCTTTGGTTTTCACCAGCTTCATTGTCATTTTCGCCAAAACCGAAATTTCTTTGAAAATAGATGATTGCGTTCAATATATTTGTAGCGAAACAGTACTCAAAGGCTTACGTCGTTTGAGTTGGTACATTTGAACTTGCGCTCTTTTCATACCTTTCGGCAGTTTGTACACCTTTCACGGATGAAAGGTTTTCGTTACCTGACCACCTGTGTTATTTAAGGGTTGCCCCAAAAATTTACAGCTGAATATTGGGTTTTCACCAATTTTGTAGTTCTCCGAAAAGTCTACAGTTCATTGTTTCATTATACTATTATAAAACTTTTAAGGTTGAAATAACAGTAGTTACCTTGGTTGCCCGAGGGTTTGACATTTTCTCACTGTTGCATGATACAATGTTTAATGAAACCAGATGTTCTGATTGAAATCTTATTTGGTTGACAGAATGTAAAAGAACGAATTCCTTCAAGTTCTAGCTTCGGCTCCTCCAACAAGCGAACTTTCGTTCGAAAGATCAGATTCAGACCTCATTTAAGTGATCGTTTTCTTCTCCTTGTTTTCGGTGCGGTTTTTATCGCTCACCTGATAGATCAAATATAAGGGCATCATCTAAAAACACAAAAAAATATGAGCTTTTTGTATTAAACGCTTATTCACCATGTTATGAACCGATTGGAGCCTGTTGAAATCTTCAATTTACCTAAGGAATCAAAAAGTCAAGGCCAAGTTATCAACAGGTGTTAATAACTTTAACTCTCAAATAAGCAGCAAAAAACACCACTTATCAGCAATTGTGCTGTTCATAAAACAGCATATTTTTAAAACTCTGGTGAATATTATGAAAAAATAAGAGATGGAATTTAAGGGTAATTAGATGATTATTTCACTTCGTAGACGATTTCTGAACCTTACTATTTTTGTGAATCCTGTTTCTTTTAGAAGTTGAATGGCTGTTTCGTAATGTCGTGCAACCTGATCAGGATGATGTGCATCAGAACCTAAAGTAATTGGTATTCCTAACTTTGCAGCCATTTCAAGTATCTTTTTATTCGGGAAGAATTCTTTACACGGTCTGTCAAGTCCACTGGTATTTAATTCCAGTACAACATCTGCTTCCTTGATTACTTTGAGTGTTTGTTCGTATAAATGGCTTTGGTCACTTTCGGGCCAGCATTGAAATTTTTTAATTAAATCAATGTGACCAATTACATCAAATAAGCCCGAACGTGCAGCTTGCTGAACCAATTCAAAATACATTTTGTAAAGTTCATCATTCGACCATTTACCGTAATAAGATTTGTCGGTATCAAAATTCCAATCGCCAATAAAATGAATCGACCCGATCACATAATCTACTGGAAAGTAGGCAATAAGTTGTCGAAGTTCCTCTTCTTTGTCAGGAAAATAATCAACCTCAATGCCAAATCGTACTTGAACATCCTCAGAATAATTGTTACAAAGACTTCTTAAATTTTCCTTAAGTACCGGATAATCAATTTCTTTTACACACCAATCAACGGGTGCGAGGGTAATGTGATCGGTAAAGCCGATCTCGGCCAAATCTTTTCTTCTGGCGACCTCAAGATAGGCAGTATAGGTATCTTTCCCGTCGGAATAGGTCGTATGCATGTGGTAATCGACGAGGTAGCTCATAATGTTAATTCAATTGTTAAATGCTTAAAATTACAAATTTGAAAATAGCTTCATCAAAAAAAGAAGATTAATTCTGTTTATGCGGGCAGGTATACACCTTATTCCTGAATCTTTAGAAATTCATTTTCGTAATCTAAGCGGATATCTTCGTGCAGTGTTTCCACCACTTTCTTTATTTTTTCAACTTGGCGCATGTATAAATTTCCCAATACTGATCCCTGACGCAAAGGTAAATTTGTGCTTTTTAGTTTTATACAAAAATAAATCAAGAGATCAATTTCGCTTGTTTTGACCCCTGAAAATTTAATGTATTTCTGAGTGGTCTTTAATACTTTTCTTACTGTTTTTTTTGCCAGGTAGTTTTGTGATTTGTTGAGATTGCTGAATTGATCATCAATTTCTTTCTTTACTTCTTTTATAAAAGTATCCTGATCATAGGCTTGGAATAGAAGATAATTCAACAATTCTTTGTTTTCAACCTTATATTTGGCCAGTCGAAAACAATATTCAATCAGTTGCTCAGGCGTTTGATGCAACAACTCCTTTTTTATGGTACTTAGCGATTCAGGTTTCATTGGTGTAAAGCTATAAAACTTGTATAAATTATACCATTGTGATGGCCATATGAAATGAATTCGCAACATTTTTTCCTAATTTCGTAGGAACCATTTTTATAGCCAATGCTCCAACTTAAAAAAATCGAAAAATTTATCTTCGGAATGATTCATGTTCCGGCCTTGCCTGGTACTCCAAATCATTTACTCTCTGTCTCACAAATTATTGATCTGGTATTGCAGGAAGCTAATATATACCTGGATGCAGGAATTGATGGACTCATGATCGAAAACATGCACGACGTCCCTTACCTAAAACAAAAGGTGGGTCCTGAAATAATTGCTTCAATGACTGCCGTTGCTGTTGAATTGCGAAAATTAACCACAAATCCCTTGGGTTTGCAACTATTAGCTGCGGCTAATCAGCAAGCACTGGCTGTGGCACAAGCTGCACAGTTCGATTTTATTCGCGCTGAAGGTTTTGTTTACGGTCACCTTGCCGACGAAGGTTACATTGACAGTTGTGCCGGCAAATTGCTGCGTTATCGGAAAAAAATTGGTGCCGAAAACATCGCGATTTATACCGATGTGAAAAAGAAACACAGCTCACATGCTCTTACATCCGATGTATCCTTAGCCGAAACGGTTAAAACCGCTGAATATTTTTTAAGCGACGGAATCATCATAACAGGCTCTTCAACCGGTGAGGCTGCTTTGGTCGAAGAGGTAAAAACCGCGTATGCATCTACAAATCTTCCAATTCTGATTGGTTCAGGTATAAGTGCTGAAAATCTGGAAATATACTGGCCATACGCCGATGCGTTCATTGTGGGTTCATCGCTTAAGGTAAATGGTGATTGGAGGAATGGGGTAGATAAAATCCGGGTAAAACAATTGATGGAAGTAGTGTCCCAAATATCAAAATAACCAAACCAACAAACAATATGAAAATTTGTCCCAACTGTCGTATCGATTGCGAAAACCCAGCAGAGGTCTGCAAAAATTGCAATTACAGTTTTATTGAAGGCCGTTTGATCCCAACAGAAACGGAAGATAAAACAGTTTTTAAAATGTGTCCCAATTGCCGTTCCGAGGTAGAAGAAAATTTTGAGATGTGCTGGAATTGTAACTACAGTTTTTTGGAAGATAAAGTTGTGGAGATAAAAGATGTTCAACCTGAACTTGATTCGTATGATGAAAACATATTGTGCTTGCGGTGCCAGGAACCAATGAGGTATAAGGGAAATTTCAAATTTCAGGAACGCTCAGGCTTAAGTGCATTTGGTGATTTGTTCGAATTGTTTGTGAACAAAGAATCGTTCGATTTATATGCTTGTCAGCAGTGCGGCAAGGTTGAATTTTTTGTGCCAATGGAGAAATAATTTTAAAAACAAGATTCGTTAAAATTTCTGAGTATCAAATAAAAGTTGAAAAATGCTAATATATTATATTCTAATTATTGATTGATATTTCGTAATTTTCAGCACAATACCATACTAATCAAAACAAAAATTAACTAAGTATGAATTTCGAAATCTGGCATTACTGGATTATTGGCGCTTTCTTCTTTTTTGTGTTAGAAGTGTTTATTCCTGGTTTCATTATGGGGAGCATTGGGTTAGGATGTATTTTGGCCACCTTGGGTTCTTTGTTCCATTTACCGCTTTGGTTCAATATGATTTTATTTATTGCCGGTTTTTTTGTTGGAATTTCGATGTTGAAGCCGCTATTAAAAAGACTCGAAATAACCAGCAACGTTAAAACCAACGCCGAAGGCCTGATTGGGAAAATCGGAAAGGTGATTGAGCCCATCGATTTGGCAAAAGGTACCGGGTGTGTGCATGTTGATGGCGACGACTGGAAAGCCATTTCTCACGATTATAAAACCATTCAGGCAGGAACCATTGTTGAAATAGTTGCTCTCGAAAGTATCGTTGTTACTGTTCGGCCGGTTGCAGCAAATACGAATCAGGCTGAAGAAAAAGTTGAAGATCCCGTAGCCCAAACCCTTCAAAATAACAAAGGCCTAATTCTTTCCATTGGTAATAAAAAGGAGATTGTTCACCACAATGAAATTCTGTGTGTTTATTCCAACCAGAAAATCACTTACCTTATTAACTCCAATCAAAAGCAGATTGTGGTGGATGAGTCATTGGAAAAGCTCGAAGAACGTTTGGGAAACCACAAATTCTTCCGCGTTAACCGTCAGTTCATTATTGTTGCCGAATTGGTAAAAGAATATAAAACCTTAGTCGACGGTAAAGTCGACATCATTCTGAAACCTATACCAAATCTGCCTTCCAGCATTTCGGTCAGTCGCTTAAAAGCACATACATTTCGGAAATGGATCGAAAAGCAGGTGGATTAACCGAAGTGAATTCGTCGGTAAATTCTTGTCATCTCAGTAAATGAAACATAAAAATATTTTCGCGGACTGCTTACCTGCCTTACATTTGATCTATCATTTTAACCCAAAAAATTTAAAGTCATGGAATTCGAAATTTGGCACATATGGTTAATTGTAGCGATCCTATTTTTTATTCTCGAAATATTTATACCCTCATTTGTGGTTTTCAATTTCGGAGTTGGATCACTGTTTGCTTCATTGGGAGCTGTAGTAGGATTGAATGTGCAATGGCAGGTTTTAATCTTCAGCATATTTACTTTAAGCAGTTTCTTTTTAGTTCGCCCCGCCTTAAAAAAATGGGCTTATAAAAAGTCGCATCAGGTGAAAACAAACTTTGAAGCCTTAGAAGGTCGAATTGGAATTGTAAGCGAAAAAATCGATTTCACCAAAAACTCAGGACGAGTAAAACTGGATGGGGATTATTGGATGGCTCGTTCAAAAGATGGTTCAACCATTGATGTTGATTCGGCCGTCAAAGTTCTCAAGTTGAATAGTATTGTATTAGAAGTTGAGAAGCTATAATCAAAATAATAATTGACAATCATTATAAACCATTAAACACATGAATTATGGACCCTATTTTAATTATCCTAATTTTAGTGGCACTGTTTGTTATCATATTTGCCACTGCAGGTATTCGAATTGTTCAGCAATCGCAAACCATGATTATTGAACGTTTGGGAAAATACCACCGATCCCTGTCTTCCGGATTTAACATCATCATCCCTATTTTCGACAAGCCCCGTCAGATCATCTGGCGTTATTCAAGAGAAGATTTTGATGGCCGAAAAGTAGTCACTTTTAAAACGAGAGATCGTGTCGATCATCGTGAAACTGTTTACGATTTTCCTAAGCAGAATGTAATTACCCGCGATAATGTGGGTACAGAAATCAATGCATTGCTCTATTTTCAAATCATGGATTCGGTGAAAGCGGTCTATGAAATTGAAAACCTTCCGGATGCAATTGAAAAACTAACCCAAACTACCTTAAGAAATGTGATTGGCGAAATGGATCTGGATGATACGCTTACTTCCCGTGATACCATTAATAGCAAACTCAGAATTATTCTCGACGATGCCACGAATAAGTGGGGTGTTAAGGTAAATCGGGTTGAGTTGCAGGACATTAATCCTCCAAAGGACATCCGTGATGCAATGGAGAAACAGATGCGAGCTGAACGTGATCGTCGGGCACAAATTCTGGAGGCTGAAGGAACCAAAAGAGCTAAAATTTTGGAATCTGAAGGTTATAAGGAATCGCAAATTAACCGTGCTGAAGGTGAAAAACAATCTGCAATTTTAAGAGCTGAAGGTCAGGCCAATGCTCGTATAAAAGTTGCTCAGGGTGAAGCTGAAGCCATTGAAAAAATTAAATTGGCTGTGGCTTCATCTGGCGATCCCATTCAATACATGGTGGCCATAAAGTACATCGAAACCTTGCAAAATATGGTTTCGGGGCCCGATACCAAAACGGTTTATATGCCATTCGAAGCAACCGGCGTGCTCTCCTCACTTGGTGGAATCAAAGAGTTGCTTGCTGGCAAATAATCCTTCGACGGGTTCGGGAACCATCCCTCGACAGGTTAGGAAAGCGTTCTTTAAGCTAGCCATTCCGAGCTTTGCAAAGAATCTGTAACTTCAGATTCGGGAAGTTAAACTTCAAACTTTATAATGAATAATCAGGTGCTGTTATTATACGGCAGCACCTTTTACACCCTTATTTTAAATGATAAATCGAAGAAGTTGGAACGCCTTTTAACTAGTGACTCAATGTCCAATGACTTCATTCTAAAAAAAATAGCCATGAGAATACTTGTCATTTTATCCACATTTTTAATTTGGGCGCTTGGTGCCAAAGCAGCCGAATTGATATTGCCTCAGCCACCACAAAAAGCAGAAGATATAAGCATAAAATCAAACGGGTTCGATCTGTTTGGTACCATGCAACTTCCCGAGGCAAAAAAGAATTTATCTATTTTACTGTTGATTTCCGGTTCAGGTCCTACTGATCGTGATGGGAATCAACCCAATCTGACCAATAACTCGTTAAAGTATCTGGCCGAAGATTTGTCAGCCTATGGGATAGCTTCGTTGCGCTACGACAAACGAGGAATTGCTAAAAGCTACTATCCGGGTTTTACCAATGCATCCATCCTTTTCGACGATTATGTGAGCGATGCTTCCAGCTGGATCAAATATCTAAAAGCCCAAAACCAGTTTACAAAAGTATATGTGGCCGGATTGAGTGAGGGTTCGCTCATTGGTATGTTGGCCGCACTTCAGGCCGGGGCCGACGGGTTCATAAGTATAAATGGTCCCGGCCGCCCGGCCGATGAAATTATTCTCCATCAGATATCAAAACAGGGAACACCTGAAGAAGTGCTTGATCAGGTGAAATCGATGATTTTAAAAGTGAAAGCAGGGGAGCGATTCGAAGAAGTACCGCCTTATCTTTTATCGCTTTTTCAACCCGACATTCAACCTTACCTGAAATCGTGGTTCCAATACAATCCAGCCGTTGAGATTGGAAAACTGAAAGTTCCGGTGCTGATTGTTCAAGGTGAAAACGATATTCAGGTTGAGGTAAAAGATGCTCTGCTGCTAAAGGCGGGTAACGAAAAAGCTCAACTGAAACGGATTGAAGGGATGAATCATATTTTGAAAGATGCTCCTGAAGATCTGCAACAAAACTATGCCACCTACACTAATCCAGATCTGCCTTTGAATAAAGTATTACTCAAGGAAATTGTGACGTTCATTCAACAATAATTGTGTTTTTTATTCCCATTTAGCTTGAAAGCCATTCTGCGTTGCAGGGTGGTTTTTACTTTTTATTTCATTGCTTAAATTGTAATATTGCTTTAAAATTTAAGCAATGGATCAAATCATTAATTACATCAGTATTTTAGGCTCGTTTACTTTTGCCATTTCAGGGGCACTAATTGCCATGCGTAAAAAATTCGATCCCTTTGGTGTGTTCATTATTGCCTTTGTTACAGCAGTTGGTGGTGGTACCTTGCGTGATATGTTACTCACCGGGAAATCAGTATTTTGGTTGGAGCAAACCTCCTACATTTATTTTGTTTTAGGCGGCACTCTTTTCGCCATTGTGTTTAAGTCAAAACTGAATTATTTAAGTAAACGTTTGTTGTTCTTCGATGCCATAGGGCTTGGATTGTACACCATTACAGGAGTTCAAATTGGTTTGGAATATCATTTGAGTGGTATAAACTGTATTATTTTGGGAACCATTACAGGAGCTTTTGGCGGTGTAATTCGCGATATACTGGTTAATGAAGTACCCGTAATTTTCATGAAGGAAATTTATGCGACGGTGGCAATCGTAGGGGCCATTCTCTATTTAATTATGAGTAATTTGGGTGTGCAAAATCCTGTACTTCAGATTGTGCCGGTAGTATTTATAATTATTGTGCGTTTAGTGGTGATTTATTATCAGGTTTCATTGCCTTCACTTTACTCAAAAGAAAAGGATTAACGACCGGGAGCTACTTCAAGATAATATTTCCGTTTTGTTTCATTCCCATAATATTTTAGCAAGTATTTCTTTCCTGCTTCGAGCTTAACATTTAAGTCAGTTACATACGTTTTTACCGTGTTGTTGCTGCGCACTTCGTATTTTAAAAGCAGCGAAACATTGCCTGCCGTATACCTCAATTTTTTCCCTTTTCGCAAGCGTTTTCCTTTAATTTTGAAATTTTTTGCCAGACGCGTTTTTGCTTTTCGAGGTTTCTTGTATAATTCTATTTCCTTGTCCTTTCCGGCTTGTAAATGTTCTGAGTCCATTTTTTCGCTAAAAGCTTTTTCTTTTTCTTCGCGGTATTTTTTGGTGTAAGAAGATTTACCTTTTTTAAGTTTTTTTTCATTGAGTCGAGAATCTTCAGGTAAATAATGGATTTTATTCCGATCTTTTTTAGCCTTATATTCTTTAGGTGCAAAGTTTTCGTCCTTTTGTTCATCGGTTTGCTTGTCGGTACCTGACTGCAAATAGTCCTTCAGTCGATAGGGATCACCTTTTTTCAGTTTTCCCAAATAGGTGCGGGTATTTCTGTTTTTTTCTCCAGTAAATTGGATTACTGCCTTTTTGTTCGACTGATTCTGAGCTTGTAGGCCAGTTATGAAAAATAAAAACAAAAAAGTTGCTAGAATATGTTTCATCTTAGTTGATTTTTCCAATGTATTCGATTTCACCGCTGTTAAGCCTCAATTCAAGGTTGAAGCCTTCCGGAATTTCATCGCTATAATGAGAAACGAAAATCATGGCACAATTGGTATTTTGGGCAATGTTTTTTAATACAGTTTTCATTCGTTCAATGTTGTTGGGATCGAGACCCTGAAATGGTTCATCGAGTAAAATTAAAGGAGGGTTTTTGACCAATGACCTCAAAATTAAAACCATACGTTGAGCCGAAGCTGAAAGTGTACCAAAAGGGACTTCATTCAGGTGCTTCAATCCAATAAAATTTAACCATTGTGCAGCCAAATTTCGTTGGAAGGAAGTGGGTTGTTGATACAATCCTTCAGAAACAAAAAAACCTGAACAAATCACATCATTCACTTTTTGTTTTCCTGGTAAGTATTGGTGCATTTCGGGTGAGACAAAACCGATGCGGTTTTTAATGTCCCAAATAGATTCTCCACTTCCTTTTTGTTTTCCAAACAAACGGATGTCACATTGGTAGGCCTTGGGATTATCGGCAAAAATCATGTTCAGTAAACTGGTTTTTCCCGATCCGTTGGCGCCCGAAAGCACCCAACATTCGCCAGCTTGTATCGTCCAACTAATGTTTTTCAGAATGGTTTTTTCACCCATCTTTAGATAAAGCTTGTTCAGATGAATTATTTCGGTGTCGCTCGAATTTTTCCAGTTTTGTAATTTATTTTCATTGAATGGAATGGATGTATAAATTTCAGGCAATTCACTACGATGTAGTGCGCTGCATTTTTTCTCTTTATCAATAATAATAAATTTCATTAATTTTTCAGGGAAATCTTTCAGATTTAAGCCGGTTAATACCAACGAATGACCCTGGATAATCAGTTGGTTTAACATTTCATGCAATAACGTCCGTGAAGATTTATCTAAGCCATTGAACGCATTGTCTATGACCAATACATCAGGTTTGCCTGAAAGTGCTTTTATGAGTTCAAATTTACGTTGTTCACCATTCGACAAGCTAATTACAAAACGATTGAGATGATTTTCAAAATTGAACTGATGAATAAGTTTTTGTAACTCCATTTGATTTTCAATTGAATCAAATTCTTCCTGTACTGTGGGTATATATTCCGGATCGGTCCAGTTCCAACGTTGTTGACGGTAGCCACGAGCTCCATGTTTTAACTGAAAATCAGACTGAAACGATACGTATATTGATGAATAGTTTTCTGATTGATTTTTGCCATGTATGGGAAGTAAACCGGCGATGGCTTTTGCGAGGATCGTTTTTCCACAACTATTTGCTCCAATAATTCCAAGCGAAGCTCCATTCTTAAGTTTTAAATCAACATTGTTAAGTAAAACGCTTGTTCTTATTTTTATTTGAATGTTCTGCCAGTTGATCATATCT
This sequence comes from Prolixibacteraceae bacterium, assembly GCA_041821245.1. Classification (GTDB taxonomy): domain Bacteria; phylum Bacteroidota; class Bacteroidia; order Bacteroidales; family Prolixibacteraceae; genus Roseimarinus. Next base: position 11,648 of record JBGUEP010000046.1, read on the forward strand.
ATTCCTGTTCTATTTCCCGAAAGTAAAAAAAGAAATACAGAATAAGCATTTTATTTAATCCCGCTTAATTCGTGCATTTAGCAAAGGTTTTAGTCTATCTCTAAATCTTCCGTCAACATTGTTTAAAACTTGGATCAGTGCAAATATACCTGTAAGGATATTCGCAATAAAGGCCGACCAGAAAATTCCGGTTAATCCCCAGATTCTGGATGCGAAATACGCCATGGGGACATACAATATAAACATTCTGGAAAGAGTTAAGGTCATTGCCCTAAATGGTTTATTTATTCCGTTTAAGACAGCACCACTAAGCATTACAATTCCCAGAAAACCATAGCTAAGTGAAACAATTCTTAAGTAATGTGTCGAAATGTTGATGACTGTTTCATTATTGTTAAAAATAGCAGCCAGTTGTGGGGCCAACAGAAAACAAATGGAGAAGATAAGGATGCCCCAGGTGATTGAAAAAATTGACGCGAGACTGTATGCTTTTGTAATTCGTAATCGTTTATTTGCCCCCCAGTTTTGTCCTGAAAAAATGGTCATAACCGAGGCCAGTGCAGCAATGATCATTAGTACGAACATTTCAATTCGCGAAACAATTCCGAAAGATGCTATGGCCTCTTTGCCATATTTAGAAATAAAACGGGTGATGATGCCGATGGAAATTGGAGTAATGAGCATTCCAGCAGCTGCCGGAGCAGCAATCAAAAGAATTTTAGACCAGGTGAGCAACATATTTTTGATTGAAGAAATCTTGGAGGTGAGCAGTTTTTCTTTCTTTATCAGGATATAAACAGCCACCATAAATCCGGAAGCCCTGCTTAGTACTGTAGCTAATGCTGCACCTTTTAATCCCATAGAAGGAACAGGGCCCCAGCCAAAAATTAGAATAGGATCGAGTATTACATTAAAAATGGCCGATGCCACCATAATCATTCCTGGAGTAAATGTATCGCCGGTGGCGCGTAAAATGTTATTTCCAACTACAGGAACCACTACGAAAGGTACTCCCCAGATCCAAATGCGCATGTATTCGAGCACCAATGGGCGTATAGCATCAGAAGCACCCAGTAATTTGAATATTGGATCCAGGGTGGTTTGACCAATCACCACGAAGGTGATAACGATGACCAGAGCCAATAAAATAGCGTTAGTGGCATATTGCCTGACTATTTGTATTTTTTCAGAAACGATGGAACGAGAAACAAGTGATGCAGTACCTATACCAATGCCTTGTCCTATACTATTGATAAATGTTACCACAGGAAATGTAAAACTAATGGCGGCCAATTCAGCAACCCCTAAACGCCCAATGTAAAAGGTATCGGTAAGATTGAAAATAATGAGTCCCATCATGCCAAAAATCATTGGCCAGGTAAGTTTCAATAATGTTTTTAAAATATTGCCTTCTAGTAAATTAACTTTCTTTCCTGACATAATGCTTGATGAGCGATTGAAATAGAATAAGAGGCTATTTGCCTCTTATTTGTCAAGTTGCTATCCGGAAAATGTTTCCATTTAACTTATCGTAAACCCAGATAAAATTGTGACTGGATTGCTGCGAATTACCAAATCAATTTATAGGCATCAACGTTGTTTTCGAAGAATGTGGGAACCAAAACCATGTAGCTTTCCGGAATATAATCCAAATCGGCTGTATGACCTTTAGCTTCTGAATTATCAATGAGTTTAACCACTTTCCCATGGTCCGAAACGTAAATTTTGCCACCCCAGTTCGAGAAAATAAAATTTCCATTCCCAATGGTTTCCAAACCGTCGACTCCGCCGGTTTCGTTAAAAAGCTCTTTCATTTCTTTTGAAGCGATATCGATTTCCCATACCGAATTGTTTCCGGCGTATAACTTATTGCCTTCGGCCCAAAGACCATTTACCCAAGGCAGTTTGTTGTTTTGTAACCACATTTTAAATTCGCCGTTAGAAAAAGAATAAATGGCTTGATCTTTCATGTCTGAAACATAGATCACTCCTTTATCAGAGACGGTCACATCGTTCAGGAATTTAGCATTTTCTGCAAGGTATTTATGATCCACCTTTGCGGTTTTAATGTCAATAACCACCAACTCATTTTTATCGGCTACATACAATTTCCCTTTCCAAAGAGCCATTCCTTTTGGATCGTTTAATCCACTTACCCAATTCAAATTGGTAATTTCACCTTTAAGGTTCATTTGAGCAATGAATCCATCACCATCATTTTTATCGGATTCACCACCCATGTTGGCAATAAAAACAGTGTTAAATTCTTTATTGAAAAGAACCGACTCAGGTGTTTTTAGCACAGCAGGTGATGACCATATTTTTTCCAGTTTTTGAGCAAATGATGAGTAAGTTACAAAAAGCAGGAGAAATAAAATTGAAGCTTTCATACGATAAATTTATAGGTTAATATTTAGTTGTTTAAGAACTTTATTCCGATCAATTTTCATAGATTGATTAAGCGGGAATTCATCAATAAAATAAACACGTTTTGGTGTTCGATGTTTGCCAACTGCTTGTTTAATTTGATCTAAATTTTTTTCTGACCATGTTTTGCCCGATGATTTTTCAAGTACTAAAACCACTCTTTGCCCAAGAATATCGTCATTTTCGGGAAGAATCAAACATGTTCTATTTATGATTTTGGAAATTTCGTTTTCAAGATTTTCAGGTGAAATTTTTAGACCGCCTGAGTTGATGATATGATCGACACGACCTATAATTCTGAACTCACGGTCCGAAATGATTTCAACGACATCGGTGGTTTCGATGGATTCTGATAATAGTTCCGGTGCCTTAATCATCAGGCAATTTTTCGAATTTTTTGATATTGAGATACCATCGAGTAATTTGAATTGTTTATCGGCAATGGGGCCGTTAAGTTTTTGCAGGGCAATATGGGAACAGGTCTCCGTCATGCCATAAGTAGCATAAACGGCAGTTGGTAATTGCTGAATTTTCCGAATCAGGTTCGAATCAACAGCGGCTCCGCCAACGATAAGTTTTTGAATGGACTCGAAATTGCTTCCGGCTTCAATCAGCTTTTGCAGTTGCAGTGGAACCATGGCCGTAAATTCAATATGTTGATCGGGCAGTTGAGGTTTTCCTTCAGGCTGGGTAAGGAGAAGGTTCAGTTGGCCAACAATGGCCCGCACCACCATCATTTTTCCGGCAATATACTGGATGGGCAAACAAAGCCAGACGACATCGTTTTCTTTCAGGTTGAAAAAATTGATGGTTTTCAGAGCGGATGTACTCATTGCACTTTTTTTTAGCCGTATTTCTTTTGGCATTCCTGTACTTCCTGATGTTTGCTGGAGTATAAAGTCAGATTCATCGAACCAATTACTGATAAATTTATAAATGTTTTGTTCCCAATTGGAAAGATTTTCGCTTATTAAACCTTGCTGAATATCCTTCTCATGAAGAATTTTACCATTTATATGTATGGTATATTTACTCATTCGTTCAAGTGGTGTTCTATCATTCCCCAGTTTTTACCCGGGTCGTAAAACAGTCTTTCACCATGTAAGGTTAGTGGAGAATCGATGTTGTTGGAAAATAACATTCCCGTTCCAAGTCCTTGCTGCATGGTGATGTTTTTTGTGAAAACCCACTGCGAAATTGCGTTTAAGCCAATATTGCCTTCAAGTGCGGAGGTGGCCCACCAACCAATTTTATTTTCTTCTGCTAAACGAATCCATTCTTCGGAAGCCTTGAAGCCTCCATGAAGGCCGGGTTTTAAAATGAGGTATTGGGGTTGAATGGATTCAATCAGCAATTGTTTCTTTGCTAAGGGATAAATACCAATTAACTCTTCATCCAGAGCAATTGGAGTGGGAGTGTTGCTGCATAGCTTAGCCATGGCTTTCCACTGACCTGCTTTGATGGGTTGCTCTATCGAATGCACTTGCATTTCAGCCAATTCCGAAAGCATTTCAGTAGCTTGTTGAGGTGAAAAAGCACCATTTGCATCTACACGAATGATTAATTCTGTAGCCTTGAACTGATGTCGCATTTGGGCAATTAATTCTTTTTCAGAAGTCCAGTCGATGGCACCAATTTTCAGCTTAATACTGGTGAATCCTTGTTCAAGTTTGCGGGCAATTTGCTTCCGCATGGTGGTTTTGTCATTCATCCAAATTAAACCATTTGTTTGAATGCCGATTTTACCACCGGTAAACTCTGACGGGAAAAGAATTCGGTTACCTCCATTTTGTAAATCGAGAAGGGCGGTTTCCAGGCCAAATTGAATAGCAGGGAAATCAAATAAAGATAATTCAAAGTTGAAAGAACCTGCATTAATTTCAGCGCAAACATTGTTCAGCTTTTCTTCAAAATCTGGTCGGTCATCAATACTTAAATCTTTGAGCAAGGAACATTCACCTATACCTGTTTTATTGCCATCGGATAGAAACAGAAACCAACTATCTTTGGAGGTATAAATTCCTCGTGATGTTCCTGCGGGTTTTAGAAACTGCAGGGTATGTTTGCGATATGTTGCTTTAATTCTCACTAGATTTGATTAATAATTTTCAATTTAATAATTCTATTTCAATCCAAGCGATCTTTCAATCTAAATAATCAATCCAATTCCAAAAGTTATTGCAAAAAAGAACGTAGCGAGCGCTAAATTCTTCAGTTCATTGTTGAGCTCTTCGGCGGTTTGATGTTTGAAAACGCGAACAATATTCCGGATAAAAAGTGGAATCGACAGAAGAAAAATCCATTGCCAGGGTGAATAATATTCAGTAAGTGTATAGACCGTGGCAAAGAGCATGGCAGCGGAAAGAAGCATCAAATGATAGGCTTTTGCAAAATCTGGTCCGTTTTTTACTGCCAGGGTGTTTTTCCCGGTTTTTGTATCAGTTTCAATGTCGCGCAGGTTATTGATATTTAAAACACCGGTACTTAAAAGGCCAATTGCAGCTGCAGGATAAAACAGGGATACTTCCAACCAATGTGTGTGCAAATAATAAGTTCCAATTACACCAACCAATCCAAAAAAGATAAATACAAAAATATCGCCAAGACCTTTGTAGCCGTACGGATTTCTTCCCATGGTGTATTTAATGGCAGCAACTATGGCAGCCAATCCCAAACCAAAGAAAATCAACAGTTGTTTCCAGCTTAAGTTATTTAATCCAATGACAATTAGGGCTGTTCCTGAAACGACTGCAAATGCTACGAAAACATAAATCATTCGTTTGATGGCTTCCTTGGTCACCAATCCCGTAGCTGTTACTCGTTGAGGACCAACCCGCTCTTCGGTGTCTTTACCCGAAACGGCATCGCCATAATCGTTGGCCAGGTTCGATAGAATTTGTAAGAAAGTTATGGTGAGAATTGTTAGAATAAATATCTGCCACCGAAAACCTCCGTCAGCCAACGCTATAAAACTGCCCATAACAGCATTGGCTAGTGCAAGGGGAAGTGTTCTTAAACGAAAGGCCTGTAGCCAGATATTGATGGTGCTTTGTTTCAATTTATTTGTGTTTAAAATAGGTTTGTATCAGCCAATGTTTATACATGGGATCTAAAAAAACAATGTTCTTTTTCTCAATATCTATAATTTCCTTATTAATTAGTGATTTTCGAGCCTTCAGTGAATTTGCCGATGTACCCAAACGATATTGAGCTAAAACACGTTGGGAACTCAATTGTACTTCTCCATCGATTATGGCTTCCAATAAATTTATTTGAGTTTCAATCAATTCATCAGTTTTGGTTTGAAAGAGTAAACTTAGCTGATCAACCAGGTTCTCAAAGGCCTGTTCAACAGTTTTTTCATCGCATTTCAATTCGGTTCTTAACCAAACTTGTTGTGCCAATTGTTGCACATAGTATGGGTGACAATCGGCCAATTTTGTAATTTGGATTGCTTCTGTATCAGTGATTGATTTGCCCGTATCCCAAAACCGTTTTATAATAAAAGGTATCCAATCATCTTCAGTGATTTTTTGTAAGAACATAATATCACCAAATTTGTAAAAGGGCATCGAAGAATTGCTGAAAACATCCAGTAACATGTGTCTTTTACTTCCAAATATACAATAGGAAGTCAATTGATGTTTTTGCCAATGTGAACGAAGTTTTTGTTGAAAAGCCAGCGGGTTTTCAAAGTTGCTCATATTTTGAAATTCGTCAATACAAATCACAAATTTCAGATTCTTTTTTTCTGCAATTTTTTCTGCAAGATTTAAAATCTCATCCGGATTCTTTTTAAGTTCTTTCCAATCAAGACCAAGCGTTAAACTTGACTCTAATGTAGGATTAAAGCTTACTTTTGGAATAAAATTCCCCAGAAACTTTTTGATTAGATCAACCATTCCATCAATCTTATTCGATGTTGATTGAATGACCTCCTGAGCTAAAATCTGATAAAACTGCTCCTCTGAACGAATATTAAACAAATCAATAAAACAAAATTTTAAGTCAGGTTTTAACTGGGAAGCCTGATTTGCTGCTTGTGTTACTAACGATGATTTACCCCAACGTCTGGGAGAAATTAAGATGGTATTTATTCCCGAACTGAAATTGGTAATTAATTGGCTAATCTCTTTGCTTCTGTTGGTGAAGTTATTCTCTATAGCCAACTTCCCATATATAAATGGCGTATCCATTGAATATTGGTATTTATCGCAAATGTAAAGAGAAACTTGTAGATTACCAAACAGTAAGTTACTGAATGGTAAGTTGCTGTTTGGTAATCTACAGGGCATCCTGATTATGGAAATTTAGGGTACTTCTTAAAATCGGGTTTGCGTTTTTCAAGAAAGGCATGTTTGCCCTCTTGTGCCTCTTCAGTTAAATAATAAAGAAGAGTTGCATTGCCGGCAAATTCCTGAATTCCAATTTGACCATCCAGGTCGGCATTCATTCCCAGTTTCAGCATACGTAAAGCCAGTGGGCTGTGTTCCTGCATTTTTTGAGCCCATTCAACTACTTCGTCTTCTAACTTGTCGAGTGAAACAACTTTGTTGACTAAACCCATTTCCAATGCTTCGGCTGCAGAGTACTGGCGGCACAAGAACCAAATTTCGCGCGCTTTCTTTTGACCAACAACACTGGCTAAATATGATGAACCTAAACCAGCATCAAAGCTTCCTACTTTAGGTCCCGTTTGTCCGAAGATGGCATTTTCGCTGGCAATGCTGATGTCGCAGACCACGTGCAATACATGGCCGCCACCAATGGCAAATCCATTTACCATGGCAATCACAGGTTTTGGCATACTGCGAATCTGTTTTTGCACTTCAAGAATGTTGAGGCGTGGTATTCCGTTTTCATCGATGTAGCCACCAACACCTTTTACAGTTTGGTCGCCACCTGAGCAGAAGGCTTTATCGCCGGCACCTGTGATCACAATAACATTGATGTTCTTGTCCTCGCGGCAAATTTGCAGGGCATCGCTGATGTTATTTACAGTTGTAGGTCGAAAGGCGTTTCGAACGTGCTCGCGGTTGATGGTAATTTTTCCAATTCCATCGAAATAGTCGAAGAAGATATCTTCGTATGACTTGATAGTTTCCCAGTTTCTTTTTATGCTCATTTTTTTATGTTTATTGACGGAAGACCGAAGACGGAGGACCGAAAACGGGGCATCTTCCAAAATCTATTTTATGTTTCTTTTGAATGCAATCATCATATTCATTAGATTATATGAAGTGTCATAATTTAAAGTGAATTCTTCTTCAGTAATGTATTTTCTTCGCAATGCTTTGTGAAGACAGGTAATAACTTCTGCAAGTGATCGTATGGAATAACCTATGAACTTAGCTTGCTCGGGATTAGTTTGGCCAATTGCACCTTCAGATATATTTAAAGCGATGGAATCAACGGCTCTGTTAATTTGGGAAGATAGATTATACATTTCTTTGGGAGGAAACTTACCTGACAACGTGTAAATCTCTTCACCAAAATCCATTGCTTTTTGCCAAATAATTAGTTTTTCAAATTTGAATTTCATGACATATAATTCTATGGTTCAATTTTCCAATTATGAAACTAATCTTCCGTCTTCCGTCTTCCGTCTTCCGTCATAATCTTTTCGACATACTTTCGATAAACTTCAGCATTTTCGAGCCGCGGTGTTTTTATTTCTAACAACGAAGGGCCATTTTTTGATCGCAGGAATTGCAGAATTGTGCTATTAAGTTCACTTTCCGATTTGCAAACAAAGTATTCCACTCCAAAAGCAGCAACCAGTTTTTCGATATTCACGGGATGTTTTGTTTCCATAAATTCTTCAAAAGAATCCATTTCGGATGGACCGGGAAGTAAACGGAAAATTCCGCCACCTTCATTATTGATGACAATAATTTTGAGGTTCGCAGAAAGTTGGCTGTTCCATAATCCGTTTGAATCGTACAAAAAGCTGAGGTCACCCAAGATGACCAAATTCAACTTTTCTGACTGTGAGGCAAAACCAGCTGCAGTTGACAAACAACCATCGATGCCGGAAACACCACGATTGGAAAATACTGCATTACAGTTTGAGAGGTCAAACAATTGGGCGAAACGTACCGGACTGCTATTGCCTAAATGCATAACACAATTCTTTGGCAAGTTCTGTACAATTTGCTTGAAAACATGGATGTCGGAATAGGGTAACCCTTCTAAAGCAGAAATATGATTTTGATTATTTTGATCAAAAGCTGTTCTCCAATTTTCAAGGTAAAAGGAATTGATTTCAAGTGTTGATTCAGATAATTTGCTCAAAATCTGTGATGGATTTCCAATGATTAATTCCTTCAGATTTTGATAGGTATTTATTTTGTCTTCCTCTTCAGCAATCCTGAAATGAATGATATTATTCTGTTTTTGCAACCATTGCTTCAAGCGTTTCGAAACGACAGGCCCACCAAAGCTGATTAACAAATCTGGTTTGAATTCATCGTTTTTGAGTATTTCAATTTTCATCATCAGCCGGTCGACTTCTGAAATAATCAATTCTCCTTTAAGGTTTGAAATGGGCTCGGCTAAAATAACGGCTTTATCAGAAAGTGAAGTAATTACCTTGTTTAATCTTTTGTTTTTAACTCCTTCGCCGCAAATTATCATTGGCATTTTAGCATTCTGCCAATCTTTTAACAGGCCATTAAGCGAGCTTTCCTCAATTTTTTCAGCCTCGGTCACTTTAATGTTTGCGGAAGGTTTTGGCATTTCAATGTAAAATGGTTCATTAAGTGGAACATTGATGTGAACCGGGCCTTTAATTCCGCCTGTTGCAGCGTTCAAAACCTTATTAATGCCAAAATACTGGGCTTCCGGTTCATAGGACTTGCTGGTAGGTTGTTGCAGATGTATGGAATCTTTAATGTAATTCTGGTAGACATTCACTTGCCTTATGGTTTGATTGTCCTGTTGATCGATGAGATTTTCCGGACGATCGGCAGTGATGGCAACCAAAGGGACTCTTTGGTAATAGGCTTCTGCCAGGGCAGGGGCATAGTTCAAAACTGCAGTTCCTGAGGTGCAGAGCAATGCCACCGGTTTTTGTGTGGCCAGTGCAATACCCAATCCATAAAATGCTGCTGAACGTTCATCGACAATGCTGTGCAATATAAAATGTGGATGGCTGGCAAATAATTTTATGAGTGCTGCATTGCGCGAACCAGGTGAAACCACCACGTTTTGAAAACCTTTTATTCGGCATATTTCAACCAGATCGACAATATGTTGTAAGTGATGTATCATTGCGATGCCAAGATAATTAAAATCGATAGGATAATATAGTAATTAGTCAGCAGTCATTGGTGATCAGTAGTTCAAAGGAATAAAGGAGGTAATCGATTTTTCTAATGATTCCTTGACCATTGACTTTAATCAGACTTTATGAATGATCGAAAGTAGGGTGTCGGCCTTAATTTCTGTTTCGGCCCATTCGTCTTCAGGAACTGAATCGCAAGTAATTCCCGCGCCTATGTGCAGCACCAAACGATCACAAAGCACCTGCATACAACGCAGGTTTACATACAATAAAATCCGTTCGTCAAGATTTACAGGACCTAAAAATCCAGAATAGTAGCTGCGATTGGGTTTTTCCAGCTGAACAATAAAATCCATCGATTCTTTTTTGGGTAAACCACACACGGCGGATGTGGGGTGTAACTCCTTCACCAGATTTCCCAATTGTCCGTTTACTTTATGAAAATCCAGAGTAAAGTCAGTTCTGAGGTGCACTAAGTTTCCCGCTTTTTTGGTATAAGGCCCATTTTTTTGGAAATGATGAATCTCAAATTTTTCCAGTGTTTTTTCAATAAAGCGCGTTACCATTTCCTGTTCAACCAGTTCTTTCCTGCTCCAATTGTGCAAATTCATATTTTCAGGATTAAACTCACGTGTGCCTGCTAAGGAAACGGTTTCCAACTCGTTTTTATGAGAACAAATTAAGGGTTCCGGGGTAGCTCCCATCCACAATTGTCCGGCAACATTAAAAAGGTAAACAAAGGCATTGGAGTAGGAGGCACTCAACAATTGAAATATTTCGGTCAATTTCGATCGATAGTTGCGTTCAACCAATTTTATTCTTGAGATTACAGCTTTTTCAAATACTCCATTTTTTATGGCTGCTTTTATTTTTTCCACCTGTTCAATAAAATCGATTTTACTGATGCTTTCGTTTTCAAAAAGCGCTTCGTTGTGGCTTTGTTCTTTTAATGCAAAAAGCGCATCAAAGTCGACATAATCGGTACTGATGTAATTTAAATCGGGTTGAATAAAATAGCTATGGTTTTTTTCATTTTCGATAAAGGGGGCGACAAGAAATCCTTTTTTTGCTAGCAAGTCTGAAGTAATTTCTACTTTTTCAGGTCGCGGGTTTTTTTGTACAATTAATCGTACAGCATCGGAATGTGGTAAACGATAGGCTGCAAAAACCAAATTATTATTGATACAGTGCTGAAGCGCCTGAATAAATTTCATTCGTTTAAATTAAAATTTTTGGCAACTCATGGAACTCACAGAACAAGGGTCAAAATACTTCTTAATGGTCATATCATTTGCTCGTTTCATTTTCCCCTTTATTTTTTCTCCACAATTGCATTGGTAACACGCACTACCGAAATAAGTTTGCCTTCTTCGTTCTTTATTTCAACATCCCAAACGTGTGATGTTTTTCCCCGGTGAATAATGGTTGCAGTTGCCGTTAATAAACCCTCTCGGATTGATGATACGTGATTGCCTGAAACATTCATCCCAAAAGCAATGTACTTATTAGTATCGATACTGAACAATGAGCCTGCACTGCCAACTGTTTCCGCTAATGCAAGGGATGCACCTCCGTGCAGGTAACCCAGTGGCTGAAGAGTGTTGGAGTTAACAGGCATGGTGGCTACCACCTTATTTTCGGTACACTTTAAAAACTCAATCCCCAAATGGCTTATGAGCGAATTTTTACAATATTGATTGATTTCCTTTATATCCATTTATATTCTTTTTGGGCGGCTAAACCGGGCTATCCGCTTTATCTTTTGTGGTTCCGATACCCCGATAGATATCGGGGCGGGACCACAAAAGGATATCGCTTCTATCCCTGCCGCAAGCTCTTGCGAAACGAATCTCCGAAAATAGAAAACTCCAATTATTTATTTGCATTTATTCGTCATTTTTCTCCTCAATCGATTTCTTTTTAATTTCAATTGCATTTGCTGAAGTAACAACACTTTTACCTGTTTTAGCTTCTATTTCTTTACGAGTGTTTCCTGCTATTGTGCCCCCTTGATTCGCTACAATTTTACTTTCCTGAAACCCTTTTGGCTTCTTTTCTTTCGATATCTCTGTTGTGGTGGCTTCGGCCAACATATTTAAAACCAATTCGAGGTTGGTCATGTTGTCCCTTAAATTTTCTTTTTTAAGATCTTTCAGTTTCTTATATTCTTTAGTCGTGAGTCCGGCCCAGGCTTTGGAGATCTCGTCGGTTAGAATGGCGTATTCTATTCCTTTTTTAACGCCACTTACATCCCATTCGTCTGTTAATTCCTTACGAACTTCAATACTTTTTAATCGTTGATTGATCCAATTTTTAGAATACCCTTTCTTCAAATAGGTTTCCATGGCGCGTTCAAAAGCTAACTCCGGATCTTCAGTTTCTTCAATTCGTTCGTAGCCAACTTTTGCCAGCCAGAGTTTAAAAGGTTCAGCATTTGGCGATGGAATTGTTTGAATAAGTCGCAGAAGTTGCTCTGTGTTAGCCGTATCTGTTTTGTAGAATTTTCCATCAGCCGATTGCATTTTCAGTTGACTACAATTTGTAGTCAACTGACTTCCTTCTTTCTTTAGTCTTGTTTTTAAAACACTCCAGTATTTTCTGGGATTAGGACTATTCGTTAGAACACCTATAACATCAACGATTGAAAAGTACCATTTTTCATCTTCATCGTTCCAAAGAACTCTTATTCTTTGATCGTGAAATAATTTGATGGCATTTTCTTTTGTCATGATTTCCAATTTGTGAATTTTGCTAAGCATCTTTGAGATGCTCAGCAAGATTTAAATCATCGCTTGAATATCCCCAATAATTTTTTGCGCCAATTCATCGGCTTCTTTTGTCGAGGGTGCTTCAGAATAAATACGAATGATGGGTTCAGTATTCGATTTACGAAGGTGCACCCAACTTTCGGAAAAGTCAATTTTCACTCCGTCGATGTCGTTCACCTGTTCGTTGGAGTACTTTGCTTTCATCTTTAGCAAAATGGCATCTACATCAATTCCGGGAGTGAGTTCAATTTTATTTTTCGACATAAAATAGTCGGGATAAGTGGCACGAAGTACGGAACACTTCATTTTTTTCTCAGCCATTAAGCTTAGGAAAAGGGCAATGCCCACCAACGAATCGCGTCCATAGTGCGAAGCCGGGTAAATTACGCCGCCATTTCCTTCTCCTCCAATGACTGCATTGGTGGCTTTCATTTTTTCAACCACATTCACTTCCCCAACAGCTGCCGCCTGGTAGCTTTGATTGTATTTTTCAGTTACATCCCGGAGCGCACGCGTCGATGATAAATTTGAAACCGTGTTGCCCGGAGTTTTCGAAAGCACGTAATCGGCTACCGCAACTAAAGTGTATTCCTCGTTAAACATGCTGCCGTCTTCGTTGAGGATGACCAAACGATCAACATCGGGATCAACTACAAAACAAACGTCCACTTGCTCTTTTTTTACTACTGCAGCAACCTCAATGAGATTTTCGGTAATGGGTTCGGGGGTATGAGCAAAATTTCCGGTGGGTTCACAGTTGATTTCCACAATTTTTTTTATTCCAAGTGCTCTCAGTAATTGAGGAACAACAATCCCTCCAACTGAATTTACGGCATCCACTGCTACTTTGAAGTTGGCTGCTTTAATTTTTTCAACATCAACCAATTCAAGTGCAAGTACTTGTTGTATATGAATTTCGCTGTAATCTTTTTCGATCACCTTTCCCAAAGCATCAACATCAGCAAAAACAAAACTTTCGTCTTCGGCTATTTTTAAAATCTCGGCACCTTCGGCACCGTTGAGGAATTCGCCTTTTTCGTTCAACAGTTTGAGCGCATTCCATTGTTTGGGATTGTGGCTGGCGGTTAAAATAATTCCACCGTGTGCCTTTTCTTCGGGAACGGCAATTTCTGTTGTTGGCGTAGTGGCTAATCCAATATTCACTACATCGCAACCCATGGCGACCAAGGATGAAACCACCAGTGACGAAACCATTTCGCCCGAAATACGGGCATCGCGACCCACTACTATTTTAATGTGTGTTAAACCCGCTTTTTGTTGAATAAAAGTGGCGTAAGCTGATGTGAATTTAACTACATCAAGTGGTGATAATCCGTCGCCTGCTTTGCCTCCAATGGTACCGCGTATTCCAGAAATCGATTTAATAAGGGTCATATTGTTATAGTTTTAAACTTAAGGAACAGTTCTTAAAAAGTAGACCGGTTCTTTAAAATTGATATTGTCCAAAAGTAAATTTATTTTTTCAGTTTTTGAATCACTTCTTCCTTCCGATTGCGAGAGATGGGGATGTTGGATCCATCTGTCGTGAGAAGAAATCCGCCATCGCTTTTTAAAAATATAAATAGGAGCAGTGAAAATAGTTTTTTCATGGTTTTATAAATTGGTGAAATTGATTGTTCACCGCAAAGTTTAAAAATAGCAGTTTATTTTTTGTAAGCCAGTGTGTATTGGGTGAGTTTAGGTTCGTATTTGGCAAGTTATTGCACTTGAGTAAATTTTTTCTTCTATTCAGGTTGAACAAGGCATTATTATTTTTGTGCATTTACCATGCAAATTAGGAATTCAATTCCGAAATTACATGGTTAAAATACAGCAGAACAAAAAGCATATCCTTTAATAGGGGACGTTTGGGTATAGTAATTAATAGAGGTGTTAAAGAAGATGGGAGGGATTAATTATCAAAATTTAGTATTAGAAATTCTATACTAATCAATCCGCACGTGTGACCGGGCAGGGCGGAGGCGGAAAGCCTGCTGAACCGGAAGGGCATGTTTTGCAGGTGCAAAAGGGCGACCGGAGGAAGCCCCTTTGGAACCAATGCAAAACAGCACTTTTGGGAAGCAAGTTGAAGCCGTAGACCGGATGCCCGCCTTATAAATGATAGATTTATGACAAACATTAGCCGGTAATATGTTGTATAAAAGGTAAACTTACATTGGCTTAACATATCTAAAAACCTAGATAATTGCTAATATTGAAAGCTTTACACGATAAGCTTTGATGAAAGTTGAAAATCCTTCAAAGATTTATTTTAAATAAGCGTTTTCGTGCTTAAAAAATTGCGAACGAGCATGATTCAGCATATTTTTGTGTTGCTAAAAAAGAGATATTCAGCTTAAATAACAATAAATAAGATTCTTATGAACAAAGGAAGTTTTTTGAGCGCTTCAATAGGCCGTAAATTTCTAATGAGTATTACCGGACTTTTTCTGGTTACCTTCATTATTATTCACATGTCAGTCAACTTGTTATTGATTTTTGACGACAGTGGAGAGCTCTTTAATATTGCGGCCCATTTTATGGCGACAAACCCTTTAATTAAAATCATGGAGCCTGTTTTGGCGCTTGGGTTTATGATTCACATTTTGTGGTCATTAATGATTACAGTACAAAACATGAAGGCACGTCCTGTTGGATACAACAAGACAAATCAGTCCATTAATAGTTCGTGGGCATCGCGCAACATGTTAATTTTAGGAGGATTAATTTTAGTATTCCTTGGTCTTCACATTTATGACTTCTGGTGGAAAATTAAAGTTAGTGGCAGTCCATTACTTGAATTAAGTACAGGTTCAGTTGAGGAAATGCACAACACTTATGCACTGGTTTCTACCTTGTTTAAGTCAAGTGTTGTCTACTGTTTGATCTACATTGCAGGTGGCATTTTACTTGGACTGCATGTCACTCACGGATTTTGGTCGGCATTCCAAACCATTGGACTGAACAATGATGTTTGGAGAAAACGTTTGTTCGTTTTGGCAACTATTATTGGTTGGATGTTTGCCATTGGATTTAGTTTGATTCCATTGTATTTCATGATTAAATTTTAATCGGAAAATTGACTGCTATGAGTAAAATAGAAAATAAAATTCCTGCTGGACCTTTAGCTGAAAAGTGGTCCAATCATAAAGAAGCGATCAAAGTGGTGAGTCCGGCCAACAAAAGAAAACTGGATGTGATTGTAGTGGGTACCGGTTTGGCTGGTGCTTCAGCTGCTGCATCGCTTGCTGAAATGGGCTACAACGTTCATGCCTTCTGCTATCAGGACAGCCCTCGTCGTGCACATTCAATTGCTGCACAAGGAGGAATTAATGCCGCAAAAAATTATCAAAACGATAACGACTCTGTTCATCGTTTGTTCTACGATACCATTAAAGGTGGTGATTACCGTTCACGTGAAGCCAACGTACACCGTTTGGCCGAAGTTTCTCCTCTTATTATTGATCAATGTGTTGCACAGGGAGTTCCTTTTGCACGCGAATATGGTGGTACTCTGAGCAACCGTTCTTTTGGTGGAGTATTGGTAAGCCGTACTTTTTATGCCAGGGGACAAACCGGTCAACAATTGTTGTTGGGTGCATATAGCGCCTTAAACAGGCAAGTGGCTAAAGGAGCTGTTAAAATGTATACCCGCCAGGAAATGCTCGACGTGGTGATTAAGGATGGCAAAGCGCGTGGTATTATTGCACGCGATTTGGTGACAGGTGAGGTGAAACGATATGGCGCTCATGCCGTTGTTGTGGCAACCGGGGGATATGGAAACGTATTCTTTTTATCGACCAATGCCATGGGATGTAATGGTTCAGCTGCCTGGCAGTGTTACAAAAAAGGAGCCTTCTTTGGAAACCCATGCTATGTTCAAATTCACCCAACATGTATTCCGGTGCACGGCGACCAACAATCGAAACTGACCTTAATGTCGGAATCGTTGCGTAACGATGGACGTGTATGGACACCAAAATCGAAAGAAGATGCCATAAAACTCCAAAAAGGAGAAATTGGCCCGAATGATATTAAAGACGAAGACCGCGATTTCTATTTGGAACGTCGTTATCCAAGTTATGGAAACCTTGTTCCGAGAGATGTTGCGTCACGCGCAGCCAAAGAACGTTGTGATGAGGGATTTGGTGTAAACAATACAGGGAAAGCTGTTTTCCTCGATTTTAAATATTCTATTGAAAGATTAGGTATTGACGTAATTAAAGCGCGCTACGGAAACCTTTTCCAGATGTACGAAAAGATCACTGCTACCGATCCTTATAAAGAACCAATGATGATTTATCCTGCCATTCACTATTCAATGGGTGGACTTTGGGTAGACTACAATTTAATGACTAATGTTCCCGGCTTGTACGCCATTGGCGAGGCAAACTTCTCCGATCACGGTGCTAACCGTTTAGGAGCATCAGCATTGATGCAAGGTTTGGCAGATGGTTATTTTGTTTTGCCGTACACCATTGGTGATTATTTAGCGGATGAAATTATGGTTCCCAAAATCGATACTTCTGCACCTGAATTCGCCGAAGCCGAAAAAGGTGTTGTGGGCCGTTTGGATAAGCTGTTCAACATTAAAGGAAGCAAATCGGTTGATCATTTCCATAAACAATTGGGCCACTACATGTGGGATTATGTGGGAATGAGCCGTAATGCTGAAGGTTTGCAAAAAGCCATTGATGGAATGAAAGTTTTAAAAGAAGAATTTTGGAAAGATGTCAAAATTCCCGGAGAACTGAATAACCTGAACCCTGAACTGGAAAAAGCTGGTCGTGTTGCCGATGCCATTGAAATGGGCATATTGATGGCTCAGGATGCTTTGGATCGTAATGAGTCTTGTGGAGGTCATTTCCGCGAAGAATCTGCAACCGATGAAGGTGAAGCTAAACGCGATGACAAGAATTTTACTTATGTTTCTTGTTGGGAATATCAAGGTGAAAAGAAAGATCCGATCTTAAATAAAGAAGAATTAGTCTTTGAAAATGTTAAATTGACTCAACGGAGCTATAAATAAAAAGTATTGAGATTTTGAGAAATGAGTACTGAGAATAATGTCGATTTATGATTTGAAATAATAAATTCAATAAAATGCATCAATTCAAAGAATTAATAGTTTGGCAAAAAGGAAGACGTTTAGTTAAAGATATTTATGTCGTAACTAAGAATTTTCCTAAAGAGGAAATTTATGGAATTACCTCTCAAATTAGAAGGAGTGCAGTTTCAGTTCCAGCCAATATTGCAGAAGGATGTGGTCGGAATAGTAATCCTGACTTGAATCGATTCTTGGATATTGCGAATGGAAGTGCCTTTGAATTGGAAACATTATTGATTTTAAGTAGCGATTTAGAATTTATTTCTGACAAGGAATTTCTTAATTTGGATTCTCAAGTTCAAGAGATTCAGAAGATGATTTATAGTTTTAAACAATCGCTTCTCAAAGCTAGAAGCTAGTATCTCACTACTCACTACTAAACATCTAAAATCTAGAAAAAATGGCAGACATTACATTAAAAAAATTAAATATAAAAGTTTGGAGGCAGAACAATGCACAGGCAAAGGGTGCTTTCGAAATTTACGAGATCGATAATATCTCACAAGGCAGTTCTTTTCTTGAAATGCTCGACATTTTAAACGAAAAGTTGATCAATGAAGACAAAGATCCAATTGCTTTTGATCACGACTGTAGAGAAGGTATTTGCGGTATGTGCAGTTTGTACATTAACGGACGTGCACATGGCCCGGATAGGGAGATTACCACTTGTCAGCTGCACATGCGCATGTTTAACGAAGGTGATACCATAACCATTGAACCCTGGAGGGCAGGAGCATTTCCGGTCATCAAGGATTTAATTGTGGACCGTACTGCTTTTGAAAAAATACAGCAAGCAGGCGGATTTGTATCGGTAAATACCGGTGGTGTGCCCGACGGTAATGCCATACCAATTGGTTACGATGATGCAGAAGAGGCTATGGATGCTGCTTCGTGTATTGGTTGTGGCGCTTGTGTGGCAACTTGTAAAAACTCTTCGGCCATGTTGTTTGTGGCTGCCAAGGTTTCACAATTGGCCAAACTTCCTCAGGGAAAAGTGGAAGCTAAACGACGTGCCAAGAATATGGTGGCTGCGATGGATCAGCTGGGTTTTGGAGGTTGTACCAACACAGGTGCCTGCGAATTGGAATGCCCAAAATCGATCAGTATTTCACACATTGCCCGCTTAAATCGCGAGTATTTGATGGCGAAACTGGCCGACTAATTAGTAAAAATTAAACCCTGAAGGTTTCTGAAACTTTCAGGGTTTAACGATATTTGAACCGCTTTTCTTAACTGAAGGCGGTTTTATTTTTTCAACTCCCACTCAAAACCATCCTTTGTGTCTTTAATTTCAAAGCCCATAGCGGTTAATTCTTTCCTGATTTTATCGGAAGTAGCCCAGTCTTTGTTGGCCTTGGCTTCAATGCGCAGGTTGAGTAAAAGATCAACCACTTCATTCAACACTTCGGTGTTCTCTTCAACAGCTATTGCTTCTTTTTGTAGACCAAGAATGTCGAAAACAAAGTCGTTGAACAGTTTGGTCAGTGCTGTTAAATCTGTGGCAGAAATGTGCGCTTTGCCGTCATTGATGGAGTTGATCATCCGAACGCCATCAAATAGATTGGCAATGGCCATGGGGCTGTTAAAGTCATCGTTCATAGCTTCATAGCATTTGGCCTTCAAGGCTGCAATATCCACCGATGATTCACTGGAAACGTTCAGGTTGGCTAGCAATTCAACCGCTTTGAGTAGTCGTTCCAGTCCTTTTTCTGCTGCCTGAAGTGCTTCGTTCGAAAAATCGAGCGTACTGCGGTAATTTGCCTGTAACATGAAAAAACGAATGACCATTGGACTGTAAGCTTGCTCCAGCAATTTGTGCTTCCCACTAAAAAATTCATCCAATAAAATGAAATTGCCCAATGATTTTCCCATTTTTTGGCCATTAATGGTAATCATGTTGTTGTGCATCCAATAGTTGACACTTTCATGGCCAAGGGTAGCGCAACTTTGTGCCACTTCTGCTTCGTGATGCGGAAACATCAGGTCCATTCCACCACCATGAATATCGAATCGATCGCCCAGGTATTTCGTACTCATGGCAATACATTCGGTATGCCAACCGGGAAAACCATCGCTCCATGGCGAAGGCCAACGCATAATATGCTCGGGTTGTGCCTTTTTCCATATGGCAAAATCGGCACTCGAATGTTTTTCATCCTGACCTTCGAGCTCTCTTGTATTGGTTAAAAGATCGTCGAGTTTTCGTCCTGACAGTTTACCGTAATTATAATCTTGAGCATATTTTTCTACATCAAAATAGATAGAACCATTGCTTTCGTAGCCATAACCATTCTTCAGTACTTTCCTTACCACTTCAATCTGTTCAATGATATGTCCTGTGGCAGTGGGTTCAATACTGGGTGGAAGTACATTCAACTTTGCCATGTCATTTCGATAACTGTTGGTAAATGTTTGTGCAATTTCCATTGGTTCCAACTGATCAATTTTTGCTTTTTTTGCAATTTTGTCTTCCCCTTCGTCGGCATCGGCAACTAAATGGCCCACATCGGTGATGTTTCGCACGTAACGCACTTTATAGCCCAGATGTTTTAAGTACCGATGCACCAGGTCAAATGTTATGGCTGGTCGCGAATGTCCTAAGTGTGCATGGCCATATACTGTTGGTCCGCAAACATATAAGCCTACAAATCCGGGAGTTATAGGTGTAAAAACTTCTTTCGTTTTACTTAGGGTATTGTAAATGTATAAGTGCTGTTCCATTTGCGTATAAAATTCAAGACCCAAATTTAGCAATTCTTTATGAGCTAACCGAAGCCAATGCCATACACTTGTTGTTTTGAAGTTATGTTGTACTCTAAATCAAAGCTATCGCACTGCTTAAATCCCCTAATTTGATTTTAGTCACCTTAAAAGTGTCATTTATCAAAATGTGTGTGCTTAAGATTTTATTTTGTTCAGTTCCAGTGAAGTAATAGCTTATGTTTGCAATAAACTATTGCGAAATGAAAAACCTACTTCCCATATTACTTCCAATTTTTCTCATGATATCTTTCAATGGCAATTGTAGCCAATCGTTTAGTTTTAGAAATGTTTCGGAAATACCCTTATCAGAAGTTGAAGTTTTAGTTGAATTATATTACCAAACCAATGGAAGTGATTGGTTACAAAATAGAAATTGGTTGGAAACCAATACACCATCCAGCTGGTATGGAATTACCGTTATTAACGGGCATGTTCAATCCATTAATTTGGGATCAAATAAACTGAGTGGTGAAATAGACGTTAATTTTTCTGCTTTACCTTATTTGGAAGAGTTGTTCTTGTACAACAATAAGATAACCGGATCAATACCTGAAAATATCTGTAATTTACCTGAATTGAAATTGATTAACTTTGGATACAATCAATTAACCGGAACAATTCCACAAGAAATTGGTCGATTAAGCACCTTGGAAGAACTGATTTTATGTTACAATAATATCGAAGGGGAAATACCAAATTCCATTATTAAACTTCATAGCTTGAAAGGTATATCGTTGAGTTACAACAGGCTTACAGGACTATTGCCCGATTCAGTGTGTCAAATGAAACAAATGGTTCTTTTTACGGTATCAAATAATTATCTGGGTGGAAATTTACCGTGTGCTTTTCAGGAAATGGAAAACTTACAATGGTTGAATTTGTCCAATAATAATTTTTCCGGTGAAATCCCGGCATCAATATGTTATTTGAAAGATCTTACCCGTATCGATCTCAGTAATAATCAATTTACAGGAAATATTCCATCTGAAATAGTATTTTTAGAAAATTTGAGATTCATTGATGTAACCAATAATTCCCTAACAGGAATTTTACCGGATAACTTACATGAAATGAAAAATCTGAAAGGATTTTTGTACTCAAACAATCAACTCGCCATTAGAAATTAGGTCTTAAAACAATTTTTGTCTTTATTGAGCTACATATCACAAGTTTCATTAAATTTGGAACTCATTGATTAAGCTATTTTAATGTTTCGTTTTGTTGTTATTTTAATATTTTCGTTCAGCCTGTTCAGTGCGAATGGTCAGACGATGATTTTGGATTTCAATCCAGAAGCAATAACTGAAATACCTCAAAGTGAGGTAGGGGCTCTTCTTGCAATTTACGACGCAACCAACGGAAAAAACTGGAAAAATAGTCGGAATTGGTTGAAATCAGATACTCCTTCTTCATGGTTTGGTGTTTCAGTAAGTGACGGACATGTGCGTGAACTTATTTTAGTTAGTAATGGCTTATCAGGAACTCTGCCGGATGTAATTGCCAATCTAACTCAACTTGAAGTACTGTATCTGTTTGATAATTCTTTGGAAGGACCCATTCCAGGTGCATTCGCAAAACTTCAAAATTTAAGACGCATTAATTTGTGGAAGAATAATTTAAGTGGTGAGATTCCTGCGGAGATTGGAGAAATGGGGAATTTAAAGGAACTGATACTTACTCAAAATAAATTGAATGGTAGTATTCCACAAGCCATAACTAATCTTAGTCAACTTGAAGGCCTTTCACTATCAAAAAATGAGTTGACAGGTGAACTACCTGGATCACTACAAAACATGAAAAGCCTCAAATGGTTTTCAGTATCGGGTAATCAACTATCAGGAAAGTTACCTGAATCGTTGATCAATATGGAATCATTACAATGGATATCAGTGGCTGAAAATCAATTGAGCGGAGAACTTCCATCGCAAATCAATCAACTAAAAAACATCCATTATCTCGATTTGAGTCATAATCATTTTACCGGTTCTATTCCTCATGATATTATTTATCTGGATAAATTGTCGACACTAAATTTATCAAACAATAAATTGACGGGTACCATTCCGTCGGAATTAAGGGAAATTAGTACCCTGAAGCGGCTTGTTTTGTCGGGTAATTTATTGGTAAATGAAGCAATCCAAAATCAGTCTGAAGAAAATTAAATGTGAATTTCATTCACTGGTGGCAGTTTATATTCATTCTAGTTTGAAAAAATGGAAATTGCTTTTACATTTACAGCCAATGTAAAAACGCTGCATTGTTTTTAGTTATTAAGAAGTGGGTAGAGAACGGGCTCCCGGATCCACTGGCAACCTCTCCAAAGGAAAAGGTGCCAAAACCCGACCGTAGAACGGAATAATAATTGGAAGAATATGAAAAAATTAAACACTTTACTTCTACTTTTTTTAATTAGTAACATGCATTTCTCGAATGGATGTATGCGCTTTTGCGTGTAGTTCTTTTAGCCCGATAAATGTATTCAGCAAGAATACATTATCAAATTTCACTTAAATAATATGAATTAAAAGAGATCGTTATGGCGATTACGAAGACATATCAGGAAATCAACGAAAAAATCAGAAAAGGTGAGGCTGTAGTATTAACAGCCGAAGAAGTGGCAGAGTTGGCTAAAACACTTTCACCTGAAGAAATTGTCGCAAAGGTTGATGTTGTAACAACAGCTACTTTTGGTGCCATGTGTTCCAGCGGGGCTTTCATCAACTTTGGTCACGCGAATCCTCCCATTCGGA
The DNA here is from genome assembly GCA_041821245.1 of Prolixibacteraceae bacterium. Classification (GTDB taxonomy): domain Bacteria; phylum Bacteroidota; class Bacteroidia; order Bacteroidales; family Prolixibacteraceae; genus Roseimarinus. The sequence goes on from JBGUEP010000046.1 coordinate 34,748, forward strand.
TGGAGAAAATAAGGTTGAACGGTGTGCCGGCATATGAAGGATTGGCTGCCGTTGATACCTATATCGGTGCCGCCGCTGTTGGTAAAAACAATGAAAAGTACGGCGGAGCGCATGTCATTCAGGATTTAATCGACGGGAAAAGTATTGTGCTGGAAGCCTGGGGTAAGGGAACTGATTGTTATCCAAGAACTCACATTAAAACTACGATTAACAAAGAATCGGTCAACGAAATGTTTCTTTTTAATCCACGTAATGCTTATCAAAATTATAATGTGGCAGTCAATAGTACTTCGAAAACCAAATTCACCTATATGGGAACATTGCTGCCCGGTTTACGTAATGCCAATTATTCAACTGCAGGCGAGCTGAGTCCTTTATTAAATGATCCTGAACTTAAAACCATTGGAATTGGGACCAGAATATTTATTGGAGGAACAACCGGTTATGTGGTTTGGCCCGGAACGCAATTTCACACTACCCGGCCAAAAGATGAAAACGGAGTTCCGGTGACCAATGCAGCCACCATTGCAGTAGTGGGCAATCTGAAAGAAATGAGTAGCGAGTTTATTCGGGCAGCTTATTATGAACAATATGGTGTGAGTTTGTTCGTCGGTATTGGTATTCCTATTCCGGTTTTGAATGTTGAGATGGCTAAAAGAGTATCTATCAACAACAGTCAAATACAAACTTCAGTGCTGGATTATGGTAGTCCCGGAATGCCAAAATTGGGACAAGTAAGCTATGAACAATTGCGTTCGGGGGAGATTGAAGTGAATGGACAAAAAGTAAAAACTGCACCGGTCGCCAGTTTAAATAAGGCTCGGAAAATTGCTGCAATTTTGAAGAAGCAGATTCAGAATGGTGAATTTTTCATTCAGGAACCGGTTCAGTTATTTCCATCGAATACGTCATTGAAGGGATTGGTTGATCTTGAATTAAAAGAAGAAGGAGGCGAAAAATGAAAACCGTTAAACGTAGATATGTACTGAAGTTTCCGCCACAAAGTGGAGATAAACCCTTAAGTTATGTATTGGTGAAGGAATATGATATAAGTATCAATATTCTGAAAGCGGAAGTGATTCCGGGGAAACGAGGTAATTTGCTGCTCGAACTGGAAGGAACCAATAGTAACATTAAAGCAGGAATACGCTATCTGGAGCAGCATCAGGTTGAATGCTCCCCATTGGATAAAAAAATAAAGCTAGACATTGATAAATGCATTAACTGTGGAAATTGTACTGCTGTTTGTTTTGCAGGTGCATTGACCATGAATCCTGTAACATGGGAACTGCAGTTTAATAAAGACGAATGTATTGTCTGTGAGTTATGCCTTAAAGCTTGTCCCATGAATTTGTTCGATATCGATTTCCACAATGGAAACTAAATAGTCATTGGTCAATAAGTCATTATTTAATACATTATCGAAGGATTTATTGGCTTAAATGACTTTTCTCTAAAAAATATGACAGCTATAGAACCACGTTGGTACAGGAATGGAATGGGTGAGGGGCGTTTCATTTCTTTTGTTGTGACTTACAAGGATTCTGATTTGTGGATTGGAGTGGATAAAGATAGTTACGATCCTGGAATGAAAGATTTTGCACAGGCAAAATTAACTGAATTAAGAACGGAACTCGAAGGATATATTTTAAATCATTCTGAATTTGCCACTTCATTTTCACCGTTTGATGTGCAGGAATTTGCACCCGACATGGCAATTGATATGGCGCAGGCAGGGAAGTTCGCAGGAACAGGTCCAATGGCGTCTGTGGCCGGTGCTTTTTCTGAATATTTAGGAAATACCATTCAGCAAAAGTTTATCGTAAATGAATTGTTGATCGAAAATGGTGGCGATATTTATGCGAAACTTAACCAAGATCTTATTTTGGCCGTTTATGCAGGGCGCTCTGCTCTATCGGGAAAGGTTGGTATTGAAATACCAGCAGAGGAAACCCCATTAGGCATATGTACCTCGGCAGGAACAGTTGGACCTTCGGTGAGTTTTGGAAAAGCCGATGCTGTGATGGTCGTTTGTAAAAGCACCCTTTTAGCCGATGCCTTTGCTACTGCTATTGGCAATAGGGTAAAGCAAGCCTCCGATATTGATGTGGAATTGAAAATGACGGAACAACACCCACAAATACTTTCAGTACTTATTATTTGTGGAGGGGCCGTAGGAATTCGTGGAAAATATGCCTTAAAAATGCTGCAATAATTTAGTAACCTGAATTCGAAAATTTAAATCGAACTCAGGTTAGTATGTTAATACAACAAGCACATCAGCCGGAATAGCCCGATACGCCGAACGCAATTCGTCGGCACGAATGTAGAGAACCAAATTTGGGGTGTATGAACCATGTTTCCAATGTATAAAATTTCCGAAAACATCAGCAATTTTTCTTTTTCGAATATCTTGTTGCATCTGTCGTTCAATGGCTTTTTCTTCAGGAGTATTGAATTCATTTTGAATTAAGTAGAGCTTAAAGCCATGTTCAATTTCCAAATTCAAATAGGCTGGATTTTGAATTAGAGTATCGGGCATATAGGCGTTGGTAATGGCTTCAATGGTATCTTTGGGAGCTTTTTTTATAATGATAGGTTCTTTCACAATGGAAGAAAACTCCGATTGAGTGCGCATGGGTTTCGAAAATAGTTTGGCATAGACCAAGGGGTTAATGCCATTAAAAAAGCGGTCCTTTTTGTATTGATAAATTTTTGCGCTATGAATCTTTACCCCTTTCAACATTAATGACACGGTACTGTCGTTAAGATTCACCACCAGAGCAAAGGTATCTTTTTGCGCTATAATTAATTCGGCTTCTTTTAGTGCTTTTGTTTTATTCAGTTCAAAAAGTTGTTGATAGTGAAGCAATGCACTGTTCTGTGCATAAAAAACAGTATCGGCATACACCTGTCTTTTTAATTCGTTTAATTTTCGAATGGGTGCAACTGAAATCACAATAACATAAAAAAGTATGAGTATCGAAATGCCTGAAAGGATTAATTTTCCTTTTTTACTGTTTAATATTTCTTCTATTTTCATCATCAAGGCAATTTAAAAAATATAAACTTTTGAACCAATGGGAAGTGCTTTGTAAACTACTTCCAAGTCGGCATCGTTTAAACGAACACAGCCATGTGTTACGGGCAATCCCAGATAGCGTTGCCAAATGGTACCATGAATCATATATCCATCACCCAAACTAAGCGCATAGTCGCCCAATACCCCATATTCGTATCGCGACGAATGATTGTATGAGGGAACAGGTAAGCCTTCCTCAATAAAAGCCCAGTCAGGTTTTTTCCAAACAGGATCGGTTCTTTTGTTCAGTATCTTAAATTCACCTTTTGGTGTTTTAAATAACCATTTTTGATTTTCGCCACGTTCCAATTGCAGATAACTCCCGGTAGAACATCTTCCTTCTCTTAATATGACGTTTTTCTTATAAAGCGTGAATTTATTTTCTGTACTGTTGATAATCAAATAAGGCGTTTTTGGAACAAATGCGGTTAGTTTATTATCCAGTAAAGCTATTTGCTTGTTCATTTCTTCCGATTCTTTGCTTAGCAAAATACTATCGGTTTTAAAATGCCAAAAATGTGTTTGGTTGGCACTGATCAAGAGGGGTTGAATTGATTTGGGTCCCATCCAGGCAAAAAGTACCAGAAAAATAACAATTGCACCAAACTTTAAGTGATGAGTACTATTATGCTTCGTCATCTTATTCTTCGAAGAATTCCACAGACGGGTAGAAGCAGAAGTAATCAACTTAACTATTTTATTTATTTCAAGACCTAATTTTTTCAATTTACTTTTATTTAAATAATGAATCTAATGGTGTTAAGGATCCAACAATAATGATGGGAGTTCCTACTGAAGCTTTAGCGTATAAGCGATCCATTTCTTTATTGGAGAGCGCAATGCATCCATCTGTCCAGTCGGCTCCTTGTCCACCCGAACCATGTATTTCTATCAAGCCACCAATGGACTTGTTTCTGGCAATTTGTCCATTTTTCATTTTATCCTTGTAATTCCTTTTATCTTCCTCATTTGGATAATTGATCAATAGTGCTTTATAATATTTTGTGCGACCTCGCTCCTTACGATCGGTCACCTTATAACTTCCTTCAGGTGTAGACATATCGCCGGAATGATTTTTTCCACCCATCCAGTTTTTTCCCAGTTCTACCTGATATTTATCGATCACGTTACCCTTGTAATAAAGGAGACATTCGCGCGAAAATTTATCCACAACAATGGCATAGTTATTATTGGTTCGCGATGTTTGAACAGCAGCATTAGCAATACGTTTCCATTCAGGATAATTTTTAAAATATTCGGATAAACTTTTTGCGGCTTCAGAATGACTGTGATCAATCATCGCTTTAGCCTCACTCAGTTTTTTCTTCGATTCTAATAATTGTTCATTATCATATGCTGCCCGAGCCTCTTCGTACCTTAACTTTCCTTTGTTAAACTGTTTCCAGAGTTTCTCTTGTGGAATAATATCGAATTTTGACTTATAATTGGTAATCCGCTTATTCAGTTCATTCAACTCTTTTTTCAATTCACTTTTAAGATGGTTGGCATTCGATGTGGCTTTCTGGCTTGCTGCCATTGAAAGTTTGATCGATTCATTGGCCAAATATTCAATGTGATTGTATTTTCGGAACAGGAAAAACTTCTGATTTTCTTGTTCCCAGCAAAACATGGCCGAGTCATACAACACTACAGACCTATCAACTAAATCCTTGGCATACTTGCTGGCATTGTTGACTTTTGCTAGCGTAATGTTTTCGCGAGCACGTTTAATTTCTTCAGCAGGAGGCTTGTTTTCGGCAATTTGGTAGATAATGAAAGCGCCAATCAATAATAAAACAAGCAAAAAAGAAGCCAGGACTAAAATCCGAGAAGTTTGTTTACGCATTAAATAGATTAAAAAATCCCCGGAGGAGGCCCCCGGGGGTTAATATTTTACATTCAGGTAGTACTATCGAAAAATTCGATATTATTTTCTTGAATTGTATTTTTCAATTACAGTTTTTAATTCAGTGTTAATGCCGGTGGCTTGTTCTTTCAAGGCCTTAACAGTTACTAAATTTACATTCAGGTTTTCGGAATTCTCATAGCTTGAATTCGCTTCAACAGCTGCATCAATGTTGGCAATTTCGCCTTTGATAGCCATAAGAACGGTGGTGCCTCCTTTACCTTTTGGAGCTTTAGTCACTAAATCTTTGTTCTCGGTGTTCAAGGCAACTGTTGCATCAAGAGTAGCTTGAATTTGAGCTTTTAGTTCAGCGATTTTCGCAACTGCCTGAGTTGTTACATCAGCAGAAAGAGTAACTACACTAGCTAATTTTGCCTTTGGAGCTTTATAGCTTTTGAACAATTTTGATTTTTGCACTTCAATTTGTTCCATTGCAGCATTTAATGTGTCTTTAACAGCATTTAAGGCAGCAGGAGCATAAATTGCAGCACTACCAGCTTCAGCTTGTGCAATCGCAGCATTCGCATTGTCGATTTCAACTTGAGGTAATTTAGCGCAGCTAGAAAACATAAACATGGCAATTACCATTACAAACAAACCAATTACAGACTTCTTATTCATCGTTAATACAATTAAAAGTTTATTAATATTCAATTTTAAATTATCAAATTTTGTAATTAAGACGCAGTATCTTTTCAAAGTAACAGGGCAATTAAAAATTATCTGCTATTTTTGTTTAAATGCCACTGAAAACAGCAAAAGAAATAGATATGAATTGCGTATGAAGATGGATGAACTGAAGCAGCTCAACGATGATGAACTAGTGTCCAAATTTCAGGCGGACCCTAAGTCTATCTACTTCGAAATCATTTATAAGCGTTATCATCGCAAGGTGCTAGATAAGTGTTATAGTCTGGTGAAAAACCAACAGCTGGCAGAAGAATTGGCCGAAGATGTATTTTCAAAAGTATTTGAAAAATTAGGTGGATTTAAAAATCTTTCTTCATTCTCTTCATGGCTTTATTCCATAACCTATAATCATTGTATCGATTATCTTCGGAAAAAAAAGAAGTTACATTACCCGGAGTGGAATAAGAATAATGAAATTCCGGAAATTATTGATGAGACTCCGGAAATGATGAACGAAATTAGTTTTGATCGTTTTTTGTTGGTTCTGGAAATGATTCACGCCGAGGAAAAGGCATTAATTTTAATGAAATATCAGGATAACCTCTCCATGAAGGAAATTGCCTCTTCGCTTCGTATTAGCGAGGATGCAACAAAAATGCGATTAAAAAGAGCCCGGGCCCGGGTAGTATATTTGTATACGACGAAATTTTCTGAGGGATGAATACGTTACTAAATCATCTTTTATCGTCTCAAATAAAATAGAATTTTCATGAAGAATTTTTTAAAAATGATTTTTAGTCAAACGACCTATACTCCTCCTGCAGATGTACAGCAAAAATTATCGGATAAATTTCCTGATATCATTAATGTTGAATGGAATAAAAGCGGAAATAATTTTGAAGCCATTTTCTATAAAGATCAATTGGAATACATTGCTCTTTTTGAACAAAGCGGAGAGTTGCTAGGATATAAAATGTCCATTACTGAAGACTTATTGCCGCTCCAGATTAAGGAAAATCTGACTGAAAAAGGAGAGATCATGAATGCGGTTTTGAATAACCAGGGCAATGGAATTACTTATGAGGTTATTCTGAGGGATTCCCATTTGAAACGTTTTGTTTTTGTATTGAACGAAACAGGGACCATTTTAAGTGAGAAAAAATTGTAATCATAGAATAGAAAACGAGGCCTTTGATATCAAATTATTTTTTATGAAACCAATTGGTACTTTGGTATAAAAACATAATAATACCCTACTTCAAACGTTTTTCATTTAAAGTTTTCTACCTATGTTATGAAAAATGTGTTTCAGTTTTTTGGGATTGCCACCACAATTATTTTGTATTCTTCAGGTGCAATTGGACAAAATGATACCTTAATATCGTACAATGTGCGCACAAGGACGATTACTATTCTACCACCGGTTGATGATGATCATTTGTTTGGATTAGATTCTACTTCAGCTTTTCAGGGTGCATTTGAAAATGCTATTCAACTACCGGATGACTTGCCAGGGGAGAATTTGTATGATCATTCCCTGTTTACAAGACTTACACCTGCAGATCATTTTTTTGACGTAACAAGTTATCCGATAAGAACTGCTATTAGAATGTTTCGGTACCAAAATGATTCGCTTAAAGGCTCTTGTTCCGGGATCATGGTCAGTGATAATATGGTATTAACAGCAGCTCATTGTGTCTTTTGGGATAGATTCATAAAGGATGAATTCAATAATTTGATCAGCGTGAAAACATGGGCGGGAGATAGTCTTTTTGTATCGCCAGCATATAACAATGGGAAAAATCAGGCTGAACTTCCCAACTCTTACGTAAAAAAATATTACATCTTCAAAAATTATTACGATGAAGTCTATTTCGAGGATATTGCGTTGCTCGAACTGAATAATCCAATTGGACGTCAACTTGGGTGGGTTGGAATAACCTACATTGTAGATACACTTCGGCTTCGGAATAAAATATTTCATAAATTGAGTTATCCACGTACGGTAAATCCATTTGATTCCAGTGAAGTATATAACGGCGATACACTCTATTATAATTTTGGGAGAGTTGATTTTTCTGCTTATTCTAAGCAAGGAATGCTTGAGGTTAAGAATGTATCTGGCATACCCGGTCAAAGTGGTAGTTCATTGTTTTTTGAGTCAAATGGTGGCTATTATTCCATTGGCGTTTTGAATTTTTCAAACAATTTAGTACACCAGGGGATTACCCGGAGTATATATTATCAGCTAAAAAATGTTATTGAAAAGAATAGTCCCGTTCAAACCTATATTGAGGATGACGCAATCACTGCCTTGGTTTACCCAAATCCGGTTTCACGATTTGGCGTTTTTACATTTGGAAAGACGAATGAAATGCCACTTAATTTAGAGATTTATAATTCATGTGGTCAACTTATTTTAATAAAGAAAGCCATTCAATCTCCAAGTATCCGAATTGACCGTAATGAACTGCAAAGAGGTATCCATTTCTTCAGTGTTTCAATCGATAATAAAGTGTTATATAAAGGGAAATTTATGGTGCTTTAATTTGGTTTGTCATCTTTCATCCAATGGCTAGTTTGCACCTTTAACATTCATTTTCACGGTGTAAACCGAATTCATCGCTGTAATAAAAAGCACATCATTGTTTTTGCCTCCAAAGGTTACATTCGCAGTCCAGCCTTGTTCTATTGGGATGTGTTCGATTTTCTCACCTTTAGAATTAAAAACCGTAACGCCTTTTCCCGTTAAATATACATTTCCTTGGTTGTCCAGGGTCATTCCATCAGAACCCATTTCGCAAAATAGTTTTCTTTTTGATAACGAGCCGTCCTTTTTAATTTTATACGAATAAGTTTTTGAATCGCCAATATCAGCCACATACAATAATTTACCATCCGGAGTTCCAATTATGCCGTTTGGTTTTACCACGTCCTGCTCTACCACTTTAATTGATTTTCTGTCAGGAGAAATGTAATATACATTTTCCTTGATGGCTGTTCTGGTGGAATCGTCCCAGTAGGGGCGTTTGTAAAACGGGTCGGTAAAATAAATTCCACCTTGAGGAGCTATCCATAAATCATTTGGAGCGTTCAGTAGTTTCCCTTCAAAATCAGTCAAAATCACGGTATGTTCTTTGGTGGTCACATCGATGGACCAAAGCTGGTTTTGCTCATCGGCACAAGCCAGTAATTTGCCGTCACGATCGAAGTATAAACCGTTTGAGCGTCCACAAGGTTCCATAAAAACAGATGCTGTTCCATCAACAGCCCATTTAATGATTCGATTATTCGGTTGGTCGGTAAAATAAACATTTCCATTGGCATCGGTAGCCGGACCTTCCGTAAAGCTGTAGTCACTCGAAACCAAAACAGGGTGTTCGTTGGCAGCTATTATGTTTTGTGCCTGAAGTTGCAGGATACTTCCCAAATTCATGAGCAATACGATTATGGCTGTACTGAAGATTCTTTTCATTGGTATTTATTTAATGTCGATGTTTTTTGAATAAGGATACAAATTTATAACTGTTTTTTGATATCATCTACACTACAGTAGCTTTATAGTGATTTCCACTGGCTGGTGATCAGAATATTCGAAGTTCAACATCCGTCCGTTGACTTTTTCCACCCGAATATTAGGCGAACATAAGAAATAGTCGATGACAGTGCATGGTGTTTTTCCTTTGGAATATGGAGTACGAACTCTACGGTTGGTGGGTATAGTGGAATCATAGGCCCAGGTCCAATCTTTTTGTGGATAATTGGCATCGAGGTAGATGAGATCAATGGTATCGAAGATGTCATTTTCAAATTTAGGAATAAATTCGAAAGGACATTGATTCCAATCCCCTCCTGCAATTACATAGTTTTTTTGATTGTACAAATCAATAAGAATCGATTTCATAAAATCCATTTGTTGTTTTCTTAATGATCCGTTGTCGTAAGCTGAATTGTGTGTATTGATTACCATTAATTTTTTCCCATTGTCTAGGGGATATTCGTTCACAAGAAAACACCTGTCGAGCATTACCATACTCATGGGCCAACTGTAATTACCGGGGAAACTATAACGAGTGCTTTTTACCGGTTCGGTTTTGCTGAAAATAGATAGCCCCGACATTACCTTTCCCAGAGGTTCTGTTGGCGGCATGGGCACAAACCTGACATTATAATTTAACCCCATCGATTTGGAATAATCAGGAAAATGGTGGCTGATTGTTTCATACTGATTGATCCGATAACTTCTTTTGGCACGAACATCCACTTCCTGTAACAATAAAAAGTCGGCGTTATGATATTTTTTCATGGTTTGCAAAATACCTTCAAGGTTCCGAAGGCTGTTCGCTTTGCTTGGTCGAACCAAAGCGCCTCCATCGTAAAAAAAATCCATTGATTGGTCTAGTCCTGCGTATCCAATGTTCCAGGTAAGCAGCGAAAAAGTTAGGGTGTCGTTGAGTTTTGGCGCCAACTTATTTTCATATTGCACCACTTGTTCATCGGGTGAATAATTGGTAAAACTTAAAAAAACGATGTAGAGTCCAAACAATACAACAGGAACAAAAACGATGAAGAGCACCCATTTTATAATTTTCATAGCCAGGTTGAATAAGAATTAAATTTAAGAAAAATCAACATGAAGTTCAGAAAAATGATTTAAGTTTTTATTATTTGGTTGGAAGCAAGCAAGAACTTGGTTCAATCTTAAAAATAAAAGGCATAAACCTTAGTGAGTTTATGCCCTTTTAATGCAATGTTAGTCAACCATTAATTTATATTATTGGTCTTCTCCATGTGCGAATAAATAAATTTTAATGACTCATTCACTTTTTCGTCATTCGGTTGAATTTCTTTTGCTTTTTCAAAAAGAGGAAGACCTTTAACCAATTCAAGCGTACCAATGGCTACTTGTTGGTCGTATTCATCATTCTTGTCCTGCGGAAGTTTAATGGCTTTGTTGATAAAGTAAACGCCTCTGTTATAGTAGATGACGGCAAGGTTGTAAGTTGGTACAAATAAATTTGCATCCAGTTCTATCGCTTTTAAATAAGCTTCGATGGCGTCATTGTCGTTTCCTGCATCTTCCAGGGCACGACCTTTCAAGGTATAAAATGTAGCATTGTCAGGCGAGCGTTTAATGGCAAAATCGATGTAGTCAATAGCTTCATCGGGACGTTCGGTGGCAATACAAAATTTCACCAATTCGATATTGATATTTTCACTTTCAGGATATTTATTAAAAGCTTCCTTTAAGGTTTCGTATTGTTTTAGGGTATCGGACATGGCTTGATATACACCATACAAGTAAAAGTAACTGTCTTCTCCATATTTATTATTGTGCGCAGTTTTCGAAAAAAACTGAATGGCGTTGGGCCAACTTTTCGATGAAAATGCAGCCAAACCGGCATTGTAATAAATTGCCGTATCAATTTTCATGGGCTCTTCATCCTTCAACAGGGGTAAATCTGCGATTTCGAAGTATTTTTGATAAGCTTCCAATGCAACATCAAACCGACCAAGTTTAAAGGCTTTAACAGCCATATCGGTTAAGTCAGGTTGCATTTTATGTAAGTCTTCTTTAATGCCTGCCAGCATTCGGTTTTTCGTATCCAGCTCGATGGCTCTATTGTAGGCTTTATACGATTCCAGAAGAGGTTCAAAAACAATGTTGCGAATTCCTGCTTTGTGTATGTCGTAAAGAATTGATGCTTTTACTTCCCAGGTTCCGGCCCAGTATAAAGTTTTTTTAACCGCTTTGGGATTTTCGGGATTTAAAGCTTCCTGAATGGTTTCATAAGCTGTTTTTAAATCGCCTTCCTGCTGAAAAGTGAGGGCATTGGCCACCTTTGTTTTTTGTGCAAATGATAGTGTTGCCAATACCAGAAACAGCCATGTTATGCTAATTTTCCTGTTCATGATAGATCTGCTAAATTGATTAAGTTAAGTATTAGGTTGATTTAGTATAGATTACATTTGTTTCAAATTTAATCATCTGAATTAAAATGGCGCTAAAATAGTGGTTTCAAGGTGAAGAATTAACATTGAACCAATTTTTTAAGATAATTTGTGTCGTATTTGCAGATTAAGGAGGATGAGATCAGCCAATAAAGTGATGCAAAAAGTTCTTGCTTTACAAATTTGGGAGATTCAGTGTATTTTAAACAAATTCATTGCATGGTATATTCATTTATGATATATTCGTAATGGAACGTGTTCTCTTTTATAGACTTAAGTTTTAGTACAATGAAAAAATATCTGCTTCCCTTGTTCCTTATCCTGTTCCTGAGCTATTTTATGCTGTTGATTTTTAAAAAAGATCAACTGGCTGAACAAATTAATAATCCTGAATATCAGGAATACATTAAGTCCTATCGGAAGCAGGTTGATCAGGAAATGCAGGAATATTTGGATGATGATCAAAACCAGCAAAAATATGACCTGTCGGTTCAGGGAAGTTCTTCTGGTGGAACTACAGGAAACTTTGAAGGTCCACAGGTGCACCTGAAGGCCATAAAATTTCACAATGAGGTACTTACTGAAGAAGATGACCGACTGATTCACATGGACGGAGTTTCGGCACATTTTGACCCCGATCATCCTTGTTTTGGTTTGCCCGATGTAGATATCCGCATTCAGGATGTTCGGCTCTATCGGCCTGAAAAAAGTTCCATTGACCAATTCATGAACCTTGGTAGCGAAACGGAAGCCAGGCCGTATAAAATTTATCGGAAGAGAATCGTGACCGATTCGCTGGGTGCAAAATCAAAATTGTTTATCATGCAGCTTTGGATGACTGAATTTCAGGTTAACATCAATATTTCACCAGATCAAAACTGTTCCGGAAACATTTCGGACGAAGAACTTGAGTCGATTGCTTATCCGGGCTATTGGTATGGCAGTTCATTGCCAAGAGTGAAACTTGCCGATTTGCATAAGGAAAGTCTTGGGTTAAACGACAACCGTTACGGAAATCTGTCCTTTATTCTGGAAATTATTCCGGACAACTCGCCCATCTACATTAAAACAAATAATGCTACCACTTCGAAAGCTGATTTTGCGATTGCTGCAGTTTATTGCAGCGAAGCCATGATTGGCAATGAACCCAAGGTGCAACGCATATCGACCAACGTTCACGCTGGGATGCCCGTTTTTTTAAATTATGAAAACGATTTTGATAAGCTCAATAGCAATGTCTATCAGTTTTCACAAAGTATTGAGCAGAATGCTGCTAAGCTTCTTGATTTAAAGGAAAAGGACACCAATTTTATGTGGAACAAACCCTATTACATGAAACTGTTTTTTAATAATCTTGGAACCTGGCGATCGGGTTTGTTTCAGCAAAATAAGTTTCACGATCAGGTGAATTATAAATTTCTAATGCCGGTATTTGTTGTCGGAAGCTGGGACATTATTGCGCCTCAGGAACTTTTACCTGAATGGGATCCACCACTTCCGTTTATTAAGAAAATCACACTAAAAAATTTGTTGCCTTTCAGTAATATGGGATTTGTCGGGAAATTAATGGGTACGTTGTTTCTCCTTGTAATTGTTGTCATTGGGTCGATGGTATTTTTCCCCGGCATTGTTAGCGCTTTATTGCGAATGTTTAAGAAATAGGGCATCTATGTTCCAATGTGCTGACCAAATAATCCACCTTCTTTCCACCTAAAATTAAGACAGCGGCTAACAATCAAATTGTTAACCGCTGTTTGGTAGTCTCACCGGGAATCGAACCCGGATCTACAGTTTAGGAAACTGCTATTCTATCCGTTGAACTATGAAACCATTTTTAATGCTGCAAAAATAGATAAATTGTGTAGCTACGCAAAATCATTGTGAAAAGAAGATGCAGTTTGATTTTATTTATTGTTTTGGAAATAATTTTGCTATTTTTCTTCTGCCTGGAGCACTTTTATAATATTTCTCCATCGCTCTTGCTTCTATGGTGTTACCTGCAAATTCAACATAGATTATTCGCCATGGTACATGGCCACAGGTAAATTTTGACTTACCTTGATTGTGTTCAAAAAGTCTTTTTTCCGGGTCAGTTGCCATGCCAACGTAAGGTATTCCATCGGGAATGCTCTCGATCAGATATAAGTAATACGATTTATCTTGGATCAGTTTAGAATGTTGGGGATCATTTAACTGTGTCTTCTTAAATAACAATCTAGCAAAGCTACAATCATTTTATTAAAATGAATCATTTGTCTTGCAGACGGCCTTACTTTCTTGCCTTGCCGCAAGAAAGTAAGCAAAGAAAGTCAAGGCTCTAAAGTTTTTGCTGACGGGTACC
>JBGUEP010000047.1:0-46070 GCA_041821245.1 Prolixibacteraceae bacterium
TGGCGAACTCAAGAACTTTCATCTTGACAGCACGTTACCATGCCCGACACACATAATAACCTCCTCCAATTGATGGCAGAGAAGCCAATACTTCTTCATTTTTTAATATTTGTACCTGTGCATTTTCAACATTTGCTAATGCTATATCAAGTTGACTAGCCGGTAGGCTAATATGAACCACAAAGGGATCCTTGTTATTAAAAAAACAATTCACAACGGGTTTGTCATCAAAATCAGGTATATCAACATCAACAGGTGATATGCACCTTGTAAAAATGAGACTAAAGAATAGTAATCTTGCGATTTTGTTAAGCATAAATAGTAGTTTGATGGAACATTTAATGAATTGGGGAGATCAATCACTCCCCAATTATTAATTTTAATTACAACTAGGGAATATCGGGGAATACTCATTGTTTTCATAATTCATTAAAAGTTGAGACAATTCAAATTTAAATAATAAATACGAATAGTACCACGCCATAAAAGTTAATTCTTGTTATTAATTAAAGGTGGACCTTGTTAATGCTAATGTATTTGGTAATTCAGGAAAGTGTAAGTGGCATTCACCCCTTTATTCCGAAAAAGGGAAAAAGGTTACCCTGAAAAAGGAAAAAATTTCAAAAAAAATGGAAAAAGGGAGAATGGAGAATGGAAAAAATTGACAGAATGGATTCTATCCGTGTAAGTATCTAGGGTAGTGCTCGTTTGTTTTTCATCTACATTGCGTATTTTAGGGATGGAACCCGCAATTTACATGCTGCATATAAATTATGTGTTGTTCAATGCATTTCGAAGGAAATAAATTATGGAAATGAAAACCTTTTATTCTATTGATAGTTGAATTCATAGTATGAATAGGCATACCCTGAAAAAATCCCAATTCCATTGCTCACATTCGTATATATTGATGCCGGTTCTGAACCTGATTGTTGAATACCTTCATAAGCATTGACAGATTGATTGTATTCGTAAATGGACAAAGGAATTGAATAAAGCAGTACCCCAATGGTATCGCCGGGGAATATATCATTTGAACTCAATGCATCAATAAAACGATTAGGTAAAATACAATGAAAGGAAATGGGACCACCTTGATTTCCCCCATCGCTAATATCAGCACGAGCAACTGTTTTCTGATCGGCACTAAAGCGCAACAAATTAAAATCATAACTTAGTTCTTCACCAAAAACAGGATCTATATTGTAAAAGGATCTGTTTTTTTTAATGCCATTTTTTTTCGTATATAGCCTAATTGCATAGTAGTTTTCGTCAACATCAGGATCAGAGAACGTAATTTGTAGTTTCATATTTATACTATCGTTTGAGACCAGATAGCTCACCGTATCAATCATTGTAGCATCAGGCACTTGACAACGGGCAGTAATTGATGGATAATTACTACATGATGCAGACAGCGTGTAGTGGTGCCCTGATCGCGCAACCACATGGGAATAATAAGCATAGTATGAATTTCGTTGCTCTAAAGTGCCTACCAATACAGCATCTTCGTATAATTGAACCAAGGCATTCTCAAGACCATAATCGTAACGAAAATCAGTAGGCGATTGAATGGTATCGTATAATGAAGCGTTTCTGAAAAGCCACAGGTTTATGGTATCACCGGCTGCAAAAATTCCGTTCACCACAATTTTATTGGTGCGATCTACATCAACCAACATTTCGGACGAACATGCACCGAACAGAACCAGAAGACAACCCAATATGCTTACTTTCTTTTTAAAATTCATAGCTATAAGATATATAAGGAATAAGCGGCAGGAGACTGTTGGTTTCAAATTGGGGAACTCCACTACCATCAGTTTTAATGGAAACAAAGTAAGGATTCTTCCGGTTATATAAATTGTAGATACCAACTACCCATGTACGTTTACCCTGTGCCTTTATTTTCTCGAAACTGGCTCCACAATCTAATCGATGATATGGCGGCATACGGTAACCATTCCGCTCGCTATACACATAATATGGATCGTTTTTAGAGTCGGTGACTTTTGTATATTCGAGGAAGTATTTACTTTCGGGAAGCGTTACTGCTCTTCCGGTAGCAAATACCCAAGCGACATTCAGCTTAATTCCCTTTTTTAACTGATAATTGGCTGCAATATTTACTTCGTGTCTGTGATCGTAGCTATATGGAAACCAAGTGCCGTTATTAATACCATCAAAACGTCGTTCTGTATTCGCCAAAGTATAGGTACCCCATCCTGTAAATTTTCCATTTTGTTTTTCTACCAGAAATTCAATTCCTTTTGACCGTCCTTCGCCTTGTGCTATTTTATTCTCCCATTCTACGTCAGTTGCTGAAAATCCCTCCCCGTTTTTATATTCAATCAGATTGTTCATTCCCTTAAAATATACTCCCAGTGAAATACGAATACCACCGGAGAACGGATAATTAAAATTAGTACTGTATTGTTCGGATTGTACAGGTGCAATATTATTCGTTGCAGGTACCCAAAGGTCAACAGGTAAGTCAACACCATAATTACTTAAGAGGTGCAGGTTTTGATGCATTTTAGAATATGCAATTTCAAATTCGCCAGAAAACGATTGAGGAACAATCTTTGCAACAATGCGAGGTTCGGCAAAATAATAATTTTTTGAGCCTTGTGAATACTTAAGCAAACGGATTCCCATTGATGAATGTATCCACCTTGCAATTACTAAATTCCCCGAAAGATAAGTGCCCAATTCGTCAGATTCAAACAAAGGAACAGCATAAATCGTATTCGAATAATCAGCAGTATCACTTGAATTCTGTATAAAATAATTGCTGGTGCCCGTGTTATAATTTTTATGCGAGGCAAACAACCCGAATTCCAACTTTATTTTTGAGCTCAGGTAATAATTGCCATCCAGCTTCAAACTCACATCACGAATGTATGAGTCGTAATTATAGTTAAACGACTTAAACGATATTGTATCGGAATTTAAAAACTCACGATCGGTATAGTAACTATACCAGGTATGTGTTGCAGTGAGGTTGCTGAATAGTTTTGCAGACCATTGGCGGTTCCAACGCATAGCAGTAGTACGGTTACCCCACTTTAAGCTTGCATTGTCGATTAAAGAAGTATCCTTTTCTTCAAACTGATAGGAGTTATCTTTTCCATTGTAAATACTGAGAAAAAGTCGATCGTATTTACCCAATTCAAAGGTGAGTTTACCAATTAAATCGTAAAAGTAATATCCATTTTTATACTTGGAATAATCACGGTGCTTTAATTTTTGATAAGCAGTTAGCGGTATATCGATATAAGTTCGACGAGCAGAAAACATAAAAGAACTTTTATTTTTTGCTAATGGACCTTCTAAAAATAGTTTTGAAGAACTTATCCCAACAGTTACATTCCCATGATATTCATAGCGGTTTCCATCTTTTAATTTTAAATCGAGAATTGAAGATGTACGTCCCCCATAACGTGCAGGAAAACCACCGTTGTAAAATTGAACCGACTTTAGTGCATTGGGATCAAAAACTGAAAATAGGCCCCATAAATGACTCACATTAAACACCGAAACATCATCGAGTAAGATAATATTACCATCTGCCCCTCCACCCCGAACCAGAAGAGCTCCCGAAGCTTCATTGCATGCTTGCACCCCGGGAAGAAACTGAATAGCCTTAATTACATCGCTTTCTCCCAGAAGCACCGGAATTTCATTGATTTGTTTAGAGGTGAGAATAAATTGACTTTCGGTATTTCCATAGAGACCATGTTGATTGGTCGAAGATACAACAACCTCTTCAATTGAAGAATTTGGAATCAGTTGAATAACAATAACTGTATCGCGTTTAATGTTGATAGTTATCTCGTTTTGATTGTAGCCAACATACGAGCACAAAAACCGATGGGTGCCTTTTACTGTAGAAAGAATAAAAAAGCCTTGTCCGTTGGTTACAGTTCCTGCACTCTTGTTACTTAGTGTTGCATTAATTAAGCGTTCCCCACTTGTCGCATCTTCAACTCTCCCCGACAAGGTGATCATTTGTGCCGAAAGGAAAAGCGGGCAAAAATAGAATAACAGATAAAATACTAATTTCATATTTAGTTTATTAAAAGAGATCATCTTTATAGAGCATGATCATACCCGATCGAAGACAATCTCTTTATAAGCTAGTACCCGGAACACTCGCCGACACACTCAATAGTTCTCCATTGTATTGACGTCACCTGATTATCCCAAGACACATTTTTCTTCCACCATAAAATTCCGGTTGAATACATAACCCTATTCGTAAAGTCAACAAGTTGAGAAATGTCATTGCCTTTATATCCATCATCTTGATTTGAATCTCCTACTAGATTTACCGAAGACGGTCTACAATAAATTGTCCAATTATAACCGGAAAAAGAAGGATCAGCCCAAAGTGCAATTTCTGCTTCCATCCCGCTATAATTGAGGATTTGAATTGAACTCATTCTATCATCAAAATTATTACCATTGACGTAAGTTAAATTTGGAAAACCATCCCAATTTCCAGAATTATAATGAGTTGGTATTAGTCCATTCTCTGGATCCGCAGCATCAAAAAGCATATAGTTAAACCCCACGTTTAAGAAACACCTGACATACAAGGAATGCCAGGTAGTTGCGGACTTTAAATCTCTTTTTAAAGGTTGCCTGACGGTTGACAAATATTTCTCCTTAAGATTCGGATTGTCAAACAAGTATGTTATTTCACTATCAGTAAAAGTAAGGATTGATAAACTTTGGCCTTGCATGACCTCGCTGATAATTTTAAAACCAGGACTCAATGTATCACCAATAAAATCAATTGATTCATCAGAATATTCAGTGAAATCAAAATAATACAAAGTTCCTTCGTAAGAATAAACCTCAGTATATTCTCGACAGATTTGCTTTTCTGCAGAAATATCAATAGCTTCTTCTTTGCTACAACCAGCAACAAATACTGCAAGTAGCGAAACAAAAAATAAATGAAATATTTTCATATTTTTGTGGTGTTAGGTGAACCCATATGAGCGCTAACTCGGGTTCGTTTTACATTAAGGCAGCATGATTTTGACTTCGTCGATTTGACAATTCGGATTGTGTTGCCTTTTACATTTTTGAAATGTAAAATTTTGTTCTTCATTCGAAGCAGCTCTGCTTCCAGCCGGGCAATGATCAAGACAATCCTGTAAAAACTCAGGCTTTCGTCATAGGCTACATTGTTTTATGATTTTATTGTAAATAGTTTCTTTCAAGGAATGAAAGAACTCTGTGTTAGTAGAATATTGGGGAATATCCATTTGTTTCTTTTTTAGTTTAGGTAAAATCAAACAAATCTAAAAAAAATACGATTAGCACAAAACCTTAAGTGCATTTTCTGTTTATTTATAGCTAATCTATGTAATATTTATTGTAGTTTAAGTAAGACAGGAGGTAAATTGGAAGTGTCATTCACCTCTTAATTCCGAAAAAGGGAAAAAGGTTACCCTTAAAAAGGAAAAAAATTTCTTTACCACCTGTTTAATTCATCATCCTGATACGATTTAAAGTTAAAATATTACTATTTAACAGATCGACGTTAGGCCAATAGAGCTATGATTCATAGTTGAATAAAAAATAATCATTGAACTTTCTGCATTATGTGTTATGAATTTCTAGAACTATATTATATTTTTATATATTTCAATAAATAAAGTAACTAAATTAAACATCCATTCTCAAATCAATTAAGAAGCAAAACGAAATTCCTGATAATAATCAAAATAGATACCCAATCCGATGAGCACTCATAAATCCCTTTCCTTTTACATTACTAACTACAAATCGGAATTAGTACTGTCACTTGTATGGATTATCGCATGCATTATCATAAATCCCATTGGAGAATTCCCATTAAATGATGATTGGGCTTATAGTCAAAACGTATATCATTTAAGTGAAGAGGGGAAATTAATATTAAGTGACTGGCCTGCAATGACCTTAATTGCACAAGTTGTTTGGGGAGCAATGCTTACATCAATTTTTGGTTTTTCATTTACGGTTTTACGATTTTCCACCCTGTTTTTTGGATTATTCTCGATATTCGTTTTTTATCGAATTTTAGTATTCACCACATTGAATAAAACTACGTCACTGGTTGGTGCTTTTCTATTCATGTTTTCACCTCTGTTTTTTTATAGCTCTTTTACTTTTATGACTGAGGTCTATTTCATTTTTACGCTTAATTTTTCATTCTATTATTTTTTCAAGTTTTTCGCTACAAACCAAACCAGGTATTTATTGTTGGGTAGTTTATTCGTTTTAATCAGTGCATTAATTCGACAACCCGGAATTGCTGTTGGGCTTGCTTTTGCGGCAGTTTATCTGTTTAATAAACAAATTACCACAAAAAGAATAGCCATCGCATTAACACCGGTAACAATTGGAATTTTGGGTTTATTCACTTATTCCTATTGGTTAAAAGTAAGCGGAAGAGCAACAAATTACAGTGACTTTAACATCTTAATTCATCAATTGAAAGCTGCTCCAATCAGGTATTATACCACACGATTAAGTGTTATTGCCATGTATTTGGGCTTATTTTCTTTACCCATCAGCATTGTTCTCCTGCCTGGAGTCATAAAAAACTCAAAATGGCAGACTAAATTGGCGATGCTTTTTTTGTTAGGCTTTTTTTTATACGAAAAGGTCCTTGCTAAATTCCCGGTCGGGAATGTCCTATTCAACTTAGGATTAGGCCCCAAATTACTAAAAGACACCTACTGGCACGAAAATATTGATCCGGTACTATCGAACAATTTTTTGTATTTCATTAAAATATTGTCATTAATTAGTGCGCTTATTGTTATGGTATTTTTTTGCTCAAAAGCATTTATGGGAATTCGGCGAACTTTCCAAACGAAAAGCAGTCCTGCCCGATTAATACGAGCTACCTTTTTAGTTTTTTTTATAATTTACATCGCTTTTGTAATACTTAACCCAATATTTTTTGACAGATATTTACTACCCTGTATTCCTGCAGTATTTTTATTCATTTTACCTGTTACGCCAATATTCATTGGTCGAAATAAAATAGCTTCCGGATTAATGATTGTGCTGTTCGCCCTGTTTTGTATTACAGCAATGCATGATTATTTATCATGGAACAGAGCACGATGGAAGGCACTTGATCATTTAACCGATGACATGAAAATTGAACGACACAAGATTGATGGTGGTTTTGAATTTAACGCATGGTATCATACCGGAGAATGTAATCCTGAAATTAAAGGCAGAATTAGTTGGTGGTTTGTTTCTTCTGACGATTATGTAATATCGTTTGGCAATATCTCTGGATTTTATCAAATTGATAGTATTCCATATTTCCGTTTATTACCACCCGGAAATTCAAACATTTGCATTCTTCAGAAACAAGAGACAATGGATCAGATCATATTCCCCGTTCGCTGTAATTGTGAGAAAACAATCAATAACAAAATGTTTTTATCTGTAAACGAAAATGTTGAATTTCAAGGTGCAGATCAACAAAGCAATATTGAACACCTGTCGGGCACTTTTTCTATTCAATTGGATTCAAAGAAAAAATATGGACTACTAAGTAAGTATGCTAACATTCAGGCCAAAGATTCTGTCGTGGTTAAAGTGTGGCGAAAAGGACCTGAGAAGAATGCAGGAATTGTTATTTCAGCCGAACCTGGAAATCACATGTACCATACAAATTTCACAGCGATCAAAACCAACGAACAAGGCTGGGAGCTGATTCAATCTAAAATTATTATTCCGGCTAACTGCAATGGTAAAAAGTTAGGAATATACTTAAAGAATGCTGGTTTAGATAAAGTTTGGTTCGACGATTTAGAAATCAATATATTTCCCATAAAGGAATACTAAAAGAACCGTTCTTGAAAAAAGTGGTTTTTTTTTGTTACTCGAAAAGAGTTAGGATAATTAGCCATGCAAGACGTAATTAATGATAATGTTCAAAATCCAGTTTCAATCTTAAATCAATAACAGAGGAAATGCGGATAAGGCTGACCGAACGGATTCTCGCGGAAATGAGTGTCCGTTTTTATAACTTCAACTCTTGACGAATCGAAGCAATGGCCTGACGTGCAGTCATTGTTCCTCCAACAACCTCCAAGGCATATGTATCAATATTTTGATGATTGGGAGGGAACATTTTCTCCGTAAATGTAGCATCCTCAAGATGGTTATCATATTTTTTGGAGATGTGTTGAGATAAAACACTGAATCCATCGGTACCAAATTCGTTTAAAGAAATCCGGCTAACTAAACCGGTAGGGCATTTTGAATAATTCTCCCATCGTTCGGCCACATCCATTGAACTGATAAACTTCATCATTCGTATGGCGCCTTCCCTATTTTTAGCATTTTTAGGAACCACAAAAACAGCGTTGTAAGTCCCACTGTATCCAGGGGCAGTTTTTCCGGTCATGGATGGATACTCACACGGCCTCATCAATTTTTCTCCTTCTGCATTTGATCTTTGCCAAAACATACTGACCCAGGTTGAATGTAAATGAAAGAGCGCTTTATCCTGCTTCAATTCCCTGTCGCTAATGTATTCATGGTATTGTTCCACCGGACTATATTGAGCAAGGATTTCAAGCTTTTCAAATACCTTCGATACAACTTGCATCGGATCGACTTTTTTACTGTTCTGTTCGTTTCCCAGTTCTGATCGAACCAATTGATCAATCACCGTTTGCATGGACATGTAGTTCGTAGCACAAAATGTAATTTTTTCACTGGCCGTTTGATTGTAGAGGTCTACTTTTTGAGCATATCCAATGAAATCATCAATGGTCATGTCTAAATCCTTGACTTTAATGCCTAATTTATCTTCCACTTCGGAGCTCACATACAATAAATTCCAGGCACCTTCGAGAAATGCACCTGGTGCAATGCCTCCAAAATTGCCCATGTATTCGCCAACATTCAACACATATTTTTTGTGTGATTTAATAAACCAATCCTCGTTTTTAAAATCAACCAAATATTTTTCTCCCCATTTTTGATCATTTAATGCAGTGGCCACAGTGGAATAAAACCATTTATCACACACCATGATATCGTAGGGCCAGGTATTGGTCTTCGCCCAAACAATAATGCTGTCACTAATCGATTTGAATGGATCGGCAAAACTGTCCAGTCCGGCAGCCTGGTATGGAAATGTTAACTCAACTGCAAGATCCTGATTTTTAAAACCAAATTCACGCGAAATCTCACGTATCAGGGTTTCCTTCTTCCCTTCGTTGTACCATTGCCCAAGCCACTTCACGGTCGCCTGTGAATCTACCTTTTGCACAATACTGCTTTGATTCTGAACTTCTGTTTTCTGTGAAGAACAAGAAAGCATTGTCCCTAAGAACAATACCAATGTAATTGCGATAGATCTATTCATAATCATTTCCACTTTAGAAAAAATGTTAGCTATCCAAACGAACAAATTGTTATTTTGAATTTCCTTTTAACCAGCTATAATCAAACAGTGGTTCAATTTAAGTATTTTTTTTTATTGAATTCAGGATTTATTAAGATAATAGAAATATCGTTCTTTCTCGATACAATATTACAATTCAACAGTCATTCCTCTTTTCGAATACACAAGCTCAGGTTCGCATTTTTTTTGTTTAAAATGCAAGATAAAGCTCAAAATATGACGTCTTTGCCTGTAACATTTATCACACAAAAAAATCAAGCAAATTCATGTTGAAAAATAAGATTACCCATATTAACTAAAAGTTTACAAATAAATTTAAAGGAACCATAGTTCATTTGAGTGTTTTTCAGTAAATTACCTCCTTAATTTTAGCTTGTTTTTTCAAGAATCATTTTAAATAAGCAATTCATTGTCTTGAAGCCTATAAAGCTTTCAATTTAAGCCAGTCAGTTATACATTTGTGATAAACAATTCAAGTATGAACACACTAGAAATTAACAATCGTTATTCATTATTGGCAGAAGATACTTGTTGCCTTAGCTGCGGCGGTGCTGTAGACAAAAGCGAAGCTAAAACAGGCGAAGTTTGTATCGATTTAGGAAGTGGAAGAGGAACCGATGTAATTCGACTTGCTGAAACTGTTGGAGAGACCGGATTTGCCTACGGTATAGATGTTACTGATGCCATGGTACAGAAAGCCTCGAAAACGGCTGAGAAGATGGGCATTCAAAATGCAAAATTCATTTTATCCGACCTTGAAAACATTGCCCTTCCTGATGACACAGCCGACCTTATTGTTTCCAACTGCACGCTCAATCACGTTGCCAACAAACCGCAGGTGTGGAAAGAAATTTATCGTCTGCTGAAAAATGGTGGCCGATTTGTCATTAGCGACATTTATTCAACAGCTATTGTTCCTGAAGAATATGCGACTGACCCTGTTGCCATTGCTGAATGCTGGGCCGGTTCAATTCCAAAGGCAGATTACCTGCTAATAATGAAAAATGCAGGCTTTAAAACCGTCAAAATTCTTGAAGAAAGTAAACCTTATCCAAAAGGAAAAATTGATGTGGCCAGTTTTACCATTACCGGAATCAAAGACGAATACAGTTGCTGCTAAGTTGAAAACCTTTTAATTACATTATAAATAGTTCAATATGAAACGAACATGTTTGTTAATAATTACAAACAGCAATTAAAATCAGACATGTGAGTTCCAGACGACAATTTAAAAACAAATTATTTACGTATGAAAAGTTTAGTTAAGAAAAACAAAAAGGAAAGTAAGGCTATTGCACAATGTTGTGCTAAACAGTCTAAAATTGTTGCCGGATGCCATGATTAAAAGGGCCCGGCCTTTTTAAATTTAGTCATTGGGCAAAAGTCATTAATCACAGGTAAAACTTACTATTAATGACTATTGACCAATGACTATTCTAATAAAAAATATGAAATTATCGAAATACAATATTATCTCAAAGGTTCATAACAGCAACGAACACTTTATTGTGAATGCTTTGTCGGGCAGTGCTGATATTCTGGATGAAACTTCATATCAGCAACTATTAAATCCCTCAGGAGATCTGGCTGAATTGCTGGAAAAAGGATATCTGGTCGATGCTGAAGAAGAAAAGAAAGTGTTCCGCGAGAAATACCTGAAATTTCTTGACGATCGTGAAAAAGACGAGGTACAGATTTTTTTCGTCACCAACTACTCGTGCAATTTTAACTGTTCGTATTGTTATCAGGCCGGTTACGAAGAACATCCCCAAAAGTTGAACAAAGAAATTGTTGATTCGTTTTTCACTTATATCCAAAACAAATTTGCAGGACGTAGAAAATACATCACCATTTTTGGAGGAGAACCTTTTTTGAATGCACCATCCCATAAGGAATTAATTGAATACATAATACAACAAGCCAAGCAACTCAACATTGAAATTGCTGCTGTGACCAATGCCTATCATTTAGTCGATTATATTGAGATTTTAAAAGAAGGAAAAATCCGCGAAATTCAGGTCACACTGGATGGCATAGGTGATGTACATAACAATAGAAGACCATTAAAAGGAGGAGGAAAAACTTTCGATCGAATTGTTGAAGGTGTCGATCTGCTATTGGCCAACCACATTGCCATCAACCTCCGTATGGTGGTTGACAAGGAAAACATTGGCAATTTACCCGAATTAGCGCAGTTCGCCATTGACAAAGGATGGACATCCAATCCGCTTTTTAAAACCCAGTTGGGCCGCAATTACGAATTGCATGAATGCCAGGCCAATCAAAACAGACTGTATTCCCGCCTCGACCTGTACAAAGATTTGTATGAACTTTTGCAAAAGCATCCTCACATTCAGGAGTTTCATAGACCTTCCTTCTCGATCTCCAAATTTTTATTTGAAAATGGAGAAATGCCGGAACCGCTATTCGATGCATGCACCGGAACTAAAACAGAATGGGCCTTCGATTTCACGGGAAAAATATACGCATGTACTGCAACTGTTGGCAAAGACAGTGAAAGTCTTGGAACTTTTTATCCTGAAACTAAACTTTTCAACGAAGCGATTGAAGAGTGGCAGGAGCGCGATATTCTTTCCATTCCCAAATGCAGGGAGTGTAATCTGGCCTTAATTTGCGGGGGAGGCTGTGCATCAATGGCCAAAAATTACAACGGAGAACTCAACTCACATGATTGCCGTCCGGTGACCGAATTGCTGGAACTTGGAATTGGCCAATACTTAAATGACTAAATCCTACGAACGAATAACTAATTATGGACTGTACCGGATGTAAGAATAAAGTATGCCGCAAAGGCGAACAATGTGCCGTTGTAAATTTCGATGTTGAAGAAGTGATTGCCAGTTATCACAAGGAACAAAAAATAGTTCAGGCAGCAGCACAACTCGTGGATTTCGGACGCGCAGGAACGCTTTCGCGACTACAGGAAACCATTGAATTTTCAAAGTTAATGGATTTTCAAACCATCGGTCTTGCCTATTGTTATGGAATGGAGAGTGATGCCAAACTCATTACAAATCACCTGCGATCTCATGGATTTAAGGTTGAAGCTGCATCGTGCACTGTTGGAGGTATCGCACAAAACGATGTGAATTTGGCCAGCAATATTTGTAATGTTTCGTGCAATCCAATAGGCCAGGCACGGCAATTAAACATGCGCAAACCCGATCTGGTCATTACAATGGGCTTATGTTTGGGACACGACATATTATTCAATCGGGAGATAAAATCAGACACCACTACCCTCTTGGTAAAGGATAGGGTCTATAATAATCAACCGGGGCTTGAACTCATAGAAATTGCAAACAAAAACAACTAAAAATGAAGGAAATAACGGCCAGCGAATTTGAAGCTGAAGTAGTCAAAGGCGGTAAAGTGCTGCTCGACTTTTATTCAACAGAATGTCCTCCCTGCGAGGCATTGGCACCTAAACTCGAAGGACTTGAAAAGTTGTTTGGAAACGACATCAAGTTTATGAAAATATTCCGTCAGGGCAACCGTGACTTATCGGATAAACTGTCGGTTAAAGGCTCTCCAACCTTACTCTTTTTTGAAAATGGCGAAGAAGTTTGTGGACGTCTCAGTGGCGGTATAAAGAAAAAAGAAATCATTCGTGATCTACGAAATCTGATGGAAAAGAAAGATATCGAGAAGATCATGAACAGCATTGAACATACGTATACCGATACCGATGTAGCAATTTTGGGCGCTGGTCCGGGCGGACTTACTGCTGGCTTATACCTGTGCCAGGCCAAAATCGATACCACTCTAGTCGATATCGCGCTGCCTGGTGGTAACGTTTCAACCACCCACATGGTCTCAAACTATCCTGGATTTATCGATCCTCAACCGGGTTATTTGCTTTCTCACAACATGAGCGAACAAACAAAGAAATGCGGAACGACCTACAAAGTGGCTGTTGATGTCACCAAAGTTGACCTCAAAAAGAAAGAAATTGTTATTGATGAATTTGAAACTCTTAGAGCAAAAAAAATCATCATAGCCACCGGAACATCACCCAACAGAATTGGAATTCCGGGTGAATTGGAATTTAAAGGTCAGGGCATTTCCTATTGCGCTACCTGCGATGCCAAATATTTTGTGGATAAAGAAGTAGTGGTCATCGGTGGCGGCAACTCAGCCATCGAAGAAGCAGATTTCATTTCGAAGTTTGCCTCCAAAATCACCATTGTTCATCAGTTCGACAAACTGCAAGCCAACAAAACCGCTCAAGAAAAGTTGTTCAACAATCCAAAAATTGAATTCATGTTTGAACACGAACCTCGTGCGTTCAAAAAAGCCGGCGACAAAATGGTGGTTGAAGTGGAAGACCTCAAAACAAAAATGATGAAGACCTTGACAACCGATGGTATTTTTGTTTTTATTGGTTTAAAACCAAACCTGGACTTGTTTGGAGATGCTTTAGAGCTGGACAACTGGGGTTACATTAAAACCAACGAGGACATGCAAACCAATATTGAAGGGGTATACGCTGTTGGCGATGTAGGCAGTAAAAAATATCGTCAAATTACGACTGCAATTGCAGATGGAACAATTGCGGCAATTGCCATTACCAGAGAAATCGACAAGTAAGTATTTTTTCTTACGCAAGCAGATAAGAAAAGAGCCGGCTACAACCGACTCTTTTCTGCTTTTTACAATTTCTTTAAGTCCATTTTTGGCTTAATCTTTCCATCCTGCGTTCCTCGGGTGTAAATCACCAGCCCATTTAGAAAATTGCGCAGCAACTGATCGCCACAAGCTTTAAAATTGGGATGATCTTCAGCCCTGAAAAAAGCACTCAACTCAGTGGCAGTCACTTTAAAATCAACCAGGGCAAGAATTTCTACAATGTCGGTATCGCGCAATTTAAGTGCAACCCGTAATTTCTTCATTACATCATTATTACTCATTGCAAAAAATTAAAGTTGAATGTTTTGAATTGCATTTTTTATCCGGAGTAAGGAATCTTCCTTTCCAATCATTTCACAAATTTCAAAAAGGTCGGCTCCCATCGGAGCTCCAACAATACAAAGTCGGAAAGCGTTCATCACCACCCCAAATCCCCATTGTTTTTCCGTTACAAATACCGAGAAGTTTTCCTTCATCGAAACAGCTTCCCATTCACCCTTGTATGTTTTTAAATAATCGTGAATTTCCCGCATCATTTCCGGCACCCCTTCTTTCCATCGTTTGCTCACCGTTTTGGCATCATATACCGTTGGGGCTTCAAAGAAGTAATAACCTTGTTCCCATATATCGGGTAAAAAGGTAGCACGCTCTTTCAGCATACCCACCACTTTAACAATGTATTCGAAATCCGCTTCGATTCCTTTCACCACTAAAAACACATGAAACAATTCGGCCAATTCTTCGTCGTTTTTTTGAATCATGTACTGGTGATTGAACCATTTGGCTTTTTCGGGGTCAAATTTCGATCCTGACTTTCCGACCCTGTTTAAATCGAAAGATTCAGCCAGTTCGTCCATCGAAAATATTTCTTGTTCTGTTCCGGGATTCCATCCCAACATGGCCAGCATATTTACAAAGGATTCGGGGAAATAACCTTCCTCACGGTAACCAGAGGAAACCTCACCAGATACCGGATCGGTCCATTGCAAAGGGAAAACAGGAAAGCCCATTTTATCGCCATCACGCTTACTCAATTTACCTTTACCAACAGGCTTAAGGATCAAAGGAAGATGCGCAAAAAATGGTTTTTTCCATTCCAGTTTTTCGTACAACAGCACGTGTAATGGCATGGATGGTAACCATTCCTCGCCGCGAATAACATGAGTGATTTCCATTAAATGATCGTCTACAACATTGGCTAAGTGATAGGTAGGCATTCCATCTGATTTGAACAAAACCTTATCGTCCAGCCGATCGGAATTAAAAGTGACCGAACCTCTAATTAAGTCGGTATCTGTGACCTCAACATTAACCGGCATTTTAAAACGAATCACATAGGATTCACCATCTTCCATTCTTTTTTGCACCTCGTCGGCTGAAAGAGACAAGGAATTTAGCATGGAAGCACGAGTTTCACCATTGTAGGTAAAAGTGGCTCCTCTACCTTCGTATTCGGTTCTTATCGCATCTAATTCTGCCGCAGAATCGAAAGCATAGTAGGCATTCCCCGATTGGATGAGTTGATTGGCATATTCTTTATAAATTGCTTTTCTATCCGACTGTCGATAGGGGCCAAATGCTCCTCCTTCAACAATCCCTTCATTTACCTCAATACCGCACCATTTCAGCGATTCCATAATGTACTCCTCTGCTCCTGGCACATAGCGCGTTTGATCAGTGTCTTCAATTCGAAGTATAAAATCGCCATTGTGTTTTTTTGCCAACAGATAATTAAATAAGGCCGTTCTTACTCCTCCCATGTGTAAGGGCCCTGTGGGACTCGGGGCAAATCGCACCCTTATTTTTTGATTATTCATTCGTTTATCATTCATTTATATTGTTATATATCTTTGCAATCCCAAATGATTTAAGAAACATCAGGGGTCCTGCTCACACCTGCCTGGCTTATGCAGTCTGAAAGTGAACTCACAGCTTAATTCATGCCTTTTAGCACAGGGGAACTTTGAATACAATATTTTTCATCGTCCGCATTTTGTT
The DNA here is from genome assembly GCA_041821245.1 of Prolixibacteraceae bacterium. Lineage (GTDB taxonomy): Bacteria > Bacteroidota > Bacteroidia > Bacteroidales > Prolixibacteraceae > Roseimarinus. The sequence continues at coordinate 16,091 of JBGUEP010000047.1, forward strand.
AAAAAGGTTTGATTTTGACAACAAAGATAAGCTTTCAGATGTAGTACAACAAGCATTTTATCTCTCTCCATTTTCATTCATAAGGTTTAAACCATGTTTCATGTGAGAAATTTGATCATTCATGGATTTTAAATGCATGTTTATCCTGAAAAAAATAGTTCCAATATTAGAGAAAAACACCCATCCGCCTGATATACTGAAACATCGCATCATTCATGGAATTTCGAAATTTAAACATAGCCCTCTCTTCTGCTATTTTACGACTTTCAAACCTGCCATTCACATGAATGGAATCAACGTTCATCCTACCCACAAAGCGATTCATAAAAAACGAAATGATTCATTCGTTCGATCACTATAACCTGTCGTATATTTGTGATGTAATTAAAAAACGAAAAAATCATGTTATACTTATTAATCGCCTTCGGAATTTTCTTAATCGCAGTTGGAATTGCTTTCATCAACGAATCAAAGAGTGTAAGCCAATAGCGTTAAATGAACAGATAGTTGTTATTATTCTCAAGTAATTTGAGAATAATAAGTTGATTTGACCTCTTACAGAGGTTTTTTTATGCCCTAAACTGAAAGATAAGTCAAGGATTTTTTTGATGGTCTATTTCAAAAATGCTACCAGCACAAGCATTAGCTGGCGTTTTACCCTAGTTAAAACTGTGCATTATTAATTAATTTACAACTTTTGTGTAATTTTTTCTGCCAATGAAACAATATAAGACTTATTTGTCTTATATTCGCAAAGTAATCTAACACATACGATATGAACTATGTACTAATTGCCTTTGGCATCTTTTTTATTGCAATAGGGGTAGCTATTGTAAATGAAGCACTAAGTCAGAACGCTTCAAATTAAAACGATTTTTAAAATAGTTGATAATCGCTAAACGTTTATCAATAATATAGCCCAATGAAAGGGCTATTTTTTTTGAGTTATAATCACTTGCTTGGAACTGGCTTACAATTATAAAAAAGAAATTGCTAAATAAAATGTGAGTTCTAAATATGACCAATTAATACAAGTGTTCCCAAAAATAGTCAATCAAATTAGCTGAATCAAAAGTGACCAATAGGTCAAAAGAGTCTATAATTTAATATTTGCCTTCAAAAACCATGCTTTAGTCAAGCAATTCTGTCATTTCGTGTAATACTTTTCTTCAAGCACTTTTTGTAATAATCAATTGCCCTATATTTGTTCTGAAAAATAAAACAGCGATATGGAATACTTATTAATTGCCTTTGGGGTATTTTTCATTGCAATAGGGGTAGCTATTGTCAATGAAGCAAAAAGTCAAAACGCTTCAAATTAAAGTGATTATTGATTTTTAAAATAGTGGATGATCGTTAGTCGATTATCAATAATATAGCCCGACGACAGGGCTTTTTTTTTGAGTAAATTTTCATACTCTTTTCGCGAATCGCCTTCCTGTAAAAAATCACTTCTTATCGTTTCCAGAATTGCTAAATTTGACCTTCAACTTAAAAAGCCATGTTTCATGTACGGAAAAATAAAAAAAGACATTGAGCAAACCTTAATTGAATTAAAGGAACAAGGTTTATTCAAAACCGAACGCATCATTTCTTCGCCACAAGGAGCTGAAATTAATGTTACCGATGGGAAAAAGGTATTAAATTTTTGCGCCAATAATTATTTAGGACTTTCCAACGATCATCGGATTGTCAGAGCAGCTCAGGAAACTATGGAGCAATGGGGATTTGGATTATCGAGTGTACGTTTCATCTGCGGGACTCAGGCCATTCACAAGCGACTGGAAGAAAAGGTTTCTGAATTTCTTGGAACAGAAGATACCATATTGTATTGTGCCGCTTTCGATGCCAACGGTGGTGTTTTTGAACCATTATTGGGTGAAGACAGTGCCATTATTTCCGACGAACTGAACCATGCCTCCATCATCGATGGTGTACGCTTATGCAAAGCTCAACGCTACAGGTATAGTCATTCCAATATGTCGGAACTGGAAGAATGCCTGCAAAAAACTCAGCAACATAAATACCGCTTAATTGTTACCGATGGTGTTTTCTCCATGGATGGCGATATTGTACACTTGAATGAGATCTGCACGCTGGCCGAAAAATACGATGCTCTGGTGATGGTGGACGACAGTCATGCTACCGGTTACATCGGTGAAACCGGCAGAGGAACGCATGAACATTGCCAGGCTATGGGTCGCGTTGATATCATCACCTCAACATTTGGAAAAGCATTAGGCGGAGGAAATGGCGGTTTTACCTCAGGCCGAAAGGAAATAATAGAACTACTCCGCCAACGTTCACGCCCCTATTTATTTTCGAATACATTGGCTCCTGCCACTGTTGGTGCAAGTCTGAAAGTATTGGAAATACTCAGTTCTTCATCAGAATTAAGAAAAAAGACCATGAACAATGCGCTGTTATTCAGAACAAAAATGGAAACAGCAGGATTCGATTTGGTCCCTGGGAATACAGCCATTGTTCCGGTTATGATTTACGATGCTCCTTTGGCTGTGCAATTCGCTGATCGATTACTGGAAGAAGGAATCTATGTTATAGGCTTTGTCTATCCTGTAGTTCCTAAGGGCTTAGCCCGAATCAGGGTACAACTTTCAGCCGCTCATTCCAACGAGAACATCGAACAGGCAGTACATGCTTTTACCAAAATTGGAAAACAATTGGGAATCATTTAGCATTCAATCCAAAACAAGCTGACCCACAAGGCATCATCAAAAATAAATGGAGCGTTTCGCCAATCAATGGTTTGTTTACTGCAGTACAATAATGTTAAAAATTGTAAAAAGGACCAATTTACTCCTCTCCTTTTTTGAACATTACGATAATTTGTTCAAACTTTGGAATCGAGAGTAAATATTCATTAATCTTTAAACCATGATTACTGAGACCGAAAAAAAGCTGTATAAAGTATTACGAAATGTTGGAATCAAAAGAATTTTCATCAAACGGGCACGTTCGATCGACGATTTGTACCTCGACGATTTTGACTTCAGACTTCTGGTGTTTTATTTTGAAAATGAATTTAACGTTAGACTACAAAAAAAGGACATTGCTCAACTAACCAGCATTCCCGCATTTCACAAGTATTTAGGGATTTAATTCCATTGGCACATTCAAATTCTATTCATAGAACCATCACTGTTCAATTTTTGTACAAGGATGGTTTTTTTTATTGGTACGATATCCCACATTTTATTTACCTTGTAGGCAATAAATTTGGTTGAGAGATGAATAAACTTGCTAAGAATAAACTGATCTGTTTCCTGTTTTTTGTATTCGCCATTCATTGGGGTTTAAAAGCTGAACAAAGTGAATTTCAACGACAGCTGGAAACACTTCCCGAAGTCGTTTCTGTACAAAAGATTGATCATCATCCTTTTTTCAAAGAAACCTTTGAAGTTATGATTGATCAATACCTCGATCATGGAAATCCTCAGGCGGGTAAATTTCTGCAACGTCTCATCGTTTCCGATTACAATAGCTATAGTCCCGTTATTTTTGTCACCGAAGGATATGTAGCCGATTACGCCATAAAAAGCAGCTACATCAACGAACTCAGCGGAATTATCGAAGCCAATCAATTGGTGGTTGAACACCGTTATTTTGGAAAATCGGTACCCGATGATAAAAATTGGGATTACCTCACCATGGCCAATGCAGCGGCTGATTTGCATCGCATTCACCGTATTTTTGAACGAATTTTCAACAAGAACAACAAATGGGTCGCTACCGGAATCAGCAAAGGAGGATCAAACACTATGGCCTATCATGCCTATTACCCCGACGACATGGACATTTGGATTCCGTATGTAGGTCCAATCAACCAGGCCATTGAAGATACCCGAATGGGTAAATTCATCGAAAAAGAAGTGAGTTCGCAAACATGCCGCCAAAAAGTACTTGATTTTCAAATCAATGTTTTAAAAAATCGTGATCTCATTCAACCCTTACTCGATAGTTTGCTTCAAGCCAAAGAATACTCTTTCTTCATCCCTAACGACCAGGTACTGGATTACTGTGCGCTGGAATTCTCGTTTGCCTTTTGGCAATGGGGAAATTCCTGCAAAGAAATCCCCACCGACACTGCAAGCACCCGGGACCTTTTTAATTATCTGGTAAAAATCATCGACCCCAGTTATTTTTCAAAGGAAAAATTGGTATCCATTAAACCCTTCTTTATCCAAACATTAAAAGAGTTTGGTTATTATGCTTACAATATAAAACCGCTGCAAGACTATCTGCACATTACCACGACTAAAGAGTATATCGAAAATGTATTTTTAAAAGACGAGCCAAAATTCGATTACAATAAAAAGACAGCCAAATTCATATCAAAAGCAGTACAGAAGAACGGCGATCACATGTTGCTTATATATGGGCAGTATGATCCATGGATCGCTGGTGCCGTTATCCCGAAAAAGAGTTCAAAAGCCATTCTGGAAGTGAAAGAAAAAGGATCGCACCGTGCACGAATCAACAACATGAGTTACGCCCAACAGTCTGAAATTTACATGTTACTGGAAACATGGCTGGAAGAAGATTAAGCAAAAACAACATATGAAGTTATCTAAAATCCAGACCAGCATACTGTTTCTAATCTTGCTAATTGTTGTTTCATTTTTGTACAATTATCAGAAGATTCTTTTTTACCCGCCCTTTTCGGTGCATTACTGGAGACAATCAGATTGCCTGTCTATTACCCTAAACTATTATCAGGAGAACCTTTCTTTTTTCACCCCAAAAATTCATTGGACAAGTCCTACCGGCGACAATTATACCATTTCCGAATTCCCTGTTATTTACTATGGCGTTGCTCAATTATGGAAAGTATTTGGGCAAAAGGAATTCATTTTTCGTTTGGTCAACCTTCTTTTTGTATTTGCCGGATTATTCTCTCTTTTCCGATTATCCTTGGCCTATTTGAAAGATAATTTCTGGGCCATATACATCCCCTTATTCTTGTTCACTTCACCAATTCTGGTTTATTATACCAACAATTTCATGGCAGATGCGCCTGCTTTTGGTTTGGCTTTAAGCGCTAGTTATTTTTATTGGAAATACTACCAGAAAAAAAAATGGACACATCTGTTGGCTGCCATCCTATTTATTTCGCTGGCGGGCTTACTAAAAATTTCCTCCTTAATACTTTTTACAGCCTTCCTTTCTTTATCCCTTATTGAGACCATTCCTCAATGGATCAAAAAACAGCTTACTACGAGGCAGGTGCTTTTGAAAATATTCCCGTTTTTGATTGTTTTGGTAATCATTGGAGCCTGGTATATCTATGCCCGCCATTTCACCAAAATACATAACAGTGGAATTTTCCTTCAAAGTATCTATCCTATTTGGGAATTGGATGCTGCTAAAATACATATGATTTTAGATTCATTGTATTGGCAACTACTACCAGCCTTCTTCAATAAAAAAGTATTGACTTTAACATTATTGCTCGGTCTTTCTTCCCTATTCATTTCTCCTAAAAACAATAAGTGGATAATTAACCTTTACCTCATTTCTTTATTCGGAATTATTTCGTTTATAATTTTGTGGTTCAAAGCCTTTGATGTGCATGATTATTATCTCACCAATTTGCTCTTTATTGTTCCATTTTCGCTTCTTCTTTTTTTAGGCACGTTAAAATCAAAGTTTTCGAAAATATTCAGGCACTGGTCTTTGAAACTAATTGCAACAACAGTTTTACTATTTCTGGTCTATCAAACCATGTTCATCAACAGAATCAAGTACAATGCACATGACGCATGGTTATCTGCCGATTTGATTGAGAAAAAAGGATCAGTGGATTATTTCGCCAATAAACAAAAAGACTATAATGAAACCTTAAAAGCTCTGGAAGAAATCACTCCTTATTTGAGAGAAATAGGAATATCGCGAACCGACCTGGTATACAGTACGCCTGATTATACTATTAACCATACGCTCTATTTAATGGATCAGAGAGGGTTTACCGAATACGGTTATGTACCTTACAAAGGAGTGGAAAAAACCAATGACAGAATAGAATACTTCAAGCAACTCGGGGCCAAATATTTAATCGTAAATGCTGACAAATACACGAAATACATCGATGAGAAGTACTTAAGCAATTGCATTGGAACTTTTCAAAACGTGAAGATTTACAAAATAGAGTGAAAAAATTATTTAATGAGATCGCAATTCCTCTATTTCATTAATTTCCATCGGTTTCTTGCGCCCCAGTAAACGGTTTCCCTTTTTAGTAATCAGGTAATCCTGCTCAATACGTACGCCACCAAAACTCATGTACGATTTTACTTTTTTGTAGTTTATAAAATCTTCAAATTTCTTTTCATCGCGCCACATTTTGAACAATTCAGGGATGAAATAAATTCCCGGTTCAACGGTTAATACGTGCCCGGCTTTAAGTTCCTTGGCCAGCCTCAACGATTTTAACCCAAACTGGGTACTTTTAGTTTCGCCCGGATTGTAGCCAACATTCAATTCACCCAGGTCTTCCATGTCGTGCACATCGAGTCCCATCATGTGGCCCAACCCTGTTGGGAAGAACAAGGCATGAGCCCCCTGAGCAATGGCTTCTTCTGTATTTCCCTTGGTAAGTCCAATGTCCTTTAATCCATTAAAAATAATTCGTGCTGCTTCGAAATGTACTTCCTTATATTCAATACCAGGCCTTAGCATCGCAGCTGCTTTTTGATGCGCATCGAGTACTACCTGATATATTTCGCGCTGTTTGCTTCTAAAATGCGTTGAAACTGGAAAAGTACTGGTAAGGTCACCGGCATAATGCAAGGGCGTCTCGGCTCCGGCATCCAGCAAAAATAGCTGTCCTTTTTTCAAAAGGTTCCCATGATTATGGTTATGAAGAATTTGACCGTTCACCGAAGCAATAACAGGGAACGACAACTGACCTTCACGTTCCAGCACCACCTGGGTCACCCGGGCAGCAACTTCAGATTCACGCATTCCCGGACGCGCATATCGCATGGCCGCCACGTGCATATCCACCGTTAAATTCACGGCTTTATCAATTTCTACAATTTCTTCGTTGTCCTTAATTTCGCGCTGACTAATGACTGCACGGACCAATTCTTCCGACGATTTAGCTGTAAACTGATCGGGACGAATGTTGAGCAAGCGCAATATTTTGATTTTATTTTCTGGGCGGTAAGGTGGTAAAAAGTGGATGCTACGTCCGGCAGCATTGGCTTCACGCAATACGGTGTACAACTTCACTGTGGGAACAACCTCGGGAACGCCCACCATTTCGGCTTCCTCGCGTATACTGGTCCTGTTGCCCATCCAAACAATTTCATCAATGGTCATTTCATCGCCATAAATAGTTTCCTGCCCACTGTCCAAATCGATGACCGCGGCTAATGAAGGACGATCTAAACCGAAATAATAGAGAAATGAACTGTGTTGACGAAAATGATAGGTATTATCGGGGTAATTCATCGGTGATTCTTCATTCCCTAAAAAAAGAATGATCCCCTGTCCCATTTTCTGCTTTAATACCAATCGACGTTGAATGTATAATTGCCTGCTGAACATTTTTGTAATTTGAGTTAAAAGTTCAAAAATAATGCATTTCGGCTTCATCGTTGAATAAAAGTGAAACAATTTGACCAACTTTATCCGATTCTCCCAATTCAATTGCTGAAATTCTTTCTGTTTAGTGTTTTACTTCGATTCCTTTTCATTTTAAAAATAGAACGGCCCTCTTTAATGTAAGAAGCAAAATCATTTCGAATTAAAACCTGTGATTGCTTTGATATTTTAGGAAAAGGCACAATATTTGTCAAAGCACGACATTAAAATATAAACTCCAGATTATGTCCAGAATATTAGTCGTTGATGACGAAAGAGCAATAAGAAATACCTTAAAAGACATTTTAGAATACGAAAAGCACCAGGTTGAATTGGCTGAAGATGCCAGCAAGGCCCTGCAATTAATTAAAACCAACGAGTTCGACATAATTTTGTGCGACATAAAAATGCCCGACATGGACGGTTTGGAATTATTGCCACTGCTCATTGTCGCCCATCCCGACGTGCCTGTAGTGATGATTTCGGGCCACGGCAACATTGATACCGCAGTTGAAGCCATTAAAAAAGGAGCCTACGACTTTATTGAAAAGCCACTGGATTTAAATCGACTGCTGATTACCATTCGAAATGCCATGGACAAATCAAACTTGGTTTCGGAAACTAAAATTCTGCGCAAAAAGGTCAGCCAAAAGTTCAACATTATTGGAGAGTCGGAAGCGATAGGTAAAATCATGAACATGACCGACAAAGTGGCTCCTACCGATGCGCGTGTATTGATTACCGGCGCCAATGGGACTGGCAAGGAATTGGTAGCGCGCAGACTACACGATTTAAGCAACCGTGTTGCGGGACCGTTTATTGAAGTAAACTGTGCTGCAATTCCATCAGAATTAATTGAAAGCGAATTATTTGGTCATGAAAAAGGTGCTTTTACTTCAGCTATAAAACAACGCAAGGGTAAATTTGAACAGGCCGAAGCCGGAACCCTGTTCCTCGACGAGATTGGTGACATGAGCCTTTCGGCACAAGCAAAAGTATTGCGGGCTCTTCAAGAAAATGTGATTACCCGTGTAGGTGGCGACAAAGCCATTCATGTGAATGTGAGGGTGGTTGCAGCCACCAACAAAGACCTTCAAAAAGAAATTGAAGCCGGAAATTTCCGCGAAGATCTATACCATCGACTAAGTGTAATTCTAATTAAAGTTCCTTCGTTGAACGAACGATTAGATGACATTCCAATTCTAGCAACATATTTTATTGAACAGATTTGTTCGGAATACGGCATGCCGGTTAAAACCATTAACGACGAAGCGATTTTGGCTTTACAGCAAATTAGTTGGACCGGTAACATACGAGAATTCCGAAACGTAATTGAACGCCTCATTATTTTATGCGGAAACGAAATTTCTGCAGAAGACGTTAAAACCTTTGCTTCACCTTTAAAATAGGTCTTTGAATTGATTCTAATACACAACATATGCTTAAAGACAAAAAAATTATCGTTGTACTTCCGGCCTACAATGCAGCAAAGACACTAAAAATCACCTACAATGAAATCGATTTTGATTTGGTGGACGAAGTGATTCTAGTGGATGACAAAAGCAATGACGAAACAGTAAATGTGGCTCGTTCACTGGGCATTCAACACATTGTTGAACACGATCAGAACAAAGGCTACGGAGGCAATCAGAAATCCTGCTACAATAAAGCACTTGAATTACAAGCCGATATTGTGATCATGCTCCATCCCGATTATCAATACACTCCGAAACTCATTCCTTCGATGGTTCATTTGATTGCCAACGATTTGTATGAAGTAGTTTTAGGATCGCGAATATTGGGAAAAGGTGCCTTAAAAGGAGGAATGCCCATTTACAAATACCTGGCCAACCGAATGCTTACCCTTACCCAGAATATTCTGATGAATGCTAAACTTTCGGAGTACCATACAGGCTATCGTGCCTTTTCGGGTAAGGTGCTAAAAAACGTTAACTACAACGCCAATTCAGACAACTTCGTTTTCGACAATCAAATGCTGGCACAAATCTGGTTTGCAGGCTATGAAATTGCAGAAGTAACCTGCCCGACAAAATATTTTGCCGATGCTTCGAGCATTAACATCAAGAACAGTATTGTTTACGGATGGGGCGTTTTAAAAACATCGGTAGAATACCGCCTTCAAAAATGGGAAATAGCTCATTTCCCCTATCTTGAAAAAAATAATTCGCTCAATTCTAAAAATTAAAACTAGCCAAAAGTAAACCCTAACAGGAAAAGAAATTCTACCACGTGGTTTTATATTAAGGTAGCATTTTGTTTATTTGCTATTCAATACAAACGATAACCGATTCGACTAGAAATGAAAAGAAACCTGCGCGCAGTCAGCTTACTTTTATCCATAACAGCACTTATCGTATTTGGAATTTTCAAACCGGTAATACAACATCCCGGCAACTACTTGTTTTCGCAAGGCGGCGATGCAGTAAAAAGTTATTTTAACTTTTCGTATCATTTAAAATATGGCGATGGGATAAAATACACGGGCATCAATTATCCCTATGGCGAACATCTGCAGTACATTAATTCACATCCCCTGCACCTGGCCATTTATAAAACCGTTTCGAAAATTTTCCCAATATCAGATTATGGTGTTGCCATTTTAAACCTATCTATGATTCTGGCATTGCTGCTTGCAGTCCCATTTATTTTCCTGATTCTGAGAAAATACAAATTGCCGGTATGGTATTCCATGATTGTAGCGCTCATCATTCTCTTCCTTTCGCCTCAGTTGGATCGCATACACGGTCATTTCGAAATGGTCTACCTTTTTTATATTCCCATGTATTGGTACTTCTTGCTGCGATTCAGGGAAGGAAAAAAGCCATGGATGTGGGGTAGTATATTGGTGCTAACAGGGCTTGCCGGTGGTTTTACAAGCGCTTATTTTGTTGCCTTTTATGCCATTTTCCTCATTTCAGTGTTGTTTGCCGATGTGTGGAAAAACCGAAAAAATTTAAAACCATACCTAAAGCCAGGAATTATTTTATTGGTAATGGCAGTACTTCCTTTACTGGTAGTGAAAGGGTTGGTTTCTGCCACCGATTGGGCCACCGACCGCCCTTACAATCCCTGGGGGTTTTATGTTTTTCATGCCAATCCCTTCAGTGTTTTTTTACCACCCAATCAGAACATTACCTACTTATTTGGAAAATGGATTAACATGAACTATGAATGGGAAGGCAGAGCCTATGTTGGACTCCCCTCCTCGTTATTAGCGATAACCATGGTGATCAGCCTGGTATATTGGCTCATTCGAAGGAAAAAAACAAGTCTTTTTCCGGAAAACCCCAATTTAAACAATTACCTGTTCGGGGGGGTGTTGGTCTTACTTTTTTCCATGTGTTTTCCTTTCAAATGGGGATTTGGCTTCTTGCTCGAATTATTACCCCCCGTAAAACAGTTCAGAGCACTAGGCCGTTTTGCCTGGATCTTTTATTATATTTTCACCGTATATTCAGCCTGGTTCTTTTATCAATTTTATCTGAAATTAAAAGAGAAAGGATTCGAAAGATTTGCACTGATATTTCTGATTTTCGTATTGAGCACCTGGTCGATGGATGCAGGCGTTAATGCTAAAAAAAGTTTCAATGGAATATTCCTGCCGAACGATAAGCTGGAAGCGAGTGATGTGAATTATATGCACATGCTGCAGGAAGCCAAAATTGATGTGGACGATTATCAGGCCATTTTTTTCCTGCCATTTGCCAACACATCGGGCGATAAACTCATGTTTGAAAATGGAATGGATGCCTTTGCCGAAGCCATGCGATGCTCCTATCACACTGAATTGCCCTTGATCCAAAGTTTTTCACCTCGCCTTCCCTTCTCCAATGCCCTAAGTTCAATTCAACTTCTTGCTGACTCCACCATTCGAAAAACAAGACTCGATGATTTGAACCAGCAACCCGTATTACTGGTCATGACCAACGAAAAGATGACAGAACAAGAACAATGGCTTAAGAACAATTCTGAACTTTTGTATACCTATGGAAACGTCAGCCTGGCAAAAATCGATTTGAAAATATTCGAACGCAGTCACCAAAACTGGTTAAATTATGCCGATTCCATTCAAACAACCCTCATTGGAACATCAAACCTAAAGGCAAACGTTCCACTGGAAAAGATTTATACCCTGGATTTTGAACAACATGAAGCAGAAAATAGTTTCCACGATAAAGGGGCACAGTTTGAACGAAGAAAAACACTCCACGTTTTTAATGAAAATTTTTCGAAAAAAGGGATAAACGGTGCATATGACCTATCATTCTGGATGTTTTTTGACACGCGTATGTACAATATGCCGCGGCCTATACTTCTAATTTCTAATTCCGATGGCAAAATTGTGAGAACCATTCGACTCAACAATCGGCACATTCACAATGTGTATGGAAATTGGGTCCGTGTACAACAGGATTTGAACATTGAAGATGGATTGAGCTATCGACTTGAAATTGATGGCAAATACATTACCATAGACGATTTACTGCTAAAACCTAAAGGGAGCAATGTAATACAAGTTTATGCCGACGGCACAAAACAGTTTAATAATTTTCCGCTCTAATGCGTAAATCACAAAAATAACGAAATAGAAACATCACCCTTAAGCTAATTTTCAAAATACCGAAGTCATGCCAAAAGGAACTTTTATTGCGAAAATTACAGGGAGTAAGTACTTGTTTTATCTACTCCTCGCCATCAATATAGGATATTTGTTCCTTACCCGATTTTATCCTTCCGGCGATGGTCCGGTACATTTGTACAATACCAATTTAATCAAAGAACTCATCTCTGGAAATGCCTCCATTGGTCAATTTTTTGTACTGAACCACTTTCCCATTCCCAATTGGACCAGCCATTTTATTCTACTTGTTTTCCGAACATTTCTTCCGGCATGGCTTGCCGAAAAGGCATTGCTCATTATTTACATTACAGGAATGGCCTTCTCGTTTCGGTATTTAATCCGACAATTAAATCCTGAAAACATTTCGTTGAGTATTTTTATTTTCCCTTTTCTACATACTTTTCTGTTTCACAGTGGATTTTACAATTTCAGTTTGTCCTTCATCCTGTTGTTCTTCACCATAGGCTTTTACCTTAAACATCGGCACCACGATAGCCCTTTTTTATATGGTATCCTGTTTGTTCTCTTAAGTATATCTTACTTTACCAACCTCTTAATCTTTGGATTTATTGGCTTGACTTTGGGGGTGTATATCCTTGGATTTCGTTTGACGAATTATCGAAAAAACAAAAAGTTAAAAACAGAACTCAAAACGACAGGCAAACAATTATCCTTCCTGTTTTTGGCTGCACTTCCAAGTCTTATCCTTCTTTCTTTTTTCTTCAAACAAGCTCCTTTCCTTGAATCGGATCAAACCTACCCATTCAGTTTACTTTTAAAATGGATCGATGATGTCAGGCCACTAATAGTATACAATTACAATGGAGAAGCAGAGCTCACAACCCATTTTTTTCATTTATTACTTATTCTGCTCGTGCTTAGCTTCACCGCACGCAACAAGCAAAACAGTCCGGGTCTTAAAGTTGAACTTCTTGCAGTCCCTTTAGTTGTAACAATCCTGCTCTATTTTATAACACCAACGGGAGCAGGCGCAGGGATGATGTCGGAGCGCTACTGCACCATTTTGTATATGTTTGCATTAACTTGGATCATCGCAAGGACGGTGCCCCACCAACTAAATGGATGGATCGTACTGATTGTAATAGGATTACATTTTTTCACCCTCCAGTATAAACTCAATGAATCGCTCATTTCTCTGGGCAAAAATGCAGAATCAGTGTATGGTGTTCAAGATTACGTTGAAGAGAATAGCATTGTACTACCGGTTGAATTGGCCGGCAGTTGGGTTGAACATCATTTCTCCAATTATCTGGGGGTAGACAAACCTATGGTGATTCTTGAAAACTATGAAGCACATGTGGGGTGGTTTCCTGTGAAATGGAACCTCGAAGAACTACCGAAAGTACTAGCTGGGAGTGCCTCATCCATTCCGGGGCTAAAGTGGAAAAATAATCCGGAATCCAAACTAAGCAAGCAGATCGATTATATTTTACTTTATGGAAATACCAGTACTATTAGTGATTCACGCTGGGAAATTCTCAGGGAGGTATTGGCCAGTGATTATGAGCAATGCTATCAATCAAATGATGGTTTCGCAATACTGTTTAAGAAGAAATAATGAAGCTAAAAACCGACATTAGCTGCCAACAAGCAGCAACTGAAATGCATATTATTCAGGTTAAATGTGTTCGGGTTAATCCTATTTTTATTCTTTTTTAATTTTTCTAACTTTAGGAAGAATCTTAAGAACCAACTATGTCGCAACCTGTCAATAATCCCAACGCCAAGTTTGGCACTTTGCCGGTTTTCCTTACCGCACTATCCACCATCCTCGGTGCTATTTTATTCCTTCGTTTTGGCTGGGCCGTTGGCCAGGTCGGTTTTTGGGGGGTGATTGGCATCATTATTTTAGGGCATCTGGTCACCATTCCCACCGCCATGGCGGTTGCTGAAATTGCAACCAATCAGAAAGTACAGGGAGGTGGGGCATATTTCATCATATCCCGTTCATTTGGCTTAAACATTGGAGGTGCCATTGGTATTGCACTCTATTTTGCACAAGCCATCAGTGTAGCGTTCTACATCATTGCCTTTGGAGAAGCATTTAGCCCCGTTATTCAATGGTTATTTGACCAATATGGAATTCTAATTTCAGACAAACGAATCATCACTTTACCTCTGATGGGGATACTGACCATACTGATGCTGACCCGTGGAGCAAACATGGGCGTTAAGGCACTCTATTGGGTAGTAACCATATTAATCGTTTCATTGATCATGTTTTTTATGGGGAAATCGTCCATTGCACCCGAACACATTCATTTGAATTCCCATGTTCTTGAAAACAAAAACTTCTTTTATGTATTCACCATTGTGTTCCCGGCTTTCACCGGATTAGCTGCAGGGCTTGGCCTTTCAGGCGATTTAAAAAGTCCGGAAAAATCCATTCCCAAAGGCACCATTTGGGCCACCATTGTTGGTTTAGTGATCTATATATTTATTGCTTACAAATTTACCATTTCAGCATCGCCCGAAGATTTGAGCAACGATCAGCTGATCATGAGCAGAATTGCCATTTGGGGTCCCATCATACCAATTGGATTGGCCGCAGCATCTCTTTCATCTGCTCTTGGTTCTATTATGATTGCTCCACGAACCTTACAAGCCATCGGTGCCGATGATATTTTCCCGAATTTAAAAACCAATAGCTGGTTTGCCAAAGGTCGGAAAACCGACAATGAGCCCATTAATGCATCCTTAATCACCATTGTAATTGCCTTTGTTTTTATTCTTGTTGGCGATGTTAACTTTGTAGCTGAGATCATTTCGATGTTTTTTATGATTACCTACGGCGCCATTTGTTTAATTTCATTGTTAGAACATTTTGCAGCCGATCCGGCCTATCGTCCCAAGTTTCGGTCCTACTGGATCATTTCCTTAATTGGAACCATTGCCTCGTTTTGGCTGATGTTCAAAATGAATTTTCCCTATGCTGCCCTGGCTTTGTTTTTAATGGGTGCATTTTATTATTTCATTACCAAAAAGAAAAAAGAAAAAACCGGGTTTAATAAGTTGTTCCGTGGTGTAGTATTCCAACTGAGCCGCGAATTACAAGTATTTGCCCAACGAGCCGATCGTGAAGACCGTGACATCAGCTGGCGCCCGTTTGCCATTTGCATTTCGGAAGACACCTTTAAGCGCCGATCAGCGTTTGATGTGATGCGCTGGCTGAGTTATCGATATGGATTTGGCACCTACATTCATTTTATAAAAGGGAAATTAAACAAAATCTCCAGTTCCGAATCAAAACATAGCCTGAAGCGTTTGCTTAACCTGGCTAAAGGCAATCGTAGCCGTGTTTATCTCGACACCATCATATCGCCTTCGTATACATCAGCCATTGCACAGGTAGTTCAGTTACAAGGCATTTCCGGGCGTGGCAATAACATGATTCTTTTTGAATTCTCGAGGAACAAACCGGAAGCGCTGATTGATGTCATCCAAAATTACCAAATGCTGGGTGAAGCAGGTTTTGACCTGTGCATTCTGAATACCGGATTTAAAAGCTTTGGCTATAAAACCGAAATTCATGTCTGGATTAAGCCTGACGATTACCGTAATGCCAATTTGATGATTTTACTGGCCTACATATTAGTAGGACATCCTGATTGGAAAAAAGGTTTCATTAAAATATTTTCACTTTCTCCTAAAAATGAAATGGAAATTAGACACGAAAAAATCACAAAATTAATCAGAGAAGGAAGAATCCCCATTAGCCCAAACAATGTTGAAATGATTTCCTTCGATCCATCTCAGGACCGTAAAGAGGTGATCACCACCCACTCCATCGATGCCGATTTAACCCTGATTGGTTTTACTGCTGAAACCATTCAAAATGGCATTGAAGCGTTTAAAGGTTACGAGGATCTCAGCAATATTCTCTTTGTTTCGGCCAATAAAGCCAAGGTGTTGCGTTAATTTAAGCTTTTTTAAACTTTCATCTAGAACGAAACACCCGTCGTCGTGGTTATCTTCGTATAAATATAAAGTGAAGATGAAGGCTGTAGCGATAGGAGATAAAGCACCTGTTTTTCAACTGAACAATCAGTATGGCGAACGGTATGACATTGAATCGGTTTTAGGTAAAAAGAAATTGGTGATTTATTTTTACCCGAAAGATGAAACACTGGGGTGTACTGCTGAAGCCTGCTCGTTCAGGGATGCTTATTCTAAATTTGCTGCCCTTAATTGTGAAATTATTGGTATCAGTTCCGATGATGAAGAAAGTCATCGAAAATTTGCCATCAAACACCGTCTGGGCTTTATCCTTTTAAGTGATCCGGGCAACCGAGTACGTAAACGTTTTGGAGTTCCTACAAGCTTTTTTGGATTACTTCCGGGCAGAGTTACTTATGTTATTGACGAGAATGGAATTGTTCAATCCATTTTTAATTCACAACTATTCGCCACAAAACACATCTCGGAAGCTTTAAAATTGGTTGAGAAACTAAGCTAATTCATCGAACTTTCCGTTTCCATGGATAATTCAAGAATGAAAAATACTAACTTCGCTTTTCATTCAAAGCTAAACCATGAAAAATTTCACCCTTTATCAGGTTGATGCCTTTGCCGAGCATCCTTTTTCGGGAAATCCGGCTGCAGTTGTTATTCTGGACGAATGGATATCCATTGAGTTGATGCAAAACATCGCCATGGAAAACAATTTATCTGAAACGGCCTTTATCGTTCCTCATAAAGAAGTATTCAACATACGTTATTTTACTCCCTTGAACGAAGTAGAACTTTGCGGACATGCCACCCTGGCATCGGCCCATGTGCTCTTCAATTTTTATGGTCAAAAAGGAAAAACCATCACTTTCAGAACACAACAAAGAGGCGATCTGCTTATTGTCCAAGATCAGCAAGTGATTAAAATGAATTTTCCTTGCGATAACTATAAGAAGGTGAGTGTTCCAAATAATGTTGGGGCCGCTTTAGGAATTGAACCACTGGAAGCTTATTGGGGCTTAAATGATTTGATGTTGGTTTATGAAACCGAAGAACAAATCAAATCTGTTGTACCGAATTTCGACCTTCTCAACGGCATAGAAGCCAGAGGAGTGCTGATTACAGCAACAGGGTCGAATGTGGATTTTGTTTCTCGGTTTTTTGCCCCTCGTGAAGGGATCAACGAAGATCCGGTAACAGGATCAGCACATACTACCCTAATCCCTTATTGGAGCCAAAGGCTTGGGAAAAAAGCACTACTGGCCAAACAACTTTCGAAACGAGGCGGCACCATTTATTGTGAAATGAAAGGCGAACGTGTAGAAATTGGAGGTAAGGCCATTCATTATTTGACGGGAACCATTTCGGTGGAATAAATGTTTAACTAGTAACTTTTAACAAAAAACTGTACATGTCACAACGTAAAACGGACCACATCCAAATGGCAGCGCGTTCGGCACCTGCCACTTCCAATTCTGACGAACGTTTTTATTATGAGCCTTTATTGAGCAAACATCCTATTGCTAACCAAGCCATTTCGTTCCTTGGAAAAGAAATGAGTTTCCCCTTATGGATTTCCAGCATGACGGGCGGCTCAGCACAAGCCAATAAAATAAACCATTTACTGGCCGAAGCCTGTGCCGAATTTGGATTGGGCATGGGTTTAGGATCTTGCAGAACCTTGTTGAAAAGCGAAGAATACTTTGATGATTTTAACTTAAGGCACATTATCGGGAAAGATTTACCGTTTTATGCCAATTTAGGCATTGCTCAACTGGAACAATTATTGGCTAAAAACGAAGTTGATCGGATTCATGATCTGGTGCAATCACTACAAGCCGATGGTTTGTTCATCCATGTTAATCCCACTCAGGAATGGTTGCAGCCCGAAGGGGACTTGTTTCAGCGACCAGCCATTGAAACCATTGCAGAGCTGATCGAAAAGGTGAATGGATCCTATAAGCTTATAGTAAAAGAAGTAGGCCAGGGCATGGGCCCTGAAAGTCTAAAACAATTGTTAAACCTCAAAATCGACGGCATTGAATTTGGAGCATTTGGAGGAACCAATTTTGCCAGCATCGAAATTATGCGAAACCATGGAGGACATGCCCCCTACATGTATCCTCTTGCCAACATTGGACACAATGCCCATCAAATGGTGGAAATGATTAATGAGATCATCGCTGATCATCCGGCACATTGTCAACAAATTATCGTATCGGGAGGAATTAAAAATTTCCTCGATGGTTATTACTTTACCCAAAAATCATCCTTACCTTCGGTTTATGGGATGGCAGGTGCTGTTTTGCAACACGCCATGACCTCAAAAGAAGATTTATTTGATTTTCTGAAAGCAGAGCGGGAAGGATATACTTACGCTTCGGCCTTTTTAAAAATCAGAAGCTAAGCATAAACAAAAAACCAAAACTACTTGTACCATGAAAAATCTATTGATCATTCCGTTTTTATTTATTTTTTTAGCTTGTCATTCACAAACTAAAAACCCTGATCAAAGCATCAACAGCACCTTCACCTTTGAATTGAACAACTACCTGGGTACCTGGTACGAAATTGCCCGCTTCGATCATTCATTTGAAAGAGGACTGCAAGGAGTTACAGCTACCTATAGCCTTCGCTCCGACGGGAAAATCAAGGTCCTCAACCAGGGCTACAAGGGAAGTTTGGAGGGAAAACAAAAAACAGCCGTCGGTAAAGCCCGTTTGGCATCTGATGAAACACCACGCAATCTAGAGGTTTCCTTCTTCTGGAATTTCTACGGGACTTATAACATTCTCGAAATTGATGAGAATTATCAATATGTACTCATTGGAAGTGGTTCGCCCAAATACCTTTGGATATTGAGCAGAACACCCCAAATGGATGAAACAACCTTTGATATGCTCCTTAAAAATGCAGAAAAACGAGGTTACGACACCGATAAACTGATTATTGTAGATCAAGTGCTCACGGAAACTGATTAAACCCCATTTTGCATTTCGTGAGAAGTTGTACTTTTGCGCTTCAACCAAATCAACCTTTTCATGTTTAAGCAATTTTTTGTCCTTATCCTGTTCCTGGGAACATACTTTTCAGGCTTCACCCAAAATAAAGTTTTCACCCTTGACGATGTGATTTCAGGAGGTGAAAATTACAAATCTTTTGTTCCTGCGACCCTTAAAAATTTACAATGGGTAAATGGAGCCGATGCCTATAGTTTCACCAAAGGAGATTCTCTTTTGCTAGTGAATGCGAAAACCGGCAAAAAAAAGCTGGTCTTAAGCTCCGAATTACTTCATAGCATAACGTACCAGAAAATTTCGACCTTTCCCGAACACCAATGGTTGACGTCTGAATTGCTATTGCTGAACCTCCCTACTACGATGACCATCATCAATGTTAAAGAAAAGAAGGTCGAAAACGAGCTGATTTTCCCCGAAGATGCAGCCAATACCGATTACGATATAGCCGGTAATCACCTGGCTTACACTATTGAGAACAACTTGTATATCGCCACCACCGGCATTGCAAAGATTGCTGTAACATTCGACAACGATCAGAACATTGTGAGCGGGCAATCGTATCACCGCAACGAATTTGGAATTTCGAAAGGAACATTTTGGTCGCCAAAAGGAAACTTGCTGGCTTATGCCCGAAAAGATGAAAGCAAGGTTGGCAATTATCCGCTGGTGAACATCGAAAGCCGTGAAGCTACTGTTGAAAACATAAAATACCCCATGGCCGGAATGGCCAGCGAAGAAGTCACCATAGGCATTTATAATCCGAAAACGGCCAAGACCATCTACCTGCAAACCGGTGAGCCCACTGATCAGTACCTCACCAACCTGGCCTGGTCGCCCGATGAGAAGATGGTTTACCTGGCAGTTTTAAACCGGGAACAGAATCAAATGAAGTTAAATTCGTACGATGCCTCAACCGGGGTATTCATTTCAACATTGTTTGAAGAACATGATGAACAGTATGTGGAACCGTCCAATCCAATGGTTTGGCGCCCGGGTAACGATTCACAATTCATTTGGCAAAGCCTGCGCGATGGTCACAATCACCTCTACTTGTTCAATACCAAAGGTGAATTGATTCAACAACTCACCAAAGGCGAATGGGACGTCACCGATTTTCAGGGATTTGATCCTACGGGAAATTTTCTGTTTTATACCTCAACTGAAAAAAGCCCCCTCGAAAGACACAGCTATCGCCTGTCGCTTGCAGATAGCTCAACGACTTGCCTGACAAACGAGAATGGCACGCACAAAACACAAATATCAATATCGGGAAATTATGCATTAGACAATTGGAGCAGTCTGGAAATTCCCCGAAAGATTGACCTGATTGACGTTAAAAAGAATTCGGCAACCAACCTGCTCACTGCAGCAGATCCATATGCCGATTATGAACTGGGAGCATCCAAGATTTTCATGATTAAATCGGAAGATCAGGAAACCGATTTATATTGTCGCATGATCACACCACCCCAGTACGATCCAACAAAAAAATATCCGGTGATCGTATACGTATATGGTGGACCACACGATCAGGAAGTGGTGAATGAATGGATGGGAGGCGCCCGTATGTGGCAACATTACATGGCTCAGAAAGGCTACATTGCCTTCACGCTCGACAATCGAGGATCAGCCGGCCGCGGAAGCGATTTCGAGCAGGTCATTCATCGTCAATTGGGTGTAGCCGAAATGGCCGACCAAATGAAAGGCATCGAATACCTGAAAACACTACCCTATGTTGACTCAAGCCGCATTGGAGTGCACGGATGGAGTTATGGTGGTTTTATGACCACTTCGTTGTTGCTTAACCATCCAGAAACATTTAAGGTTGGTGTAGCCGGCGGACCGGTAATCGACTGGAAATATTACGAAATCATGTATGGAGAACGTTACATGGACACCCCGCAGGAAAATCCGGAAGGCTATTTAAATTCCGGCTTATTGGATAAGGTTGCAAACTTAAAAGGCAGACTGCTCATCATACATGGAGCCATCGATCCAACAGTAGTTTGGCAACATAGTTTGGCTTTCGTAAACGAATGTGTGAAGCAAAATGTTCAACTCGATTATTTTGTTTATCCACGTCACAAACACAATGTACGCGGAAAAGAACGTATTCATTTGATGGAAAAGGTTTCGCGTTACTTTGACGACTTTTTATAAAATAAGAACTTATTTTTATGGCTCAATTAAACTGTACAAATAATGAATTTTCCGACCACGCTTAAAGCAGCAATATCAAAACATGCGAAGCTAATTTTCGTACTGGCCTTACTGCTGTTAGCTGGGTTGTACAATTACCATCACCTTATTTTTGAGCGCCCGCAGTCGGTACACCGGTGGCGCCAGGCCGATTGTGCCTCGCTGGCCTTAAATTATTATCAGAACGGGATGCATTTCGGACAACCGGAAACCCACAACTTAACTTCGGATGGTGGAACTACCGGAAAAAATTACACCAGCGAAATTCCTATCCTGTATTATTTTGTTGCCGTACTGTACCAATTGTTCGGCTACCACGAGGTCCTTTTCAGGCTGGTAAACACCCTGATTTTCTTTTTGGGCTTATTTTATCTTTTCAAACTGATCAACTATTTATTGAACGATAACTTTTGGGCCATCACCCTTAGTTTGTTGTTTTTTACTTCGCCGGTTTTGGTGTATTATGGAAACAATTTTTTATCCAATTCATCGGCATTTGCCTTTGCCCTAATAGGCTGGTACTTTTTCATCCGCTTTGCAAAAGAAAAATCGTTCCATCTATTTCTTCGTTCCATGTTCATCTTCTCCATTGCCGGAGCGTTTAAGCTGACTGCTTTTTTCAGTCTGTTTGCCATTGCAGGCTTGGTTTTTTTCGAACTAATTGGCTGGCTAAAACTGAATGGGAATGAAAAATTATTCAAAAAACCATTTCGCTTCATTGCAGCAATTTTCCTGGCTATTTTACCGGTTTTTCTATGGATTATCTATGCCGGATGGTTCAATAAGTTGCACGATTCAAGCTATTTCTCCACCACCCTTTTTCCCATCTGGAGCCTCGACCAGCAAGGTATACGTGCGGTATTCGACAACCTGAAGAAAATTTGGATTCCACAATATTTTGGGAATACGATCTATACTTTTCTAGGCTTATGTGTGCTTAGTTTTTTCGTTTATCTACGGAAAGGGAAACAAGTGCTCAATCTGGCATTGCTGTTCATTTTTCTTGAAGTAGTGGTCTATGTGCTGCTACAATTCTGGACCTTTAAAGACCACGATTATTATGTAATTGACGCGTTCATTCTGCCTGTAATTTTGGTCATTGCTACTTTTGCTGCCTTAAAAGAAGCACATCCTGCCTGGATGAATTCCTATCTGGTGAAATTTTTTGCTGTAATTCTTTTACTTAGCAATGTAGTCTACGCCAGACAACAAGTACATGAACGTTATGAAGGGAAAATGAACCAATTTGCTAAAAACAATCATCTGTATGAAATTACACCTTACCTCAGGCACATTGGAATTTCACCTAGCGACACTATCATTGCAATACCCGATGAAAGTCACGTTTCGCTCTATTTAATGAATCAAAAAGGGTGGACCACCTACACTGATGCCCGTTTGAACAGGGGAGAAAAAATCCCATATAACCAGGATGGCTTAGGAATTGAAAAATCGATTTCCCACGGAGCCAAGTATCTTATCGTAAACGGCAAAAAAGAACTCTATCTTCATCCTTATCTCCATGCATTTTGCCACAGCTTGAAAGGTCAATTTCACGATGTTTTAATTTTTGACTTAAAAGACAGCACGAATAACTTCAGCCTTCCTCCCCTTAAAATCAAGCAGCAACTTCGATGTGACGCTGAAAAAACTGTAAACGAACATCAAAATTTCGCAGGCCTGCCCGAAACCACATGGTTTGGAGGCGGGACTACCCAAAATGACGAAGAAGCTTTTAGCGGTGCGTATTCTGCCAAACTCAACGCTGCCTCGCCCTACGGCTTCACCCTTAAATTGAAGGATGTGAAGGCGGGAGAAAGTTTTAAAATTTCCGTTTGGAAAAAATCATCAAAGAAAGATACCGGAGCCCTTATTGTTTCAGCCAATGATGCTAAACTATTTTACAATGGAAAAGCCAATGTGGTTGAATCAAGGGAAACAGGCTGGGAAAAGCTCGAAAAAGAATTTTTTATAGATCAGTATTTACCGAATAGCGAGCTGATCATCTATGCCTACAATCCTTCGGACGAGGCCGTTTATTTTGATGATTTTGAACTCATCAGGTATGAAAGCATCCTGGATCTCAAGTAAAAAAGGGTCATCTCCTGTTGGAAACAACCCTTTTAAAATCATTTATTGTTCTTATTTAATGACTTTCAACTCAACGTTGGCGAATGGATTTTCAAGTACTTTTCCTTTTGAAATGTTGATCTCTTTCAATTCATTGGTTTCAGGTAAACAAACCAGGCAAGAGGCATCACCTTTACCAAATACCTTCAAATCGATTTTGCTCCAATCCATAAATTTGGTCGACTGGGCCAGCTTGATATGTGGAATGGCAGCACCTTCGCGAACCAACATTACAATGGGAATATCGCCCGCAGTAATGTGATTCCAACCGGAATCATACATTTTACCATTCTGGTAATCGATCCACTTTCCTTTTCCAGGAAGATAAACATCGCGGGAAGTAACCTCTTCGAACAAGGGAGCCACCAGTATGTCTGCACCAAATAAGTATTCATTGTCAATTAACCAGGCACCCGGATCTTCAGGGAATTCAACAAATAAGGCTCGCAACATGGGCAATCCTTTTTCGGTAGATTGTTTGGCCTGAGCATAAATATAAGGCATCAACTCGTAACGCATGTTGTCGGCTTTACGAAATCCTTTCAAAAAATCGTTGCTGTATTCCCATGGTTCTGTTGGTGGTGCACCATGACTACGCGTGTGTGAGGAAAGCATTCCGTAAGGGGTCCAACGGGAATACAATTCTTCAGGACATGATTCTACAAAACCTCCAATATCATGGCTCCAGAAAGAAAATCCTGAAAGCCCGATGGATAAACCACCGCGCAAACTGGCGGCCATTGATGTGTTGGAGTTGGCCGGATCGCCACCCCAATGCAATGGATAACGCTGACTTCCGGCCCAGGTGCTACGTGCCCAAATGATGCGTTCTCCTTTTATTTCCTGCGTAATATCCGATACCGCTTTGTTGTAACGTAAGGGATATAAATTATGCTCATAAAAACCGGTTTTACCCGATGCATAAATACCGTTGTATGGAGCAGCTTCACCAAAATCAACTTTTATGGCCCCCACACCAAGTTTTAACAAACCGGCAATTTTAGCCTGATACCATTCCACTGTTTTGGGATTGGAGAAATCCAGCACAGCATCTTCGTAAGGAAGGTTACCTTTGGGATTTTTCACAAACAGGCCTTTATCCACAATTTCATTAAAAAGTGTATTCTTCGGAACAAAATAAGGCAACTGCCACAAACAGGTTTCAAATCCATCGGTTTTAAAATCGGCAATCATTTTAGCCGGATCGTCAAAACGACTTTCGGAGAACTTGTAGTCGCAACGCCAATCGGTTTCAAACCATCCTGTATCGAAATGCACCACGTCGCAAGGAATTTTATTGTCGCGCAATTTTTTAGTGACTGCACGTCCATCTTTTTCGGAGAAATAGGTAATGCGACTCATCCAGAATCCAAATGACCATAGCGGAGGCATGGCCGCTTTTCCGGTTAGGTTGGTATATTCATCCAGTATTTCTTTTGGATCGCCCAAAAAGAAAAACAAATCGAGCGTTTCATCCCCAACCATCAGTTGCTGAACTCCACTAAAGTATTTTCCGAAGTCGCAGGTAATTGGTGTTGAAGTATGCATAAAAACGCCGTAGCCATTACTACTCATATAGAAAGGAATGGGCTTGTACATGCTTTCGTTTTGAATGCCATTGGCGTCATCGGTGAACAGTACGACACTTGATCCTCGTTTGTTGAAATTAGTGTACGATTCCCCTAAACCAAATATTTTCTCATCGGGCTGCAAGGCCATAGTGGCCGAAAAACTGCGCGAATAATCAGAGGCACGACGCACAAAGCTGAAAGGCATTATCGGAGTATAGGTTTTGCCGCTATTGTCGGAATCGTGGTTGGTTTTGGTCAATAATTTTCCATTGGCATCGCGGAATTCAATGTGCCAGGGTTTTTCCAAAATGGTGATGCTTCCATATGCCGAAGCATATTGGTGGCCACCCTTCACTTTAGAATAAGCCCAGGCTTCTCCTTTAGGTGCTTCGCCATTCACCAACATTAACGAAGGTTCACCAGCAGTTAAATCAGCTCCGCTATTCATCCTAACCCGAACGGTTCGTGGCGATATAAAATCAATTTTAATGGGTAATTTCGGTGCAGCTTCGTATTCCATTCCGGGAAATTCATTGGCACGAACAGGTACCAGAGAGGCCAGCATGTTATTAAATGCCTGACGAGTGGCATATTCATACCTCAAATACTCTACTTTTCCGGATGCACGTACAGGATCGAAATTGACCAATTCATTGGCAAAATAATAAGTATTGGTAAAGCTTCGAAAATCGTCGCTAATGTCTACCGGTTCATTTAAAGTTCCGGCATGTTGAATTTGTCCTTTCAATGGAGCAGCCATGGCTACTATTGAAAATAAAATTCCCCATTTCAATAAGTTTCTCATAAGTATTGAATTTTAGTTGATTTATTTTAAAAATCCAGCAAGAGCATACACCAATGCTGCCTGCCAGTTTATCGCAATTTCGTTGGTTTGAAAACTTGCTTGCTCATCTTTCCAGTCGGTGGCATGCTGACCACCTCCCACAATATAACCCGGCCATGGAGCAACGATACCATCTGCTCCCGAACGACGATCATGTGGATTCATCGGTGGATTCATCCCAATACCCGTCACATACGATCGGCCGTAAACGTTCCGACCAAAAAGATGGCCGATGGCGTTGAGCGAAGTCTCCCGGTATTTCGGATCAGCCTGCAATTGATTGGCGACATAAAGGTTTAACACCTGACGCGCCACGGTTCCATTGCAGCCCCAATAGTACCTTGTTCCCAATGGACGGTTGAAAACATCCTTCTTCCCTTTGGCTACAATGGTATCGGCCACTTCAATTACAGCTGCCTGAGCTTTTGCCAGCAACTTTTTGTTCCGTCCTTTTTTCGTTGAGAGGACATAAGTATAAGTACCCATGTTTTTTACATTTCCCCAGTCCCAATTTTCGTCTGCCATTTTTTCAAGTTCGGTCAATTGTGCCTCAAAATCTTTAAGGTACACTTTTTTACCCGTAGTTTCCCACATTTCTGCCGCGGCCCAAAGTCGGTCATCGGCATCTGCCGACTGGTACCCACCAGTGCCAAAACGTTGACGAAACTGTTTGCTTTCTGGATTTTCTGAAAGAAATTGATAACTGACCAAGGCAGCATCGAGGCATTTTTGGGCATAGGCCTGATCATATGGTTTGAAGTAGCGAGCAGCCTGGGCCATCATGGCAACAAAGTCGGCTGTGGCTGCGGAACTCCAATCGGTAAAATAACGTTTTTGATCGTCGTCTTCAGGCATAATGAAACCCGAAAAATTGGTCCGTGTAAGTTTATGGGACACTTTTCCCGATCCATCGGGGTATTGCATTTTTAGCAACCAATCGATTTCCCATTTCAGTTCTTTCAAAAAATCGGGAAATCCAGGTGCCGTTTCAGGCAAATCCAATTGAACGTTCTTTAGTTGGTCGTTGAACTGATCCCAGGCCATGAACATCATACCTACCGTAATTCCGGCATTCACCACATACTTCCCGTGATCGCCTGCATCGTGCCAGCCACCGGTACCGTCCTTTTGCTGATTGGGAATCCCAATGGAATCGAGCCATCCATCCTGCAGGTGACAGGCAGCGTGTTCGTAATGTTCTCCATTGAAGTCGCCAGAAACGGCCGTTCCGCAACGCCAAAGATACATGGCCCTCATGGATGTTTTGAACGAAGCATTGTAAACATCATCTGCAATCTTAAATTCCGGGGATAATTCACCTGAATCAATTTTCATTAAAAAAGTGCCAGTTTGTTGTAGCTTGGAAAAATCGGCATTCCAAACTTTACAATTGACATCGGCTTGTTCATAAGGCCCTTCTGCCTCTCCTTTGAAAACAAGCTCATTATTTTCGGCATTGATTATTTCAAAAGATTCAAATGTTTTTGAAATGGAAACTACTTTTGTTTGACCGGGCAGAAAACCCAGCGAATTGAATTGAAAAACTTGCGCGTTTAAAGCGTTTACAACTAAAAAGAATATAAAAGCTAAAAGAAATAATTTTTTCATTGTCATATTATAACAGGTTAATAAGTTAGAAAAAAAATCAGTACAAAGCTTAAGGCAACACACTCTTAAACGCTTGCAACAAAAATAAGCCAGTTCTGAATTTATAAGGAGCATCAGATCGCTAACAACAAGCTCTTTTTTGTTAAAAAAGTGTTTTTCGATCGAACCTTCCTTGTTCATTAAATAAATTTCAAGTACTAAAGGTCAACTAAAAAATTGAAACAAATAACCCCGGCAAGGTCGCCAGGGTTATCAGGTATTATAAATGATATGATTGGTCGATAAACAACAGTCTTCTATTTTTTGGTCAGCTGCAACATTAAAACATCGTGGCTGGGTACGACTGCTTTCAAGGGCTTTTTTGTAGTGCCCAAATCTTTATGAGCCCAAACATCGCGTAAAGCATACTCAACCGCATCAAAATGAGTACCACGCTTGGCAAAGTCGTCCACAATTTGCTGTTTGGCCCAGTTGTAATTAATTTCCTGATCCATTGCGTTTCTGTTTAAAAAACATACCGCCCAATTTCCATCACTCATGGGTTTGTACCAAACTTCCAGGCTATCAACATCTGATTGTTTGAAACCCTGAACGCCCAATGCATCCTGATTGATTGCTATGGCTTCATTGTTGGTCAACACTTCAATTACGGCGTCGGAAGCCGTTTGAATATTTGTACCCGCAATAAGAGGAGCAGCAATCATGCACCACATGGAAAAATGGGCACGATCCTCACTGTTGGTCAAATTATTACCTACTTCCATCATGTCGGGATCGTTCCAATGACCGGGACCGGCATATTCACGCAAGCCTTCCTGCATATCTAAAATGGTCATGGCGCTCCAGGCTGTCCAGGTACCATGAGTCATCTGACCTTCCCATTGGGCACAAATATCGCCGGTAGTTCGCCACATATGGCCCACTTCGGCAGCCCATTCCCAGGGTTTACTATTTCCCCATTCGCACATACTGAACAAGATGGGTCTTCCACTGGCGGCCAATGCTTCGCGCATGGTCAGGTAAGCACCTTCAGCTTTTAAACCGTCGGTGAAACACCAGTCGTATTTAAGGTAGTCAACACCCCATTCGGCATATTTCATGGCATCCTGGTATTCGTGACCCCTACTTCCCGGTCTTCCTCCGCATGTTTTCCACCCTGCATCGGAATAAATTCCAAATTTTAATCCTAAAGAATGGATGTAATCGGCAAGTGCTTTTATTCCGGAAGGAAACTTAACAGAATCGGCCACGATAAATCCCAATTCATCGCGTTCAATCTGCCAACAGTCATCGATTACAATGTACTCATATCCGGCATCCTTGAGCCCTCGTTCTACAAAGGCATCGGCCACTTCGCGAACCAGTTGTTCGGTGATGTCGCAGGCATAAATGTTCCAGCTATTCCATCCCATTGGAGGCGTTAAAGCCAGATCCTTTGCCTTTTGCGCGTTAACGGTAAAAGCGAATAGTGCTGCAATGAATAACAATCCAAATTTTCTCATAGGTTTTATTTTTATAGTTGTAGTTTACAAATGCTGGTTAACACCCTCGTGATATATTGCAACTACAAAAATGCAAAATAAGTCGAGAATATGATCAACGTACTTATCACCTTATGTATCGAATGTAGGGGCCAAATGTTTCAATTTAACCTAAATCCATATGATTAAAAGATGTTGGCCATTTTCATTAAAAATCCGGACGTTTCAAAACACCATTAAAGTTAATGGCTTGTCGATTGTTCGAATTTACATAAATGGTAGCAAAACCCGAAATTGAAATAGAAATCCGAAATTGATAATGATCGAAGCTGGTTTGAGTTTCAAAAGTTATTTCGCTGCGTTTTCTTTTTTTTTCGAGTTGATAGTTTTTGATGTCCGACTTGATTTTTATTCCTCCTTCAGTTGAGGCATAATCAACAGCATACGCCCGACCGAAATACGGCAAATACACTTCAACCGAATCTCCCCTGACCTTTAATTCATAAAGACTGGTCAGTTGAATTTGTTGCCAGCCCATAGGTTGAGCACTTTGTGCTTCAACGGTATAGTTTCGTGATTGAACAAGGGAATCAATCAGGATCTCTAATTTGAGGTTTTTCTCTGCCCTCTTTTCTTTTCGATTCTTGCCAGAATTGGTTTGTGCTATTAAAGTAAGTACCGAAATGATCAGGAAGAGGGTCACAATTGTTCGTCTCATTTTTGATTGATTTTAATTTCGTTTTCTAAAGTTACGTTACATTGCCATAAAAGCCAAAAGCAAATGCTGCTGTTTTTTATTGATTTTGAAAGATCAACGATTAATTTTCAAATTAACAATTCAATAAATTGTCAAAAAAAATCATTGTTGTCCGGTAAACCGGAATATTTCTATTAATTCAGTTATAATTAAC
>JBGUEP010000048.1:0-44068 GCA_041821245.1 Prolixibacteraceae bacterium
TTCCGATTCCGATTGTAAAAAATCTCTAGTTTTAATGTGATCCCAAATCTGTTCTTCCACCCGAATTGTAAATTGATCCGAAAAGGTTTAGTTGTGAACCGTTTTTAAGAAATTGACCAGTTTTTCAACAAATTCCCCTGGTTTTTCAGCGTGTAAAAAATGTGTCGCGTCTTCGATTGTTTCCAGCTTCGCTTCAGGATACATTTTATGAATAATTTCTACATCTTCTTTTTGAATGTAACCCGAAAGGCTGCCTCTGATAAACAAAACCGGATATTGGTTGATTGGAATGCGATCGGAATAATCATTGGCATCGACCCCTGAAATAATGTGTTCCAGCTGTTTTTTTAGCACGGGTACATTTATTTTCCATTCCAATTGATTTTTAGTCCGGTGTAAATTTTTCAAAATAAATTGACGAACCAACTTTTCAGGGATTTCTTGTTTCAGTTCCTTCTCCACATCGGTACGTGTATGATGTTTGCTCAGATCAATTTCACTCAATACCTTTAAGGTTCTTTTGTGAAAATCATACTGGATGGCCGATGCGGGAGTGATGAAGTAATTTCGGGGAGCAATGTCTGCCACGGTTAAGGATAATATTTTCTCAGGATAATCGGCAGCAAATGCAATAGCTACTTTTCCGCCCATGCTATGTCCCAAAAGATGGGCCCGTTCAATTTCCAATTCATGGAAAAGCCAGGCCAGGTCGGTCACCATTTCATCATAAGTATGCGTAGTGGAGTGGGGCGACGCACCGTGATTTCTTAAATCGACCGAAATTACCCAATAGTCAGCGGGTAACATTTTGGCAATTTGATTCCAGTTATCGGATGAACCGTATAGTCCATGTAAAATGACAAGTGGAATACCACTTCCCTTTGAACGGTAAAATAAATTCATCTATTTTAAGCAGGCTAAATAATTCTGAATGGAGCTTTCAAGGCCCATATATAACGCATCGGATATAAGTGCATGACCTATCGAAACTTCTTTAATTATAGGGATATGTTGAATAAAGTAGGCCAGGTTGTTCAAATCCAAATCATGTCCGGCATTAATTCCCAGTCCTAATTCATTGGCTTTGTTGGCAGCAGTAACAAAATCTTTCACTGCTTTTTCAGGTGAATGTGGAAAGTTACTTGCATAAGGTTCGGTATACAATTCGATGCGATTGGTGCCACAATCCAATGCCCCTTGAATGTGTGTCAGGTCAGTCCCTGTGAAAATAGAAACCCGAATTCCTTTCGACTGAAAAAGTTGAATGACCTTGGTCAAAAACACCTGGTGGCTTACGGTGTCCCATCCTGCATTGGAAGTTATGGCTTCGGGTGGATCGGGCACTAAGGTCACCTGGTCGGGTATCACTTCACACACCAAATCAATAAACGATTGGTTTGGATAGCCTTCTATGTTAAATTCGGTGCTCACCACTTTTTTTAATTCGCGAACATCGGCATATCGAATGTGCCTTTCGTCGGGACGCGGGTGAACAGTGATCCCCTGCGCTCCAAATTTTTCGCAATTAATGGCAGCTTCAATTACATTGGGTACATTTCCACCTCGTGCATTCCGCAGTGTGGCTATTTTATTTATATTTACACTTAGCCTCGTCATTTTTTGTAAAATTATGGGGCTGCAAGTTACAATTTTTAGCTGTTATTTTTAACTGAGATTTATTTTGGTCAGAAAGGCCAGGTATTTCAATCCAATGAATTCGATTTGAAATTGACCGAATCGGAAAGATAAATAGGCATATTTACTTAGTTCATTCTTTATTAGCGCTGAATTTATTAGGTTTGCAATTCAATTATAAAAGTTTTGATCGCAAGAGAGCTCATATCGTCAACCCTACCGGTGTTAAGGTGTTCCGACCTTGGAAAAAAGGCCGTTAATATGATGGAATCCTTAAGGGTTTCGCATTTGCCTTTGGTACGTGATCAGGAATATTTAGGCTTGATTTCCGATAAGGATGTCTATGATTTAGAAATGGAGATGTGCCATATCGGCGAAACGGGAGCAACTTTTCCTACCCCTTTTGTGCGTGTTAATCAGCACATTTACGAAGTAGTTCAAAAATTAAAAGAGTTTGAAGTTAGTGTGCTGCCCGTATTGGAAATGAACAACCAATATTTTGGAGCCATTATCGTAAGCGAACTATCGAAAAGTTTTGTCAAATTGGTTGCTGTGAATGACCCCGGCGCTGTTATTGTCCTGGAAATTATTCCGGTTCATTATTCCCTGTCACAGATAGCACAAATCGTGGAATCGAATGATGCCAAAGTGTTAAGTTTATATACTTATATGCCGGAAGACCGAAATGAAATGGAGGTGACCTTGAAGGTGAATGTGACTGATATTTCTTCTATAATTGAAACTTTTGTAAGGTACGATTATGCCATAAAAGCAGTATTTATGGATGATTCTTTACTGAATCACATGTATACCGAACGATACGATTTGTTTATGAAGTACATGAATTTATAAATTCAATACCATCTCCAGTGAGAATAGCAGTATACGGAACAGAAGTCAGGGAAGAGTTTCTACCGATTTACAAACGGATTTTTTATTTTTTTGAACAGCATAACATTGAATTGTTGTTGCATGAACAAATTGACTATTTTTTAAATTCAGTTTATCAAATCGATACCAATAATGCAGCGGTATTTGGGAAAATCATTTCGCCTCAAAGTCCCATCGATTTTGTTTTATCGATTGGTGGCGACGGAACTTTTTTAAATGCCATATCGTACGCCTTAAGCCTTGGAATTCCTATTGCAGGAATCAATTGTGGTCGACTGGGTTTTTTGGCCGATATTTCAAGCGAAAACCTTGAAGAAGCACTACTTCAACTTTTAACCGGTGATTATAAAATTGAACACCGAACCTTACTTGAAATCATTGAACCTAAAAGTATTATGTCGGGTTTCAAATATGCGGCCAATGAACTAACGGTTCAGAAACTCGACAATTCATCGATGATTAAAATCGATAGTTTTATCAATCAGGAATTTCTGGCAAGTTATTGGGCCGATGGATTAATTGTTGGCACACCAACCGGCTCAACGGCCTATTCACTGAGTGTGGGGGGGCCAATTATGACTCCCGATTTGGCTGGTATGATCATTACTCCAATTGCTACACATAACCTTACAGTGAGGCCCGTAGTTATTCCCGATAATGTTGAAGTGGAGTTGCGAATTGAAGGACGTGGTACTCATTTTCTGGTTTCAATCGATCACCATTCGGAGCCGGTGGAATTTTCAACCATTCTGAAAATTCGTAAAGCTAAGGTAACCTATCCGGTAGTTAAACTAAATGGTCTTTCGTTCTATTCAACCCTGCGAAATAAACTGATGTGGGGTGCAGATAAGCGGAATTAAACTATTTCATTCATTGCCTGCAATTTTTAGTTCAATAGTCAGTTAATAAGGATAGCCCATCAGGTTTTTTCAATAATTATATTACTTTTGTAGCGCTCTGAAAAGAGTTGATTTTGGGCTAATCCGGGACATTATCTGTAAACGATTTTTGCCTTCCGGTTTTTTTTATTTTTAGTACAAATCTTGATTGATAGTATGCCCTTGAAGCGAGTCGTTTTATATTTTTTTGCACTGATTTTTTCGGTTGGATTATCTGCACAACAGCAAACGGGTGACTTTGGTTTGTTTGGTGGAGGCGCCATTCCTATAAGCGATTATTCCAAATTGAACATTTTGCAATCGATTAAACCCAACGTTGGATTATTTTACCGTTACAATTTCAATTCAAGATATAGTTTCAGGATGAACGGTATTTTTGGTAATGTGGGAGCCAATGGATTTTTAAACGATATGACTGTGCCGCCTATAAGCTTCAAGAAGCAAGTTGTTGATCTTGGACTTTTGTTTGAAATCAATTATCTGGATTTTTTGATCGGTGAAAAGCGAATGAACTTTAGTCCATATGTATATTATGGTATAGGCTTAAGTTTTTTTCCGGGTGTAAATGGGAATATGGTTATGACTGCAAATCTGCCCATAGGAACTGGTGTGAAATATGCTTTTGCAAAACGTTGGGCTGTTGGAGCTGAAGTTTCTGGGCACAAATTGTTTAACGATAAATTGGATGATTTGAACAATCCTTATCAAAATGCCTATCTCGTAAAGGTGAACGATTCTTTTCACAATAACGATTGGATTTCCTATTTTGGATTAACTTTGACCTATAAATTTTATTGGGGTCAAAAAGCCTGTCCTGCATATAATAGTATAAATGATTAATGAGTTACATTTCTCAAATAGAAAAAGATAAGGTTCCTTCACACGTTGCCATCATTATGGATGGGAATGGACGTTGGGCCAAACAACGCGGAAACGATCGTACTTTTGGGCATGAGCATGGAGTCGAATCGGTGCGTTCTTCTATCAAAGCAGCATCAAAAATTGGGGTGAAATACCTCACACTGTATGCCTTTTCAACTGAAAACTGGAATCGTCCAAAATACGAAGTGAATGCATTAATGAGCTTATTGGTGAATGTCATTAAATCGGAAACCGAAGAACTCGACCGGAACAATGTTCAGCTTAAAGTTATTGGGGATCGGGAAAGCCTTCCACGTAGAGTTTTACGTGAGACCGATAAGATGATTCAAAACCTTTCTCATAATACCGGATTGACAGTTGTAATGGCGCTTAGCTACAGTTCCCACTGGGAAATCATAAATGCTGTTAAAACCATTGCAAGCGATGTTAAAAAAGGAAAAATAAACCCTGAAGATATTTCACGGGAACTCTTTGATAGCTATCTTTCCACCGCTGAAATTCCAGATCCTGAATTAATGATCAGAACCAGTGGTGAATCAAGACTGAGTAACTTCTTATTGTGGCAATTAGCCTATGCAGAGTTATATTTTACACCAAAATTGTGGCCTGATTTTACTGAAGAAGATTTTTTCGAGATCATCTGTAATTTTCAACAACGCGAACGCCGATTTGGCAAAACAAGTGAGCAACTTAAAAACCTAATTTGAAGTAATGGCGAAGAAATTTTCAGGAACAGCCCTTTTATTATTGATCTTTTTTAATGTTTGGTCACAATTGCCCGACAGTACAAATTTCTCAATATATTATTCAAGCCCCAGGGAATATAAAATTGGAGGAATCGATGTTGTAGGTATTAAATACCTCGATACCGACATGCTAAAAGAATATTCAGGGATTAAAGTGGGCGATGAAATTACCGTACCCGGTGATAAACTAACCGAAGTAATTAAAAAATTTTGGAAACAAGGCCTTTTTTCGGATGTGAAAATCAGTGCCTCCAAAATTATTGATGATCAACTTTTTCTTGAAATTTATTTACAGGAACGACCTCGATTATCTACGGTTCATTACAACGGAGTTAAAAAATCAGAACTCGAAGACATTAAAGAAAAAGTGTTGCTCCTGGAAGGTGGTCAAATTGTTGATGCCCAGTTGGTAAATGCTGAGCGGATTATTAAAGGCATCTTTAAAGAAAAAGGGTTTCTCGATACCGAAGTGAACATTGTTCAACGTGACGATCCGGAAAAAGAAAACTCGATCATTCTGGATATTAATATCGATAAAAAGGAGAAGGTCAAAGTAGAACAAATTGTTTGGCATGGTGTAGCGCAGGTTCCGGTAACCAAACTGAACCGGGCGATGAAAAAAACCAACGACAAACAATGGCGCAATTTCTTTCGTCCTAAAAAATTCCAGGAAGACCTGTATAAGGAAGATAAAATTAAAGTGATTGAAAAATACAATGAATTGGGTTATCGCGATGCCATTGTGACCAGAGATAGTATTTCAAAGGTTGAAGGCACCACATCAATTCGTTTGGATATTTGGGTCGAAGAAGGGAACAAATACTATTTGAGAGACATCAATTGGGTGGGGAATACCATTTATCCTTCGAAATACCTGAGTGCCTATTTAGGGATTAACAAAGGCGATGTGTACAACCAAAAACAATTGGATGAGCGTGTTACCGGCGATCAGGATGCCGTTGGAAACCTTTACCTTGACAATGGATACCTGTTTTTTAATTTAACGCCTGTTGAGGTCTACATTAATAACGATTCCATCGATTTGGAAATGCGGATATATGAAGGCAAACAAGCAACAATTGACCGTATTATCATTGAAGGGAATACCAAAACACACGAACAAATAGCCCGTCGCGAACTCTACACCTTACCCGGTGATTTGTTCAGCAAAACAAAATTGATGCGTTCGTATCGGCAGTTGGCTCAGTTGGGCCATTTCGATCAGGAACGTATCGGAATTGATCCAATTCCTGATCAGGAAAACGGAACAGTAGATATCAAGTATTCCCTGATTGAACGTGCCAACGACCAGATAGAACTTTCAGGTGGCTGGGGAATGGGAATGTTTGTGGGCTCAATTGGTTTGAAATTTACCAACTTCTCCGCTCAAAATATTCTGAATAAAGAATCATGGAAACCGCTACCATCTGGCGACGGTCAAACCCTTAGTCTTCGTGCACAAACCAATGGTAAATTCTACCAACAATATAGTTTTACCTTTATGGAACCCTGGTTTGGTGGCAAAAAGCCCAATAACTTCTCAGCTTCCATCTATTATTCAAAATTGACACAAAGTACTGCCGCCTACAATTACAGTAACCCTTATGGTGGTTATGGCAGCAGTAGCCCATATGGTTATGGAAGTAGTTATGGTGGTTATGGAGGCTATAATAGTTATGGTCAATCTTCGTATCAGCGCGACTATACCAATGCCGAAGTTACCGGCTGGCAAATTACCTACGGTGCTTCATTAGGATATGGATACCGCTTATCGTGGCCCGATGATTATTTCACCATTTATCACGAATTATCCTTGCAACATTATAACCTGAATAACTGGTACTATTATTTCCTTACCTCAGGTGATATTAATGACTTTAGTTTTAAAACTTCATTTAGCCGGAACTCAATTGACAACCCATTGTATTCACGTCACGGTTCTTCATTTAGTTTATCGGCTGAAATCACTCCTCCTTATTCTTTATTAAACGGTAAGGATTATAGTGATGTTGATATGAATAACAAGGAGAAATACAACTTTTTAGAATACCATAAATGGTTGTTTAATGCCAAATGGTTTACCGCATTGGATAAGGCCGATAAATTGGTGCTACATACAAAATATGAATTCGGAATGTTAGGATTCTACAATGCCGATCGGAAATCGCCGCTCGAAGGTTTTAAAGTTGGGGGTGATGGAATGTCGGGATACGATATTTATGGATCGGATAACATAGGATTGCGCGGATATAGTGCCAACAGTATCACATCTACATCAGGAGGTGGAAGTGCTGCGAACATCTATACCAAAGCAACCATTGAACTCCGTTATCCGATTACTTTAAGTGAATCGGCCCAAATTTATGGACTCGCCTTCCTTGAAGCCGGTAACAGTTGGTACGATTTTAAGAATTTTAACATATTCGATGTGAAACGTGCGGCCGGTGTTGGTGTACGCTTCTGGTTACCAATGTTTGGACTCCTGGGAATTGACTGGGGATATGGCTTCGATATGCCGAATAACGGACAAAGTTCTTCAGCAAAAAGCCAATTCCACTTCGTAATTGGACAGCAATTCTAGAATTGGTATGAAACTTGTTTTATCAGAACCAGCTAAATAGAAAAACGAAAAAAGTATGAAACGGATAGTATTAACAGCACTTGTCATCTTCGCATTTACAGCAATGAGTTTTGCCCAAAAATATGCGTTTGTCGACACCGAATATATTTTGGAAAATATCCCGGCCTATACAGCGGCTCAGGAACAATTGGACCAATTATCGGGGCAATACCAAAAAGAACTGGAATCCATTCAGGCCGATTTGGATAAAATGTATAACGATTTCAGGGCCGAGTCCGTATTGCTTTCTGACGATATGAAACGGAAACGCGAAGACGTGATTGTTACCAAAGAAAAAGAGTACCGTGGTTTACAGCAAAAGTATTTTGGCCGCGAAGGGGAATTGTTCAAAAAACGTCAGGGCCTGGTAAAACCAATTCAGGACGATATTTACAATGCCATTAAAGAACTGGCCACCGATGGCAATTATGCCGTTATTTTTGATAAATCAGGTGGTTTAAGTATGTTGTATACCGACCCTAAATACAATCTCAGCGATCAGGTGCTGCAAAAGATGGGGTATAATAACTAGAAATTGAAGTTAATTTTTATATTTGCCATTCACTGAAAACAATTAGCCATTAATAGTAAAAAATTTAAAATTGATCATATGAAAAAAGTCTTAATTCTTATCGTTCTTTTTGTAGCCGGATGGGCTGCGCAGGTAAATGCTCAAGCCTTAAAATTTGGCCACATCGATATCCAACAGCTTATTCAGGTTATGCCCGAACGTCAAACTGCCGTTGATGCACTGGAAAAAGAAGCCGCTGAATTGGAAGGAATGCTGGGAACCATGCAGGAAGAATTGCAAAAAATGTTTCAGGATTATACAGCAAAACGTGAAACCATGTCAGAATTGGTTCGTCAGGCCAAAGAAGAAGACATTCAAATGAAACAACAACGCATCGAAACTTTTCGCGGACAAGCCGATCAGCAGTTGCAAACCAAACAACAAACGTTGATGAAGCCTATCTTCGAAAAAGCAGACAAAGCCATTGCTGATGTTGCTAAAGAACAAGGTTTGATTTATGTTTTTGACGTAAGCTCAAGAGTTGTTTTGTATAAATCTGCAACTAGTGTAGATGTATTGCCACTCGCAAAAAAGAAAATGGGCATCGAATAAGGAGGTCCTTTTAAAAGATAATGAAGAGAGTCGTTTGTTTTACAAGCGACTCTTTTTATATTCGTAGATATTAGTCATTGGTCATCAGGAAAAAGTTGAAAGAAAGTGACGAGTGAGCTAGAGTTACGAGTGACTAAAGTTAATGAGTGACTAAAGTTTTGAGTGACTAAAGTTACGAGTGACTAGAGTTATAATAGAAATAAATACCTACGATTTGAATCACTATCTTTAGGCTCCAATATTAACTTAATGCTATTGACTTAATGACTAATGACTTAATGACTTCAACCAGAACCCATCCCATAGGAATATTTGACTCAGGATATGGTGGTCTCACCATTCTGAAGGAGATTCGTAAGCGTCTGCCGCAATACGATTACATTTATTTGGGCGACAATGCGCGTACTCCGTATGGTACCCGTTCCTTTGAAGTGGTATACGAATACACACTTGCTGCAGTAAAAAAATTGTTTGAAATGGATTGCGAATTGGTAATTCTCGCCTGCAATACAGCTTCGGCAAAAGCTTTGCGATCCATTCAGCAGATCGATTTGTCTCAATTAGGCTCCAATAAGCGCGTTCTGGGAGTGATCAGACCAAGT
This sequence comes from Prolixibacteraceae bacterium, assembly GCA_041821245.1. Lineage (GTDB taxonomy): Bacteria > Bacteroidota > Bacteroidia > Bacteroidales > Prolixibacteraceae > Roseimarinus. The sequence goes on from JBGUEP010000048.1 coordinate 9,399, forward strand.
GTAGAAGAAGTTGTTGAGATTACAAAAAACGGCCACGTGGGCATATTGGGAACTAACGGTACGGTCTCATCGGAATCGTACGTCATTGAGTTGAATAAAATTTCAGACGGCCAACTATCCGTGGTACAAGAGGCTTGTCCCATGTGGGTGCCACTGGTTGAGAACAACGAAATTGATACTCCAGGTGCCGATTACTTTGTAAAGAAAAATATAGAGCAGATTTTGGCGAAAGATCCTCAAATTGATACGCTTGTTCTGGGTTGTACCCATTACCCTTTATTGAGTGCTATTATTCAAAAATATCTACCAGAAAACATAGCTCTTGTCGACCAGGGGCCAATTGTTGCTAAAAAGCTGCACGATTATCTTTTGCGTCATCCCGAATTGGAAGAACGCTGTTCAGTAAACGAATCCATAAACTATTTTACTTCTGAGCAGTCGGCCAATTTTAATGATAAAGCGTCGTTGTTCTTAAATGAAGGAATAAAAGCGAGAAGCATTCACTTTTAAAGCCCCAAATCGTCACTAATGTTTTGCATGGCTTCCAATGCCAATTGTGCAAAATCGTTTAATGGTATACCTATCAGTTCACATTCCAGTATGTTTTCGCGTTTTACCGATGCTGCAAACGCATGTTGGTTCATTCGCTTTGTAATTGATTTCGTTTTCACACTGGCCAGTTTTTGGTCGGGATACACCTTGGCGGTGGCGGTAATCAATCCGGTAATGGTTTCACCGGCAGCCAGTGCATGTTGGAAAAGGGTGGTGCGTGCCATTCCTGTAGCATCTTCGTTGTGCATGGCAATAGCGTCGATGGCAGCTTCATCCAGTAGGCCTTCCAGAATTGGACGTGCGGCAGGTCCATGAGTTTTAGCATCGGCATTGGTGATTTCCACATCAATGTCGTGCAGCAATCCGGCCAAACCCCACAATTCGACATCTTCGCCTAACTTTAGAGCCAAAGCACGCATTACAGCTTCTGAAGCAAGTGAATGTTTCAGCATGTTATCCTTCTTAACGTACTTTTGTAAAAGTTGAAAAGCATCCTTTCTATTCATAATTCAATTGGTTTTTTGGTAAATAAGTTCTTTTCACGTTCAAAAAATTCTGAAAGCAGGGTTGGCTTTTTGCCTGTTAATTTATTGACATGGTTTGAAATTGTTGGTGGCTTCTGAAATCGGGGAAGTAGATGCAGCATAATCATCACTACAATAAAACCATTGGGCATTCCTTCTTTCTTTTTTAACTTGAAAAATCGCAGAATCGATGGTGACTGAAATTTAATTTCACATCCGATACATTTAGACAGCTCGGAACAGACTTCGCCAAAGCTTTTATTTTCAGTGCCGGTAATGTCGTAACCTCTATTTTTGAATTCTTCAAATCTATTGATAAGTTGTGCGGTAGCTTCACCAATATTATCCACATCAACCCAGTTGAAAATGCCTTTTCCAGCAGGCACTGTTACTGTTTTTTGTGCTTTTATTTCATCTAAAAATGTGGTCGTAAGGTTTTGCATAAAATAAGATGGTCGTACAAAAACATAGTCCAATCCTGAGTCCAAAATCAGTTTTTCAATTTTGTGGTGTGGAATAATTGAGCTCTTTTCAACCCCTTGCACCGAAAGGAAAACTACCTTTTTTACCCCGCTTTTCACCAATGATTCGATGATGGGTTTAAAGTATGTCGCTACGTCAGAAATGTGTGGTGGTCGCAGCAGAAATACCAAATCGATACCCCGGAAAACCGTGGAATTTGAATCAAATGCTTCAAAATCGAAGGTTTGATATTGAAGCCTCTGTGAAGATGGAAAATGTTTTCTGGATTTTTCAATGTTGCGAACACCCACCACCAACTGTTGATTTGTTTGATTCAGAAGATGTTTAACCACTGATTTTCCGATGTTCCCTGTTGCACCGGTAATAAATATTTTGTTCATGGTTCGATTTTGGTTTTCATTGGAAAGGTATTGATTCTTTTCAAAAAGGGGAAAAATGTGATCATTAAAAAAACATGTCTTCATGTTTATTCCTAATGACCATTGCCTATAACATAACAAAGGCCATTCATTGCTGAATGGCCTTCGGTAAGATGAGATTAAGGATTTAACTTATACTTTATAATTCAGTTACAAGGTAACAAAAATTAATAGGCATTTATAATTTGAATAAAATCTTCTGCTTTCATCGATGCACCACCAATCAAACCACCATCAACATCAGGACTGGCAAACAATTCTTTGGCATTTTTAGGATTACAGCTACCACCATAAAGGATAGAAGTGCCATCAGCAATTTCTTGTCCGAATTTAGCTGCTATAGCTGCACGTATTGCTTTGTGCATAGCTTGAGCTTGTTCAGTCGAAGCAGTAACGCCGGTTCCAATGGCCCAAATGGGTTCGTAAGCAAGAATGGTTTTTTTGAAATCGTCAGCACTCAATTGAAATACGGTTTCTTCCAATTGTTTGATCACGTATTCGTTTTGTGTTCCGGCTTCACGGATATTTAAGGCTTCACCACAACAGTAGATTGGAGTAAGACCATTTTCGAAAGCCAAAGCCATCTTCTTGTTCAAAGTTGCGCTGGTTTCACCATAATATTCACGGCGTTCGCTATGTCCTAAAATCACATATTCAGCGCCGGTTGATTTTACCATGGCAGCAGAAACTTCGCCGGTAAAAGCACCTTTGGCTTCAGCGGCACAATTTTGTGATGAAACACCAATACGTTTCGTGTCAACTGTTTCCACTACTTTTGTAAGGTGAGTAAAAGGAGTACCCAAAACAACAACTACATCTTTTGCGCCTTTTTCAGCAACGATATTATTTACTGCTTTAGCTAATTCAATGCCTTCCTGAACGGTAGTATTACATTTCCAGTTTCCGGCAACAACTTTTTTCCTCATGATGAATGTATTTTTAGATTTTCAGTTTAAATTGTAGAACTACAAAATTATTAAATTTGAAGGAATTCGAAAGGAAAGTCCTTATTTTTGGATCTGGGTTAACATTGATGTAATACCATAGAGAAACATGAATTTTAAAAAGAGTTTGAATGTTGTAGCCGCTTTTCTAATATTTTTAGGATTTGGAATGATTCACGGTGGATCTCAGTGGGTTGAAAAAACAGGAAGTTTGCTCATTGGCGTGGGTTCGCTCTACCTTATTGTTATCGTAATTCAGTCTATCTACTTCACGAACAAAGAAAAATAATGAACGATTGAAAAAAAATATCTTTTCGAAGAATTCATACAAACCTTGTTTTAGTACCATATTTAAATCAAATTTAACGGAATGAAAAAAGTTTTAGCTGTATTAATCGGTCTTTTATTAGTGGTATTCGTAGCCGGTGCCAAAGAGTATTCCATTGTTTCTCCCGATGGTTTTGTTGTATTGAATGTTCAGCTAGGTGATCAAATCACCTGGTCGGTTAACTATCAAAATCAGCCGGCAATTGAACGAGCCACAGTTGGGATGGAGTTGTCAGGACGTCATTTGGGAATTGCATCTCACCTGAAGTCCAAATCCATCAATAAAATCGATCAAATGATCCAGCCTGTGGTCTCTCATAAAGACGCTGTTATTCATGATGAATGCAATGAGCTCATATTGAGATTTAAAGAAAGTTTTAATTTGGTATTCAGGGCATACAACGATGGAGTGGCCTATCAGTTTCAGGACTTATTAACTGAACCGGCGGAAGTGATGAATGAAACAATGAACTTGAAATTTCCCGATGGATCCAGCTCCTTCTTTCCACAGGAGGAAACTATGTATTCGCACAACGAGCGGATTTACCTGAATAAAAAGTTGGGAGAAATTACTAAGGATGAATTTTGTAGTTTGCCGGTCTTGTTTCAGACTCCTTCAAAAATCAATGTGTTATTTACCGAAACAGCTCTGCACAATTATCCTTGTATGTTCATCAATGGAAACGGAGATCAATCGGTACATACCAAATTCCCTAAATACGTTTTAGAAGCAGTTCCTGATGTAAATAGTTCCCCCGATCGTAATGAAATTATTACCAAAGAAGCCGAATTCATTGCCAAAAATGATGGAGCAAAAACATACCCATGGAGGGTTTTTGTCATTACCAACGAGGATAAAAAATTGGTAGAAAGTAATTTGACTGTGCAATTGGCAAATCGCTGTGTCTTGGAAAATACCGACTGGATTAAACCTGGAAGAGTAGCCTGGGACTGGTACAATGCCAATAATATTTTTGGAGTCGATTTTGAAGCCGGCATCAACGACAATACCTACAAATATTACATCGATTTTGCAGCCGAAAATGGCATCGAATACATTATTCTGGACGAAGGTTGGACGAAATCGACCACTGAAATCATGGCTTGTAATCCCGACATCAATGTGGAAGAACTGGTGAAATATGGTGCGTCTAAAAATGTTGGTATCATTTTGTGGGTGCTATGGAAACCTCTGAACGATAACACAACCGAGATTTTGGAAACCTATAAAAATTGGGGAGCTAAAGGAATAAAGGTTGATTTTATGCAACGCTCCGATCAAGGAATGGTGGAGTCATATGAAGCCATTGCAAAAGAATGTGCCCGATTAGAGATGCTGGTCGATTACCATGGCGCGTTCAAACCTGCAGGTCTTGAGCAAAAATACCCTAACGTCATCAATTATGAAGGAGTGAAGGGCAGTGAAAACAATAAGTGGAGTCACGATGTTACGCCGGAACACAACGTTACTATACCATTCATTCGCATGGTGGCCGGTCCTTTGGATTATACGCCCGGAGCCATGGTCAATGCCAGTTTGGAGAATCACCTGATCAGCCATTATCGCCCAATGAGTTTGGGTACTCGCTGTCAGCAGGTGGCCATGTATGTGGTGTACGAAGCGCCGCTTCAAATGCTGTGTGAAAATCCTTCGATTTACAGGAAAGAACAGGAAACCGTTGATTTTATTACTCAAATACCAACAACATGGGACGAAACGAAAGTGTTGGAAGGACAAGTTGGGGATTACATTATTGTGGCTCGTCGGCATGGCGATAAATGGTATGTTGGGGGCATGACCGACTGGTCGGCCCGGACTTTCAAAATTGATTTGTCTTTCCTTGATGATGGCGCTTATACCATGGAAGTGATGAAAGACGGGGTGAATGCTGACAAATATGCTCAGGATTACAAAAAGTCAAGTGAACAGGTCAATGCTAAATCTAATGTGGAAATCGCAATGGCTCCAGGTGGAGGTTGGGCAGCTATACTTACAAAAAAATAGAATGAATCGCATCAAAAAAAACAGCCGCTCATTTTTGAACGGCTGTTTTTTTTTTACTCCAAATGCTTATTGTTTTATGCCTTTAAAAGGCGCAATTGATCCGGGGGCCTGACTAAATTCAACCTGCACATCCAATTCATTTTCGTGGAGGGTGCACCTTATCTTTTCGGTGTGGGGTGTTTCGATGTAGCGAAGCACGAATTCGATGGTGTTTTCATCAATGCAGGAAAAACTGGCTGCTATTTTTTCAGGAAGTAAGCCCTTGTGATGATCCAAAGCACCTAAAAGCAGATTTGGCCCAAGCATGGAGGTTTCTCCAAATGCCCATTTCCCGGTATTGAATGAAATGGGGTATTCCGTTTGGCTGGTGGCAAAAGTCAGTGCGCATTGTTCGCCATTAAATTGAAAGGAAATGCTTTTCCACTTCATTTGATTCGATGCCAATTTAAAAGTATTGGTATTCAATTGATCAACCAATTGGCTGTTCAGCTGTTTTGCCGCTATCGGAAGTGCCAGCTCCGCCAATTGTTTTTTCAGGCGTTTATTGCTTTCGGTATCTATAGGCAGTTGACCTTCTTTAATCGCCGGTAACAGGTAATCCCATACCAAATTGATTTCGTCCTGCATATCTGCTGTTTCGGCTTGTATGGCAACAACTGCATCCTGGTCGGGCATCACAATAATGTATTGCCCATAGGCGCCGTCGGCTCGGAAGGCATTGTGTTGGCAGCGCCAAAATTGATAGCCATAACCTTGTAACCAAGAATTGTTGACTCTTTCTTCCGGTGTGGCATTTGGATTCTGATCGATCTTTGCAGTAGTCGCTTCATCAACCCATGCTGCAGGAATAATTTGTTGTTCGTTCCATTTGCCTTTTTGTAGCAAGAGCTGACCAAATTTGGCCATATCTTCGGTTTTTAACCGTAAACCCCAGCCGCCGGTGTTGATGCCTTGCGGATCAATTTCCCAGTCGTAACCTTCAATGGCAAGGGGTTCAAACAATCGGGGAGTGAGGTAATCTTTCACCGTTTGTCCGCTAACTTTTTGTACAATGGCCGAAAGCATGTAAGAGGCTAGTGAATTGTACAGAAATACAGTGCCCGGTTCGTGAACGATTGGGGTCGCCAAAAAAGATTTTACCCAGTTGCTGTCTGATCTTACGGTGTTAAAAGTAGGTTCCGGATCTTGTCCGGCCGACATGGATAATAAGTGCTTGATTTTAAGATTCGCCAGATTGGACGATATACTGTCGGGTAAATCATCGGGAAAAAACGAAATCACCTGATCGTTAACCGTGAGGAGCTGTTCGCTTACAGCAAAACCTATTGCTGTGGAAGTAAAACTTTTACTGGTTGAATACAGGGTGTGCTTTAAATTGTTCTGATAAGGTTTCCACCAGCCTTCGGCAATCACTTTTCCATGCCGAATAAAAATAAAACTGTGCAATTCGTTGTTGCTTTTAGCTGCTGCATCCAGAAAATCCAAAATACCTTCCGACGAAACTCCTTCTGCTTCGGGAATACTTCGGGGTAGTGCAGATGATGCTGTTTTGGACGATGGGCTGCATGCTGCGAGTAGAAACAGGACCAGTATGAATGTGGAAAAGAGCTGATTTGGATGTTTTTTCATTACGGTGAACTTGTGAGTAGAAAAATATTGTCTTGTCAAAAATAGGAATTTATTAACGATTCGTTATTCGTTGTAAATAGTACTGATGATAAAAAATTGGGGCTAATTGATTCTTACCACGATCCTGCCGGAGAAAATAAAAAATCGGTAGGAATATCCAAATCATACAAAAACTGATGGGCTCTGGTTTCTTTTTGGCAAAAAGGAGCCATTAATTTCAACATCCGTTGGTAACCATCGGGCGACAGGAAACAATAAAAGTTGACGTAATCTTTGGTTAGAATTCCTTCGTCGGTTTCATGCAGACGCAAGGTCAAATAACAATTTCGAACTTCAATAAATTCGAGTTCATGCATTAACAGCTCTTCTTGGTTTTCGATCAATGTTTCCTGAATGGCCTTGCTTAATAATTTAGCCTCTGTTGACTTGAATTCAAATAAACGAACCAGGTCTTCGCCATGTTCATTAATGTTGGCAATGTAATCCAGTCGCATTTAGTATCCTTTTAAAGTTGTTTCATCAAAGGCAACCCTGGTAACAATTTTGCCCATTTTCTTCTGAATTATTCTGAAATGATCTTGTTCTTCAGGCGAAACCAATGAAATGGCTTCTCCTTGAGAATCGGCCCGTCCCGTCCGTCCAATCCGATGTACGTAATCTTTTGGTGAACGGGGCAATTCATAATTGATGACATGTGGCAGTAACTCAATGTCGATTCCACGGGCCAGCAAATCAGTGGCTACCAATACCCTTATTTTGTTGTGTTTGAATTTGGTCAATAAATTGGTTCGAACACCTTGTGTTTTTTTGCTGTGAATGGACATGGCATCGATTCCATTGGCCCTGAGTTTGGTGGCCACATTATCGGCTCTTTTCACCGACGAAGTAAACACCAATACCTGTTTCATTTCCTGACTAGTGATCAGGTGACGTAGCAAGGGACCTTTTTTTTCTTCTGAAACAAAATAAGCCAATTGTTGAATGGAATCGATGTTGAGCTCCTCTTCCAAATCAATTTTAATGAGCACCGGATCTTGCAAAAGAACTTGATGCACAGCACTCAGATCACTGCTTAATGTGGCAGAAAATAAAAGGTTTTGTCTTTTTTTGGGGAGAAGAGTAAAAAGGCGATCCAATTCATCTTTGAAGCCCAAATTGAGCATTTTGTCTGCTTCGTCCAAGACCAGCGTTTGTATGGACGAAAGGTGAACGGCATTGTTATCAACCAATTCCAATAGTCTTCCCGGCGTAGCGACTAAAACGTTTACTCCCTGAAGATCCATCATTTGAGGATTGATAGATACTCCACCGTATACGGCCAATGATTTAACCAATTTGGGTAAATCGGCACTGAATAACCTGAAAACTTCATTAATTTGAATGGCCAGTTCGCGTGTAGGAACTAAAATCAAGGTGTTGATGTGTCGGTTCTTTGATCCATTGTCGCCTTGTAAGCGGGTAAGAATGGGCAACACATAACTCGCCGTTTTTCCTGCGCCGGTTTTTGCAATCCCCAAAACATCTTTTCCATTCATGATGGCCGGTATGGCTTCCTGTTGAATTGGAAAAGGGCGAAAATAACTATGAATGTTTAAGGTATTTAAGAGTGCTGGCGTTAAACCAAAGGCAGAAAATGGCATAGTTTTTACTTTTCAGGTTGATTGGTTAATGCATTCAAAATGGGCTTTACCCATTGTTCCTTTTCAATGTTGTATACAATAAAGTCGCTATCGAATTGCCAGTAGGCCCAACTGAAATGGAGCTTTTCTGCAGTGCGGGCAACATAGGCGGTATAGCGGGCACGCGAATCCATTTCGCCTTTGTCGTAAGCACCAAATTCACCCAAAAAAATAGGGCGATCATTCTTTGCAGACCAATCAGCAGCTACTTGTAATTTGGAATCAATCATTGTCATTTCTTCAGGTGTGCCAGTCCAGCTGACACCCGTAATATCTTTATTTTCAGCCGACCATGGTGCGCCTTGATGTGTGAAATTCATGGGGTGATAAAAATGAACAGTCACAATAATGTTGCGATCTTCTGCTGGCAGCTTAAGGCTGGATAAACTTTCAATTCCATTCCAGTTTCCCGGACCAATAATGAGGGTGCGGTTTGGATTGGTCTCACGTATTAACTTTACCGTTTCGGCCAGGTAAGTGTTCCACAATTCCACGGTCAGTTTTTGATTCGGCTCATTCAGTAGTTCAAAAATAACCTGTTGTGGTTGATCTTTATAACGTGGTGCTAACTGTCTCCATACCGACAGGTACATTTCTTTTTTTGCTTCAGGATCGTCGGCCATGGCATTGTATTCATGCATGTCGAGGATGACCATTAAATTGGCTTTTAATGCATTTTCCACCGCCCAATCGAGGGTTTTTAACCAGCTGGCTTTAATTTGGTAATTTGCATCCATGTTTGAAAATGGGTGTAAATTGATGCGTACGTTTGAAAATCCTGCATCTTTAATCATTTGAAAGTAAGTTGCCTTGAAACGTCCTTTGGTATGATCTTTCCATACAGCGCGATCGTAACCAATGATGTTTACCCCACGACCTAATTTGTCATTTTGTTCTTTTGCAGAAACCTGCTGGGCAAATGTCACGTTCTGAAATCCTGGAATTAAAGAAACGACGGCTAAAATCAATAAGAGTTGCTTCATTGTTTTACTTTTTATGATTTGATATTTAATGTTTACTCCGCACTTGGCTCAACTTTATCAATAGGTGGTGTTGATTCCGCTGTATCCTCTTTATGTTGACCTCCTTTTTTCCCTTTGAATAATTCATATTTCTGGAGTTTACAATCCAAAGGACCATTAAACAAGCGTATTTTCCGGGAAGGACGAAGACCAATAAATTTTAAGGCCTCCAAATTACTGCTGATGATCCATGCATCGCAATCTTCGTAGTGATGTTTTAGTTGTGTTCCAATCTCTTTATAGAAGGGAATAATTTCCTCTTTTTCTTTTAAGCGTTCTCCGTAAGGTGGATTCAATAGTACCAATCCATCGGAAAAGTGTTGTTCTGCTTTCAGAAAATCCATTGTTTGAAATTGGATGTATTTATCGACTTGAGCATTCAGTGCATTCCCCATTGAACTGTCGATTGATTCCCAATCGATGTCACTTCCATAGATTTTACAAGTTGGCTCTACAATCTTTTCATCGGCTTTTTGTTTCACCACCGCCCATAATTTAGGGTCGAAATCTTTCCATTTTTCGAATCCAAAAGAACGTAGTCGGCCTGGTGCCCTGTTGCTGGCTATTAAAGCCGCTTCAATTGAAAACGTTCCGGAACCACACATGGGATCGTAAAAATTTCGTTTTTTATCCCAGCCGGTAAGCGCAATAATTCCTGCCGCCAACACTTCACTTAAGGGGGCCACTGTTGGATTCAATCGGTAGCCACGTTTCCCCAGCGATGCACCTGAACTGTCCAGTGCAACTGAACATTGCCGGTCGTTGATGTGAAGGCTAATGCGTAAATCAGGATCGTCAAGGTCAATGGAAGGACGCCTGTCGTATTTTTCTCTGAACTGATCCACAATGGCATCTTTGGCTTTTAAGGCAACAAATTGCGAATGGGTAAAATGTTCGCCATGAACGGTGGCTTCAATGGCCAGCGTTCCATCTACCGACATAAATTGTTCCCAATCGATGCGTTTAATTTTTTTGTACAGGTCGATGGAATCACGAATCATAAATTGAGTGAAAGGCTTCAATACCTTTAATGCCGTGCGCAAATGCAGGTTACTTTTATAGAGCATGGCCTGATCGCCATAATACCTTACTGCCCGGTTGAGTACCTCAATTTTTACTGCGCCCAATTCGCGCAATTCACCGGCTACGATTTCTTCCAAGCCAAAGAGGGTGGTGGCAATCATTTCAAATTTTTCCAAAATCACTGGTTTTATGCCGCAGTATTCCACAAGGAATGGAGTGCCTGCATTTGTTCAGGGCAAAGATATTCAAACCAACCCAATTACAGTAGGTTTTTTTCAATCTGTTTGTACTGAAATAACATTGAAGGAGAAAAGTTTTTCTACCAAATGCCTATTATCAATCCGGCTAATGGCTAATAGCCAAAGGCCTTAAGCCTCAATATATCCTTTTCCCTAATGACCAATGACTACTCGTTGTGTAACATTAACGATTCAATGTAAGTCGCCATTTCTTGCGGGTCTTTGATCAATTTCAGATAGCTGTGATTCGAATTTGGTATAGTTTCCCAGGTGTTACCTCCCTTTTCATCGGGAATACAAACGCCTCCGTTGACCAGTTCCCAGCAATTTTTGGTGTTTTTTCGTACGGCATACATCACGGCTGTTTGATCAAATGTAGAATTGTTCAGAATTTTTCCCTTGAAATCTTGATTGATCCATGACGCATTTTTACTGAAATGCATAAACCCAACATAAAGTGGAGTCTGGTGATCGATTTTATTAAATACTTCACCGGTTTTAATGGCTGCTCCAACTTCAAATCCTGATAAAATTACAGGCACATCAATATTATCGAAAACGAATTTGGTCACTCCTGGCATATTGCCATTGAAATTCCATTCGTTTTCACCACTTGGGAATTGGCCTCCCATCACTACAAATTCTTTCACTTTTTGGTGAATCAGTTCCTTCCCGGTTAAAGGTGAAAGATCATCGGCAGGGGAATTGATCAGGTTTTGAATATTCGCCAAAGGCCCAACAGGGACAATGACAATGCTATGATCATCAGCTTTTGCCAATAGTTGGCGATATAAAACCGTGGCGTCAGCTGCTGTGTTAAAATCGAGTTCACTTGGGAAGGAGTCGGCAATGGGTTTGCAATAGTTCCAGGCTTCATAAAATGGAGTGCCTTTTCTGACTCCAATCGGTATTTCATTATGCCCGTAGAACTTGTTCACGGCATCGATAGCTGGCACGGCATATTTTTCCTGACTCCACACCATAACGGCCAGTAAATCGCACTCTTTGGTGTCGATAAAATGATGAAGTATACACAAGGCTCCCAAATCGTCGGCATCACCACCAAAATCGGTATCGAAAATGACTTTTGTTTGGGCGAATGCACCAAATAGGCAGCTGAATAGCAAAATGTTTAGTGCTGTTAAATTTTTCGAAAGAACTTTCATTGCTTTGATTTTATGGTAATTGATAATTTGATTGATCGCTTATAAGAACCAGAATAAAGTCACTTCCCCGCCCAAGGGCCCAGGGTTTGAATACCGGTTTTTCGGTGGTGTCGAATTGGCCAATGCCGGTACTTTCACCTGATCGGGGATTAAACCAGTATGCACTGACCTTTGAGGCCTTCATTTTAGAAAGATCAATAGTCAAATTGTGTCCCCAAGGAGTATAGGCTAGAACAAATTCCTTGTTGTTCCCGATTGCAGCAATACTGAATGCTTCATTTTCAGAATTTTCATTCAATATAATGGATTGATCATTTACCATGTTTTGCCATGGAAAACTTTCGAATAAAGCTCTTAAAAAATTCATTTGGCTTGAACCCGGAAGTTGCAGTGCTTCTTCCCATCCGGTTCGGGCGCTAACGGTAGGTTGCCGACCCGGTGAATACATTTGCCAAATGTCGTTGCATCCGTAGGTATAGCCCGCAGCTCCGGCCAGCATGCTCCAATAGGCACAAACGCGTACATCAGACTGATCGAGCCATGGGTGATCGCCGGGCTCCCAAAAACGATCAGGGATGTTTTCGTAACGCGGTTCTCCATTAATAACGGGACGTTTTGGAAGTGTTTTACGACTTTCCCAAACATACCGGTAATCTTTGGTGTCTCTTGAATGTCCGCTCTGGAACATGTCAAGATTTAACCATTCATCGTTAAATACATCGCTAGCTTTATTGGCTCCTGATGGATGGTAGCTGATTAATTTTTGCTGATCGACTGCTCTGATTCCTTTGGCCATAGCCCGCACAACCGCATAGTGTGCTTCTGTTTCAGGAAGACGATCGCCACCCAAAATCCAAATAATGTTGCTTTGTTTTTGATACCTTTTAGCAATTATTTCACCATATTTTTGTGCATTTTCAGCATTAAAAATGACAGGTCCTTCCCCCCATCTCAGGTTAAATTTATCGCCCCAGGTTGGTAACAGTCCAAGGTATAATCCGTAATGTTCTGCTCGCTTGACAACGTAATCGACAAATTCAAAATACTTTTCGTTCAATTGAGTAGGATCGTTATTGATCAATGGTTTTTCACCATAAGCATTTGGTGTGTTCAAACCATCCAATTCAGCAAGAATCACAGTTTGAATTACTGTAAATCCTTTTTCGCTTCGGTCTTTAAAGTAACGATCAAGCTCTTCTTTGTTGAGGCGATGAATTAATTCCCAGGCAGTGTCGCCCAGCCATAAGAAAGGATTATTGTCTTCATTAACAATGTAATGCTTGTCCTTGCTTATTTTTAATAATGGCAGATCTTTGGCATTTACGATTGTTGTTATTGTGAAGAATAATATTGATAGTAATGTTAGTTTTCGCATAAGTTTTTGATATTCGAATGTTTTTTCCTTTTTTCTTTATTCCATCAAATCTAACGAGATTTTTAGTTTTTTCACACTTCCCTTGCGTAAGGGATGGATGGTTGTGCACCTTTCCGGGTCACGGAAATGGCTGCAGCCTTGTTGGCTAATGCAATGGCCGCTTTAAACGAAACTCCGTTGACCAATGCCGAAACAAAATAGCCGTTAAATACATCGCCGGCTGCAGTGGTGTCTACTGCATCGACCTTGTTGGTGGCTACAAAAGCTTCTTCACCCGATTTCGTTTTATAATACACACCGCGCGAGCCCAGGGTAATGATCACCGCCTCGTTGATTTTTTGAAGAAGGGCATCTGCTGCTTTTCGTATTGATTCTTCGTTGGTAAGGCTCATTCCTGTGATCAACTCCGTTTCTGATTCGTTAGGAGTGATGATGTCAACCAATGAAAGTAGTTCGTCACTCAATGCTTGGGCCGGAGCAGGATTTAGAATTGTTTTCACTTTGTTAGCTGAAGCAATTTTCAGAACAGTTAAAATGGTTTCCAATGGGATTTCCAATTGCATCAAAACGGCGTCGGCACCTACAATAATTTGTTGAACGGATTTAATGTCCGGGGATGTCAATTGTCCGTTCGATCCGGGAGCAACCACAATGGAGTTTTGCCCGCTTGTATCGTCAACAATAATGATGGCCACTCCTGTTGGTTGTTGAACATCGGTAAAAATATGGTCGGTGTTTATGTTATCTTTTGAGTAAGCGTTGATCGCGGCTTTTCCAAAATCGTCGCTTCCTACTTTGGCGATAAAGGTAACCGCACTTCCTGCACGTGCTGCCGCCACAGCCTGGTTGGCGCCTTTACCGCCCTGGATAATATCGAATTCACTTCCCAAAACGGTTTCACCAGGTGCCGGTATACGTTGTGAGCGAACCACCATGTCGGTATTGCTGCTTCCTACTACGACTATTTTTCTCATAACTTAAGATTTTAAAGAATTCTAGCCAAAATGATCAGGGTCAAACCCAGCACAAAGCTGGCAAACATGAGTCCGATTAAACGATTGGTTCCTTTTGGTGCATCCTTAAATTCTTTCCAAATGAATACTCCCCAAATGGCCGCAATTAAGGTTGCTCCTTGTCCAAGTCCGTAAGAAATGGCAAAGCCCGCTTTCCCGGCGGCAATCATGTTGAAAATGAAGCCAGTTGCCCAAATGGCGCCACCCAGGATTCCAATCAGGTGTAATTTTGGCGTGCCTTTTTTGAAATAGTCTGCATAGCTCACTTTGGTTCCACTCACCGGTTTATACATAAAAAATGAGTTGAACAGAAAATTGGAAAGAAAGATTCCAATGGAAAAGATAAACACCGCCGAATAGGGGGTGAGCAGGCCTGCATCGGGATGAGCAAAATCGGTCGACATGGATGCAGCCACAAAACGGTAAAAGAATCCCATTAGTATTCCCGCCGCCAGCGAAATGAGAATTCCTTTGGTCGATGCGGCGCCTTTCGTTATTTTTTTATAAGCCAGCGCATCTAAAACGATGGCAACAACAACCAAAGCCACACCAATAAAAAGTAAGGTTGGATTACCCAGGGGAGTGGCCACATAATTCACCACGACACCCAGTGCCAGCGCAATTCCAATTCCAACTGGAAAAGCAATGGCCATTCCCGCAATGTCGATGGCGGCCACCAACAATAAATTCGCAATGTTGAACACGATGCCTCCCAGGATGGCCAGCATAATTGCCGTTATAGAGGCTTGAGCCAAACTTGGCAAAAAAGCCTGGCCTTCGGTACCTGAACTTCCAAGAGTCAATCCAGCGATTAAAGAAAGCAGAATAATCCCGAAGGTATAGTCCCAATAGAAAAGCGGGAAGCCCCAACTTTTTGAGGCGAGTTTTTGAGTATTGGCCCACGACCCCCAGCAAAGCATGGTAATCACGCAAAATACAACAGCCAATGGATAAGAATTAAGTATAAACATGGTGGTTCGTTTTAATTAATTAGCAGCTTGATCATCATAAATTATTGGGCTGTTGAGCCACACTGAATAGCCTTTTTGAGGATTTTGCAATTGTATCCTGACCGTATGTTTACCCTTATCCATATTGTAATTCCAGCAAATGTCGTGTCGACGGGTAGTAAAGTTTGTGGGTAAATTCACCGTTTCTATTTCTACGTTATCGATAAACACTTTTACTTTTTGAACAGCGTCTGCCAGCTGTTCTTCCTTATTAGACGAACCATTTACAATAAAGCCAATACCTTCAAATTCAAATGTCATCTCAGAATGAGAAGTATTCAGCGTTTGATCAATATCGGGTAAAGTGAGACGAGCGATGGGGTAGTGGCCTTCGAAGCCCTTCTCCAGTTTTACAGCCCTGGGTTGTTCAACGTTGATTTCAACCTTAGTCTCATCCACCTTGCCTCCATTGCGTTCAATAACCTGCAAGGCATGATTGAGTCCCATTTCATAAACATCGTTCAATGAAATGGTGGTGTATTTGAAATCACGGTCTTCTACCTTCTCGAGGCCTTGTTTCCAATAGTCAGGAATGTTGGAATAGCCCAACATGGTTCCCAAAATTCCGGCTACACTTGCCGGATTGCAGTCTGAATCCTGACCGCAACGTGTGCTGATGTCAATGGTTTTTCCATAGTCGCCTTCGCCATATAAGAGTCCCACCAGAATGTAAGCTGAATTCATTTTTGCATCAATGTTGAAGGGCTGAAAAACACCATCGGGACAACCAATGTCAAAGCCCCATTTGTCTTCAATTGCCGTCCAGGTAGATCGCCAATCATCGGGATATTCCTTATACCAAAGAATCACATCGGCCATACATTTGTAGAACTCGCTTTCGGCAGGAATGGCTTTTAGTGCTTCGTTAACAATGAAGTTCACATCGTTGGAAACAAAGGCAAGGGCGTACATGTTGGCCACATAAACACCACCATACCAACCGTCGCCATAGTTCATGATGTGACCGATACGATCGCAGAATTCGGAAGCTGCATTGGGCATTCCGGGTGACATTAGTCCTGCAAAATCAGCTTCAATTTGAAAATCAATGTCTTCGGAATGTGGATTGTTTTCCCAGTAACCCGAAGCGGGTGGTTCAATGCCGTTAAGTATGTTGTAACGCGCTGCCTGATTGGCATGCCAAAGCATGTATTCAGCGTTGGCAAAAGCAAAAGCATGTGAAGTCGCAGGAGCATCCAATCCTTCTTTTTCAAAAACATCCACAAAGGTGAGGTCCATATATACGTCGTCATACAATCCGGGGGCATGGTCGTAGTACCATTCGATGCGAGTGGAATCCCAAACAATTGGTATTGAATCAGGAACCATCTTGCTCAGGTACTGAAATTCGGTTGGTCCGCCATAGGTGCAGCCAATCACCTGACCGGCCCATCCTCCTTTGATTTTATCGGCAAGATCGGCTTTGGACAGCACAACAGACTTTGAATAAAGGAGTGAAGCATCGGTTGCTTTATTGGATGGCGAGCAGGAAGCAGCCAGGAAATACAACACGATTGCCGTAAAAAGTAAATTTAGGTTTCGCATAAGGTTAGAGTTAGATGAAGATGCTATTTTGTAATTTTTCTATGTTTGCACAAACGTTTGTGCAAACATAGAAAAAATTAATTGATCTTATGCACTGAGTCACGAAAAATTAATTGTATAGGTACATGAACAGACTCAAATTCAGTATATTCATTGTCTATTTTTTTCAAAATATAAGCAATGGCCAGTTTTCCCATTTGCTCTGAATCTTGTTTGACTGTAGTGATGGGAGGATTCAGATATGAAGCGTAGGGCTGATCGTCGTAAACCACCAATGAAACATCATTTGGAAGGTTCAGCTGTAGTTCTCTGATGGCTTTAATGGCGCCTAATCCCAGTAAATTACTCATGGTGATTAGCGCTGTAGGTGGTTGGGGCAAACTCAAGAGTTGAAGGGCCGACTCATAACCATTTTCAAAACTGAACGTCGTTCCCGTTTCATAATAGAACTGAACATCAATCCCAGCTTCTTCGAGCGCTTTCCGATAACCATTTTTACGTTCAATCACAGGCTCGGTTGATTCATCGCCTCTAATCAATCCAATTCGTTGGTGACCGTTTTCTATCAGGTGTTTACATGCTTTGTATCCACCCATGAAATTATCGGAGGTAATGTATGGAATATCAATATTTTTAAAATATCGATCGACAAAAATAAGCGGAATACCCTGCTTCACAATTTTCCGAAAATGTTCGAATGATTTGCCAACCGGTGCAGCAATTATACCGTCGACTTTGCGGCTCATCATAATGTTGACCTGTTTTTCTTCTTTGTCGGAATTCTCTTCGGCATCGATTAACAGAATGGAGTAATTGGCCTGTGAGGCTGCACGCTCAATGTGTTTGGCCATTAATGCGAAAAAGGGATTGGCAATATCAGGGATCATCAGCCCAATGGTAAATGTTTTTGATGCTTGTAACCCTTTTGCAATGAGGTTGGGAGAGTAGCCCTTGTCCTTAGCGTATTTTAATACCAATTCTACTGTTTCTTTGCTGATTCTAAATTCACGTGCTTTCCCGTTGAGGATTCGTGAAACCGTACCCATAGATAGATTCAATTCAGCAGCAATTGATTTTAGTGTGACTTTTTGTGGCATTAACTACAGGTATGGTAATTGATTGTAAATGTAGAAAAACTGACGGAATATCTCCTAATTGAGGGTGCAACATGTGAATTACTCATGGCTTACCGGTAGCGTAAAATAAAAAGTGGAGCCCTCATTTAAAACGCTTGTATTTTTCCTGTTTTTACTGATCCGTCGTTGGTGTATATTCGATAAATTAACAATCCGCTTTCCTTTATTTCGATCGAACGCTGGTGGGTGTCAATTTTAGAGCTGGCAATGTTTTGACCCGAGCAGTTGTAAAATTTTATTTCCCCGCTCATGTTATTCATCGATTGTAGGCGAACCATATGATCCGATATGGGGTTGACTATAAAATCCAGGTTTTTACCACTTAGTTCATTTACTTTAGTTTTCATGGCGACCTCAATGCGATCGATGTTAAAAGGTGGAATGCTTGAAATATTTACTCTGAGTACCTGTTCACCTGCTTTTAATTCCTTGTCCCTTTCAACAGTTGTGAAAGTATTCCAATCGCCGGTGGATGGGATCACCAGACTTGAAGTTGAAGTACTGCCAAATTTCAGACTCATTTTGCCACCTCCTTCGGCCGAAGCTACGTAAGCCGTAATGTGATAGTTTGCTGTTTCTGCAACGTTCACGGTATATTCCATCCATTCCCCCGCTTCAACATATCCAATATGGAAACCACTACTGTCGTTTCGGGACTGAACATCAACTCCTTCGTTGGGCCGATAGTCGCCGGGGATGTTTTCGGCTTCTGTATCGTGGAAAGTAAGACCTTCGCCTCCAAAGTCATAGTCTTCGGCTTCGATGGTTCCTGGAAGTGGAATAGCATAGCCCTGAAAAGGATTCCTCAGATAGGGCATAATGTAGTGCCGAATAGGGTACGATGGTACATCGATGGAATCGTTTGTATGTGCAATGACTTTGTAGTAATAGTAAGAGCCAACGTCCAGTTTTTGATCGGTATAGGTGGCCACTTCCGGCGATAAGGCTGCAATTTTCATAAAATTGCCATTGTCTTTTTTTCGTTCAATAAATATACTATCGATATTTGGGTCTCTGTTGGTCCAACTCAATTGATAGGTTGAATCCTGAACGACTGTGATTTGCATATCGGTCGGAGAGCTTGGAGAGGTATAAATCAGGATGTCTTTGATCTCGTTCCAATCGTGTTCAGCGCGCTGATAAATTTTAAACCAACCGCCATCGTCCCAAACGTTGAAAGAGAAGTTGTGATTGAGGGCCTCTTCGGTATAGGAAGCATAAAAATACATGCGCGAGTTATAGTCACAATCCCACATGGCTCCAAATTCATTTAAGGTAATAGGAATGTTCTTGGAATCGGACCATGTTTTAATTTGATTCATCTTGTTTGTCAAATTGGTACGGTCTGTTTTTCCCCAGGTGCCTTTTGATTCACCGGCAAAAGACCACGGATCGTAAGAATGATAGTAAGCAATCAGGTTAGGATCGTTGGGGACGGTGGCCTGCATCATTTCAGAAGCCCCGGCATAATTGTGCCCACTATAAAGAACGGTCCGTGTGGGATTGGTTTTTCGAATGATGGACAATACACGTGCATTCAGATCGTTGATTTGAGCCAAGGTTAAACCATTGGGTTCATTGATGATTTCAAACAACAATTTTTCCGATTTATCCTGAAATCGAACGGCTATTTGGCTCCAGATGCTGTCGAAACGATCTTTTAGGTTTTGTTTACTGTAGCCTGTTTTTATCCAGTCATCATGATGCGCATTGATCACAATATACAAATCACGATCAAGTCCCCAGTCGATGATTTCTTCCACGCGATTCATCCAAACCTCGTTAACCGCATAGGGAGAAGTGTTTGCGGTATGCTTGTCCCAGCGGATGGGAACCCTGAGGCTGGTAAATCCTGCGGCTTTGTAATCGTCGAAATAATATTCTTTGGCAGGACCATTGCCCCACGATCCTTCTGTTTCCGATTCGAGGGTGTTACCCAGATTAATGCCGCGCCCCATGGCGGAATTGATGTCGAAAGAATTGGTTTGAGCAGAAGTAATTAACGAAATGAGAAGCAGTGCCGCTGCGAATAATCGTGTTTTTGTGAGCATAAAAAGGTTCATAAATATCAGGTTAGTTAGAAAAAGTAAAACTAAGGAAAGTAGTGAGAAAAGCAAATTAGAAGTGATGATTGTTGAAACGGATCGCAAATAATCAAAAGTGTTTCTCGTTTTTATATTAGGCAAAATTGCGATGTGCATACAATTGCCTGGAATGTGTTTTCTATGGCATGAATTGTTTTATATACAGGTTGAACCCCTGGACGGGGTTCGGGTTTTGATTGGTGCTTATTGGCCGTAGGTTTCACCTACGGTTATTGTTGTTGAACCCTTCGGGTTTATCGATTTCCGGTTATATTTTGGTAGATCAAAATAAATCCCAACGGGATTAAATAATAGTAGCCGTAGGTGAAACCAAGGGAAAAAATAAATCAATAAAAAAGGGCAACACCTTGCGATGCTGCCCTTAATGGCTTGTCCTTTGGACAATATATGTGGATGTATTCTTACTTGATCAGTTCAACGCTGCGTTTAACAAATTGTGCCAGCGCTTCACCTTTAAGCATGTTGTTAGCCAACAAGGCCAAATCGAAAAGTTGTTTGGCCATGGCATTGTTTTTACCATATTCTTCCAGTTTTTCGCGTTTCTCAGCTTCAATAGCAGTAATGGCTTTGCTCACTTCAGATAGTTTATCTTTTTCTTCCTGTGGCACTTCTTCGTCTTTTTTACCAGCTTTTAGTTTATCTAAAGCGGTTCTTTCCTCAATTTTTTCATTTAATTGAGCATTGAAGGGTTGAAGAACATCCGTCAAATCGGCATTTTTGCTGTCGATTACCTTTTTTACAAGCGGGTGGGCAATGTTAACCACAACATTGTAATTATCGGGTAAGTTTCCGTACATGTTCATACCACTTTGAATTTGGCCCAGGTCTTTCATCCTGCGCATAAACTCGTTTTGAGTAATGACCATTGGTTGAGCGTTCTCGCCTAAATCGTCAAAAGTTACGTAATAGCTCACTTCACCTTTTGGTACAACAGCACTGAAAAGTGGTTCCAATTCATCTTGTTCCGCTGGTGTCAAATGTTCTTTATCAACGTCGTCTTTTTGAATCAATTTGTCCACCACATCGGCATCAACACGAGTAAAACGATTTTTGGGATTCTCCTGCTCTAATTTGTTTAACAAGGGTGCTGTTAACACACTTTCCATCATCAATACATCGTAGCCTTTATCTTTGGCGGCGCTGATGAACGAAAATTGTTCGTCTTTGTTGCTGGCATATATGTGAACCAGATTACCGTCTTTATCAGTCTGGTTTTCTTTGATGATGTTTTCGTATTCCTCGATGGTAAAATATTTGCCATCGGTGTTTTTGTACAGGAAGAATTTTTTCGCTTTTTCAGCAAATTTTTCGTTCGATAGAATTCCGTATTCAATGAAAATTTTTAAATCGTCCCAGTTTTTCTCAAATTGCTCACGTTCGGTTTTGAAAATTTCTTCCAAACGATCGGCCACTTTTTTGGTAATGTGGTTCGAGATTTTCTTTACGTTGTGATCGCTTTGTAAATACGAACGGGAAACGTTTAACGGAATATCTGGTGAATCTATAACCCCTTGCAACAAGGTTAGAAATTCGGGTACAATTTCTTCAACATGGTCGGTTACAAAAACCTGGTTGCAATAAAGTTGTATTTTGTTTTTCTGTACTTCAACCGAGTTTTTCAATTTTGGGAAGTACAAAATCCCTGTTAATTTGAACGGATAATCAACGTTTAAGTGAATGTTGAATAAGGGTTCGTCGACTCCGGGATATAATTTGTGGTAAAAATTGTTGTAATCTTCTGGTTTCAAATCGGCTGGTTTTTTGGTCCAGGCCGGAGCGGTTTCATTAATAATGAGTTCTTTGCCGGTATCTTTATACTCATTGTCTTTCCACTCTTTTACATTGCCAAATTGAATTTGAACGGGTAAGAATTTGCAGTATTTTTCGAGCAATTCTTTCACTCTATGTTCTTCAAGGAATTCTTTTGAATCTTCATTGATGTGCATTACTACATCAGTTCCAACTTCAGTGCGAGTGCCTTTGTTCAAAGTATACTCAGGACTTCCGTCGCAACTCCATTTGATGGATTCTGCGCCTTCCTGATGTGAAAGTGAAATGATTTCCACCTGGTCGCTTACCATAAACGATGAATAGAAACCCAATCCAAAGTGGCCAATTATTGCAGAGGCATCGTCCTTATATTTATCCAAAAATTCATTCGCTCCCGAAAAAGCAATTTGATTGATGAATTTTTTGACTTCTTCAGCAGTCATTCCAATTCCGTTATCTGAAACGGTCAAGGTTTTTGCTTCTGCGTCAATTTTGACTGAAACTTTTTGTTGTCCTATTTCTCCGCTGTATTCACCTTTTGAAGCCAGGGTTTTTAACTTTTGCGATGCATCTACTGCATTCGAAACAATTTCACGTAAGAAAATTTCATGATCGGAATAGAGGAATTTCTTAATGATGGGAAACAGATTTTCACTGGTTACGCCAATTTTTCCTTTTGCCATGGTATTTTATTTTTTTTAAGTTATTATTCTAGTTTATAGTCATTGGTCAATGGTTATTCATAAACCTGATCAAGTGACTTTTGTTACTGGTGTGGGCTTATTTCAATTGTTATGCCAATGGTTTTTTGCTGTCGATATGACATTTTTGAGAACAAGACCACTGTCAAGGGTGAAATAAACGTGACTGAATGTCGGGTGATAGAGGGATCATACCTATAGAACGGTAAAAAATATAAGCCTTTCCAATTCACCTCAAAACTAATCCATTTTATTTCCTCTTTCTGCTGAAAATGAGGTGCTATAAAAAAAATGCTTAATTTAACTGTCTGATTTATAAAACAATTAATCAACTTATTGCATCATCATGAAAAAAATATTTGGACTGTTTCTTTTCCTGTTTTTGTTTCATTTTGAATCAGTTGCTCAGGAATTTGCTCCAGTAGGTGCGAGCTGGTATTACAGTGAATGGCAATTCGATGGAATGCCCATTCTGGAAAACTTTCTTCATATCGAATGCGAAAAAGACACCCTGTATGAGGGCCAACTTTGTAAAAAACTGGTCAAGAACAGGCGTATCTGGTGCAACGATCGTCCTGAAACCGAATACATTTTTACGCGGAATGATACCGTATTTTTCTTTGATCCAAACTATTCTGAATTTCAGGTACTCTATGATTTCAATGCGGAGCGAGGTGATGGCTGGGACATTAAATTGGTGAACTATGCAAATGAGGATCCGGATACAGTTCACATAGTTGTTGATTCAACAGATATTTTTGTGGTAAATGAGTTGTCCTTAAAACGATTGTTTGTGACTTATACCATTAATTACGCACAAGGCAAGTTTGAACCTAAGTACAGTTCGACAATTGTTGAATACATAGGCGATACGGATTACCTTTTCAACTACCTGCCTTTTTCTGCCATGACGTGTGATGCCAATGGAAGTGGCGGATTACGCTGTTATTCTGATTCGCTGATTGGAGAATACAGTACGCACATTGCGAATTCGTGTGACGAAATTGTATTGTGGTCGTCGAACGAAGAATATAGAGATGATTTAGGGCTAAGGATTTCTGTGTTGCCCTCTGGCAATTCTCTAATGCTGAACCAAGCAGGAAGTGTGGCAAATCAATTTAAAATATTTTCCATTAACG
Organism: Prolixibacteraceae bacterium; assembly: GCA_041821245.1. GTDB lineage: Bacteria > Bacteroidota > Bacteroidia > Bacteroidales > Prolixibacteraceae > Roseimarinus. The sequence continues at coordinate 33,205 of JBGUEP010000048.1, forward strand.
GAAAATTGCTCAATTGGGGTGTTGTGATTGATCGTACTATTGATATTCATCAGTTGAGTAATGGTATTTTTGTTTTGCAGCTTATTAAGGAGGATGGCAAATTTATTTCAACTAGATTTATGAAATAGAGATCTTGATGGAGTGTTCGTTTTATGGGCTTTTTTCTTGGCAAAATCACCATAGCTCACCTCTTTCAGTCTTCGGTCTCTGTCATCGCCTTGCTCTTGAATCGAGGCTTCCGGAGTCATTAATTTGTCTTGCCAAAGTGGAAGATGTTTTTGGAATATGGATTTTTCTCCTTTACTTGCATCCCTAACTCAACTCAAACATCAATTATGGCACACAACTACGATTTTGAACTGGAATTTAAAGTACGTGACTACGAATGCGATTTGCAGGGCGTGGTAAACAACTCGGTGTATCAAAATTATCTGGAACATACGCGGCACGAATTTATGCTTTCCATTGGGCTCGACTTTGCCGAATTGTTTAAAAATGGTGTAATGGCCGTAGTTGCACGTGTTGATCTGGCTTATAAAACGCCCCTGGTGAGCGGCGATCGGTTTGTATCTCGTTTACGGGTAGAACACGAAGGCATCAAATACATGTTCTATCAGGATATTTACCGTAAGTCCGATGAAAAGCTTTGTTTAAAAGGAATTGTTACTACTACCAGCATTGTTAATGGAAGACTGGCTGTTTCCGAAGAAATTAAGGCCGCTTTGGAAAAGGTGGCGGCTGGAAGAGCAAAGTAAATGTTGGTTTTTATGCTAAAAATATTTCCTTTGATCTTAGCACTGACCAAAATTTAATATTTTGGAGATTAGAAAAAGTGACGTATATCATAGTTGGCAAGAATGGCGCAATTCTCAAATTGCCGAAGTTTGAATGCGATTAAAAATCGCATCACCCACTAAGACAGTCACTTAGTTTTGTTTTGTTATACTTCTTGTCAATTCAAAAGCAATATTCCTACTTTCAAGCCGCATTATACTCTCTTGTGCACCACCATAACTCAATAGGTTAATGCTTCCATACCAAACGAGTTTTTGGTCGATTATAGCGAACTTTTGGTGGATGTTGGATTTCAATATGATGTTTATGCCAACACTTTTAAGAAGTTCGATGGTCTTTTGCCAGGCAAGTGAATCCTTGCCTTTGTATTCCTCGGCAGGCCTTGTCACTACATTAATTTTCACATTTTTATCAAGGGCAAGCTGCAATGTTTTTAACATTTCCAAAGTTCGTTTTTTGGTAATAAAAGGACTAACAATTATGATTTCAGCAGAAGCAGAAATGATGTCGTTGGAATATACGGGCAGAAAATTGTCTTTGTCGAAGATAATATTAACATGCTCTTCTACAAAACCTTCGCCCTTTGCCTTATAGCCGATTGAAGCATAACCTGCAAGCCTTCGGTTGTGCATCTTTTCAAACATTCCAACATGGATGTCCACATAATCGTAGATCAGAACTTCTTTTTTCCCGTCGAATAGTCGGTGAAGCCTGCCTGCATATTGTTGTAAGGTTCCTTTCCATGAAATGGGCATGGCCAAAAACAGGGTATCGAGCCGGGGTTCGTCAAATCCTTCCCCAATGTATCTTCCCGTTGCGACCAATGTCAATGGCTTCTCTATTGGAGCCCTTGTGATTTGGGTTAAAGTTTCTCTGGTTTCTTTTGCCCCCATTGTGCCCATGATTGAAATCACATCGGGAATTGTTTTTAGCAGTTCTGTTGTAAGCATTTCAACATGCGCAGTTCTTTCGGTCAAAATCAGACAATTTCTTCCTTTTTTATAACATTGGATGACGTCAGCGACAATCTGCTGATTTCTGACTGCATTCTGTATAACTTCAGCATATAATTCTGTTATGGACCAATCCTTCTCCTCTTTTTCCCACCACAATGGTAACTTAAATGAGGTGAAGCGAGGTATTACATAATGGTCAAAAGGTCTTTTTTCTGCTTGTTTTTTAGCATCATCCCTAAATCGGATTGGTCCACATTGCATGGTAATAATCGGGTGGTGACCATCTTTACGGGTTGGTGTGGCTGTTAGTCCATAAACATACTTCGCATTTACACTTTTCATGATCAGTTCGAAACTAACGGCAGAAACATGATGACATTCATCAACGATGACCATTCCGTAATCTTTCACCAACTCCTTCACTTCTCCCTCACGGCATAACGATTGCATCACAGCAATATCAATAATTCCATTCAAATCATTTTTACCACCGCCCAATTGACCAACAATATCTCTGATTTTTTTGTTTCGTTTTCCTTCGTTTTGATTTGGGCATGGTAAAGTTTCATCGATGATAAGGAATTCATGAATTTTTTCTTTCCATTGCGCTGCCAGATTGATTTTATTGACCAAAATCAAAGTATTTACTTTTCTTTCAGCAATTAGCTTTATAGCTGCAATTGTTTTTCCAAATGCAGTGGTTCCACATAATACGCCATTATCATGTTTCATTAATTTTTCGAGCGCCAAAGGTTGATCATCGCGCAGTGTTCCGATAAATTTGACTTTAATAAATTTTCCAATATTTGTTTTATCAACCCATTTGAGATCCAGGTTCAGTTCTCGAACGAATGCTTCCAGTTCTGTTTCACATCCTCTCGGCAGGCATAGATATTCAGCAGTTTCATCGGCACAGGCAATTATCCGGGGCTTGTTAAATGTAGTCAACCTCATTGCCTGCGCTTTATAAAATTCCGGATTTTTGAAAGCGGCTAAACGTTTCAATTGATTTAATGCTTTTTGCGATATTCCGACCTTGGGTATGAACAGCATATTTGCTTTTACTATTTCAATTTTAATTGGAAAATCGTTTTGCTGAAGTTTTATTTTTATTGTTTCCCATGGTTTTGGCAACTCTTCGTCATCACTTTTTAGCGTTCCAAGTTCATTGCCCGGGCATAATTTTGATGTGAATATTTCAACTCCTTCTGTAGATAGCTTTTGGATGGAAGACAGAAATGCCCATTGGTCTTGAAATGGTTGAAAATGCTCATCGATGAATACACTGTTATTGTTTAGCCTGGCTGCCTTTTGTAAGGGCAATGCAATTAAATTTCCGAAACCCCCTTTGGGCATGGTATCTTGATTTGGGAAAAGCCGGTCGTATGATTTGAAGGTGATTTCATGCCACTTACTCATGGAATAGGTAAGCATGGCGCTTCCAAATTTCCTTGCAGTGGAAGCAGGTAGTGGCTGCTCGAAAAAGAACCATGCATGCGCGCCGTTACCTGACCTTGATTGCTCAATTGCCATTGGGATCGAAAATTGGGAACAGACTTCCCGAAGGGTTGTGATATCTTTTTGCCATCCTTCGTCGTCGAAATCAATGGCTAAAAAATAGCAGGTTTCGTTCAATAATAGGGGATATATCCCAACCACAATGTTGTTGCGTCCCCTTAAATGATTGTCAATTAGCTTTTCATCAAAAGGCAGATAGTCTTTGTTGTTGCATTTCGAACAGGGTATTTTAGGTTTCTGACAAATGCCCGATTTCCATTCGTTGGCACAGGCAGGTGAATATCCAGCTGTTTCCTTTTTGTTATTTTCCCATCTTTTAGCGTAAACATCATTTCGCCCTCTAAAAAGCGACTTGTAAAGTTTGATCTTTTCAATGGATTCGGAATTTTTGTTAAGTGCTGGACTGCTTGGTTTATTTTGTGACGATACCAGATTTAATACAAGAGGTTCGTTCACCTGCTCATAACTCGTATTCTGCTTATCATGTGGATTTTCAAGACTATGTTGAATTTTTAGACTATCGATTTCTTCCTTCAGTCTCTCGTTCTCTTGTTGGAGGGACTGATATTTTTTGAGAAGTTCATTGAAATCCATGTTTTGGTTTGTTTTTGAAGCATTTCAAAAATAATATTTTTAAAGATATAGCCAATATTTAAACATTTATCTACGTATTTGTAAAATTAAAATTACAAATACGCGTTTATGTGTAATGATATATTTACAAATAAGCGTATATTTGTTATCGTAAAATTACAGAAATGCCAAAAAGAGAATTGTTTCTTACCATCCTACCACAGCTCTATCACAAAAATGCGATAGTAATTACAGGTATGAGGCAAGTTGGAAAGACGACCCTAATGCGGCAGTTATTCAATGAATTTGAAGGAAAGCGTTTATGGTTCGATCTTGACAATCCTCTTGATCAGATGGTTTTTGAAAATCTTGATTATAATGCCATTTATCGGGAATTGGCATTTATGGTGGATTTGAAATCTGGGGAACGCATGCTCGTCTGTATTGATGAAATCCAAAATTTGCCGGAGATAACTAAAATCATTAAATATCTGATCGATCATTATCAGGTCAAATTTATTGTAACAGGTTCATCGAATTACTACCTACGCAATCTATTTCCCGAATCACTGAGTGGACGAAAGTTCCTTTATATTCTGCCCGTGTTAACCTATCGTGAGTTTTTGTTCTTTAATGGTCGTATCTCAAATGATCAACTTAGTTCTAATTTGGATGAAGCCATTCTGCCAAAATCAAAAGTAGAGATCATTAAAACAAAAGAATTATACAGTGATTATCTTGAATTTGGCGGATTCCCTGAGGTGGTGTTAACCAAAGACCGTGAAACGAAAAAACAAATTTTGAAGAATATTTTTGCCTCTTTTTTTGAAAAGGACATTAAGGTTTTTACCGAATTAAAAAATGTTAGGGAATTGAGGGACTTAATTTTGCTTTTGGCTACCCGAAATGGGAATTTACTTGATGTTACCAAGTTGGCTTCCGAATTGGAGATTAATAGGGTTAAAATTTACGGCTATCTCGAATTCCTTGAAGGGATATTCTTTCTTAAAATGATCTCAAAATATTCAAAGAATATTGATCGAAGCGTAGTTGGAGGTAAAAAAGTTTACTTCTCCGATACAGGGATTCTCAATTTGGTAGCTAAAGTTACTGATGGACAACTTTTAGAAACTGCCGTTGCCAATCAATTGGCAAATTATGGAGAAATCAGCTTCTACAATAAACGAAACAAATCGGAGATTGATTTTATCCTAAACAAAGAAATTGCCTTTGAGGTAAAACAAAAAGCTTCAGTATCAGATTTTAAAAAACTCCATAAACTTTCCGGAGAGATTGGAATTGATAAATACTATTTGATCAGCAATACGTTGGTTGAAATTGAAAATGCGGTTTATCCCTGGTTTTTATAGGTTAATTTTACACAATCTCCACCACACTTACCCCATTGCTTTTTTTGATCACCTGTATTTGTGTGGTGATGCGTTCTTTCAGGTTTTCGACGTGAGAGATGATGCCGATCATTTTGCCCTGTGATTGTAAAGTTTCCAGTGTGGAAATTACGGTTTCGAGGGTGTGGTTGTCGAGCGAACCAAAACCTTCGTCGATAAAGAGCGAGCCAATGCTTACATTTTTACTGGCCAAATCTGATAAGCCCAATGCCAGAGCAAGACTGATCAGAAATTTTTCGCCGCCGCTGGAAGTATCTACCAATCGTGCTTCGTCGGTTTGGTAATGGTCGGTGAGCAGGAAATTGAGTTCTTCGCCAGCTTTATACAGGTCGAGCATTTTTAGCGAATAACGTTTGTTGAGTTTAAACAGGTGAACATTGGCCAGATTGATCAGGTTTTGCAAGGTTAAACGTTGCACATAGGTGTTGAAGGCCTGTTTTGATCCACCCAACAGTTTCATTAAATTATTCCATTTCGTAAGCACTTTTTCCTGTGCCGAAATTTCTGCAACGACCCCCTGGTTACGGTCTTTAATTTGCTGATCGAGTTCGAACTGCTTTTTAATTTCACCCGATCTTTTTAACAAGAGCTCACGTGACAATTCCAGTTCTGCTTGTTTTTCCTTTGCTTGTTCATGGTTGGAGTCGAAGTTTTTTTCGATTGTTTGTTTGCCGAAATCTTCTGTGAGTTTGGCTTCTAATGTTTTTAATTTCAGTGCCTTTTCCTCAAGTTGTTTTCGAATGCCAAGAAATTTTGTTTTTTCATCGTACGATAGTAGTGCCTTTTCAATTTTCTCCCGTGTTTTGAAAATGGTGAATTCGAGGTTCACTTGTAATGTTGTTGTTTTCGATGTGAGGTCTAGCTGCATGTCGGCTTGTTCTTTCACCAGATTTTCGTTCTCTCGTGTGTGGGTGGCTTGTGCCGTTTTTAAACGTGTGCTTTCAGTTGCGATTTTATCGGATGCCATTTTCGCTAAATCAAGTGCTTTTTGAAGGCTTTGCCTTTTGTTCTCGGTAGATATTTCGAGGGGCAAGATGATCTTCCGTTTTTCTGAAAGCTGGAAAAAGACGGTATTTGTCTTTTCAATTTCCGTAATCAGTTTCACCTTCTCTTTGTTTTTTTCTTCCTCCTGGGTATTGATATTTTTAAGTTCGGCTACGAGCTGCGCCATTGTATTGTTCACCTCTACTAGTTTTTCTTTTGCCCGTTGATATTGGGAAATTCCATTTTCGAGCTGCCCTATAAATTTTTCAGTTTCCTGGGGATCGGGAAGTTCAATGTCGAATACAGAAAGTTCTTTTCTTAAGGTGTTTTCCAAATCTTCGGTTTCGAGACTCAAGGTTTTAAAATCCTCATTTTTTTGCCGCAGAGTGGTGTTGAGTCCTTCCACTTTCTCCTGTAGTTTTGCCATTTCGGTTGTTAGGCCAGAAACCTTTTCCCGTTGATCACTCCATATTTTTTCCTGTTCATTTTTCTGCTTTTGAACTTGTTGCGCTATCCTTATCTTTTCTGAAACCTGATCTGTTTTCGGCTGTATATTTTGCGCTTCCGAAATGATGGCATCCGGATGGTTCAATTGGAAACTGGTTTCAAAGGCATCGAATTTCTTTTGTATTTCGTCCAGCTGTTGTTGGCTGTTTTTGGATTGTAATGCATTGTTTTCGAGCCTGGTTTTTATTCCGGTCAATTGAATGGCTGCTTCTTTTTCTTGTTTGCTTAGGGTTTCAAGTAAACGTTTTCTGCTTTGTACTTCTGCACGACTTTTCGAAAGTTCAATGCTATGGTATTTCTCCACGTAAGGGTGTTCTGTTGATCCACACAAGCTGCATGGTTTGCCCGGTTCCAGTTTTTTTCGCTCTTCCTCGAAGCTCTGGACTGTGTATTCCAAATCAAGAATGGTTTCGGCATCTTTCAGCGCTTTTTCAGCCCTAAGTATTTCGCTTTGTAATTTCGCAAGTGAAGCAGAAATTTCCTTCGATGACTTATCCAATTCTGTATGTTCCAACCGGAGTTTTTCTTTGCCTGCACTGATCTCATTGTTGTTAGTGGAAAGATTTAGCAGCTCTTTCATCAGGTTCTGTTTGGCATCGAGTTGTTTTTGTTCGATCAGCAATTGTTCCAGGTTGTTAGCGGCCAAAAGCACAGATTGTTTATCAACTTCGGCTTTCGAAAGTTCTAGTTTACGATTTTCTTCAGCAAATAACTTTGACGTTTTTTCAACAGTGGTTTGGGTGAATATTAACTCCTTTTCGGCGAGCTGAATGTTTTCGTTGAGATCAGCCATTCGTTTGCGATTGCTTTTTCGTAAGGTCAAACCAGAGTTCCATGCACTAAACTTTTTCTCGATCTCGCTTACGTTTTTATGTTCCAGCAAAAAGGCTTCCACCTTTTTTAGCATGATTTCGTTTTGCTTTTGAAGTTCCCCTTTCTGTTTCTTCTCGTCTTTTAGCCGATCAAATACAAGCGTCAGTGCACTGATCGATTCATTAATGGAGGTCAATTGTTTTTGCAGATTGGCCCGTTCAGCATCCAGTTTTGTTACTTCTTCTAACTTGGGTAACCACTGTTTAAACTCGTTTTCGTTTTCAGTATGGGCTTTTTTCAGGACTTCCTCCTGTTTTAAAATCTCCTCCAGGTTCAGTTTTATTCCAGTCAATTCCTGGCTCAATTTTACTGATCGTAGCTTTTTGCCTTGAAGTTCCTTTTCGATGCGGGTCAGCTCATTCACAGCTTCTTTGAAAGGTTCTGCTTTTTCGTGCAGTTCCAATTGTTGAAGTATGTTTTTACCGGCTTCATTTTCTTTAGCCAGTTCCAGCTGTCCGTTCTCAAGCTGTTGACGGGTTGCAATCAGTTCAGCATCTTTTTTAAACCAGTTAATGATGCGTTCAATTTCTTTAAAATCGGTATCGAGTGCTTTGATTTTTAAGCTTAGTGTAAGTTGTTCTTCTGTGAGTTCCTTTCGTGCTTCTTCGCTCAACAAATCTTCGGTATTGATTTTTGCCCTGATTTTTTCCAATAATTTTCGCTCATCAGCAATTTTATCGGAGAGGGATTCTCCAATTCTTTTGTAGATATCTTCTCCTGTAATTTGTTCGAGCAAAGTGCCTTTGTCAGCGGCGTTTGCCGAAAGAAAAGCGGCAAATTCGCCTTGAGCCAGCATTACTGACCGTAAAAATTGGTCGTACGAAAGTTGAGTGATACGTTCTACTTCGCTTTGAACTTCCCGCTTTTTTTCGGCAATAATTTTCAAATGGGTAAGGTCTTTCAAACGAACTTCCTCTTTAGGACTACTTAGTCGTTTGCCGTTTTTGGCAATTAAACGCATGCTCCACTGTGCTTCGTAGCGCACGCCTTTTGTGTCGAAGGTTACCCTCGACAAGGCTTCATCGGCTCCGTGGCTCACCACATCTTCGAGTCCCGCTCTGATGTTCGATTTGTTGAAGCGGGGTACGCTGTGGTACATGGCTATTGTTATGGCATCTAAAATGGTTGTTTTGCCTGCACCTGTTGATCCGGTTATGGCAAATAAACCCACATCTCTAAATTGTTCGCTTTCAAAATCGATCACAATGGGGGAGTCCGATTTTAATGAATTGATGTTTTGAAGTTCTATTTTGATGATTTTCATGGGTGCAGGGATTAACGCTCTTTGGCCAGTTCTAATACTTCGTGGAAGGCATCCATAATTTCCGGGTTGCCTGTGATGTCAAAATCTTGTTCTTTGCATTTTAACAGAAAAACCTCTAAAGGTGAAAGTTCCTTTACATGCCGGGCATTTTCGATCAGTTTTTCGAGACCGGCCATTTTTCGTTCGTTTTTGAAAGTGACTTTGAGTACCTGCAAATTGAGGTTTTCAGCCGCTTTGTTGATTTCAGCAAAGCCAATGTTTGTGTTGGAAGTATTGTCGAGAACCACTTCGACCCAAGGCCTTAGTTTGTGTTCCTCCTGGTCGATCAATTTGAGTTGCGCAATACAAGCATCAACGGTTCCGCTGATGCGTTTGATTTCCCTGAATGTTGGAACAGGCACTTCGTTTATGTTTTTAACTTTTCCTACTTCGGTTTCAACAACAATAACTTTTTTTTCGTTACCAACTTCACTAAAACTAAGGGTGTTTGGAGAACCCGAATAACGGATGTGGTCGAGTGTTCCCATTTTTTGAGCGCGGTGCAAATGGCCCAGGGCCACATAATCAAAAATTTCAGGAAAATCGGCAGCACCAATATCCCCGAGGTTTCCAACGTATATGGTTTGTTCGCTGTCGGAGGTGGAGCCACCAATGGCAAACAAATGTCCCATGGCAATTACAGGAGTGTTATCCTCCTTTATTGAAGCGCAATAGGCGGCTACTTCAGTGTAATGGTTGACCAGTGCGGTTTTGTAACGATCGCCCAATTGTTCGAACGATTCTCCGGCAAGTGCGCGTCGGATATCCTGATCGCGCAAATAGGGGACAGCTGCAATAATTATTTTTTCGTTGTTGACTGTAAGCTGAAAAATTTCGTCTTCCACCTGTTCGGTGGCTTTTCCTACCACATGGATGGATAGGGCCTGCAACAACTCCTTCGGTGCGTTGATGGTTCCCGGAGCATCATGATTTCCGCCGGTGATCACAATGTGTTGGCAGCTGGTTCTTTTCATGTTCACCAAAAAATCGTAATACAATTTCTGGCTTTGGGTAGCAGGTACACCCGTGTCGAACACATCGCCGGATATCAACAATACATCAATCTGATGTTCGTTAATGCAGTTTTCCAGCCAGTTGAGGAAGAGGTTTTGTTCTTCGTATTGGCTCTGTTCAAGCAGTCGGTGACCCAGATGCCAGTCGGAGGTATGGAGTAGTTTCATTGTTTTATGAATTGAATAGCATTGTCAATAATTAAGGTGTTCCAAACTTAATAAAATTGGAAGTGTATTGCATGACAAGTAAAGCTCAAAAAAAAGTATTTGAAAAGTTCTTTCGTGTTGATTACGAAATTTACAATACTGAATTAATAGTTGATCAGTGAATTGCGTGTAAATTTATGTCTTTTGTATATCGCTTAATCTTTTGGGCAGATTGCAACATATCATCCAGCAATGATATGGTAGCTCGTTTAGACATAAATTAAATCAGAATTAATAGAATTTAAGTATTTCTCTTTAATTCCTTTTTTGGATACTAAATCGACTTTTAATCCAATATAATTCGGGTTGTTTTTGTATTCAGGCATAAATTTTAGCTACCCTAAAAAGAAAGAATTCAATATCCACCACACCTCTAAGAGTTGCCCTGAAAGCTTTTAGTTTAGCATTAAAGGATTCAGCGGAAGCATTCGTACTGCGATTGTCAAAAAAGTTTAATATCTCAGGATAATGCGAATAAAAAGTAGCTGAAATTGTATTGAATGACTTGAACATGGATTCACTTACATCATTGAACCACTTTGGATCAATTCATAAATAGGGTGGATTTTAGAAAAAATGGAAGATGGTAAAACTATCCTATCACAAATTGGATCCAATTTTGATTTCGCAATTATTCCGCTAACAAGGTGTCTTGCAGACGGCTCTACTTTATTGTCTTGATACAATAAAGTAGACAAACAAAATCAATCCCGATAGTTATCGGGA
>JBGUEP010000049.1:0-43521 GCA_041821245.1 Prolixibacteraceae bacterium
ATTCCAAGAGCGGGGGGAAGCATCATTTCTGATTGATTCTTTTGTTTACTTTTCTTATCAAAGAAGAAAAGTAAAAGCCTTCCGGCTTGAGGAAAAACTAAAATAAAATAGTAGAAGAGATTCTCAAACCTGCTTTCTTTATATGCTCCAAACTATTCAATGTGATATAAAATCAGGATTAATCACATGGTGAGAATTTGTCTTAAAAACGAATCACATCGTCTATTTGCTTTGAATCTCTACTTTCGTTTCTTTAAGCCCTGCCGATTTTGCAGTCACTTTAATGGTTCCGGATTGACCATCTATGCTTCGAATAATGGCCAGTACCAAGCCATTAAATGCAGGACGTTCTTTTGATGGGAACTCCACCATACAGGTGGCGTCTCCATTATCGGTAGCCACAATTTCGCCCGGGCCTTCAATGCTAAATTCAACTAAATTATTGGAGCGTGGCACCATTAAGCCTTCTTCATCACAAATTTCAACGCTAATGAATGAAAGATCTTTTCCGTCGGCATTGATCGATGTTCGATCGGCTTTTGCCAAAAGTTTGACCGATTCACCGGTGGTTTTAACTACTTCTTCGGTCCACTTTTCGCCACTTTTATAGGCGACAGCCTTCAGTTCGCCAGGTTCATAAATCACATCGTCCCAACGAAGGCGATATTCGTACTGTCCTTTTTTCTTCTTCCCCAAGGACTTTCCGTTTAAGAACAGCTCTACTTCGTCGCCCGATGTAAACACATGAACAGGAGTTATTTCTCCAACACGTTCGGCCCAATTCCAGTGAGGTAGAATGTGAACCATTGGCAATTGAGGCTTCCATTGTGATTGATACAAATAGTAGCGGTCTTTTTTGAATCCTGCCAAGTCAATAATGCCGTTGTAAGAGCTTCGTGAGCTATAATAGGGAGTGGGTTCACCAAGGTAATCCCAGCCGGTCCATACAAATTCTCCGGCAGAGAACGGATGTTTTTCCAATGAGGCAAAAACTTTATCGGCCGAAGAACCAAAGTCCACTGCGTAAAGTTCGTAGGAACTCACCTGAGCAATTTTTGAGTCACCACCCCGGCCATCGCGAGTAGGAGAACTAATGGCGTTTTCAACGGGAAACAGGTAAATGCCCCGGCTGCTAAATGCGGAGGCCGTTTCGGCACTCAAAATGACCTTGTCAGGGAATTTGGAATGAAACAAATTATACTGTGGTGCAGTGCGTATTCGATTGGTTCCATCAAATTCCGGATCCTGGCGTATGCCTTCTCCCTGATAATTTAAACCAATTACATCAACCACCTTGGGCAATTCCATATCCGGTTTCGCCCAGTTCATGGCAGTAGTTGTTGGTCGGGTAGGGTCTTCTTCCTTAAAGATGTCATGCAGCTTTTGAGCGACTGCAGCACCATCGGCACCGGTATATTGTTCTCCAACTTCGTTGCCAATGCTCCACATCATGATTGAAGGACAATTTCGGTCACGTCGAATGATCGAACGTGAATCGGCTTCGTACCATTCGGGGAAAATCAGATGAAAATCGTGTGGTGTTTTTTTGCGTTCCCATGAATCAAATATCTCATCGATCACTAAAAACCCCATTTTATCGGTCAGGGCCAGCAACTCAGGAGCAGGTGGATTGTGTGACATGCGAATGGCGTTGCAGCCCATTTCTGCCAATATTTCCAGTTGACGTTCAGCTGCCCGAACATGAAAGGCTGAACCCAAGGCTCCCAAATCGTGGTGGTTATTCACGCCCTTCAATTTTATTAATTCACCATTAACGATGACTCCAGAATTAGGATCGAAGGTAAGTGAGCGGATACCAAAACGAGTTTTGTAGGTATCGATCATTTTGCCGCCGGCTTTTAAGGTCGTTATGGCCACGTATCGGTTTGGAATTTGTGTTGGAGCAGGCCCCCATAGTTTTGGATGATCAATGCTGGCCGTAGTGCTCACTTTTACTTTGTCGTTTGGAGCCAGCTCAACGGTCTTGTTTTCAAACTGTGCAACTGGAACACCTATTTCTTTATCGTTTTCATCCAATTCATAAACGTGGGTAATTAGTTCAACTGTTGATGAAGTTTCTGAGTCATTATCGATGCTTACTTCCAGGTCTACAGTTGCTTGTTCTTTTGATACATCGGGGGTGGTAATGTAAGTGCCCCAATGCGCAACATGTACCGGATTTGTTTTGGTCAACCAAACGTTACGGTACAGTCCTCCGCCAGGATACCAACGTGCTGAGTTGTTAGGGTTGTCAAGGCGAATGGCCAGTTGATTTTCTCCTCCGGGAATCAAAAAAGGTGTTAAATCCAAACGCCATGAGTTGTAACCATATGGCCAACCACCCACCAGATTACCATTTAACCAAACAATGGCATACGACATGGCGCCATCGACATCCAGAAAAATGGATTTGCCTGCATCGGAAGCCGGAATGTCCAGTTTTCTGCGGTACCAGGCCACGCCATTGCTGGGCAGCCGTCCCATTCCTCCTCCTACTTCAGTATCCCAGCCTTCCTGGAAAGGACCCGCAATGGCCCAATCGTGAGGCAGGGTGACATTTTCCCATGAAGAATCATCAAAACTTGCCTGAACAAATGGGAAATCGCTTCCCGGATGACCTTCTGGGCGAATATGATGTTTTGAAGCATCAGCTATAAAGTCGTTTCCTGAAGGTAGAACCCAGGCTTTTAATACATCTTGTGATGTCTCCAACTTAATGGCTTCATCAGGTCTTGAATCAGCATCTTTACTATCCTTGTAGGTGCCATCTTCTTCAGGACGAACATCATAAATGAGCTTGTCGGCATCGGAGACAGATTCATATTTGTAAAAACTCCAATGATCGTTTATGGATATTTTTTCACGTACTTTTGATTCTTGATCATCAGAACACGATGAAAGAAGGACAAAAATTAGCAATAAGCTGCTTAAGGTTTTTATAAGTGATCGATAATTCATATTCAAATGTTATTTATGGTTTTCCTGGTAAGTTATTTGATGGCAATCCGGAATGGTGATGCAGGAAGGCCTTCTTCATTGCATAAATTGGCAAAATCGGGATTGTCGGCCCAGGCATAGCGGATGTATTTCGGTTTTGCTATATCTTCATTCCACACCACTACTTCGTTATTTTTAATTTCAGCATGTGCCCAAACAAATTTCTGATCGTTGCCGGCAATGGCAAAATGGGCCAGATCTTCGCCATTATTTACTGTTAATCCGGTCCCAATGCCATCGAATGTGAGAATCACCTTATTGTTTTCAATTCGATACGATTTGAAAATTGGACCGGACGTTACGGTTTGGGTATCGCCATAGGATATGCGCATGGCAGACAGTGCCAGTCTTTCGCCAACAGGTTTTTTATTGCCGGGATGAATATCGTTCCATTCTCCAAGGTCGATATTGATTCCAACACCCGTATTCGAAGTGTTTAATGCGGTTTCGAGTTGTGTTTCACGAATCTCGGCCCAATTGCTTTCTTCCGGAGAATAATTCACATCCATGTAGTTGGGCAATTGCGCAATTAAAAACGTTAAATCGCCCAATTGCCAATGTGAGCGCCAATCCTTAATTATGGCAGGTAAAAGTTTGCCGTATGCCTCCGGGTTTCCGGCATTGCTTTCGCCCTGATACCATAGGAATCCGCGTACTGCATAATTGATAACCGGTGCAATCATTCCGTTGTATAATCCGGTAGGACTATTTTGAGCAGAAATGGGTCTGACCATTGGTGCGCCATCGCTTTTGAAATTTCTTCGTTGAGCAACTTCTCCAACTTTATATTGCCAATATCCTTTAAGATCAATGGTGTCGCCTGCAGCCAACAGTAAATAAGGTTTGTCGGGCACAAAACCTCCTTTTCCTCCGTTATTCGTTACTTTGATAACGAACAGATTTTTTCCGGGTTTGAGTACATTTGCACCAATTTTGTATTCTCGTTGAGGATATTCGTAAGTGGTATTTCCCACTTTTTCACCATTAATGTATAATTCATCGGCATTTACGATTCTGCCTAATTTAACCATCGCTTCTGCGCCTGTCATCGCTTCTGGTACATAAATTTCACGTCGAAACCAAACTACACCATCTAAATTGTGTATTCCCTGATCTTCCCAATAACCTGGAATGCCAATGCGTTTCCAGTTTAAGGGTTGGTAGGCAGAATCGTACCATTTTATGGGGCCAGATAAGCCTTTGTCGGTTTCTACTTTTGGTTTACTCTCGTCGTTTGTACTTCTCATTGATGACCATGCCTGGCGGGCAAGTCCGTTAACATAGGCCGTATCCTGATTTTGAATTACTGTTGCTAAAATATCTGGGAATTCTTTGAATCCTTCTTCGCTTATCCACGCTTCGATGGGTGTACCGCCCACACAGGTCATAATAATTGCTTGCGGAACATGGTATTGTTCGAAAAGCTTTTTAGCAAAGAAATAACCCACTACCGTAAAATTGAGCACCTTTTCAGAATTGGCTTCTTCCCATTTTAACCCGGGAATGTCATCTATTGGTCCTGTCAAAACCGCTTTAGTGGGTACATAAAATTGGCGGATTTCAGGATTGTTGGCTTCGGCAATTTCTTTGGCATATCGTTCCTGCCAGCGGTTGAATTGATGAGTCATGTTCGATTGTCCCGAGCAAACCCAAACGTCTCCAATCAGAATGTTTTGGATGGTGATTTTGTTGCTGGCTTTTAAGACCATGTCATAGGGGCCTCCGGCTGGCATCGGATCAAGTTGAATTTGCCATTTACCCTCATTGCCTGCTGTTGTCCGATAACTTTTATTTCTAAATCTGACCATCACCTTCTCGCCGGATGCTGCCCAGCCCCAGATTTTTACTGTTTGGTCTCTTTGAAGGATCATGCCATCGCTGACTATACTTGGGAGGCTAATCTGTGCAAATACTGGTAAAGAGAGAAAGATAAAAATCAAACCAATTAAACTGAGTTTTGGTACTGCTTGTTTCATAATGTATTCGATCAATTAGTGTTCTGTGTTTGCTACTAAAATAAGCTGTTTAGAATTAATTCCTTTCATATAAAGTCGAATTAATGTAGCTCTATTATCGGCACTACAAAAATGTTCACCCTGATTGCTTAATGATTACACCTTAAAAAGTAGCAAAAGCGATATCTCAAAAGTAATTGAATGGTTGAATTGTTTGTTTTTTTGAAAGTACATTGAATTAATGAGAATGTTGGAGTTTCGTGATCAGGCTTGATTCATGTAGTTTTTGCCTGAATTTCACCACTAAACGTTGAAATAAGCATCTTTTTAATTTTAGTTTCACATGGATTATATACCATTCCGGATTTTTTGCGTTTCTATTTTATCATTTTGTGTAATGAATTCGTAAAAGATATTAAAAGTGAACGCACAATTTCTTATTTTTAGGAACTCTTCAGAAAAAAGAAAGTAGCATGATATTCTTTAATAAAATTAGATCAACCGAGGTCATTGAAAAAGAAAGGCTTCAACTTTGGAATGATTATCAAACCTATAAGGAAGTTGAGCAATCGGCCGATTTAAAAACGTATTTGGCATTAAAAGAAAAGGTAGAATCAAAGCCTTTTCTTGAAAATAAAAAGTCAATTGAGTCCTTGCGTTACAAAGGCTCGTCAATTGAGAAAATGCAAAAGCAATTTGAAAAACTTGAAGCGAATCGTAAGCTCAGGCGCTACTTTGCTGCTTTGTCATCTTCTGAATTGGAACGTTTTCGAACCATTGGAGAAAGTGGTGAAATGGTGAATTTAGCCGATCTGGAGAAATTTGTAAGGCAAGGTGGGTATAAAGCTGAATTGGCTAAGTTTAAGGAGCTAAAAAAAGCGGATAAACAAAATGTTGATACTTGGGAAAATACAGAGGCGTATAAAAAGAAGAACCAATTTGAAGATTTAAAAACATCCTCAAATGTGTTGTTTTATCGAAAGTATGCAAAGTCGAAATCCTATAAAAATTTCCTGACCATTGACGATTCAGCATTGTTGCATCAATATGAAGATTTGAAAAGTGAAATTGGCTCTGATAAATTTGAGGATCGAAAAATATATCTCCAAAACGCGAAACGTTACGAAGATACCGATGATTTTAAAGTGTTGACTCATTTTCAGCAACTTGACAAAGACGATAAAATTCAACTTTATTTGAAATATAACGATACGGATGCATTCAGATTTTTTAGGGAATGGACCCCTACTTTTAATGAAAATTTTGACTCGATAGACACTAAAATATGGTCGTTTATTACTCCCATTGCAGAGAAGGGACCGCAACGAAATTTCTCCATTAAAAATCAATTGCATTATTCCAATGGTTCCGATAATTTCGATTTTGAAAATGGCATAATGACCCTTGAAACCAAAAAGGAAATGGTGGAGGGTTTGTATTGGGATGCACAGTACGGTTTTGTTCCTAAAGTATTTAATTATGCTTCAGGATTGATGCACACCATTGATGGTTTTATGCAGGAGTATGGTTTGTTTGAAGTGAAGGTTAAAACATCAAAAGTGAAAGGTGTACTTAGTTCCATTTCGTTGGTCGATGCTGATGAAGATATATGTATCCGTATTTTTAGTGCCAATCATGCCAAACCACACGGGGGCTTAATTAGTACTAATCGTCAGGATAAAGAGCTGAACCCGGTTACCTTTAGTGTTTTTTCGAAAGGCTATGTTTTAATTCGCCTGATTTGGACCCGTGAAAAACTGGAGTGGTTTGTTAACGAT
Organism: Prolixibacteraceae bacterium; assembly: GCA_041821245.1. Taxonomy (GTDB): domain Bacteria; phylum Bacteroidota; class Bacteroidia; order Bacteroidales; family Prolixibacteraceae; genus Roseimarinus. The sequence goes on from JBGUEP010000049.1 coordinate 6,731, forward strand.
AAATCAATGGGATCAATTAGCTCTAATGTTCCGCATGTACCTTTGGCCTTGCGCATTGAATCGGAAGTATTAAAAGAAACCAATAACCTGCCTCATCGTTTGGATGTCGATTGGATTAAATGTTATAAAGCGAATTAATGAATCTAATTAAAGCAAAAGCCTGGGCAGGCGAAATGGATGTTATGCTCACCGTTTGTGATTTGAATGGGATAATTGTGTACATGAATCAGGCCTCGATTTTAGGCTTTCATAAATATGGTGGGGCGGAACTTATCGGGCATTCAATGCTATCGTGTCACATTCAGAAATCGCAGGAACGCATCAAAGAGATGCTTCTTCTTCCGCAAATCAATACCTACATTATCAATAAAGATAACGAAAGGCGATTAATTCGTCAGTTCCCTTGGGTGGAGAATGGAGAAACAAAAGGAATAATTGAATTAAGTTTTGAAATTCCTGTTGAAATTTACGAACGTCATTAATTCTTTTTTATACGAATGGTTGAATCAAAAACAAACCTTTCACACAAATGGTCTTCAATTGTATTTAATTTAATTGCCCCCATTTACCGGAAAATCGATTTTGTAAACAGTTCACACTACTTAAAAGCCATCCAAACTGTTGATATGGAGGTTCAAGTTGCAGGAAAACGTATTCTTGATGTGGGAGCCGGGGCAGGCGATTGGGGGGCCATGTTTCAATTGTTTCATGCTGAAGAAATTCAAGGTGTAGATTTTGCCGGTCGAATGGTGAAAACGGCCCGGGTTAAACATCCTGATATCGTATTCACACAAGGTGACGCTCAGGATTTAAGCGAGTTTGCCGATCACTCCTTCGATGTGGTTACTGCGTCGTTTGTTGTTCATGGTGTAAAATATGAAGAACGTCAACGTATGCTTGCCGAAATGAAACGCATCAGCAAAAATTTTGTTGTTTTACATGATTTTATTGGACCAACTCCACCATTTATTCGTTTTTTGGAATTTCTGGAACGAAGCGATTATCATAATTTCAAACAAAATATTGTGTCTGAATTGGAGCACTACTTTTTCAACATTCGTTCGCATGAAATAAAGCCGGGAACCGGCATTTATATTGCAGAAAAAAAACAATAACGATTTTGTTGGACTTCTAATTCATTGGCTGTGGACTAATAATTCTGTAATTGCCGCTGAGGTGCATTAAGCTAAACAGGTACAATAACCCATCGTAATAGGGATCGAAATATCCGTCGGCGTATGGTTCAAGTTTGGCATTCCACACTTCATCGACAAACTTCCAGCTTTTAGCCTGTGTTCCCATTAACGATGCGGTTGCCGAAGTGCCAATCAGGCCAATTGAGTGGCGCAAGGTGCGATATCCACCAGCCTGAAGAATTTCCTCAGGTAGTGTTCCATCGATATTGAACTGATCTTCGAAGGTGTTAATTCCGCGACAGAACAAGAAGTTTTGGAAACGTGTTGCATAGTCTTGTTGCCATTCTTTATCCTTGGCAAACCACGAATAATCCATGGCAATGTTCATAGGTACACGCCATGAATCGTAACGGAATGCTCCATGCATCCGGCCAAATTTTCTTAGCTCTCCACTGAATTCGGTATAATCAGCATTTAGTCCGGTTTTTGGATGACAAGCCCTGTGAAGGTAGGCACGGGAAGTATCGGCACAGTCGCGGTAGAATTGTTCATGTCCGTCCCTGGCATATTCAGCCCAAATTTCTAAAAATGCGGGCAAATGGTAGGAGGGATCTGTCCATTCATATCCAAAATTATCCGGCACAAAGGTGATTTGTTTGTGTTCTACGTTAAAAACATGTTTGATGCCTTCAGTTCCATCTTTTGCCCACATGGCATCCAAAATACGGCGGGCTTCGGCATAATAATCAATACCTGTATTATTTCCCCAACGATTGGCGGCAAACAGCAGATCTGTTACAAAGTACAATTCACCATCTGAAGCCGATCCTTCCGAATTGTGTTTACCCGTTTCAGGCTCAATACTCCAGGCAAAATAAGCATCACGTGCACCGCCCTGGTGTTGCATGTATTTTTTGGTCCATCGCCACAAACGATCGAAAACTTCTTTTTTATCGAGTTGAACGGCCACCATCAAACCGTAGGAAAGTCCTTCAGTACGGGCATCCTTGTTTTTTACATCCGAAACATAAGCCATTGAATCGCCCACTTCAAAATACACCCGCCCGGGCCCTTCAAAAACGTCGTGGTAAGCCTTGGCTAATTTGGCATCGATCGCTTCTTGTGAATACCCTGCATCTAAAAATAAATTTCGGTACTTGCCGGTTTCATGTGCGCCTTTTTCCCAGGGAATAAGAGCTCCCCGCGGATCGCTTACGTCCTGGTTGCAGTCTGTTTTTGCGATTGGGTTTTGTCCTAAGCAGTACACTGATAGCAGGATGAACATCAAGATGATGGGGGCAGATCTTTTCATTTTGTTATACAAATAAATAAAGTTAGGCATTGAATGAATCACAGTGCAAATGTCAACTCATGTGAGTTCATTTTTTAGCTGTTTCCATTGCTGAAATGATTTCTGAAAAATAGGAAAATTCATTTGCTCAAAGGCCTGTGAAATTTAGCGTTTATGGGTGTGATATTTAGTAAATAGGAAACATTTCTGATTTTTATGTTGATACATTGTGTTGTGCGACTCTATTGGTCCATATGGGTCACAGAACATCTATTTAAACACTACAGTTGCTTTCGTCAGTCGTATGCAGTTTTTATTCTATCATCATTTTTTGACTTGCTGTGTATTTATCCGCTTTCAGGGTATAGAAGTAAATTCCTTTTGAAAGGTTTTTAGCACTGAATTCGATGTTGTGCTTTCCTTTGGAAAAGTCCTTACCTGCCAATTCGGCCATCTCGGCACCAAGCATATTGTAAACTTTTAATGAAACATAGGAGCTTGTGGGGATCTCGAAAGTGATCAATGTTTTCTCCTTAAATGGGTTGGGGTAGTTTTGTCCCAGATTATATGCATTTTGTGTTTCCTGTATATACACTCCAACTCTTGGATCACAAAGGTTTTCAGCATCATCGCCCATTCCTGTTGGCTCGTAATAGAGCAAACTCGAAATGCTTATTTTATCAACTTGACCTCCATTTTCACGATAGGCAAGGGTGAGGGTATGTTCACCATTTTCCAGGTCGAAGGAGCCAAATTTTTTCCATTCCCATCCGTCTGTACCCAGGCTTAATTTTAAATTGAAATTTCCATCGTCCATTTTTGCCCAAAAGGAATCGTTATCTGATGTAGGGCAATTTAAGCGTACCTGGACCGTGAAGTTTCCTGAAGTATCTAATGAAAAAGGAAGTTCAAGCAAACTTGCCTCATCGATGGTTGTTTTTTTTGTGTTTTGTTTTCCTTCTTTCGATACCACATACGCTCCATTGGAAGCTTTGTCGTCAGCAACTTTATACCAATCGGCACCCAAGGATGCACATTCTGCTTCGATGGTGACTGTTTCTCCGGCAAATTGTTCGGGGAAATAGGAAACATCATTGCCCCACCATTCAAACCATCGGTTGTAGTTCACGTCGGGGAATGAGTTGGTGGTAATTGCTGTATTTGTAGTTGTTTTGTTGAGGAGAAATTTATCAACAAAGGCCTCTACTTCCGGAACTTCACTGGCAGGAAGAGCACAATGACCATGGTCTCCCACAAATGAAAAACCGAATCTTTCGGATATACCAAAACTCTCCCAAACCTTAGCGGCAGCTTGGCACGAGACATAACCAGACTCTTCGGCGAGCCATTCCATACTTGGGTTTCCTATGACGAATAAGGCCCGTGGAGCTACCATGGCCAATAATTCATGATGATCGTGTGGTAATTTGGCTACGTTGTAAGCAAATTTGAACATGTCTTCAATAAACCAGGCATGATTGGTTGCTGCTAGATTCTCCACATTCCCAACGGTTTGTGAAACGCGCCAGGCCGCTGCGCCACCGCCGCCTGATTCCTGAACCAATGTCAATGCAATACGTTCATCGAAGGCTCCTGCAAAAAGGGCCATTTTACCTGCAAAGGAACAACCGGTCACAGCCAGATGTTTTAAATCGATGGGAAGAACATCCTGAACAAGTTCCAGTCCATCGATCAGACGACTTACGCCCCATGGCCATGCACTATAGGCTCCCATGTAAATGAGGTCTGGGTAAAGTTTATTGATGGGTTCCTGTCCTCGTGCTTGCGTATGGGCCATCACCTGTGAATAATTGAATGAAATTTGTGCGATGTTTCGACTGGTAAAGATGTCAGCAGGAAGGCTGCCAGAGCCTCCGCCCATGCCAATTATTGCAGGGAAAGGACCATCACCGGCAGGCAATACAATGGCTGAAGTGAGTACAAGCGTTTTTCCATTTTCAGTGATATTCACTGTGAGAAGATTATTTTCATAGCTGGCTGTGATGGTGTCGGGTCGGGTCGGTTTCAGGCCTATTTCATAACGTTCGAATTCTGCTTTAATTTCTGAACGCCGCTGACTCCAGCTTGCGAAAGTGGTGTCGCGCCCATTACCATCAGACCACTCGAATGGGTCGGTCAAAGGATTAACAATTGGAAGATCATCAAAAGCAGGCAAAACAGGTAATGGAAAGCTTGCCCCGGTGTTCTCAACATCATAGACCAGGGGAATATCCTGAGCAAGTGAATTCACAACAAAACTGCTGATCAAAAGTACAAACAGGCTTATCTTAAATCTCATTTTTGTTTTCATAAAATTTTTGAATTAGATGGAATGTTCTATTTGTTAGTTTTCATTTTTCGAACATTAAATTTCATCTTTTTATAATTTCTCTTTTAATGCTGAAAGCTTAAAAGTATCGACTCGTTCAGGTATAAAGGTTCTGAAACATGTTTAATTACCCTTTTTTCGGAATTTTATTTTCTTTTTTACCCATTCTGATCAATATTTTTACGTTCAAGATCTCATTATAAAATGAACAAAACACTAAATTCGAATGGCAACTTCTTCACGTTGTAGTCCTAAAATGGTCTGTTCTTCTTTTTTTAATTTCTCGTGTTTTAAATATCGACCATAAAAAAAGGCCACAAGCAAGGCAAAAAAACCTTCAATTAAAACAGTTTTTTGAACACCAATATAGTGTGAAACAGCACCAATTAAAAGACTGCCAAGTGGCACCATGGTAGTTAAGATCATAAAATAGATACTGATTACCCTTCCACGAAACTCGTTGGGAACATGAATTTGAACAATGGTATTGCTGATGGTACGTATGGGCATCATGCCAAAGGCACCAACTGCCAGCACCAATAAGGCTACCGGATAAAAAGTGATTTGTGAGAAAAGGATAAGTCCCAATCCAAAAACGATGGTGTTAACGGCCATCACTTTACTTAAATCGGTGCCTTGTTTTAACGATGCCAAAAATAAAGCACTGATAAATGCGCCAAACCCGATCACCCCATCAATTATTCCCAGGGTTGTTGCTGAACCTTTAAAAATATCTTTCGCAAAAACAGGGGTTAAGGTGGAAAACGGCAAAACTAAAAAACTCATGATCCCTGTAAAAATGAGAATTGAATAGATGGCCGGCGTATGCTTTATGTAAGCAAAGGCTTCTCTGAATTCTAGTTTGATATTTTTTGTTTGTTTGAATTTGAGTTCTTTTTTGGGCAGTTTAATTAAAAGAAGAGAGACGATGACCGGAATGAAACTGATGGCATTTGCCCCAAAACAAGCTACGTTTCCAAATCGTTCCAATACTAAACCGGCAATGGACGGGCCAATCAGTTTTGATAAATTTACCATGGATGAATTTAGGGCCAGTGCATTGGGTAGATCCTTTTTATCCACAATCAAATCCCTGATTAACGATTGGCGTGCAGGAACATCAAAACCGTTAATAATTCCCAGAATCGCACTTAAGCCAATGATCTCCCAAACCACAAATTGTTTGAAAAACACTATCGTTAGCGTGAGTAATACTGCTTGTAGTAAGGATAAAATCTGGGTGCTTACTAAAATTTTATAACGGCTGTAACGGTCGGCAACAATTCCTCCGTACAACGAAAATAGCGCGGAAGGAAATAGCGCGGCAAAAACCGATACGCCCAGCATAAACTTCGATTGAGTTAAGGAATAGACCACCCAGCTTACGGCCGTTTTTTGCATCCATGTACCCATTAATGAAACCGACTGCCCCATAAAGAACAACCTGAAATTTTTGTTTTTGAATGAATTGAAAGTGCTTAGGTTCATTTGGGATAATTCTATTCTGCTGATTTTTGCCGAAATGCTGTTTTTATTTTTCGCAGCTCGAAGTAACTTATTCTCCCGAACAATCTGAAATAAAATGATAAAACAAGACAACTATTTTTGAACACGTCTAATTAAAATTTTTGAAGTATTTAATTTTATAAAGTGTTGCCCGTTTCATTATTCGTATTGCCCGTTTCACTTACTTTCTTTTGATGGCTTGAGGCTATTGATATAGGTTTGCTTAAAATAAACTTATATGTTAATCGCTTAAAACGAATTTCGATGAAAAGAATAATTTTGGTTTTACTTGCCTTTATGTTAATTTCACTTTCGGGCCGGACTGCAAATAATAACTATTTCAAGAATATGATGAGTGCCAAAATAATAATGGACACGTCAACTGTTAAAGAGACTTTAGTTGCCGCAGCTGATTCTTTTATAAAAACTGCACATTCGGAACCCAATGTCTGGTTGCCAAATTATTATGCGGCTTTCTGTTTTACCCGAATAAGTTATATGGTTAAATCAAGTGAAGAACGCGATTTGTGGGTGGATAAGGCGCAACATGAGATTGATATAGCTGCCGAAATCGATTCGGTAAATGCTGAAATATTGATTATGAAAGCTTTTATTTTGCAGGCAAAAATGGATATAAACCCTATGATTCGTGGTTTTCAATTTTATAATAAAACAATGAATTATTTTGATCTTGCTATAGAACTTGATCCTGAAAATCCACGAAGTTATTTATGGAAGGGTGTTAACTTTTATCATACACCTGATTATTTTGGAGGTGGAACAAAAAAAGCCTATGCATTAATTAAAACGGCCCTTGAGAAATTTGAAGCAGGTTCAGTTCAAGATTCAATTGCACCCAATTGGGGGTATGACTATGCTTTGGAAATGATTGAAAAGTGCAAATAAACTGGTTTAAGTTATGGCAATGAAAATGAAATCAAAAGCTTTGTTCAACGACCGATGGTTAATGATTGTTGGAATTCTAATCACCGGAATCGTCTTCCCAATTATTTTTGGAATGCGGCCGGCCAATCCCGATTTCTATCAATGGATGATGATTTCGATTTCGGTTACCGCTGTGTCGTGGGGGATTTCGCGCCAGTTTGGGATGCTGTTGTGGAAAAAATTTCCTTGGAATAAAAAGCCTTTGGTGCACATGGCCATTGTGCTGGCTTATATATTTTTATTTACTGCTGCAATTATTGGCTTGGTTTATCTGGTCAATTTGTTGGTCGAAGGCAAAACGGTTAATTATTGGGAGGAACATCAGCGTTTTCATTTGATTATTCTTTTCGTTTTTATTTTTTCAGTGACCATTCACGAAGCGGTATATTTATTTTTCTTGTGGAAAAAAGAATTGACCCGATCAGCCGATCTCGAGAAAGAAAACATGCAATCGAAATTTGAAGCCTTGAAAAACCACATGAATCCACATTTTCTTTTCAATAGTATGGGAACACTTTCATCCCTCATCAATTCCGATCAGCAAAAGGCCACCCAATATGTTAACGAATTTTCCAAGATTTACCGCTATTTTCTCCAAGTCAACAGCAACGAGGTGGTAACATTAGCCGAAGAACTCGATTTTCTCTATTCTTATATATTCCTGCAAAAAATACGCTATGGCGAGGGCTTTGTTTTTAACAGCCGCATCGACCGGAAATTTTACAACTCTTATGTATTGCCACTAACCTTACAGCTTTTGGTTGAAAATGCCTTGAAGCACAACTCTACCATGCAAGGAGAGCCATTATTGATTGATATCTCAGTTGACGAGGAGAGCCAAATTATTGTTGTCAAAAACAATTTGCAACCGCGCCGAATTGAAAGTACTACTAAAACAGGTCTTAAAAATCTGGAAGAGCGCTATTCGAGCTTTGTTGGTAAAACCATTGTTTATCCCAAAAGTAAAAGTGAATTTATTGTTGAAATACCTATAATATCAAATGAATAATGAAGGTTTTAATCATTGAAGACGAGCTTCCGCAAGCACAGCAGTTGGAGCAATATATTACGGAAATCGACAGTGCTATCGAGCTTGTTCAGATTATCCCATCGGTAAACCAGTCGATTGTTTTCCTGATGATGAAGGAGGTCGATCTTATTTTTCTCGATATTCATCTTTCCGATGGTTTGTGTTTCGAAATTTTTGAAAAAGTGGACATTACCTGTCCTGTCATCTTTACCACTGCGTACGATAAATATGCCATTGAAGCCTTTAAACACAACGGAATCGATTATTTGCTCAAGCCCATTGAGAAGAACCAACTCAAAAAAAGTATCGATAAATTTAAATTGTTTACCACAAGCAGTATCGACTATTCTTTTATTCTGAATTCCATTAAATCGCTGGCAACCAATACAACCAATTTTAAAAAAAGGTTTGTGTGCCAATCTGGGAAAAAACTGCGGATTGTTACTGACGCCGACATTGCCTATTTCTATGCTTTTGAAGGAAGTGTATTTATAACTACCCGGAAGAATGAAAATCTCTTATTGGATGAAACCTTGGAACATCTGGAACACGAGCTCGACCCCTACGATTTTTTTAGGCTTAACCGGAAAATCATTGCTCACGTTTCTGCCATAAAAGAGATGATACCTTATTCTAAAAGTAGGTTGAAGATTGAATTGATTCCTGCTTTTAATGAAGTTGTGATTGTTAGTTACCAAAATATTCGTGACTTTATGAAGTGGATTAAAAAGTAATATCAGAACAGATATCCCTCGCTCAATCTATTAATTTATAAAACTCTGACTTATGAAAACTATTGTTAGGGCATGCTGTATGCTTTGCCTTCTGGTACTTTCTTGTCCCATTGTGAACGGTCAAACTTTGTCTGGAAAAGTTTACGGAACTGTTGTCGACAAACAATCGCAAACTACCTTGCCGGGAGTAAATGTCGTGGCTATAGCACAAGACAAAACCTATGGAACAAGCACTGATGCGAACGGGCGATTTCACATCGAAAACATTCCGCTTGGCCGCTTTACCATTGAATTTAGTTTGATTGGCTATGAAAAAACAGCCTTGCAAAATGTTTCATTAAGCTCAGTAAAAGACATTTTCCTCAACATTGAACTGATTGAAAAAGTTGAAAACATCGAAGAAGTGGTCGTGAAAGCCAGAACAAAGGATCAAATTAGGAATGAATTTGCGACGATTAGCACACGTACTTTTAGCGTTGAAGAGTCAAATAAATATGCAGGAAGCTGGGGCGATCCGGCACGCATGGTGTCCAACTTTGCCGGAGTAATCACAGCCGGAGATCAGCGAAACGACATTATTATTCGCGGAAATTCCCCAATAGGATTGTTGTGGATGTTAGATGGCATTGCTATTCCCAACCCCAACCATTTTGGCACTTTCGGAACTACCGGCGGTCCAATATGTATGCTGAATACTAATCAACTTGCCAATTCTGATTTTTTTACCGGCGCTTTTCCCGCAGAATATGGAAATTCCCTTTCGGGGGTTTTCGATTTGAAGTTGAGAAATGGAAACAATCAAAAGCCTGAATTTCTTGGGGGATGTGGCTTCAACGGTTTTGAACTGGGTGCAGAAGGTCCCATTTCGAAATCGAAAGGGAGTTCGTACATGCTTAACTTCAGGTACACCTTGATGGATGTAATGGCCGCCATGGGCATGTTTAACGTAGGTGGAATTCCGAAATATGCCGACCTTTCGTTTAAGATTTTTCTTCCCACTAAAAATTTGGGAACATTCTCTGTTATTGGAGTTGGTGGAGTTAGTCATATCGAGCTAAGAGACGAAGGTGAATCAATGAATGATTCCAGTAGTGGCTGGACTTCTGAAATGTTGCCGGGAACCAATGTTTCCAACGGGGCGAAAATGGGGGTGATTGGTTTATCCAATAAGTACTTTTTTTCTGAAAAGGCACGATTGGAATCATCGTTATCGGCCAGTTATTCCAGTTCGTTTACCAATGTTGATTCCATCTCCGCGCCCAATAATTTTAATTTCTACAACGATAGTTATTCTGAAATCAACACTTCTTTTTCGACCAAATACACCTTGAAAGTTAGCTCAAAAAAAACGTTTCAGATAGGAGGAATGGCTCAGTTGATGGATTTCAATTTTTTAGATGAAACCTATATAAAAAGTATGAATCAGTTTGTACAGGTCACCAACAGCGATGGAAAAGCCATGCTTTATCAGGCATACTTTCAAATGAAAAACCGGTTTGAAGAGGCTTTGACCATCAATTGGGGCTTGCATGGTCAGCTGTTCGAGTTAAATAATTCAATAAGTATTGAACCTCGTTTAGGCTTGAATTATGCACTAAATGGCAAACAACGCATTAGTATGGCTTATGGATTGCACGGCCAAATACAACCCATGCTCGCCTATTTTGCACAAACACTGGTCGACTCGGCATCATTAAACTATTTACTTACGAACAAAGATTTGGGGTTTTCGAAAAGCCATCATCTGGTGGCTGGTTATGATTTGTCGATTACAAAAAACCTAAGACTGAAAATAGAAGCCTATTCACAATTCCTTTACGATATTCCGGTGGAAGAGAAGGCATCGACTTTCAGTATGGTAAACTATGGCGCCAATTTTCATAACGAAAGTACGGATAGTTTGATCAACAATGGAAAAGGAAAGAATATGGGTTTGGAGTTTACGCTCGAAAAGTACCTGAATAAAAACTTTTATATTTTGCTAACCACCTCATTGTATGATTCTAAGTACCGTGCCAACGATCAAATTTGGCGCAACACGGCTTTTAATGGGAACTATACTCTAAATGTGCTTGCCGGCTACGAACTGCCCATAAAAAACGACGTATTGTCAATTAACATTAAAACCGTTTGGGCTGGAGGGAAAAGGTTTATTCCTATCGATCTGGAAAGTTCGATAGCAGTTGGTCAAACCGTTTATGATTTCGCTAATGCTTATTCTTCAAGATATGATAGGTATTTCAGAACTGATTTCAGGTTATCATTTCGGCAAAACCAAAAACACATTTCTCAGGAGTGGTCATTCGATGTTCAGAACCTTACCAATCACAAGAATATTTTCACACAGCGATACGATGTTGGTTCAAAACAGTTGGTGAATGTGTTGCAAATGGGGTTTTTCCCGATTGGTTCGTGGAAAATATATTTCTAAGTTGAAAAATTATGCAAACCGAAAATGTCCGTTTCTGGCCATGAGAACAAAAAACTAATGTTATACGAAACCAACAAATACTTCAATAAATTTTGCTCGGGCAATATTCTGCAAACAAATGTTGAATGTGCTACTGAATTGACCGATAATATGGGGACCAAAATTGGGTTTGCTCCGGTAAGTTGTCGTGCCTATACCTTAAGGGAATAATCATGACTTGTTCTTCATTCGTGGTGATTTCAGCAGAATTTTTACAGTGGAATTAAACGTACCTGCCGACATGTAGCTAAATCAAATTGTGAAAATGTACATCATTACCGTCCAATTGTTTGGTGCAGTTGATCCTATCATCGATTCAATGGATGTTAAATTGAAAGACAAAATGATGGTGTTTATACATTGAAAGTTCAAGCTAAGAACGATTCTTCCATTTTTGGTGAAGCCGATATCAACATCACTTATTATGGAGAAAACAGTTGCTGGCAGTTCCTGAAGCTAATTGTTCACGTTATGGTGCTATATCCAGATGCAGTCTTAATGGATTAATAACCAGGTGTCGAAAGCATTTTTACGGCATAACGTTTTCCCAGAATTCTGTATCCCTCTGAGTTAAAATGCGCATTGTCCTTGGCTGGACATCCGCTCGATGAAATAACAGATGCAGTAGGGATGACATCCGGAAGTGTGTTGATGATTGGATTCATACTTGAACAACAATTGACCTCAGTCGAAAGTACTTCTCCGGCAAGCAGGGGAACTGAATTTGCCGATAAAGAAAGGTCGGTCAGCATATCATTGTAAATTTTTTTTACATACAATGGCCATTTTTCATCTCCGGTGTTTGTTTCTCCCTGATGTAAAAGAATGCCTTTAATTACTCCGTCTTTTTGAGCTAGCTTCGCCAATTCAATCAAATAGTTGTAGGGATTCCCTTCATAAGCTTTGACTTTATCGGCAAACCAGGCTTCAGTATAGGTCGAATCATAATCCAAATAAATATCTTTGTCAAATATCCTGATATCGCAACCACCAATGGCCACATTTATAACACCAACCCTGATGTTGTCGGGAAGCTTGGAAACCATGGTTTTTCCAAAATAATCAGCAGGCGATAAACCTGATCCACATTGGCATAATGGCGGAACTGCTGTTCTCCAGGTACCTTTAATTCTTTCGGGATTAGAGCAATCCAATGCCTGCATGACCTGAAAACGTGGATCAACAGTTTTATCCTGTTCTTCTATTTTTCCTTGCCCTTCCATGTTTGATTGTCCAAAACAAAGGTAAATGTAGAAGTTGGTATCTTGTGCGAATACATTCATACTGATGAGTATTAAGCCTGTTAATACGATAAATTTTAAAATTTTCATGGTGTTTATTTTTTTCTGAAAATCGGTTCGTTTCTTATTTTTTTGATGACAAAATGATGCGTTCAAGATAATTAAATTTCAGGCTTTCCCGTATAAAAGTTAAGAACTAAATAAGCAACTTAGTTTATTTTATTTGCCAGGACGTCTTTCCATAACATCGTCATTGGGTGGAGGAGGCACCAATAAAGCCATCTGTTCACAATACATTCTTTTCATGTTGAAGAACTGGTTTTACAGTAAAGTCATGTCGTTCAGTAGTTGAAAAACTTTATGTAAATTCAAGGCTCTAAATCTAACTTAAACCTATTTGTCATGTCAGAATTAAAAAATCAGAAGAACGTAACTGCGCCTGATGAGGGCAATACAAATGATCAACACACCATCGATCGTCGGAAATTTATTGGAGGAGTAGCCACAGCCGCACTTGGCGTCACTTTGATTCCCCGACACGTATTGGGTGGTCCGGGCTTTGTAGCACCAAGCGACAAAATTAACATGGCTTACATTGGCTGCGGAACTCAGGGCTTACGCGAAATGCTCAGCCTGCTGGAGCTGCCCGATGTGCAAATCACCTCGGTTTGCGATCCGCAGAAAAAAGCCATCAATTACTACGATTGGGGCCCAACATCCTTGCGCGACGACATTCGTAAAGCCATTGGCAATCCCAATTGGAATACAGGCGGAAACAACACCATTCCCGGAGGACGTGATAATGGACAACAGCTGGTTGAAGGCTACTACGCCAATCAACGTGCGGATCTTAATTACAAAGGTTGCCGTGCCTATGCTGATTACCGTGAACTCTTAGATAAAGAAAAGGACATCGATGCTGTAAAAATTATGACCACCGATCACATGCATGGAATTATTGCTATGGCTGCTATGAAACGCAATCTGGCAGTGACCATGCACAAACCCATTTCGAACCGATTGATTGAAGGTAAAAAGGTGATCGACTTTGCTAAAAAATCAGCAGTGACCACGCATCTCATACCTTGGGATAGCAATGGAAATATGGATCAGATTATGGCCTGGATTAACGGTGGAAGCATTGGAACTCTGAAAGAAGTGCACAACTGGTCGTACCGCCCGGTGTGGCCACAATATGCTAAAATTGCTGAGGATAAACCTAAAATACCTGAAGGTTTCGACTGGAACTTGTGGTTAGGCCCGGAAGCAGAAAGAGCTTATCATCCACATTATACCAATATGGTTTTTCGTGGTTGGTATGACTTTGGGGGTGGCTCAATGGCCGACATGGGGCATTATAGTCTGTGGTGTGTTTTTAATGCACTGGGATTGGAAAGCCCAACTATTATAGAGCCAAATTTGAGTCACGTTTGCGATATGCAAAACAATACAACTGCCTATAAAATTCAAAACGATTTTGCCTTCCCGTTTGCCAGTTCCGTTCGGTTTAAATATCAGGCAAAAGGCAATCGTCCGGCTGTTGATCTGGTTTGGTACGATGGCGGTATGCGGCCACCAACTCCTAAAGAATTCTACGACCGTGACATTGAATTTCCATCGGAAGGGATGATGTTTGTGGGCGAAAAAGGCATTATCATGACTTCAGAATTTTTAGTGCGCGAACCTTATCTGCTTTCCGGCGATGTGAAAGCCGCTAAAGATGTACCACCGGCAGCCGGAGCCACCAAACAACCCGGAAACCAGCGTTTCATAGAAGGAATTAAAAACGGCACCCAAATCGATGGTAGTTTCCGTCAGGCGTGGCCCATTACTGAAGCGGTGAACTTGTATGCAGTTGCATTGCGTTCAGGCAAAACATTGAAATACGATGCCAGCCAGCTCAAAATCACCAACGACGACAAAGCCAACATTTATCTCGATCGCGAGTACCGAAAAGGCTGGGAAATTGATAAAATTTAGTCATTAAGTCATTGGTCATTAGGAAAGAGGTTTTTTCCATTGAGCAATGACTTATTGACCTTTTTCTAATGACTTTTTATTGACTTAATGACTTTTTTCCAATGACTTTAAATAGACGAAATTTTATAAAAACAAGCGGTTTGGCACTAGGAGCCACTGCAATGGCGGGCTCACTTTCAAGTACATTGATGAGCTGTGTTTCTAATAAATCCTTATCCTTCGGTTTTCAAACCTGGACTTTGAGGGATCAGTTGGGTGAAGATTTGCCCGGAACCTTAAAAATGATGGCCGACATGGGCTATAAAGAAGCTGAATTTTGTTCTCCGCTTGGTTATGCCGGAACACCTTTTGAAAAGTTTAACGATATGAGCGGCACTGAATTGAAGAAGATCATTGACGATTCAGGTTTAAAATGCCAAAGTTCTCATTATAATTTTGGCGAGTTAAGCGATCATTTGGACAACCGAATTGAGTGGTCGCATCAAATGGGGATTACCC
This sequence comes from Prolixibacteraceae bacterium, assembly GCA_041821245.1. GTDB lineage: Bacteria > Bacteroidota > Bacteroidia > Bacteroidales > Prolixibacteraceae > Roseimarinus. The sequence continues at coordinate 21,891 of JBGUEP010000049.1, forward strand.
AAATGATCTGCTCCAGTTTTTGGATTCCCGAAGGTTCTATCGACGAATACCGCAAGGCCTGTGACTCCTTGAATGAAATTGGTTTAAAAACCAAAGCCGCTGGTATACAATGTGGATTTCATAATCATCATATGGAATTCGAAAAGCGGGACGATCAGTTGATCTACGATATTTTATTGGAACAGTTCGATCCCGATTTGGTGAAAATGCAGTTCCAGGTCGCCGTTGTGAACATTGGCTATAAGGCCGCTGATTATTTTCGAAAATATCCGGGGCGTTTTATCTCGGCGCATTTGGCCGATTGGTCGGATGTGAAAGAAGAACAGGTTCCTATTGGACAAGGGATTGTTGATTGGCCTGAATTTTTTGAAGCGGCTAAAGTAGGTGGAGTGAAAAACTTCTTCGTTGAAATGGATCCGAACACCTTCAAAGAGAGTGCCGATTATTTAAAGAACGCTTAAACGGTGCATTTGGGATCATGGTGAATCGGGAAGTTGCACGAATTGGTGATAAAACACATTTCGTTCGCTTTTTTATGCAATTTAATGGCCTTTGTCATTTGATCAGGATGATTGATTTTCACCACGGGATGAAGCCTTACTTCGGTAAACCTACCACTACCGTTGGCCTTTTCTTCCATTGTGCCGCTTGCACGATCGATATAGGATTCGACCACAATTCCTGCTTCGGAACACAAATGCAAATACCACAGCATGTGGCAAGACGAAAGGGACATTAAAAAAAATTCTTCCGGATTGTATTTCGATGCGTCCCCTCTGAAATGAGGATCAGAAGAGCCATGAAGCTCTTCTTTTCCATCGATCGTAATGGAGTAGCTCCGGTCATAACTCCTGTAACTTTTAGTCCCTTTGCCAAGGTTTCCTGTCCAATTCAATTCAAGCTGATAGTTGTGGGTCATATTGAGCTAAGCTGTATTGATGTTGTGTTCGTAAAGGTAGAAAGTTTACAAAGTTGAAGTCACATCTCTCGCACTAAAATCACGCTGGAGAGGAATGATTTTTCTTATACACTAAAATCATTTCGATTATAATGTTGATTAACATTATATTTAGTGCAGAATCGTCTGAGTCAAGCAAATGTTTGGATTAAGATTTTTTGTATTCGGTTTTAATTGTTTCAAAAAAGGACGCATTTAAGTGGATAAAAGATGATTTAAAACTGAATTTTATGTGTAAACATATTGATAGAAACCTTGTTTAATAAAGAAAAACCATGAAATTACTTGAGCTTGTAAAGACTAATTTAGGAAAACCATATGAAGACCTTGAATTTCTTTTAACCTGTTTAAAAGAAGTTTTAATTGAATCGGACGAAGCCGAATTGGCTGCAGAAATCCCCTGGATCAATAACATAAAAGATTTTCAAAATACGGGTTTTAGTGAAAAACGCATAAAATTGTATTCAACCTGCTTCCAATTGCTCAATATTATTGAGGTGAATGGAGCGGTGCAGAATCGTCGAATCATTGAAGATCAAAAATCACCTGCCGATATCAACGGTCTGTGGTCGTACAACCTGCAATTATTAAAAGAAAGTGGTTTTAGCGCTGAACAAATAGCCGCTCAAATTCCACAAATACAGGTGGAGCCGGTTTTAACGGCACACCCCACTGAGGCAAAGCGAACAATTATGCTCGAACATTTGCGCAAGCTTTACCTGCTTGTTGTAAAGCGAGAAAATAAAGTATATACAAGAATTGAGCAAGACGAAATCCGTCACGACATTAAAATTGCCATCCACCGCATTTGGCGTATTTCAGATGTCTATACCGAAAAGCCCAATGTGAGCTCAGAACTTGACAATATTATCCATTATTTCACACATGTGTTTCCTGAAGTAATTACCCTTCACGACAGACGCCTTATTCAGGCCTGGAAGCATGCCGGATTTGACCCAAGCTTAATTTATGATGCCAAACAGTTCCCCAGAATTACTTTTGGAAACTGGGTGGGAGGCGATCGGGATGGTCATCCGTTTGTAACCTCCGAGGTTACCCAAAGCACCTTGATGAAGTTGCGACTAAATTCGTTTCATGTGATCATGCAGATACTTTTAAGTTTGCAAAAAAATCTCAGCTTTAGCTTGAAGGTGGAAGAATTAAGTGCTGAATTCCGTTTGCGATATGAAAATTTACATGCCGAGATTACTGGATTCAATGCATCGTATAAAACCTTTTATCCCAATGAAGCTTTAAAGGAATTCATTGAATATTTGTTGATTAAACTTCCTGTGTCAATAGTTGAAGGGCATATTCAGGAATATAAAGAAAATGAGATCAGTTATCATTTTCCTCACGAATTAGTGGCCGATTTATATACGATTCAAAATGCATTGGTCACAAATCATGCTTCAAAAATTGCTTATGCTGATGTGAGCGAAGCTATTCGCATTGTGAATACATTTGGTTTTCATTTGGCGAAGCTCGATATTCGTCAAAATAGTCGTTTTCACGAATTGGCATTGTCGCAATTGATGCAAGCCGCGCAACTCAATGGAGAGGAATTTTTAAATCTGGGAAATAAAGATCGGATTGCATACATTACTGAAGAATTGGATTCAACGCGTCCATACACGCATCCCAATATGGTACTGGGCGATGAGGCACGAGCAACAGTTGATTCTTTAAGGGTTTTAGACAAGCACATTAATGCTTATGGAACCGAAGCCTTGGGTTCGCTTATCGTGAGTATGACCCGCAATGTATCTGATTTGCTGTTGGTTTATTTATTGGAGCGTGAAGCCGGTCTCATGGTGTTAGCGCCTAATGGTTTAGCTTCACGCCTTCCGGTGGTGCCTCTGTTCGAAACAATCGACGATTTAATTCAATCTCAATACATTTTGGATGAATTTTTATCACATCCGGTAACGAAAAACAGTCTTCGGCTTCAGCAAGAACAAAACAAATCTGAAGTTCCTGTTCAACAGATCATGATTGGCTATAGTGATAGCAACAAGGATGGCGGAATTTTGGCCAGTCAGTGGAATTTGTACGAGGCGCAAAGCAAGCTCATTAAAATTGGAGAAAAACATGGCGTAAAAATTCGCTTTTTCCATGGAAAGGGAGGCTCCATCAGCCGTGGCGCAGGACCTACTCACTGGTTTTTGCGCGCTTTACCGCCATTTTCGGTGAATGGTGATATTCGGTTTACCGAGCAGGGTGAAACCATTGAACGCAAGTATGCCAACCAGTACAATGCAGTTTACAATCTGGAATTGTTAAGCGCAGGAACATTGGCGGTATCTATTATGCAAAATAAAAAACAAATTCAGGAATACGAATTGGCTTCAGAGCTCAATTATTTAGCCAGTAAAAGCAAACTCGTTTACGAAGAATTGACCAAAAAACCCGGATTTCTTTCGTTTTATCAAAAAGCAACACCTATTGATGCCATTGAACAAAGTAAAATTGGTAGCCGTCCTGCGAGACGTACCGGCACAAGAACGCTGAACGATCTGCGTGCCATTCCATGGGTGTTTAGCTGGAGTCAATGTCGATTCAATATTACAGGTTGGTACGGTGTTGGCACATCGCTTAAAACCATGTCCGATAATGATCCTGATAAATTCGAACGGTTCAAAAAGGCAGTAAAAACCGATCCTTTTATCAGGTATGTATTAACCAATATCGATTCCAGTCTTGCTTCGTCCGACGAAGAAATTTTTAAGCAATATGCTCAATTGGCATCCGATGTGCCGCATAGTAATGAAATTTTATCCCAATTGCTTAGCGAATTTGCTTTAACCAGACAAATGATCGATTTCATTTTAAATAAACCCATTTCGGAACGAAGGAAGAATCATCATTATTCAACACTTTTACGCGCCGATGCCTTGCGCCCTTTGCATCAACATCAGGTAGAACTATTAGCCCAATGGCGGAAACTGAATAATGACGAAGATTCGGCTGAGGCAGACAAAATTCTATTTGAATTATTGCGCTGCATTAATGCAATTGCCGGAGCAATAGGGTTTACAGGTTAAGAAAAAATAACAAATAGAAACAGAAACATGAACATTGATCAAATATTTGCCAACAATAAAGAATGGGTAGCCGATCGGCTAAAGGTGAATTCCGATTACTTCGAAAATCTTTCTCTGGGGCAAAATCCGGAAATATTATACATCGGTTGTTCCGATAGTCGCGTTACAGCTGAAGAACTTATGGGTGCCAAACCCGGTGAAGTATTTGTTCACCGTAACATTGCCAATATGGTTTCGAATAACGACTTAAGTGCCATGTCGGTGATTAACTATTCCATATCGTATTTAAAAGTAAAACATGTTGTGGTTTGCGGCCATTATTATTGTGGTGGAGTAAAAGCGGCCATGCAATCGGAGGATTTGGGGATATTAAACCCCTGGTTAAGAAATATCCGCGATGTTTATCGGCTCCATCGTACAGAACTCAATGCCATTGCCGATGAAGATTTACGATACAAACGTCTGGTGGAACTAAACGTCCAGGAACAATGTGTGAACGTAATTAAAACAGCCGAAGTTCAGAAAGCCTACAAAGAGCGTAAGCTAATGGTTCATGGTTGGATTTTTGATATTCAAACAGGTGAATTGATTGATATGAAAATTAATTTTGATGAAATTCTTAAAGGGATCATGGAAATTTACCACATCATTTAATTTATTCATTGACTAACCTTGCTGAATAATATCAACTGCCACTTTCATTTTATTTTTACCATTACTATAGATCACTCCTTTTAATGGTGGTACGTCGTAATAATCACGTCCCCAGGCTAGAACCAAATGTTGGTCAGCGGGGATTTGGTTGTTGGTAGGATCGAAATCGACCCATCCAAAACCGGGAATGTACATGGCAAACCAGGCATGAGAAGCATCGGAACCTACCAGTTTCTTTTGTCCTTTAGGAGGTAGTGTTTCGATATACCCACTCATGTAACGTGCAGGCAAACCAACCGATCGCACACAGGCTATGGCTATTTGTGCAAAATCCTGACACACACCTTTTTTTGCTTCAAATGCTTCACTGATGGGTGTGGCTACATTGGTAAATCCTGAATCAAATTTAAAGTCGATAAAAATACGTTGCATTAACTCCAGCCCTGCATCAAAAACAGATCGGTTGGCCTGAAATGATACTTTCGCATAAGCTCTGATCTTGTCGTTTATTTTCCGAATCAGCGGTGATTCCAGCACAAAAGGCTGCGTTTCCAATTTTTGCGGCGTATTACTTTTCAGCGTTGATAGCGCTTCGTCAAGGGTGATCATTTTACATCGATCGGAAAAAAAAGAGGCACGAATTGCTCCATAATCCCGTTTGATTTTGCTGTGTGTAGTGACTTCAAGTTTATTGTGCAAGCCTTCGATGGAAAATCGGGTAATGTTGTTGCCAAAAAAATCCAAGCGTTCAGAAAGCCCCGTGGGATCAGGTGAAATCTTTAAGGTATACTCCATCAATTCCTGGCCGGAATATTCTCGTGGTTTTAAGGTGGCCAGATTGTGACAATAACTTACAAAGTTATCGTATTCATAAAGCGTGGTATGTCTGACGGTATAAATCATTTCCTTAGGCATTAAAATTTTGAGCAACCAACTGATTTTGTTGATAAGTATGGCTGAAATAAGTATTGGCTACCGCCAGTGAAGTCTGGTGTAAAAGCTCACTCAGTTCGGATAATAGTTGATCGAGATTCTCCCGAATCATTTTCGATTTATCGGTTTCAATGAGCTGGGCTGTAGTGGCCAAACGCAATTTGGAAAAGGCTTCAAAAACAAATTTTTCGTATTTTGTGAGTTCATGCGAAACCTTTGAATGTGGTAAAACCGATAAATCTTTCAGAAGGCGATTCAATTTATAGGCCAGCGATCGTGGATATTTCATGTCTAAAAGAAGGAGTTCAATTACATTTTCCAATTTGATGTGTGAACGGTAGCTGTGGCGGTAAATGTTTAAACTCTCGTGGCTGTTCAATAAGGCTTCCAAAACTTCGTATTCAACTTGTTCTTCGAGCTCAAACACCAACATCGATCGGCATTTCGATATGTTTAACATACTTTGTTCCATCTGAAGTCCGATGAAATAAAGCAACAATCCCTGTTCAATTAATATGCTTTCTTCTACCAGACTCATAAACGCTATCAGCCTTGTAATAAGCTGGTCAAGGGCCTGGATGATTTTGCGAATGTTTGGATCCGGGTCGTCCTGAATTTCTTTCCAGATATTTTCAATTCTTCCAAATACGCGCCACATGTCGCTTGACCATAAATTTCGAATGGAGAAATAAGCATTCGAAAACAGATTGATGGTATATGCCAGACTTCCTATGCGTTTTTTGTCGAGAATAACTGCAAGGATTTCCTGATAGGGGTCTTTGACTTCTTCTTCACTGGCAAAGCCCGGGAAAGTAGAGGTCAGGTTAGTGATTGCCCTTAAAATAATTTGCAAGTCTTCAGATGTGGGTTCACCTTCGTTCAATTGAACGTAGCTGATTTGTTTTAAAGCCATGCGCAAAAAGCGGGCAGTCATAAGTGTTCTTCCAACATAGCGGCCGGCCCAATATAAGTTTTCAGCCGTCAAGCTGGGTAGATCGTCCAAGCCCGAAAGCGAAATGGAGGATTTTCTGTTCACTGAACTTTTGATTTGGCTATTGTCATCTTTTTCGTTAACAATCCAAATGTCCTTACTCAAACCTCCTATTTGGTTCGAAACAGCCGCTTTGTCTTTATCTGGAGCAACACGTACCAATCCGCCGGGCATTACACTGTACTCCTTTTTATTGGCAATGGCAAAGGTGCGCCAAACCATGTTCCGTGGTTCCAGTGTGCCATTGAGGTAAGTTGGTGTTGTAGTAAAGCTGATTTTATCCTGAGCTACAAATCGGTAGGGGCGGTCTAGAATTTCTTTTCCCAGTGCTTCCAATTGTGCTTTACTCATTTGTTGTCCAACAAATACATTGTCTGTTTGAGAGCGGTCAATTCGTTTTACAATCAGATTGGGCAGATTATCCAACACATATTGCCTTTCTTTTTCTTGTCCACACCACCACGAGGCAATTTGAGGTAAAATTAAAGGCTCATTTAAGAAATATTTTGCAATACCCTGCATAAAAGGAACAAGGCCAGGGTTCTCGAGTACGCGTGAACCCACCGGATTCACAATGCTTACATTCTTGTTTCGAATAACTTCCAACAAGCCGGGAACACCCAGGTGCGAGTCTTCGCGCAATTCCAGGGGGTCAACAAACATGTCATCAACACGACGAAGTACAACGTCAATTTTTTTAAGTCCCTTCAGCGATTTCATCCAGAGGTGCTGATTACGCACCACCAGATCATTCCCTTGTACCAGTGAATACCCAAGATAGGAGGCCAGGTAAGAATGCTCAAAATAGGTTTCATTTAATGGTCCCGGTGTAAGCACAACAATGTTGGGATTATCAATTTTTCGGGGACTTGAATCAATTAAAAGATTGTTGAATTGCTGAAAAAAGGTGGTGAGTTTTTTAACATTCATTCCCTGAAATAAATCGGGTAGTACGCGTCCCATTGTTAATCGGTTTTCCAAAGCATATCCCATACCCGATGGGGCTTGAGTTCGATCACTAATCACCCAAATGCGACCATCGGGGCCACGTGATAAATCCACTCCATAAATTTGAAGTTGTTTTGTTGTTTTGGATGTTATTTGGTCGCACTGGCGCAAAAAACCACGGTGACTAAAAATAACCTCCAATGGAACAATTCCATTGGAGATTAATTCGCGCTTTCCATATAAGTCTTTTAATATCAAATTGAAGAGCTCGGCGCGCTGCTGGATGCCCTTTTCAATTTTTATCCATTCTTTTTCGGTAATAAGTGATGGGGTAACATTTAAATTCCACGGACGATTTAGGCCTTGCGGATCGTTATAAACATTATAGGTTACCCCATTTTCAGCCAGATGCCAATTTAAATCTTCCTGTCGTGATGATAATTCTTTTTCCCCGATCAGGTCGATGTTCTTTAATAAAGTTTCCCAGGCTGGTTTAATTGCCAGTGATGGACTAATCATCTCATCGTTGGTGCCTCCGAGTTGGTAATTCTGAAGCAAACTGCTATGAACAATGGTCATTCAATCAATTTATTTTCCAATTGTGACGAAGGTCTAATGTGTGAGGAAATTCCTGATTTACGGGTATCTCTTTGTATTCAAAGGTGGTAATCGTCTCCCTGTATTCCACTTTCCGACCAACTTCGGACAAAGATAATGGATTTTCGACTGGTGTTGCTATTTCGCCTTGCGTATGTCCAAAGTCCCAAAAACGATTTATCCTTCGCGATTCGGCTTCGTAGCTATTTACCGGATAACTGTCATAACTCAATCCTCCAGGGTGTGCCACAAAGTAAGTGCATCCGCCTATTGAACGTTTGTTCCACTTGTCTACTACATCGAATACCAGCGGAGTGTCAACACCAATGGTTGGGTGCAGCGATGACCAGGGTTGCCATGCTTTGTATCGGATTCCGGCAACAAATTCGCCTTTTTTTCCTGTATTCTGAAGTGGAATTTTAACGCCATTACAGGTTAATACGTAGCGTTCATTCACAAAGTTGGATACTTTCACCTGAATTCGTTCAACAGATGAGTCAACATAACGGGCAGTGCCTCTGCCGGTCATCTCTTCACCCAGCACGTTCCATGGCTCAATGGCCATGCGCAAATCCAGGTCAATGTTGTTGATATTGACCATACCATATAGCGGGAATCTGAATTCAAAGAAAGGATCAAACCAATCGACTTTAAATTCGTACCCGGCAGCATTCAGTTGCTCTACAATGTCTTTAATGTCTTCTTTTACATAGTGTTCCAGTAAAAATTGATCGTGAAGTTCTGTTCCCCAGCGAACTAAATTGTGCTTGTAGGGGGTTTTCCAGAACCAGGCGACTAGGGTGCGAACCAGCAGCATCTGAGTTAAACTCATTTGAGCATGTGGCGGCATATCGAAAGCACGCAATTCAAGTATTCCTAAACGGCCGGATGCTGAGTCGGGTGAATACATTTTATCGATACAGAACTCTGCACGGTGCGTATTTCCTGTAATATCGGTTAACAAATGACGGAATAAGCGGTCGGTTAACCAAAAAGGAACATCGTCGCCTTCCGGTATTTGACTGAAGGCAATTTCCAATTCATATAGGTTCTCAAAACGACCTTCGTCAACACGGGGTGCCTGACTGGTTGGGCCGATAAAGGCACCGGAGAACAAGTAGGATAGCCCGGGGTGGTGTTGCCAGAATGTGAGTAAACTGCGCAATAAATCGGGGCGTCTTAACAATGGACTATCAGCCGGAGAAACACCGCCTAGCGTCACATGATTTCCTCCTCCTGTTCCGGTATGTTTTCCGTCGAGCAAAAACTTCTCCGTTCCTAAACGAGCTTGTTTTGCTTCACTATATAAAGTGAGCGTATTTTCGGTGAGTTCTTTCCAGTTTTTGGCCGGATGTATGTTCACTTCGATTACACCGGGGTCGGGAGTTACTTTTAATACTTCAACACGATTGTCGCGCGGTGGATCATAACCTTCAAGAATCACAGGGATGTTGAGCTCTTTTGCCGTGGCTTCAATGGAAGTGACCAAATCGAGGAATACCTCAATGCTGTCGAGCGGTGGCAAAAACAGGTACAATTTTTTTTCCCTGACTTCAGCGCAAAGTGCTGTGCGTACAAAGGGTTGCGATTCTTTGCTTGTATTTTGGATGACTGTTTTACTTCTTTTCATTACTTGATCGGAGAAGGTGCCCAATGCTTCTTTATCAGAAAAAAGATCGGGTTCGAATTTAGGATCGGATTCTAATTCCGGTTTGGTAATCAAGGACTCAAGTGGTAAGCGAAGTCCAATGGCCGAAGTGCCCGGAAGCAATACTAAATTTTTTTTTCTGAATTCCCATGAATTGGTGATCCACTGTCTTTTAAAGTAGTTTAATGGAATAACATGCCCTACAGGTTTATTCATCCCTTTTAGCAGTACTTCGCTCAGTTTTTTGCGTTCAAGCGAATCGCTTAAGTCATACTTTAAAGGATCAACGTCGACTGGTAATTTTCCTTCTTCCCATAAAAAGAAAAAAGCATCTTCATACGCCGGCATTATTTCGTCGGAGCTACAGGCCAGGTATTTGGTCAGTGTTTTAAGAAATAGTTCAGAGTCTGAATCTTGCACATTATATTCCTTGGTGAAGTCGGCCAATAAGCCAGGATTGTTCCAAACTGGAGTCCCATCCTTACGCCAGTAAATACCAATTGACCAACGAGGCAAGGGTTCTCCCGGATACCATTTTCCCTGAGCATGGTGCAATACTCCACCTTTACCAAATTTATTCAATAAACGAAGTGAAAGGTCGGAGGCCAGTTTTCGCTTGTGCTCACCATCGGCATTGGTATTCCATTCTTTTGCTTCCATGTCGTCGATGGAAACAAAGGTCGGTTCACCGCCCATGGTTAATCGTACGTCTCCTTGTTCTAATTCTTCTTCTACCTTAAATCCAAGATTATATATTTCAGTCCATTGTTCTTCGGTGTAAGGTTTGGTAACCCTTGGTGATTCAAAAATTCGTTTTACCGAGTTTTGGTGAAAAAATTCAGTTTCGCAAACATCGGTTAAACCACTAACCGGTGCGGCACTTTCAAACGATGGCGTACAGGCCAATGGGATATGCCCTTCGCCTGCCAATAATCCTGAGGTGGAGTCAAAACCAATCCAGCCGGCACCGGGCAGGTACACTTCGGCCCATGCATGGAGGTCCGTAAAGTCTTTTTCTGGTCCTGAAGGGCCGTCGAGCGACTTTTCGTCGGCCGAAAGTTGAACCAGATAACCTGAAACAAAACGGGCTCCAAAACCTAAATGACGCAGCGCCTGTACCAATAGCCAGGCAAAATCACGACAGGAACCTGATTTATTGCTTAATGTTTCCTCGGGGGTTTGAACACCAGGTTCCATTCTGGTGGTATAGTTCAAATGCCGATACAATTGTTGGTTAATGTCGATTAAAAAATCGATTGTTTTTCGTGGTGTTTTATCAACCGTTTTAATCCATTCCAATAACAAGGGGCCTTTTTCAGTAATTTCCAAATAAGGAATTAATTCCTTCTGGATGGTCTCGTTGTATTCAAATGGGAATTCAGTAGCCGATTCTTCCACAAAAAAATCGAATGGGTTGATGGTTTTAAGATCAGCGATAATTTCTACCTCGATGGACAATTCTTTGGTTTTTTCAGGAAATACCAGGCGTGCCTGATAATTACCGAAAGGATCCTGTTGCCAGTTGAAAAAGTTATTTTCGGGTTTTATTTTAATGGAATAGGCTTCTATTGGCGTACGGCTGTGTGGTGCCGGGCGTAAGCGAAAAATGTGAGGTGAAAGGTTGACCGCACGATCGTATTTATAGGTGGTTTTATGTGAAATAGCGACTTTTAATGCCATGTTTTTTAATTTTTTAGAATGCTGTTTTCAATAGAAAAAAACGATTCGTAAATCGCCGTAGATACAATGTTTAAATTCAATTGAAAAGAATCAATGAATTCATGTAGTCCACTGGTGAAAATGTCATTGATATCGGCATATTCTAATTGTGACCGAAGAATACCCAATTGCTTTTCGGCATTGTTGTAAAATCCGTTGGTATTGCCGGTAATGATTTTTAAAGATTGTTCGGCTTGTGTTAAACAGGTCAACATCGACCTTGGGAATTCCGGATCCAATAAAAGAAATTGCGAAATGGCCATGGAGGTTAATTTGCCGTTTTTCTTTCGATACATATCAAAAGCACTTACTGATTTGAGCAGGGCAGCCCATTGAATGATATCCAACGGAGTTCCAACTGCACCAACGCTGGGTAAAAGGATATGGTATTTGACATCCAATACCCTGGAGGTTTTATCGGCCCGTTCCAAAAGTCGTCCTATTCGTCCGAAATGCCAGCCTTCTGATCTGGAAATGGTCGCATCGAAAATACCCCAAAGTAACTGGCACCCTTTTTTGACTTCATTAAAAAAGTCGCGAGGATCCTTTTTTTGCCACAACTTTTTATCCAGGCCATCTTTCACATAATAGTAGAGGTAATTAATTTGTTCCCATACTTCTTTAGTGAGTTCAGTCCTAACAGCCCTGGCATTTTCGCGGGCATTTACAATACAATTGTATATTGAATTGCCATTTTTAGGATCGAACCCGAAAAAATAAATGACTTTACTTTTTTCAATTTTTTTGTGCAATTTTTCATACAACTCCCAATCACCAGTGGTGATAACCAGAGGTCCCCATTGTTCCTCAACATTAGGAGGCAATTCTAACGAAAGGTTAAAATTTACATCCATAAACCGGGCATAGTTTTCGGCCCTTTCAATATATCTGTTCATCCAATAAATGGAATCGGCAACTCTACTTAGCATATAATTTAATTTTAATGATTATCCAATACCCATGTGTCTTTACTACCACCGCCCTGCGATGAGTTTACTACCAGTGAACCTTTTGTAAGAGCCACGCGGGTTAAGGCGCCGGGGATTATTTTCATCTCTTTCCCATATAAAATATATGGCCTTAAATCGACGTGCCTGCCTTCAATACCTTGGCCGGAAAGAGTAGGTACTCTGGACAAATTAATGGTGGGTTGTGCAATGTATTTGCGTGGGTTGGCTTTGATCTTTTTTACAAATTCCTGTTGTTCTTCTTTGGTCGATTTAGGGCCAATGAGCATTCCATATCCGCCAGAGGCATCGGTTTGTTTGATCACCAATTTTTCAATGTTCTCAATTACGTATTTTCGATCATCCTCTTCATCACAGATGTAGGTTTGTACGTTCGGAAGAATCATTTCTTCACCCAAATAATATTTAATGATTTTGGGAACATAAGCATAAACTGCCTTGTCGTCGGCAACACCTGTTCCGGGTCCGTTCACCAAAACAACATTGCCTTTTAAGTAGGCTTTAAATAAGCCTGGAGTACCAAGCATGGAATCTTTTTTGAAGGTGAGCGGATCAATAAAATCATCGTCAACTCTTCTGTAGATAACGTCAACTTGTTTTAATCCTTTGGTGGTGATCATATATACAAAATCGTCCTTAACCACTAAATCACGTCCTTCGACCAATTCGGCACCCATTTGTTGGGCCAGATAAGCATGTTCAAAATAGGCTGAATTAAATGTTCCAGGGGTAAGTACAGCTATGGAAGCCGGGTTTACTTGTGTTAATGATTCCAGCATGTCGCGTAAATAGTGCGAATAATTGTGTACAGGGCGTACATTTAGTTTTTCGAATATTTCAGGAAAGGTGCGTTTTAGTATCTCCCTGTTTTCAAGCATATAGGATACTCCAGATGGTGTTCTTAAATTATCTTCCAATACCATAAATTCGCCATCGCCGCCTCGAATGATGTCTGACCCGGTAATGTGGCACCATACATTTTCAGGAGGTTTTAAACCAATGCATTGTTTCAGGTAGGAAGCACTCGAAAGAATCAATTCTTTGGGAATGATATTATCCTTCAATATTTTTTGTCCATTGTAAAGGTCCCCGATAAATAAATTTAAGGCCTGTATTCTTTGTCGCAGTCCTTTCTCCAAATAATCCCAGTCTTTACCATCAATTATTCGTGGAATGATGTCCAAGTGCAGGATTCGTTCAACACCTTGATTGTCGTTGTATACATTGAAGGTCATGCCCAATGAAAGTTGGGCGCGATCGGTTGAATGTTGTAAGAAATTAAGTTTTTTCCAGCCCATTTTTTCGAGCCGCTGTTTTATCAATGCGTACTGAGGCCTTACCTGATTGTTTTCATCAAACATTTCATCGTAAAAGCCATCTGTCTCATAGGTGTTTAAATTAAGTTTTGCCATATAATTGTATTTAAAATGTAACCACAGTATCCTAAACTGATTTCAAAACCAGTTAATTTTTTTGTAATCTAAAAAGTAGATCTTTAGAAGAGTCAGGTGAGTTAATAGTTGATGATCATCCAGCTATTCCTTTGTGACAGCTGAGCATCTAATTTTTAACTTTGACCTAAAGTACAATTTTATTTCGACAAATGCTTGATTTAATATAGAATGGATTTAGATAAAAATGATTAATTAATATTGGATAAATATTCGGTAATAATGCATATTGCTTGCAAAATGATAGTTGCGGAGTAATTTTTAATGTTTATTTGATGAAAAAGGTTGAATGGTGTGGAAAATAGTTATTCTTGGTGGTTGCTTGTCTTTATGTCTTTTGCAACCAACCGACATGGTTTTATTTTTGCTAACATAAAAAAACTGAACGCGTCACGCATTCAGTTTTTCATTTGCTAATTTTTTTTCTGCCTCCTATCTGGCAAAGGCATGTTCCCCGAGCTTGTCGATTTTCGTTCCCCGAGCTAGTCGAGGTGCGTTCCCCGAGCTTGTCGAGGGGTCAGTTCATTCAGTAACTTCCGTTCATTCAATCACCGTATTGCTCACAAAAGCAATTTTTTTCCCGTCGGGCGACCAACTGGGAACGTTCATTGAGCCTTGTCCTCCATACAGGTAGGCAATTACTTTGGCTTGTCCTCCATCGGCGGGCATCATACGGATGTACACCCGCTTGTAGAAGGGATGATCATCGGCGCGAATGTCGGTATTGTAGGTGATGAAAACAATCCATTTTCCGTCGGGCGAAATGTGAGGGAACCAATTGTTGTACTCGTCAAAGGTGAGTTGCTCCTGATTCGTTCCATCGGGATTCATACGATAGGCCTGCATCAATCCTGTACGAGTAGAACAGAAGTAAATGTATTTCCCGTCGTGTGAATATTCCGAGCCATCGTCCAGACCAGGAGAGTCAGTTAATCGTTCCTCTACTTTGCTTGTCCTTGAAATTCGGTAGATGTCCAGATGGTCGGCGTTGTTGCGGCCACCGGTGAATACCATATATTCACCATCGGGTGAAAAACCGTGCAAATACGATGGTGCTTCAGTGGTGATTTGTTCCGGCTCGCCACCTTCGGCAGGCAAAACATAAATCATTGAAGAGTGATTGGCATCTTGAGTATGGTCGCTAATGCCCTGCCATTTGCCGTCGAATGAAAGTACATGGTCGTTATTATTGTTTTGTGCAAAGCCCGTGTTGATTTCCGTAACGGCCGATGTGGCAATGTTGAAGGAATACAATTTGCCATCGCTGTTAAAAACCAGAGCGCTTCCGTCTGGTGTCCAGTTAGGCGCTTGCAATGAATTGCTTGCACTGTGCACAATTTTACGTTTACCGCTTTCAATGTCCAGAATTTCAATGTGGCTGCCAATGTAATCTTTATAAGGGGTGAAATCATCCGGAGCAGGAATCACCAAACGCACATTGTCAAAAACTGCAGTTTCTAAAACTTCAATTTCATGAGAGCAAATGAAAAGACCCACATTGGCATTTTTAGCAAGCACTAAACTATCCACTGAAATGGTGGTGAAGGTTTCTCCTTCGATGGCCGATGAAAATATAAACTTATTGCCTTTACGCTCCAGTTGAATAATGTTGGGCCCAACAGCAGGGGATTTAACTTCTTCGGTATTCTCACCAATTTTGCTTCGGTATTGAAGTGAAGTTAAACCATCGCCATGAACCACAGCATTGATGTGGGCCGATTCGGCACTTAAACTGTCGCGTACCATAATCCCAAATTTACGATGGGCATTCACGCCTTCACCAATAAATTTAACACGAGCACGAAGAATAAAATCACCTTCTATCTTTTTAGACAGGAAATGGAACTCGTCACGATCGAACCAGATGTTTTCACCGGCTCCGGATAAGGTATATTCTCCGTTTATGGAATCGAATGAGGTGGTTCCAACTAGTTTCGCATGTCCTACATCGGAGCTTTTCTCAAAAATTCCGAGTGATGGTGCAGGTTTTGGTTCGCAAGAGCTCAGCATAAATATGGCAATAGTCAGGTAAATAAGTTTTGAAATGTTAGGAATAAATCCTTTTGATGTTCTCATAATTAAAAGTTAGTTAATAGTGATCGACTTAAAGATAAAATAGATTAAAGCAATGAGATAAAATAAACTACTTTTTTCTTGAAAATTACTTGAATTATTGTTGAATGCCAATAATTTTAATAAAAGAAAAGATGGGGTTTGTATTTATGGGCTTTTGTTGGTTGCTTGGCACCATTCAAAATACTAACTTGACGCTGCAAAAAATGGTAAAGAATGAAAAATAAAATAAACGTAGGAATCATTGGATTTGGCTTGTCTGGTCGCTATTTTTTTTCTCCTTATATTCAAAGTAGTCCTTATTATAAATTATGCTCAGTGCTTACTTCGCAAGTCGATTTGCTAAAAAAAGAATATCCAAAAGCGAATGCTATTGCATCGGTGGATGAACTTTTAGCTGATGAAACTATCGATTTGGTAATAGTGGCTTCTCCCAATCCAACACATTTCGAATATGCCCGGAAAATTTTATTGGCTGGTAAACATGTGATTGTTGAAAAGCCTTTTACAAACAATTCGGCCGATGCCCAGGTGTTGATTGAAACAGCACAGAAAATGAATAAAGTACTCGCACCTTTTCACAACAGGCGCTGGGATACCGATTTCCTGACTGTTAAAACCTTACTTGGCTTTCACCGTCTGGGTGAAGTGCTGGAGTTTGAATCACATTTCGATCGTTATAGACCACTGCGCGACAGGGTGGAGTGGAAGAATATTCCTGCTCCGGGAAGTGGAGTATTGTATGATTTGGGACCTCACCTGATCGATCAGGCTTTGGTTCTTTTTGGAAAACCCAAAGCCATTTATGCCGATTTACGTATACAAAGGGAAGTTGGTAAGGTGGTCGATCATTTTGAAATCCATCTGCACTATTCCGGGATGAAAGCCATATTGCGGGCTGGTGTTTTTGTGAAGGAATTGGGTCCCCGAATGATGGTGCACGGAAGGAATGGATCATATGTTAAATATGGCCTTGATCCGCAGGAAGATCGTTTGCGAAAAGGGATGAAACCAAAAAGAAGCATGGGTGAAGATCCTGAAGAACAGTGGGGCATTTTAAATATTGAGGAAAATGGTGTAGCAATTCGGGAGCAGGTCCCCTCGGTTCCTGGAAATTATATGGCTTATTTCGATAATGTTTATCGCGCCATTGCCGGTGAAGAAGAATTAATCGTTCAACCCTGGCAGGCCAAACAGGTGATTGAAGTGATTGAGGCTGCCTACCTGAGTAATGATGAGAAGAAAGTGATCCAATTTTAACCTTATTGAGCCTAATGAATTTTCACCTCATTTGTCGATGAAATGCCCTTGGATATTCACAAAATGGAGGAAGAAAAACAGCTAAGGTCTGGAAAATGCCAAAATAGAATTGTATTTTCATGGTTTTAAACCGAAAATCTTACAATAGACATATAACTTAATATCTAACTTTTAATTTATGGAAACTAAAAATGACAATTCCGGCATTAGCCGAAGGAAGTTTTTGGGTAGTGCATCACTGGCAGCTGCAGGATTTACGCTGCTACCCGGATCGGTAATTCGCGGAGCCAATCGTCCGGCACCCAGCGATCGTTTAAACATTGCTGTTGTTGGCATTGGTGGAATGGGAAATTCTAACCTGAAAGCTGTAGCTCCAACCGAAAATATTGTTGCGCTTTGTGATGTTGATTGGGCCTATGCCAAGCACGTGTTTGATGCCAACCCAAAAGCTAAAATGTACAAGGACTGGCGTCGGATGTTTGACGAAATGGCCAACGGAATCGATGCTGTTATTGTAGCTACCGCTGACCATACCCATGCCATTGTAGCTGCTACGGCTATGACGCTTGGCATGCATGTATATGTACAAAAACCATTAACTCATACGGTGTACGAATCGCGTTTGTTAACCAAATTGGCAGACAAGCATAAATTAGCTACTCAGATGGGTAATCAGGGAAGTTCAGGCGATGGTGTTCGTCAAACATGTACCTGGTTATGGGAAGGCCAAATTGGAAATGTTACTTCTGTGGAAGCCTTTACCGATCGGCCAATCTGGCCACAAGGTTTAAATCGACCCGAAAAAGTGGAAGAAATCCCTTCTACCATGGATTGGGAAAACTTTATCGGACCTGCGCCAATGCGTCCATATAATTCAATATACACACCATGGAATTTTCGTGGTTGGTGGGATTTTGGTACCGGTGCCTTAGGCGACATGGCTTGTCATATTTTGCATCCGGTATTTGTTGGATTAAAATTAGGCTATCCTACCAAAGCACAGGGAAGTTCAACTTTGTTGTTAACAGATTCCTGCCCAACTGCTCAAAAAGTGCGTTTGACTTTCCCTAAAAGGAAAACCGATGATAAAAAAGTAAAGATCAAATTGGATGAAGTTCATGTGACCTGGTACGATGGTGGTTTGAAACCCGATTTTCCGGATAATTGGCCTAAAGGTAAAGACATGAACGATGCCGGTGGAGGCGTAATTTTCCACGGTACAAAAGGTAAACTCATTTGTGGCTGCTACGGTGTGAATCCATGGATTTTACGTGCCGACGGATCAATTGAAAAGCCGGAAGGTGAATTGGTGGGGCGTAAAGTAGAACTAAGCCACGAAATGGATTGGGTGCGCGCTGCAAAAGAAAGTCCTGAAAGCAGAATTCAAACTGCTTCAAGTTTTGCCGAAGCCGGACCGTTTAACGAAATGGTGGTCATGGGAGTATTGGCTGTTCGTTTGCAAAGCCTGAATAAAGAATTGGAATGGGATGGACTGAACATGAAGTTCACCAACATTGGTGCTGATGAAACCATTAAGACGGTCATTAAGGATGGGTTTAAAATTCATGACGGTCACCCAACATTCAACAAGGACTGGACCGATCCTGTAAATGCGCAATCATTTGCTGCTGAGCTCATCAATCATACCTACCGGAACGGTTGGACCTTGCCCGATATGCCCATGTAATTCAAACCCTAATACTTAATGAAAATGAAAAATTTATCAATTATTTTATTTGCCGCATTTGCCGTAGTTTTTGCATCGTGTGCTGAAAAACCTGTGGGCCCTAATCAGTTAAGCAAAGAAGAAAAAGCCGATGGATGGCAATTGTTGTATGATGGTCAAAACACTGAAGGCTGGAGAGGCTACCATTCCGAGGTTTTTCCTGCAGGTTGGATCATCGACACTGATGGTTCGTTAAAATGCAACGGATCGGGTCGTGGCGAAGCTGGAGCTGCTGAAGGTGGTGATATTATTTATAAGACGAAATATTCAAATTTTGATTTGAAAATGGAATGGAAAATTTCAGAAGGCGGTAATTCAGGTATTTTCTATCTGGGACAAGAAGCTCCCGAATTAGAAACCATTTGGCGCACCGCTCCTGAAATGCAGGTGTTGGATAACGAGCGTCACCCCGATTCATTTTTGGGTAAGGACGGAAATCGTAAGGCCGGTTCATTGTATGATCTGATTCCCGCCGATCCTCAAAATGCAAAACCTGCCGGCGAATGGAATTCCATTGAAATTATTTCGTATAAAGGAACCATTGTTCATAAAATGAATGGCGAAACCGTATTGGAATATCACTTATGGACGCCCGATTGGAATGCAATGGTTGCCGAAAGTAAATTTCCTGAATTAAATCCTGATTGGGCAAATGTGGCCTCCGAAGGTTACATTGGGCTACAAGATCATGGCGACGATGTTTGGTTTAGAAACATAAAAATTAAAGAATTATGAAAAGAGTAAAACAAACATTAGTTGTTGTCCTAGCCTTATTGGCCATTTCAATCACTTCGTGTACAAAACCTGTTGAAAAGGAAATCGGCCTGCAATTGTACTCGGTTCGTGATGCTATGAAAGCCGACCCTTCAGCTGCAGTTGTCAAAGTAGGTGAAATTGGCTATAGTTTTGGTGAAACAGCTGGTTATGGCGATGGAAAATTCTATGGAATGGAACCGCTCGAATTCAAAAAGTTGATGAACGATAACGGTATGGAATTTTTATCATCACATTGTGGTCAGGCTTTACCCGATTCTTCCAATTGGGATGAAGTGATGGCCTGGTGGGATCAGTGCATCGATGCGCATGCTGCAGCGGATGTTCAGTATATTGTTCAGCCTTTTATGGACAAAAAAGGATACGAATCATTAGAAGGCCTAAAAGCATTCTGCGATTATTTTAATGTAGTGGGTGAAAAATGCGCTGCCAAAGGCATTAAGTTTGGCTACCATAATCACAATCATGAATTTGAGGAAATTGATGGTGTACGTCGTTACGATTTTATGCTACAAAATACCGATCCTGATAAAGTGTTTTTCCAATTGGATGTTTACTGGATTACCATTGGAGGACAAAATCCCGTTGATTATTTCAATCAATACCCGGGACGTTTTAAGTTGTGGCATATAAAAGATGAAACCGAACTGGGTGGCAGCGATGCCATTATGGATTTTGCTCCAATTTTTGCTGCTGCTGAAGTTGCCGGTATGGAACATTATGTGGTTGAGGTGGAGCGCTACAATTTTGATCCAATGGAAAGCGTAAAAATGAGTTACGACTTTCTGATGGCGTCTGATTTTGTGAACAGATAAGATCGAATCAATCGAAATAGTAAAAGCTGTCTTGAATTTTTCAAGGCAGCTTTTTTAATGAATCAGGGAAATAGTTTTAATCCCGAAAACGTTTGGTCAATTCGTGATATTCTTCAATTCGCCTATCGCGCAAAAATGGCCATATTCTTCTCACGTCTTCCGATCGTTTCAGATCAATGTCGATCATTTGATTGAGCTCTGTATCGCTTGGAGCTTCAAATAGCAATTCGCCCTGTGGTCCGGCTACAAAGCTGTTTCCCCAAAAGTTGATTCCTGCACTTTGTCCTGAAGGATCTTCTTCAAAACCTACACGATTAACTGCAATTACCGGAATGCCGTTGGCGACGGCATGGCCACGTTGAACAGTTATCCATGCATTTTTTTGTCGTTCGCGTTCGGCTGTATCATCACGCATATCCCAGCCAATGGCAGTTGGGTAGATCAGTAGTTCGGCTCCGGCCAATGCCATCATTCGGGCAGCTTCGGGGTACCATTGATCCCAGCATACCAATACGCCCAGCTTTCCAACTGAAGTCTGAATAGGATGAAAGCCTAAATCACCAGGGGTAAAATAGAATTTTTCGTAAAAACCCGGATCGTCAGGGATGTGCATTTTACGGTAAGTGCCGGCAATTGTTCCATCTTTCTCAAACACGACTGCGGTGTTGTGGTACAATCCGGCAGCACGTTTTTCAAAAAGTGAAGTCACCAAAACAATGCTGTGTTTTTTGGCTAACTCGCCATAAAACTGGGTGGAAGGTCCTGGAATGATTTCAGCCAATTCGAAATTATTCACTTCCTCCACCTGACAAAAATATAGGCTGTTGTGTAATTCTTGAAGTACCACAAGTTTTGCTCCGTGATGTGCACAGTGTGCTATGTTTTTTTCGATTTTGGCTTTGTTCTCTTCAATATTCGAAGTGTTTGACTGCTGTATGATACCTGTTTTCATGGTTATTTTTTTACGCTGTATTTTATGTTCTTCTTCAGTCTTCAGTCTTCAGTCTTCAGTCTTCGGTCTGTCCTCCCATGAATAAGGTTGACAATGTTTTATCAAGTGTTTCTTTTTTGT
>JBGUEP010000050.1:0-43014 GCA_041821245.1 Prolixibacteraceae bacterium
AAAAGGAGGCTCCAGGAAGAGTATGCCCGACCCAAATGCAAAACAATCCATTCAGAAAATGCCTAACTGATTTTTGGCTAAAATACTAGAAATCAATCACTCCACCATTTCGCGTTACCGGGCTGCAGCAGCTGCAGCTGGATATATTATCTTATTACATCAATACGAAGACACTGAATTGTCTCCTGAATTCTTGCCCGGACTTCAGGCATCCATGCCCGAAGAATCCGACAAATACATCATTCGTTATGGCACCATTCAGCGACAACTCCCTGACCGTATATTCTCCAGTATTAAACTTAAATATCGCAATAACCGCTCACCATAATAGTTCTTGAACCTATCGAGGAATCAGTTTATTGTCGTTCGGTCGCTGAGCAAGCCGAGTTTGTCGAGGCGAGTCGAAGGCTGGTCCTCGAGCTTGCCGAGAGGGAAAAAACTGCAACCGTAGGGAAAGGTAGATAGGGAAACCATGAAATGTTTTCCTTGAAAACCTTCAGCCGAGTGCCACTTTTTATTTTTTTAGACGAGGCTAAAGTTTTTAGCGAAAACCAAAGTATTTTTTAAGTTTCACAAATTACCAATTTGCATTTAGGTAGAGCCCAAATGCTTTTAGTTTAAAGTTAAATTTATATTTAGGAAAACGAGTAACGAGTTTTCCTTTGAGTGAGTTCATCGTACACCTTTGAAAATTAGACATAATATAGTTAGACGGAACCTATAGATGAGAACCAGAGCTTTCAATAGATTCTTAGCCTTTATATTTCGAGCGAACTCCAAAAATTGCTATAACCATAAAACTGAGCAGGGGTAAAGCAAAGGAAACATTCACTGCCGGCAAAAATCCAATTTGCTCCAAATCAATAATTGCTCCCTGAATTGGAGGCATGAGTGCCCCACCTACAATAGCCATCACTAAACCTGCCGCACCCAAAGTCGCGTCATCTCCAATATCATTTAGTGCAATACCATAAATTGTGGGAAACATTAATGACATAAATGCAGAGCAAGCAATCAAGCAATATAATCCGGCAATTCCGACAATAAAAATTGTACACAAAAGAGTTGTCATACCACCAAAGGCAAACAGGATGAGCAGTTTCCGTGAGTTGAAATATTTCATTAGGAAGGTGCTGATAAAACGGCTGCATAGAAAAAGGCTCATTGCAACAATATTGTACACCTGTGCTGTAGACTTGCTAATGCCAATGTTTTCTGCATATTGGATGATAAAAGTCCAACACATGATTTGAGCTGCCACATAAAACATTTGTGCAATAACACCTTCTCGGTAAATACGGTTTTTCATCAAGCGTTTTATAGATGCTATTGGTTTGATGTGATTCGCATGGCCCAACTGTGGTATTTTTACCAATGCAATTACCACAAACATAATAATGACCATAACTCCCAATATCACATACGGATTACGAATAATCATCAAATCATTGGTTCGAACTAATGCTTTTGAGGTTTCATCGAGGTCTGCGAAAACAAGGCGCCCCAATTCATTTCGTTTATCAGATGCCAAATTTTCCAAAACGTTTGCTGCAGCAAACATTCCAAGTAAAGACCCCATTGGATTAAATGCCTGTGCCAAATTTAATCGACGAGTGGCAGTTTCTTTACTTCCCATTGCAAGGATAAAGGGATTTGCTGTGGTTTCTAAAAATGCTAGTCCAAATGTCAGGATATATAAGGAACCCAAAAAGAATCCGAAGGTTTCAAATTTGGCAGCTGGCCAAAACATCAGGGCTCCAATGGCATACAATGCAAGCCCCGTTAATATTGCTTTCTTATAACTAAACCGTTGTACAAAAAGTGCTGCAGGTATTGCCATAGTAGCATATCCTCCATAGAAAGCCATCTGAACCAAAGCTGCCTTTGCATTCGAAATCTCCATGATTGTTTTAAACGCTGCCACCATTGGATTGGTAAGGTCATTCGCAAAACCCCAGAATGCAAAAAGACATGTGATAAGGATAAACGGAACCAAATATTTTTTCTCAACAATTCTGGTGTTATTGGACATAAAAAATGATTTTACAAATTTTTAGTTCTTATTAATTCCAAATGCAATTAGCCTTGTTTTTTGAACTGAAGATAGTTTTGATAAGCAGTTTCATATTTTTGGCTGTCATTCGCAGGAAAAACGATGGAAGGACTATAGTCTACCTGATCTCGAGCTTCATCAATGGAATTAAATATCTTCGCACCGACAAAAACTATTATAGCAGCACCCAAAACCGTGGTTTCCTTTTGTTTTATGGTATGAACAGGAAGCTTGCAAACATCAGCTCTGATTTGGTTCCATAATTCGTTTCTTGATCCACCTCCAACGCAAATTAAGGACTCAGCTTTAAAATTGCCTGCAGCTTGGAGGGATTCTAATCCTTCCCTCAATCGAAAGGCTAAGCTTTCTAACAAAGCCCTGTATATCTGACTCCTGGAGGTTTGTATGGTTAAGCCTTTAATCGAACCGCTATTCTGATTAGCATTTTCGGTATAAAAGGCAGGATTTATCGTTAATCCGTGTGACATTGGTTCAACAAACTCAGCTTCCTTTATCATGGTTGTAAATAATTCTTCACCTTGTAATTCAGAATAAAAATTGCTTGAAAACCATTCTAATATTCCAGAAGCCAGCCAATTTTGTCCAATATTAAAAATACCTGCAACTGAATCCGCTTCGGTGGTAATGTTATTTTCTAATTCTCTTTCTGTTGCATTAAAAGATTCAATTCGTGCCATTAATATTTCCCATGTCCCTGAACTTAAAACAGGTTGATTTAAACTGGCGCCAGAACCAAGTATTGCAAACTGAGTATCATGGCCAGTGAAAAAAACATGCGTACCTTTTGGTATCCCTGTTTCTTGCATGGCTTTTTTGTTTATCTCACCTGCCATCGTACCCGTTTCAACAATTTCTCCAAACAATTCTGGATCTAACCCAACTGTCGACAATATTTTTTTAGAGACCTTTCGATGCTTTAAATCAGCCGTCATTGACGTCCCTAGCATGGTTATATCATTTTTTAAGGTGCCTGTGAGCTTATGGATGAACAACGAAGAGATAAACAAAAAACGATTCGCCTTTACCAATAACTTTGTTTTGTTTTCTTTAAACCAAATAAGCTTGTTGATTGTGTTGAAAGCATACGGAAATACACCACTAATCTCATACAGTTTTTTCAATGGAATATAGTTTTCAATATTCTCCGCAACAGGGTGCGTTCTTTTACATTGCCATGATATAACCGGATAAAGTGGATTCCCTTTTGCATCAACCAAAGTGCCATCTACCCCAAAAGTTGTTACGGTAACTCCTGCAATTCTGGATGCATCAATCTTTGAAACTACTATTTTAGATGCAATACATAATTTTGCCCAAAGAGACTCAATCTTCCAGATCTGGCCTCCAGGCAAATAAGGGTCTTTATCAATTTCATTTGGCATTGAGTGTTTAGCCAAAATGACACCACTTGTGTGCATTGCAACAACTCTAACATTGGTTGCCCCACAATCAAACACAATGGCTATATCTTTTTTTCTGTTCATTTTAAATGATTAAGTTCTTAGCTGAAATATTTTCATGATTTACTAATTTCCTGTATTCTTAAGTATAAAATCGAGAATTGGTTTCGGATCTTCAAATGAATGAGGATGATGCCCGACTGCGGGCTTATGCAGGATAGTCAGGTCCCACCCCAATTCTTGTAGCCTTTTTTGAAGCAGGTCGGTATTTTCTGCAACAGGAACGACTTTGTCCAAATCACCCACAACTACAATCACAGGCACCTTCAAACGGGCTATGTTTTCCATCCTATCTATAGGATTACTAAGGTATGTCATAGCTTGCTCCTCGGTTAGTTCGTATTGTTCAAGACACAGCTTCCAGTCATCAACTGATCCGGAACCGGAAAATTTTCCTCCTGGCCAGCTTTTAAAGTCACAAACCGGAGCGTCTGCATAGATGCAGGCCACATTTTCGGCATTGGCATTTCCCCAATTGAAAACGGGCAAGCCCCCTCGACTCATACCTTCCAAAACAACCTTTTTATTCAAATGATAATTTTGGGTAATTAAGCGATAAAATTCATCCCATATTTGAAGCGTTTTGGGGCTGCCATACATTCCTCCAGTTTCAATATAAGCCACATGAAAACCTTTCTCTAACAAAGCAATATCGAGTTGTGGTTCATGTCCCCAAAATCGTGCACGCCAAATCCAATCACGATACATATTGGCTTTTTTGGGTATTGCCAATTTGAAGTTGATTCCGTTTAAAGTTGAATCAACCATCTCAAATGAATTCCACATCTTAGCTGTTGTGTTTAATTCAGGTGTCGGTTTCTTTAGTGAAACTTTGGGGAGATTTTTATTGACAATGTAGTGGTCAGTTGGTCGTCTGAAATTAGCACATTGCGCTCCACTGAACGCGAACAACAATAAGAATATAATCCATTTCATTTTTCTGATTTTTGATATTTCAGACCTTCTATTTAATACACGAACTTGCTTTATTTTGCAAAAAGGTCACATCAATCAATGGTTCATTTCAAACCGATATAGTTCTTCCATGGCTTCCCAGCTTGGTCCCTTTGCTCCTGGAGGAGGTACCTGAAATGAAGCCATTAGCTTATCCCAATCATTTATTTTGTCGGAATATGTGCTGTAAACTCGACTGAACTCATCAAACGATACACTCTCGGGCAAGGTAATAATGAGCACCAAACGCGTATGTTGTATATAAATTTTAATGCTTTTTGCACCGCTCGCTACAAAGGTTTTAGTGACTTCAGGCCAAACCATTTCGGAGTTATGGTATGTTTTGTACCTTTTAATAACTTCTGCATTGTTTAGCAAGTTGCAGGTAAAAACGTAATCCAATGTTTTTTCCATTTATCTATCATATTTTACAATGTATGTTATTCAACAAAATAGCCCCAATCCAATATGATCTTCTAAAGTTCTTTTGTTAGACGAATTTGTATTGAACCATACAACAGGTTGCTCTATGTTTCTACCGTTCTTTTTCCGGTGTATAGCTTTCATCCAATGTCATCATCCATTGATCGAACTCCATGCCATCTTCCCGCATGGAAAAGGTGATGGTGTGCAAGCCTTTCTTTTGGATATCGAGATAAATAGAGTTTGGATAGCCACAATGATTCTCCGGCACTCTTTGTGCTGATGACCATGTCCACTGGTTAATACCGGCACACCACTGAATGCGGGCACCACTTTCTGGCCATTCCCCATCAATTCCAACGTGCAAACCATTGTCTTCGTGTCCCGTTGAAAACGCCCTGCACCACACGTAATATTTCCCCGGATGGTTGATTTTTATTTGATAAGATAAAGTAGGTCCCTCACCTGGAATTGGATAGAAACTTTCGCCGTTTTCAATTCTATCGTCGCGGGTTACCCGGGTATCAGGCAGCGCTTCCAAATAGGAGTGACCTCCCGAATCTTTGGCATGGTTAGCATCGGGATCGGAAAAACCAGCCCATACCGAATCTTTCATTGAGGTCAGCACCCAAAGTCTGGGATAACCTTTTGATTCATTCATTGTGTAATTTTCTGCCTCTACGATTAGCATGCCTTCCTTTTCTTCTGCTGTCTGCCCCATCGAATTGAGCGTAGTCGAAAGAAATATGAGGATAAAAAGTGCTAGTTGTATTTTCATTTTGTGTGTATTAATGTTTCCTAATGATTGCTAAATAATCGTACTGTTTTTCCTTTGGAGCTTCAACATCAACCCAACCCGGCCCAACAATTTTAACCGGTGATTCACTGTGTATTACTTCTCCTGTATTAGGATTTAACCAGGTAATGTTATATTGGGAATTGCCGTTGCCCAGATAGATTCTGACTTTTATGGTATCGAATAAGTACAAGGCATAGATTTCATCCGGTTGGGCAAAACAGTATGCGTTTCCTGTTACAAGCTCATCATGCGAAGACATCTTGTTGAAAGGCAGGTATTCATTAAAAATGTCCAATGCTACTTTTGTCTGATCCCACAAATTATCTCTTGAGTGCCAGTCTTCACAACTTAGATCGGCATTTGGATACTTGTAGCCAAAATACCATTCCACACCGGCTCCTCCTGCCATAAGGTTTCCCCAAAGAACTTTGTGCCTGATGGTATCGTGATTGGCATCAAATTCGTCAGGCGCTGCGCCAAAATCGGCTGGTCCGTTTTCATCGAGAAATGCCACCCATTGTTTACCGGTTTCTGCCGATAAATTGATCCATTTCAGTGTAGAAGAATGAACATTATTTACATCACCAACTTGCAATGAGGGGCCATCCAGATGTTCAAATCCCAGTAGGGGTTTATAAATTTTATCCCGGTCTTCCTGCCTTGACCAGGTATGCACAACAACAAAATGCTGATAGGGATCGTGTGTTTTAAAATAGCTGGCCATGTTCCTTCTTTGCTCATCTGATTGTCCGGTTGGATTACCATTGTTAATTCCATTCTCCTCTCCAAGATTCCAGGTGATGGCCAGATGATGACTAAAGCGTGCAATTAATTCCCGATAATATAATTTTCTGTATTTGGAGACATCGCCATTATCCAGGAGCAGTTCATTTTCAGTTTCTTGTGTTACAACATGCAGCATTAAGCCCAAACTGTCCATGTGTGAGAATACGATTTCCCATTGATCCAGTTTACTGCAATCGAAACGGGTGAAATCCTTATAGTCAACATAAGGCCAAACATCTCTTCCGTCACCATTAATGTTCATGGTTAAGAAATAGACCGAGTTCATTCCTTTTGATGACAAATAAT
Organism: Prolixibacteraceae bacterium; assembly: GCA_041821245.1. Classification (GTDB taxonomy): domain Bacteria; phylum Bacteroidota; class Bacteroidia; order Bacteroidales; family Prolixibacteraceae; genus Roseimarinus. The sequence goes on from JBGUEP010000050.1 coordinate 6,803, forward strand.
TCAACGCACCAATTATTCCTTTACCTTTATTTTCTTTCCAAACAGGATCTCCGGCATGCCATTCAGGTATGTGTTGCTGATAGCTTTTCATTGAATTTTCAGGGCCTCTTTGGCTATATGTATTGTCAAAGTCCTCATAAGCAAGGAAATTCTCGGGACTATCAGCTCCTCCTTTTAGGTAATACTCTTTGGTTTCGGCAAATTGCAAATACCTTTCACCAACATAGTTCAGGCGTCCTTTCGACCTGAAGTCTTTTCCGGTTTTATCCGAGGCAACAACTGTGAATTTTCCATGTTCACCATCGAAGAATGCCGGTTCGCCTTCTGTTGGATGATTGTTAATTGCAATGTCCTTACCTTTTCTGAAGCTTACCTTGTAGGTCCATTCTCCAATATGATCTGGCGTGAATCTCACCTTCCATTTATTCCCCGATGATGCCGAGGTTTCAGCTGCATTTCCATCGGCAGCATAAAAGCCAGGTACTTCATAGTATACCTCTTCACATTCGAAAACTACATTCATTCGGTAATCAAGAAATGGATTTTCGGTGCTGCTTTCGGAGAGTTCCGGCCCCTGGAATTCAAGTTCTAAGGTATGCCACTTTTTGACCTGAAGTTCATTTCTTCCGTTTTGGGCGCACTGATAGAAAATAAATGGTGCTATCAGCAGAAAAATAATCTTCTCCAGCACCAATTTTCTTAACAAGATGCTCCAATTGATAGTCGGTTCGGTCGTCGGTTTCGTGGTTTTATTCATTGTCTTCATTTTTTAGTTCTGTTTCACTCTTCGCATGATCAAGGTCAAGCGGTCCTTTCCGGGTAATACAACTTTACATTTTCCTGTATAGGTTCCTTTCAATTTTGTTGTTGTCATTTCCCATGTATCAATAATTTCAGCGGAGTAGGTGAATTTATCCGGTAATTCAAGTACAAGATAGGCCGGTTGGGTGTTCCCCAAGTAATACAAATAGTAATCAGGCTCTTTGAAGCTTCCTCCGCGTTTATGCCAATACCCGTTTGTTGGAGGATTAATTCCTTCCGATGGCCCATTCTCAATAATTTCTTTTAAGAATTCAATTCTTTTGACACTTTCGCCATGTAATTTTCCGCCTTTCGACCACCAGAGAATATCAAGTGAATCAAGATACGTTTCGCCATGGGTAACGTAGCAACCTCTTGAATATCCCAGCCAAAATCGATGTACCAGCTCTTGTGCTGTTAAATTCCCCCAAACCCAAGGTATATCACCTTCGTAGCCACATTCATCTATAATAATGGGCTTTTGGTATTTATCACGGAAATCAACTACTTCTTTCAGGTTTTGGTGTTGAATACTCAAATGGCTTATCCATGGTTTGGAATGATCGTACCATTTGGGGCCGTTATGGATGGATAAGAGATGATGATATGGATCTTCTTTTTGAATCACTTGAAAATACTCGTCCCAAATGCTATCGGTTTTGGCTTTCATTAAATCGTACTCATTGGCCATTGACCACCAAACATTGCTGTAGGCTGACAAACGTGCAACAATGTACTTAAGGTAACGAATGTCGGTTGAGGTTTCCATTTCATGAAAACCCCATCTCTCATCGAAATCGTAAGGGTGAAACAGAATTAAATCGGCTTGGATTCCCAATTTATGTAATTGCAAAATTCTCTTCTCAAGCGTCTGGAAATAGGCTGGATTGAATTTTGAAAAATCCCATTGATTGGGAGGATTACCTTGGAAAGGATAAGTTTCAGGTTCATTTTTATTCCAATCATAATCTTTAGGGAATACGCACATTCTTATTTTGTTGAAGGGTGAAGTTCCTAATGTATTTAGTGTTAATTGTGCTAAAGAGTCGCCCTGTAAGTTCCAAACATAAGATGTAGTTCCAATGGGGAAGAAAGGTGTCCCATCGGAATAGCCAAAATGGAACGTGTCTCGAACCTGTACGATGCCATGTTGTTTTTTGGAATTGGGAACACAAGTAAATTGTCCCGTCCTTTTATTCAGGTTTTTGTTTGCTGATTCAATCTTGAATTTCCATTCTCCAGAAAGACTTGGCATAAAACGCACTTTGAAGCTGTTGTTTCCGTCGTAAAACCCTCGGCAGCGAAAGGTGGTATCCTCGTGTTGAAAAGTACCAAAAAGCTCTACGTCGAAGGGGTTACCTTCAATAGAAGCCTTCATTTCCACTTCAAAAACAGCCCATTGTTTAACCAGCTGATTTTCGGCACAGAGCTCCTTGAATGGATAGGCAGAGAGCCATATAAAAGTTAGGACTGTAATGAACAGTCTACAATTTTTCATAGTCAATACTTTATTTGAATGCAGGATTGTAGAATGAGACAAGGGGTCTCGCAGCTTCGAAACCCTTGTCTTAAGAATATTTAAGGAATAAATTTAAGCGTCTTGGATACTCCTGTCCCGGTCCATACTTTTAAAATATGAATTTTGTTTGAAAAGGCGGAAGTATCAATTTGCTTATTATTGGACGAAGCCTTTCCTTCATCCACCAACCTCCCCATTACATCTAAAACCTGATAGGAATAAGCTGAGGAATACATGTTGCTGATATGAATGATGTGCCCTTTTTTTTCAAGCCGAATTTGATTCGTGTTCGCCTTGCTGTTTATTCCTACAGCTAGTTCTCCGGTCAACAATGCATTGGCAAATAACTTGGTGTCTTTCCATGAATCATCTGCCTGAGCAAACCATGCCATTTTGCCTTCACGTAAATCCCCGTCGTCATCGTCATTAAGTTGCACATCCAAACCAATTATTCTATTTTCTTCTGCTTCGATACCGATTAAGGTCCAGGGTATGGCTACTTCCATGTTATAGCCATCATCAGTATCAGCCATTGAATACAGAACACCTTCTACATTTTTGTGTTTTGATTCCATCGCAGTTAATTCATTCCATTTAAAAGCAAACTGGAAGTCGTTGGCATCATAATCGGTAGACTTGGAGTTATCCCCATCGATATAAATCTCAGCTCCATCGTCGTAATACCAATTCTCCCCGGAGTCGTTGTACTTCTCGCTGTCTTTTGCTGATATGTAAAAATAGATGTAATCGACATCCCAAACTGCGGTCCATTCACCAGACAAATTTTCTGGGGAAACATTGTCTCGATACAGTTCATTTTCAATGGGATAAACTGCACCAGAGTAACATTCGTCTTTTGTTCCATCCACTTCAATAAAGTCGAGCGTTTTTCCTATTAGTGCATCACCTTCAATATCCAGTGTAGTCATTTCCAATGGAGCACCTTGAGTTGATTCGTTTCCATCAAGGTCGTATGCACTTACTCTGATTTTGTAGCTTGTGGCAGGTTTTAATCCAAACACAGTAACTTTTGTAGCAGTAGATCTGGCAATACTTTCACCATTGGCATACAGTATGTAACCGCCAATGCCATTATCGTCAGTAGATGCATTCCATGACAAGGTTGCTGAAGTACCGGAAACCGATGTTAGTGCTAGTCCCGTTGGGGTAGTCGGAGGAGTATTGTCACTACCAAGTGCTTGATCCAGCTCCCACCAATAGCCTTTATCAATGGCATCGATTTTATAAGCTTCAAGAAATTCGCTTACGAATGAGGCATTCCATCTTCCCGCACGCCAGTCGAGCCAGGAGATTCCCAAGCGCTCCAAAGTTTGCCCGTTATACAATTCACCATCAATTTGTCGCACATAATCATAACTTCCCGGATAATCCCATTCCGTGCAAATTACCGGGTAATTCATTTTTAAAAAGGCGACGTCTTTCGATGAATTTCCATACATATGAAAAGCAACAGATGATTTGGTGTAATCAATTCCTTTAAGCCCGTCTACAGTTTCTTTTAATTTACCGTCGCAACTTTGAAATGAAAACAGCATAATGTGGGTGTCGGGCGCATAAAATCGAATCAGGTCATAGATTTTTTTGAAGTTATCATAGTGACCATTCGATTCATAGAAGTTCGGGTTGATATCACTACCGCGCGTTGGTTCATTCAGCATTTCATACATTACATGGGTACGGTTGGCATACCTTGGTGCAATAGCAGTCCAAAATTCTTCCACATCAGCCATAATGTATTGGCTAACATCATGAAAATTTACAATAGCATAAAATCCATATTTTGCAGCTATGTCTACCATGCTATCTATTTTCTCTATCAACTCAGGAATGGAATAATGATCGTATCCTTGTGCTTTGTGCCAGCGATCAGTAACAATACGCATGGTATTGAGATGCCCTTCGTTTTTTGCTTTGATCCAATTTAAAGTATCCAGTGCCCAAATTACCTGATCGTTTTCATGACCTTTAACACAAACCATGGGGCCACCGCGAAGCGGGACTCTTTCATCCGTCACCACCGTGTTGTTAAAGATTTGCACTCTGTCTCTTTCGTATTGATCGATCACGTTAAAGGCAACCAATATCGTTTCCCCAGCTGTGCCATTTCCTCCGGCTTCGGAATACGCCGTTCCTTTTAGGACATGCTGACCTGTGCTGATTTCAAATGGGCGATAGCTACCCGCATCATCTCCACCTAGTGCATAGGGTGCTGTAGTTTCAATTTTAAATTTTTCTACACCATCCCAGTCAAAAACGACACTTCCAACAGGTTCTCCATTGGTGTTGGCCCGTATATTCAAGTTCTCAGATAAGGAATACAGGTTTAATACGGTGGTATTCTGAATCACTGTAATTTCTTCGTTGGTATCAGCATTCATTAATGTAAAACTGATGACCTGACCAGCCGCATTTACCTGATAAGATAGAATGCTTAGCAGGGCGAACAGCCCCACAATAAAAAGCAAGTTCTTTGGTTTCATTCAATTAATTTTTGAGATTGATTAATTCGTTTGAAGTGTTGTAGCACTTTCTATTAGTTAGACAAAATTTTTCAAGTCGACCCGTATCTGGAAGGAATATATTTTCAACAGTTGGGATAATTCTTCCGTAAATTGAAAAAGAAGGAGGGAAATAAGAAGCAATCCATTCAGCAGTTATTTCATAAACAATATATTCTTTAAACTAATGAACTACTCCGCCGCAGAGCAGGCGGGGTATCAATAAGGAATTATTTGTATAATCGCCCCAGGGGCGTGGAATAAAACCCATAGATTTAATGGTTGTTCTTTGCTTTTTATAGAAGATATATTATTGCTGAAAGTGATGAAGAGTGCCGACTATAACCTAAAGGTTTAGTTCTTCTTTACTAAAAATTCCTTTGTCAATAATCTCATTCTTTAAATTTTTTGAATCAATTAATATAGGATCCAATAAAAGTGATGGCACATCAATTCTACTATTGGAAATCGTCGTTGAAATATGCTCTCGTTCACTATTTACGGCCAGCTTCCAGGCGATTCGCGCTACTTCTTCTGCCAATTCTTCAGTTGGTTTATAAACAGTCATCGCTTGCTTCCCTAAAATAATATTCCGGTACGCCTCTTTTTCACCATTCTGACCAGTTACTAAAATATTTTTATCCAAACCAGCATTTTCAAATGCTTTGATACATGAGGTAGACATCCCATCGTATGATGATAAAAGTACATCGGGTATTTTATCTGAATAGTCAAGAATTTTATTCATTTTATGAAATGCATTACTTCCTGACCAATCATCAATAAATGCCTGATACATCACATCAATTGCTCCCGAATCGATATAAGGTTTCAATATTCGAAACTGACCTTTCCTTACGCTATGCGCATTCATATCTTCACTGTCACCATAGAATAATATGTAATTACCACGAGGTTTTTTCTCAATGGCATATGATGCCATTAGTTCACCTACTTTTTCATTATTAAATGATACATAATAGTCAAGATTACAATTGTGAATCATTCGATCGTATGCAACTACTTTAACTCCTTTTTCATGTGCATTACGCACTATAGCGGCTGCTGTATTCGCATTAACAGCTGTTATAACGATTACAGATACACCCTTTTCTATTAAATCGGTTGCCTGTTTTATTTGTAGTTGTTCATTGTTATTAGCATCAGCACTAAGCACAATACCACCCATCTCTGTTATTATCCGTTCAAAATGTGATTTAGAATCAATAAAATACATTTTACTAAGATCTGGCATCATGATACCAAATTTCAACACGCTATTCTTTTGACAAGAGCAGAAGATGACTATTGAAAAAAAAGTTATCAAGATCAGCTTTATTTGTTTTCCTATTCCTCCCATAATAATGATTTGGATATGAGTGATCATTTTAAGAAGAGGCTGTCTGAAAGCCAGGTCATGTTTCCAAGAGTAGAAAAGTAGTGATTAATATTTTTCATTAATGGAAAGCTTCCAGAGCAGCCTCTTACAATTCTAACTAATTCTAGTTAACAATAAACTTATGAATGGCAATTTCATTTCCTGAAATGATTTTCAATAGATAAGTACCTTTCGTGAATGCACTGATATCTAATTTAGCGTTGTCAAAATTTAGTTTTTGATTAGCCATACGCTGACCTTGCAGATTGAATATTTGAAACTCAAAACCCGATGATAAATTTGTTGCAATATTCAAAAACGCAGTAGCTGGATTCGGATATATTCTTACGTTTAATTTATCATCTTCTGAACGATTGAAGCTAATCTCTTTTGACTTGTAATCTTCTCCATTGATCGATAATATTTGAACATAATCAACAATTCCCCACGAATCGGATGCTTCCACTTCGATGTAATTGTTTCCTGAATCCAATGGGGTTGAACTAATTCCCATTGTCCCCCAATACATACCACCAAAATTCGATTCATAGGCTGAAATACTGTTAATATCGCCTGTAAATGTTTTAGCCGTTCCGTTTACAGTGAAATTATAACCATCAGGAAAATAAGAGTCGTTATCGGTTGAAGTCCCTGACCTTAATCGAACTTTTACTTCGTAGTTTCCTTCATAATCGATATTGAAACTAATTTTAATTTTATCACCCGGATCATAGATTCTAACGGATTCGTTACTGTCGAGATTTCCATTAACCTCACCAATTGTTCCCTTGGTTCCCACATCAGCTATTGAGGTATAATTATCTTCTGCTTCAACGACAAAATTTAGAGCTGCAGGGTTTACAGATACAACTGTAGTATCAGACGCAGTTGCATTATCATCATCGGTAACGGTTAGAGCAAACAGATAGGTTCCAACCACTAAATTTGATAGAGAGAGGTTGGCTGTATTTTCATTGGACAGCGTAGCAGTCGGACCGCTTACTTTTGTCCAGGAATACGAAGAAATGGTTCCATCGCTGTCGGTACCAGAACCATTCAGAGTAATTGAGTTTGTTGGCAGAGTAATGGCCTGATCAGAACCGGCATTGGCTAACGGAGCTTGATTTTGAGGGGTTGTTCCCTTAGCGCTTATTCTTATGTAGTCGGCTACTGACCAACTTTTACCCGATTGTATTTCGATGGTATTGGATCCCTGATTGAGCGAAACATTTTCAGCTTTTATGGTTCCCCAGTAACAAGTGCCATAACTGGCATCTTGTTGTGAAATACTGCTTAGATCAGAAGTAAATGTGGTCGATGCGCTATTCACGGTCACAACGTAAGTCCCCATGAAAATGGTATCATTTGCGGCATCTCCTGATCTTAGCCGAAGATCAATGTCGTAATTTCCTGCATTTGGAACATTTACGGCCACACTGATTTTATCTCCAACATCAAATAGCCTAACCGATTCGTTGCTATCATAATTAGCATCTGAAATGCCAACTGTTCCATTTGATCCCGTTTCATTAACAATCGTATAATGATCTTCGACTTCGAAAATACTATCGTATGAAGTAGAACTTTGACCACTTAGAGGAACACCTGAAAGTTGAGCGGTTCCAAATGTTGAAGGGTTCATCCACGAATCATCTTCAATGGCTTTCCAAGCTAGTTTTGCATCTCTGTCACCTCCGTTGTCATCATCATTAATATGAACATCCAAACCAATTAAGGAGTCGGTTTGTGGAGAAAGTTCCAAGGTTGACCATGGTAGTTTTACCTCAAGGTTATAACCATTTACAGTATTGCTAATCACAAAAGTAATCCCGGTAGTGGCATCTAATTTTTGCTCGCTAACCACAGTGTCATTCCATTTAAAAGTATACTGGAAATCGTTGGTTCCATCGTATATTTCACTTTTAGAGTTATCCGAATCGATATAGATTTCTATACCGTCATCTTTATACCAGGTAGTGCCTGAGTCATTGATCTTTGAATCATCGATTACTTCGACGAAAAAGTATACATAATTTGAATCCCAGAGAGACGTCCAGCTTCCCGATAAATCAGATGTGGAAGTTATGGTATCCCTAATGCAGTTTTCAATGGATGAATTGGTACCGGTATAAAGTGTATCCTTTGTCCCGTCAATACCAGGAGCCAGATTGGTAGCAGGAATTTCCAGATAGCCTGATGGTGCGGCCATAACAGTCACGGTAACGGTATCTATATCGGTGGCGCCATCATCATCTGTAGCAATTAATTGAAACGCAAAGCTACCTTCTTCCATATCTGATAAGGAAAGGTATGCCGTTGTAGCATTGCTCATAACAACCTGTGGACCTGAAATTTTTATCCAAAGGTAGGAGACAATTGTACCATCGCCATCTGATGCCGCACCTTCCAGCGTAATTGAATTGTCGGGTAATGTCAATACCTGATCTCCACCGGCATTTGCAATCGGAGGATTGTTGGTTGGTGCAGTTTGTGGATGAACAACTACTGTGACTTCATCGGCATCGGTTGCATTATCATCGTCGGTTACTGTCAATCTGAAGATATAGGTTCCTTCAAGCAAATTCGACAGCGCCAAGTTAGCTGTTGTACTTCCCGATAAAGTTGCTGATGGGCCACTTGTTTTTTCCCAAAGGTAGGAACTGATTGTTCCATCGGAATCATTTCCTGATCCATGCAATGTGAGGGTGTCTGTTGGCAGGGTCATTGATTGATCCGTTCCTGCATTGGATGACGGTGACAGATTGATACCTCCGGAGGTATTGGTGAGTAATACCGTGGCGAATTTACTAGGGTCTGACCATGAATTATCGCTTAACGCATACCACGATTTTTTTCCGTCCCGATCGCCGCCATCATCGTCATCATTCACGTGAATATCAAGACCAATTAAGGAATCAGCGACAGGCGTTATTCCAAGAGTGCTCCATGGAATTTTGGCTTCAAATGCATAACCACCACTTATGGATACCATGGAATAAGATACTCCGGTGGTAGCTGAATGTTTCTGTTCCCCAGGCGTTGTATCGTTCCACTTAAAGGTATACTGATAGTCGTTGCTGTCGTACGTTGTTGACTTAGAATTGTCGGCATCAATGTAAATTTCAATACAATCATCGTTGTACCAAGTTGTCCCGTCATTTACCTTTGCATCATCGGTGATCTCAGCAAAGAAATAGAGGTTGGTACTATCCCATAATGATGTCCAGTAACCGGATAAGTCATTTGACGATGATACACTACCATTAATAAGGTTTTCAATATCATATTCGCTACCGGCCCAAATGGCTTCTTTGGTGCCATCGATGGTAGGTGCGCTCGATGATAAAGGTAACTCTGCATCAGGAACGAATACGGTTGTCGTTGACGAGATGGTATTACTAAATCCTGATTCGTTACCCGATGGATCGTAGGCTGAAACCTTAATGGAGTAACTCGTTTCAGGTGCCAATTCATAAATAGTATAGCTGGTCGTTGCCGTTGTTGTTGTATAGGTTCCATCCAAATAAATTTTGTAACCTGAAACCGCACTGTTATCTGTCGATCCGGTCCATGAGAAGGAAATTGATTTGGAGCTTACTGCCAGTTCGGTTAAGTTGGAAGGTGAAGAAGGAGAGATCGTATCTGAAACTCCCACACCGTTATCGTATGGCCAATAGTATCCCTTACTCACAGCGTCGGGCTTATACTTGCCAAGAAAGTCTCCAACGAAATGGCTTTCCTGTCTGCCAGCTCTCCAGTCCAGCCACGATATACCTAAACGCTCAAGCGTTTGTCCATTGAAATATTCACCATCAATGGGGAATATGTAGGTATAGGCACCCGGATAGTCCCACTCAGTACACATTACCGGGTAGTTGTTTTTCAGATTAATGATCTCGTCCGATTTTGTACCGTAGCAATGAAAGCTTACCGCAGTTTTAGTCCAATCTACCGATGAAGAGATCAAATCTGCAATTGATTTCATAGTTGCATCACTGCTTTGAAACGAAAATAGTAAGGTCATGGTGTTTGGTGCATATTGTCGAATAAGATTATAGACCTGAATCATATCGGCAAGAACGCCTGAACTGGTGATAAAACTGGTGGTTTGATCATGTCCCTGGATAGGTTCATTAAACATTTCATAAATAACATGGGTGCGATTTGCATATCGGGGAGCAACAGCTGTCCAAAAATCCAGCAGGAACTGTTTGTCGTACCCAATATCATATCGTACACTTGCAACATCATGGAAATTTATGATGGCATACATTCCGTTTTTTTCGGCATTATCTACCAAATTGTCGAGGTGTGGCAGCAGTTCGGGAACCGTCCAGTAATCGTAACCTTTCCTCATATTCCAGGCATCGAAACAGACGATACGCATGGCATTTAAATTACCATCTGTTTTAGCTCGTGCCCAGTTAACACTGTCTTCGGCCCACGCTACCTGTTCGGGGTGGGTCTTATTCATTGACATTGGGCCACCTCTAAGTGGCATATTATTATCAGCAACTACCGTGTTGTTGATAATCTGTGCTCTGCCGCGCATATTCGCGTTTACAGAGACAGAACAGGATAATAGAAGGATAATACAAAAAATGGTGTTGTAAACTTTAAATGTTTTCATCATGTACATTTTTTAGTTAATGTTTAATTGAGATTAATTAGTATTATTGGAATTCCAATAATTGCAAATTCATTAGCTGTGTTCTTCTACCCTGTTTCAACTGATTGTGTATTTCGTTTCTTTTTTCGTAAGTATCGTATACCTTTTCCGGTATTTCTTGGATTGTATGAGGGGCTTGTAAATAACTGGTGATTAACTTTTCAAGCTTTCGCTTTTGTGAAATAAGCTTGCTACCTTTCAATGCGCGCATAATGAAGGGAGGCAACGTTTTTTGATCGAGGCCATCGACAGCGAATACCGTTATTCCATTGTTTAATTCTGTGTTTGATGCAAATCGGACAAGAGTAAGGTCCTCAAAAATCTTGTATTTATCTTTGGGAAGAGCTTTGACCTGTATGATCATATTGCTATGATCCAAATACAGGTTTTTAATCTCCGGTGGAAAATCTTCAAACTCTTTGAATAGAACAAGTGGTTTCGTTTCCCAATCAAAACTTAGCGAATCGCTGAACCTCAAAGCGGTTATCTTCCCGGAAATACTTTTTTCGCTCTCATAGTCAATAGCTGCTTTCTCCGCCTCGGGGTAAAAACCCAATGCGTTAAGAATTGTCATTGCCATCACATAATGTCCGCATGGTAAGGGATGAATCGGGTCGCTACCGTAAGCAATGTTTTTGTAAGGAATCATTGCTTTACGCAGGTCTATGCACAATAAGTTATTGGATTGCAAGCCCATAATATAACTTGCGTATTGCTTTAAAACATCATCGTACCTGGCATAGGGATGCAAATAACTATAGTTGTGTATCTCGTTTTCGTTGCTCTCTGTTGAAGAGGACTCTTTTGTATATGGAGGCGGTGCAAGCAAAATCAGTTTCGCACCAGCTATTTTTGTTTTCCGAATTAATACGTCAATTCCGTTCTTATATTTTTCAAATCTGCTTTCTGAAAAAGGGTGATATATGGGGCAATTCATCCCATAGCAAGCAAAAACCAAATCTGGCTTAACAAGTTCAAGTACCCTGTCAATTCGGTCAAGGATACATGGTCGTGGAAAAGGATGATCTTCTTCAGATAAGCCAGAAATGGTCTCACTACTCAAACCTAAATTAATTATATCAAAATGATTATCAGGGAAAATGGAATTCAAATAAGCTTCCATGTAGTTAACGTAATATCCGGCAGCCGTTATGCTGTCACCAATAAATAGTATTTTTTCGTCGCCCTTCAGGTATCTGGTCTGCGATACCTGGCAGGCCGAAAATGGTATTTGAGAAAAGACAATTGCCGATCCAATTGATTTTATGAAATCCCTTCTGCGCATTTATTATTGCATTTTATTGGTGAGCATAAACGACTATCCTATTTTAACTTTTTACGCCATATATCAGCATACTGGCCGCTTTCAAACTTTCAGTTGAGCAGCCATAGGTCACAATTACATTGTTGTATTCCGGCATAACGGTGAATGGATATGGACTGTTTGTCACCACAATAGTTGGTTTACCCCAGCTGGCTACTTCTTTTACAAAGCTGTTTCCTTTTAGGTGTTGTCTTCCGTAATAATTGGTGATAATAATTACGTCGGCCTGATCGTATCGGGCCAATATTCGTTGTTTGTCTTCATCGGAATAAACCATATGGGTTTCGATGCTTCCCACATTTTCAGAGTGTTCTAGTAATTTCTCCCAGAATATACTTGGATGACAATGCTGGGTATTGATGTTGGCATGCATTGGGTTGACCTGCTCTATCAGAAGTACCTTGGCGTTTACATTCAAAGGCAAAATGCTGTCTTCATCCCTAAGGATTGTGGCGGCTTTATTGGCTGCATCCTGGCAAATCTGATGTACTTTCGGATGATTGATTCCATCACTCGCTTTGGATTCATCTTTAAGCAGATATGAAGAGTTTTCTTTAAAGAATCCGTAATCATATTTCACCGAAAGTACTCTCCTGTTGGCATCTTCAATTCTTGACAATGGAAGCTTCTTGTTTTTAACGGCATCAACAAGTGCAGGAAAAACTTCATGAATAATTGCGCCTTCATCACGCATTAGTAGCAAATCGGCACCAGCATTCAGTGCCTGTATGCAAGCATCGGCCAATTCAAATTTAGCCAGGATACCACCCATTGACATTTCATCGGTAGTTATTACATTTTTAAAACCCATGTCGCCTTTTAGTAAATCTGTCAGTATCGTTTTCGACAGTGTAGCCGGTAATCCCGATGCGTCAATCTTTGGATATACTGAATGGGCAGTCATTATTGAGGGCAGTCCGGCATCGATCAATTGTTGGTAGGGTTGTAGATGTTCTTTTAATTCGCTTAACGACAGATTAATAACAGGAAGTCCTGCATGGGCGTCAGATGTTGAGGCGCCTCTGCCCGGAAAGTGTTTCCCGGTGGTGATAATCCCGGTATCCTGAAAGCCCCTCAATGATTCCAAAGCGTACTTGATTACTGTTTCTGCGTCTTCACCATAACTTCGAACTCCAATTTCCGGATTCATTGGATTGGTATTTACATCAAGTACCGGTGAGTGTATCCAGCTAAATCCCAAGGGAGCGAGCTGAGTGCCAATTGCCCAGGCAACATCGTAAGCCATTTTAGGGTCCTTGCTTTGCGCAAGTCCCATACACGATGGGAAATGATGGGCACCTCCCCGGTAATAATCACCGCTTTGATCTCCTTCAAAATCGAAAGTGATGTGCATTGGAATGTTTTTTCCACTACTTAAAGCTTCTTGTTTTAATCGGTTAAGAAATGTGCAAAATTCCTCGTTGGTACAATGCGGAATTGGATATCCCGGAATATAATCTTTGATGGTCCCAAATGCAGTACGTTCTGTCATATGAGCAAATTCAGGAGGTGTGCATCCGGGATCATGTTTTGCAGTGCGCATTCTCCAATAAAAACCTGCACGAATACCCGCCGGGTGATAATTTTTGATTCTCCATAGAATCTCCGGGGTGATAACTGTACCGGTGTACCCTAAAACCAGGCATTGCCCAATTTTCTCTTCCAGAGTCATTTCGCCCATTAACTGGTCGATAAATTTATTTTTTGCTATATCTTCCATTTCCTTTTTTTGTTTTGAACGTCATTTTAATGTTTAACTTTTCACTTATTCTATTTCAACACCTCCAACCAGTCTTCTGGCCTCAACAAGCATATTTGCCCTCGATTCGTATTCCGAAGGGTAAAGGATTTTAGACTTACTCGTTTCAATGGCGGTAAAATCCAGACAAGTGTCAAGAAGTTTTAAAGCCAGTAGAGCATCCTCATTGTTGCTGAACATGGCAAGTTCTTTTGCTTTTTTCTTGATTAACATTCCCTGCGGTATAAGAATAGCTTTTAGGGTTTCAACCGGTGAGTTTTCCAGTTTAGAAATGAAATTTCCCCCAAGAAGCTGATCGGCTATTAATAAATTATCAAAGCAATATTTATAATTGAAAGGATGAATTATATGCGGCGCGTTGGGTAAGGTTGGAGGCCATTGTCCATCAGAATTGTAGGAGTTCGTTAGATGATACCAAATTTTATTTTTCAAGTTGTAATCCAATCTTTTTGATTGTTGTAATTCTTCCCTAATCAAATTTTGCCAGGGACGCAGAAGTTTTGCCATTGGAGTATTTGCCCATGTTGAAGCTCTGGCTCCATGCCAGGCTGAGTCGTCATCAAACGAAATCGATTCACTCATGCATGGAAGCGTTGAACAGCTATCTGCAAAAGTTGTGAACGAACCAATTTTAAGACATTCCGTAACCAGTTCAATTAGTTTTTCCTTTGATTGAGGCGTATGCTCAAATACATTATCAGGTTTGTTTTCGTACTTTAACCGAAACCAGCCGTTGGTCCCAATGTATTCGGCATCATCAGCAAAAATGACTAATGCGCCTTCCTCTTCACCTTCATTTTGGGCAGAATATTTTTTTATGAGATTGAGGTACTTTTCAAAGGTATAACCTTCCATTCCCATAAAATAGCGGACACCAAATTGGGCTATACGATCAGATCGGAGGAATACTTTTAAAGCATCGTCTTCAAGGCTTTGAACCTTATTAAAAGGAAAATGTATCGCTCTCTCGGTTCCCGGCAAATCGTATTTAAAATCGAAACTATAAAACGAAGGATCATCGCTATGTTCCTTTTCATAAATCTCAGGTCGTAATGGTTTGGAGTTATTATCCAGGGACCTGCTATATGCTTCAAAATCACCAACCAGATTTTTGTAGCCTGATTCCGCAATAATTTCAGGAACATAACTTCTCCAACCGCATTCCGGGTTCCAAAAACTGATTGGTTGAAATCCAAGATATTTGCTATAAATCTCATTTGAGAAACCAAGCGACCGAATCCCATCTTTTTTGGGAAAATTCGGAAGCATGGGATGAGCATAAGGCGAGCCCATGAATTCACATTCTCCATTGGAAATTGCAAGCTTTAATTTTTCCAACACATCGGGCGTTTTTAAAGCTATTTGCTCAATAGTAAATCCGGATGCCTCAAAAACATATTTTGTACCCGGGAAATTGTTCCGCATGGTATCGAAAATTAACTCATAACTTTTTCTTATTACGAATTCGTAGCGGTGTTCAGGCAAATAAGCGTAGTTCAAATTTGCGTGAAAGATCATCATGTATTTCACTATTCTAAATTTATTTTAGTTACTAAATTTCTTTTGTATTCAAAATAATCTGGCAGAACATTCTGATAAACAGCACTTAATTCTCCTGTCCTCGTATGGGGCTATTAAATTGTTCGGCATGTTCAGTTACTTTTTCAAGCTTATTTATATCAATATTTATTTATTTCCCAGCCAATGAAACCAAAAAGAGCAAACCGAAAATAATTGCTCCAGCAATGCTTAGCCATACCATTCCTTTGATATCGGTTTTATCCAGTTTTTCAAATTCCCAGTTTGAATTTCGAAACATCTTTTTATGATCGAAACGGTTTGTATTTGCATAGGATAATTCCATTTCCTTCACATCATTTTCCCTGTCACCAACGACGGGCGTTTTCATTTTTACAAAAAATCGATCAAGCTGTGTTTTGTTGTCTGATGAAGTCAATAAGGAAATAATGATCAGAATAAGGAATGGCCAAACCGTTCTTATTAACAAGCGAATAGTTTCATTTAAGGCATATGGATTGCGAGTGAGGTCAATACCAAGCGCATTTAAAAGAACCAGCTCAAGACTCAAGAAACCTGAGCCGTAGCGATACCCGTTTTCATCGGTTTTTATTCCTTGTGTCCAAAAGATGGATTTCCGAGGTGTTGAAAATGTTTTGCTAAATTTTTGTCCTTCAGTAATTGTTTCAGGACATTGGCCAACAATTATCCCTTTGGCTTTTTTCAGATTCCAGATTTCAATTTCATCCAATCTATTTTGTACATCGGTTTCCCTTGCAGTATAAATTCTTTCACACTCCACCGATTCGACAGTGGCCAGAAGATGTTCATTCGTTTTTACTCCGGGAATAAGCGGAACAACTACCTGTAATACAATGAACAGTATCATTGTTGTTGACATCGACCACCAGGTAGCTTTCCGGTTTGCCCTTCGCCATTTCATTCCTAACCAATAGCCTGCAGCCAAAACAATGTTGAATTCCCAAATTAATTTAATCATTTGGAAAACGTTGTCGAATTGGTTAGCAATTAGTACTCCACCTATGACCACAAAAAGACCGGTTATCCGTCCAATTCTGATGTAAGCTTTATCAGGCAGATTTGGAAAAATGGGACGAAAGAAGTTTCGCGTTAGCAAGCTGGATGAAGTGATCATTAAAGCGTCGGCAGTGGACATAACAGCTGCCATTAAACAAGCGATCATTAAGCCAACCAAGCCAAGGTTCAAAGGACCAAGTAAATCGCGACAGGCATGTCCCCACAAATAATCAGGATTGTTAACAGTGCTTCCATATAATACCACCAGCAAGATGGCTGAAATCCCCCAGATCAAAGTTGCAGCTCTTTTAATAAGCATGCCTGTGGTAAAACCAAATCGGGCAGTGCTTTCGTCTTTTGCTGAGCCACAGGCCACTAACTGATTTGCTTGTACCGCAACGGTTAAGAAAATGACGAAAATAAGAGCCAATAAATAATACCAGGTAAAATCAACCAGGGCTGGAGATCCCCATATTTCAAATGTAGATTGAGGTAACTGTGAACGAATAGTTTCAATAATCCCACTCAAACCACTGCCACCATAAATGTGATTTATTTTCATGAACGCAAAGGGTAACAGCAATAAGGACAGGATCAAAATGAATATTCCTTGTAAGGTATCTGTTAAAAATGCGGCCTCCAAACCACCGAAAACAGCATAGATTATAACGATAAAAGCAACAATCCAAATCAACCATTTTTCATTAATAACAGAGAATTGTTTGTTTGGATTTTCAATTCTTAATTGTTCAAGTTGTAATGTTTCTGCGCCACTAAGTAAATCAATATCTGTTCCTTCAAGTTTTTCAAGGATTAGTGCCCGTCCATACTCCAATTTTTCTGCAGGTGTATATTGCTCAACTGGTTTTGCTGCAATTCCTGTAATAGTTTTGGTCATTGCTGAAAAGCCTAAGCCAATTACAATCATAAAAAACACAACGCTATTTAACGCATAAAAAGCCGCTAATCCTTTGGAATTAAACCTCTCCTCGAAGAAATCACCCAACGTTAGTGTACGCAATCTACGGTACCATAAGGAAGTAATCCAGAAAAATGGGAGATGAAATATTCCCACTAATTGCTGTAAAATGCCAGCTACTCCATTTCTTGAAACAATAACCGTCATTCCAACGGCTGTTTCAGAAGAGGTGCCCTGGCCAAAAGCGGCAAAGGTTTGAACAAATTTTCCAAATTTGCGGCCACCTAAAAAATAATCTTCCTGGCTTTTTATGCGTCTCGAAGCCCAAAAGCCAATAATGATGATGGCAACAAAATATACCAAAATTGCGATAAGGTCGATCAACTGTAATCCAAATATCATAGCTCTTAATTATTATTATTTTTAAGTCCAATTTTTTTAAAGGGAATGGCTGTAAAAGCGGGAAGTATTTTAAAAACTTCGGATGATTTTTTGAGCTCAAAATTCATGTTGTCTTCATCGATAAAACCAGGAGGTGTATCAGTAATGAAGTTGTCACTGGCAAGGTCTCCCCAATCAGGTTTGTTCACCTTCATTTGTTTTGCATCCTTTGAACTTTGCATTTCAATACCTTCCTGCCATTTTTCTTCCCAATTATCCAAGCGTTTAACCTTGTAAATTAGATTGTTCCTGATGCTGTTTCTTTTTGGTATGGCAGGCTGATCTTCCCAGTACGAACTCAACAATAGATACTGTTCGGAGTAGGGTGGAGACTTGTAATTGACTTCATTTAAGCGCCATTCAAAAAGCCCTCCTTGTGCTAAAACCTTTTTTGACCAGTGTTGCAAGCGGTTATCCAAATGAAAAGCCAATGGGCAGTTGATGAAAATATTGTTCTCATAACTGTTATCACTACCACCTCCAATTTTTGCTGTTCGGGTACCGGCTTTAAAAAATACATTTCCAGTAACGGTTGTTCCACATGCCCCATCGTCGTGGTAAATTGCAATGGTCATATTTTCACCATTACCGATGTGATGCCAAAAATTGTAAAGTATTTGGTTGCCCAGTTCCGATGGATCACGGCCCATATAAAATGCGCCCATGTCGTCGGCATTCAAGCATACATGATGGATTTCGTTGTAGGCAATCAGGTGATTGTTTCCATGCAGGTAGATGGCACTGTTGGGGCAGTTGTAAATTTCACAATGTTCAAT
The DNA here is from genome assembly GCA_041821245.1 of Prolixibacteraceae bacterium. Taxonomy (GTDB): domain Bacteria; phylum Bacteroidota; class Bacteroidia; order Bacteroidales; family Prolixibacteraceae; genus Roseimarinus. Next base: position 25,464 of record JBGUEP010000050.1, read on the forward strand.
TCGGTTACCTACACCATCAATGTTTATTCCTGATTTATACGATTTGTCCAGACGATTGAAGTCATGAATCCGGCAATTGATTACCGCATTATTTCCAGAAATTAATTTCTTGCGATCTCCGCCACCGAGGCAAATCCCCCCAGCCCCTGTATTGTAAATGTGGCAATTTTCGATGGTATGGTTAGTTCCCGCTTCACGATTAAAGGTTGAATGTTCGTACAAGTATTCATGATAGCTGCCCAGCGCTCTGGCTATCTTTTCATGCTCAAGGTGTGAAAACTCTTTCCCCGGATGACGATATTCTTTGTACGGTGCAATTCCTTTTCCAATGCAAACACCAACCGTCCCAAAATTTCGTATGATACAGTTGTTAATTTGTATTCCTTCTCCCTTTTCAATGTAGATGCCCAAGCCACGTCCTTCTTCAAAAATGGCGTTATTGAAATGAATATAGCTGGCGTCTTCAAATGAAATTAATGGATCGTCGAGTATGCTTATGGTTATTTTTGCATTTTTCAGTTCACCGGGTGGATAGAAATAAAACTTGCCATTTTCCCTGTCGATGTAGTATTCTCCTGGTTGGTCAATTTCTTCCAACAGGTTTAATGCATAATAATGAAGGAAGGGATGCCCGCTGGCAATTCCATACATGTGGGGCTGCTCCAATTCAATAACTTTATGAATTGTATCAATCGATTTTACCTTTAACTGATCATCGGCATAACCATTCCCAAATAAACCGTTCAGCCAAATGTCACTGGCATCTTTCCACAATTCCGGCCTGTTATAATTGTACTTGAATTTTCCTCCCCGATTGGATAAATCGTTGTTTCGTGGGATCGATCCTTTATCAATTACATCACCAATCAAAACAGTAGAATCATTTGGCCAGCGAGATAAGAATAAAGGCACATCGTTAATGAAAATTTCCAAAGCCGGGTTGACATAAGGTCTTCTGAATCCGCGCGTTGTCATCGTGCCGAGCTGTTTTATCCCCGATTCATGCAAATCAATGACGCGTATTTTACTTACGGCATTCTTATCAATTATTTTTTCGATGATGTTTTGATCGATTACTTTTTTAGCCTCAGCATTGGCTATTTGTATGCTGCCAGTAATTCTTACTTCCTCATTGTTATAAGATTGATAGGTGATAGGAGCATCTGACTTGCCAGAATCTTCGTTGGTAAATACAATGCATTGGTCAAGAGAATAGGTTCCTTCTCTCATAAAAACATTGATTGATGCACCATGCTTAAATTTCTTCCTTTGTTCACGAATCATCCTCTTTGCCGCATCAATTGTTTGAAGTGGCGATGTGATGGAACCACTATTGCTGTCGTTCCCGGATGGGCTGACGAATATTTTCAAATCAACCGTTGCCGAATTGCAGGCTATAATTAGATTCAAGAAGATCAATAGAACCATTATTTTGCGTTGAGTCAGCATTGTTATTGAAGTTTAATTCGAAGTATATTTCCGGTAAGGGTAATCTTTGGATGCTTAACGTAGGTTCTAAATTCATATTCACCTGGAGGCAAAGTGCTGGTTTCAATTTGAAATTCGCCCGTGTGTGTTATGTCAATGTCTGATACCTTGTGCCATGTTGTATTCGAAAACTGTTTAACGTACCCCTTGTATGTTCTGTATTCAAAACCTGCTTTTAACTGATTAACGTCTCCAAGATCAAGCAAATCACCGGTGAGAAATAATTTGTTGTCATTTTCTTCTAATGAAACCGTCGTTATTTTCGGAGGAATTAGTGCTGGTTCAACATGATCCATTTTTATAACCACGGCATTTGGCCAGTCGTGATCGTTGTAGATACGTTGTGCTCTCACACAGGAGACCTTTAGTCCATTGCTGGTTTGTTCAAAGTTGGATTTAACATCCTTGTCGGGATAATATTCATAAACCTCACCTGATTGACCCAGTACATTGATTTTGGTTTCAGGTGTAGCTTTGATCGATTGAAAGAAAAATTCTTTTCTGAGGCCTCTTTCCCAAGTTGAGTCACTAACTATAAATGCATAAACGATTTTTGTTGCGGCTTTTTGAGTTAGCCAGTAGTTCCCCTCATTGGTTAAAATCCAAGGACGAACACTGTCAATCGCTTCGTGGTTAATGAAATACCAGGCCGCCATCTCCCGAAGATTATTTTCCTGTGCTTCAGGAATAGAACCATCGGGTTTTGGACCAATGTTTAGAAGCAATGCTCCCCCTTTCGCTCTTGTTTCAATAAGAAGTTCAATGAGTTTACTTCCTGATTTATAGGTCTCATTGGTAGGTTTATATTGCCATTGCGACCCCATGGTGATACAGGATTCCCAGGCTTCGTCGGAAATCACCCCGGGTATGTTTTGCTCAGGTGTTTGCAATGCTCCTCGTGTTATAAGTATTTCGGGTTGTAATTCCCAGCAAATTTGTTTGGCTTCTTCCATCGGTTCTCCGTCAAAAAACATCAAATCAATTTTGCCATAATCAGTCATCAATTCAGTGCACTGATCTTTTATTAATTGGAGATAGTCCTTCATGACATCATCCGCTAGCGGATCAGGATGGATCCGTCTGATGGTTTGATTATGAGTATGTAAAAAATAGAAATCCTCCGGCGAATAATAGAAGCCTACTTTTAAGCCCACTTTTCGAACTGCATCAACATACTCATGTAGTAAATCCTTTTTGTAAGGCGTATTTGTGATGTTGAGGGGAGTTGTTTTGGTATCCCACATGCAAAATCCTGAATGGTGTTTAGTGGTAAACACCACATATTTCATCCCTGCCAGTTTTGCTAAGGAGGCAATTTCTTCAGGAGCAAAATTCTTTGGATCGAAAGTTTTGGGCAATTCGCTATAATACCTGTTTACATACGCTTCAGATGCTCCAACAAGGGAATGACTAATAACAATCCCTAATTGACAATCAACGCCAATATGAATAAACATTCCAAAGCCGGCATCTTGCAACCAAACTTCTTTTTCTGATCTATTTTTATTAAGTTGTTGTTTTTTAGCGTGTTCGTCAATTTGCGCATGAGCAAATCCAGGACACATGAGAACAAGGAAAACAACGGTAATTATTTTCTGAATCATAAGAATGTTACATGAAAGTGATTAGTAAAGAATGCACATTTTGGGTAAAGCAATCCCCCTGAACCACTATTGGTTCAGTTCTTAAACGGTTAGGTTTACTTTGGGACATTACCGAAAAGGTGACAGATGCCCCCGTGATTTTAGTAGTTGTCAATGAAAATCATTGAGTGATAATAAAACCACAGGGAGCCTTCACCTTTAGTGTATCTGTCACATTAACCTAAAACTTTTAATATCCGGGATTTTGCTCTAAGAAGTTATTGGTTACATCAATGGCACTCTGTGGTAAAGGATAAATCAATTGATGATCATCAATCTTGAATCCCTGCACAGCCATTGTTTCGATGGCTTTTCCGGTTCTCACCAGGTCAAACCAGCGATCACCTTCCATCATTAGCTCAACTCTTCTTTCTTTATAGATGGCCTCACGACAAGCCGCTTGATTGCCAATGTTGGAAGAAGATAAGTTGGCCAATCCTGCTCTTGACCTGACTTTATTCAAGTTGTCAATGGCCCCCTGAAGATCGCCTGTCTCATTAAGTGCCTCGGCATATAAAAGTAAAACTTCGGCATAACGGAGTATTGGCCAATTCGCACCTGAAACCATTCCTGATGCATATTCATGTCTAAATTTGGATATGAAGGGCACCTCGATGTATTGACCAGTCGAATTCGTAAACGCTAATTGCAAACCGTAATCCTTTCGTTTATCACCTGGTTCAAACGCATTGATGAGTTCTTTTGTTGGCACACAATAGCCGGCACCGCCTTTGGGAAAAGTGACCGTTTTACCCGTAGCTTTATCTTCATAGGTACCACCTCCTTTGGGATAAAGTCGTGGTGTGAAGAATTCCGCTTCCGCTTTGTCATCGCTATATTGGACTGAAAACAGAATTTCTTCATTGTTTTTATTGGTAGAACTATAAACTTTTACCAAATCAGATAATAACTTGTAGTTGCCTGAACTGATAACTTTCCCAAGTGCATCTTTTGCTGCAGAATACTCTTTTGAATAAACTAAAATCTTTCCCAACAGCCCCTGAGCAGCACCCTTTGTTACTCGTCCTTTATTGCTATTCTCATAACTTTCGGGTAATTTTTCGGAAGCAGTTTCCAGGTCAACAATAAGTTGTGCAAGAATGTCGGCAGCTTTTGTTCTGCTCATTTCATAGGAATCTTCAATTGATAAGAAAGTAGTCAGGAACGGAAGATCGCCAAACAGTCTTACCAGTCTGAAATACTGAATAGCCCGTAAAGTTAGCGCTTCACCAATGTATTGATTTTTCAGATTGTCGCTCATTTCAATGTCGCCAATACGATCAAGAACAACATTACAGCGATAAATGCCATGGTAACACTTGTCCCAGTTCTTTTCTGTAAAATCATTTGTTGAATTAACCATGAACAGGTCAATGTTGTAGGTGTTTTCATCGTGTCCAACGCTGGCTGGAGCGTAAACATTGTCTGATCTTAACTCACTTAAATTGTAATTGTTCTCTCCAGGGCCATATACGCCTTGTAGGTTATCGTAGGCAGCAGTTAAGGCCTGTGTGATATCTTCTTCAGTGTTATAAAAGTCACCATCTGCGAAATCTGAAACAGGAGCCAGGTTGAGGAAATCCTCTGAACAGGAAACCCAAAAAACACTTACTAAGATGATGTATATTAATTTTTTCATTTTCAATGGATTTAAGAATGAATTAAATTCAAATTAAACTTATTAGAAAGTTACGTTAAGCCCAAAAGAATAAACCTGTGATAATGGAAATGCGCCGAAATCAACACCAGGTCCTAATGGATTGCCATTGTCAGCATCCATCATTGGATTATAAAATGAATAATTGGTAAACATTTTTGGATTTTGGGCACTGGCATACAGCCTGCAGGACTTAAAATAGAGCTTATTGATTAATTTGGTGGGTAAAGTATATCCGATCGTGATATTCTGAATCAGCAGATAAGATCCATCTTCAACCCAACGTGAAGAATAGTCACGACTTAAACCGGTAGCGGCAATATGAACACGAGGAGTCATTCCATCTCCAGTGTTTTCAGCCGATTGCCAACGGCCAAGCACTTTTTTAACACTATTACCGTCGCTTCCAACTCCGTAATAACGCATGGCTAAATTATAAATCTCGTTTCCTTGCGATCCGGCAAATACCAGACTAAAATCAATATTCTTATACCTAAAGGTATTGGTCATTCCATAGGTAAAATCGGGTTCCCAACTTCCAATATCGGTCATATCCTTGGCATTGATCTCAGTATCTCCATTCACATCTCGCATCCGTGCGTCGCCGGGGTGAGCAGAAGCAAAGTGAGGATTAGCTGCTATTTCCTCCCAAGAATTCCATACCCCTATTTGATCATAGCCATAAAACAGACCAACCGGGCTTCCAATTTGTGTAATGTTCGAAGAGCCATGTCCTCCAAGAATCGGATCCCCTGCTGGGCCAAGTTTCAAAACTTTATTTCTGTTTTGTGAAATATTGAAGTCAGTAGTCCATGTGAAGTCGCCTTCAATGTTTACCGTATGCATTTCAAATTCCCACCCTTTATTGCTAACCTGTCCAATATTTACCAAAGCTCGTGAATAGCCGGTAATTGTAGGAATAGGAACATTCAACAATAAATCTTTGGTTTTACTACTGTAATAGTCTAATGAAAAGTTGAACCGACTATCGATAATGCTCACATTAATTCCGGTATTGAATTGCTGAGTTTTTTCCCATTTCAAACCATAATTACTGATGCCGTTGGGCGATAATCCAGGTGTTATTTGTCCTCCAAAAATATAGTCCCGGCCGGTACCAATTGTTCCTTGTGCAGCATAATCGCCAATAGCATTATTCCCGGTCTCGCCATAACCAACTCTGATCTTCATGTCTGACAGCCAGTCTTTCTCCTTCAGGAAACTTTCTTCGGAAATTCTCCATGCCATGGATGTAGATGGGAATACACCCCACTTGGTATTGAGCCCAAATCGAGAAGATCCATCACGACGTATACTAGCCGTTAACAGGTATTTATCGTTATAGGAGTAGTTGACTCTTGCAAGATAAGAGATCATTGACCATTCAGAGATGCTTTGGCTTCCTCCGTAAACTTTACCTGCATTTAATGTTTGTACATCGTCATTCGGGAAGTTATTTGCACTCATGTTCGACCATTCGTAGTAGTTTTTCTGCAAAGTGTAACCAGCCAAGGCGTTTAACCGGTGTTTTTCACCAATATCCAGGTTGTAATTCAGCGTATTTTCGTTCAGCCAGTTACGATTGAAATAAGTGTTGTATTCAGCTCCACCTACATCACCATCTTTCCATACGGCATAATCGGCTTCATACATGTGCCTTTTTTTACTCCAGATATCAGCTCCTGCAGTGGATTTAAACTTGAGATTTTTTAAAATTTCAATTTCTAAATACAAATTTCCTAAAATACTAAACAACTCATTTTTATCGGTACGACCCATAAGTGAACTAACGGGTTGATTAGCAATAGTTGCGTTGTAGCCATACGAAGCACTTTGAGCCCATGTTCCGTCGTCCCATTTTACCGGGAAGCTGGGAACAGAATAAATAGAACGCAATACCGGCCCCCTGATACCATCCATTCGAATGGTGTGTTGACTTGAGAATGAAGGTGCCAATTGAAGGCCGGCAGTAATTTTATCTGTGATTTTAGTAACAATGTTCGTACGTGCCGTATATCTTTCATAATCCGTAGACATCACAACACCATCCTGGCTCATGTAGCCAGCTGAAATCATGTATCGTGTTTTTTCATTTCCACCACTTGCTGAAAGCTGGTAGCTTTTAATGGGTGCTGTTTCGAAAATTTCATCCTGCCAATCGGTGTCAATGTATCTTCCTTCAATAGGCTGGTAATTGTTCGGATCGTAAATAAACTTATCATCCGGAGTTCCGTCTACCTTCAGTCTTACATCGTTTGGGTCATTAGCACTAGCCTGAATTCCATTGGTATAGGCATAGTCCAGCCAAGCATTGTCGTGCATTTCCTTGGCAATGATGGAGTATTCTTCTGCGTTAAGCGCATCAACTTTGTTCAGTACTTTTTGAAAACCGGTGTACATGTTAAAGCTTAATTTTTGTTCTCCTTTTTTTCCTAAACGAGTTGTAATAAGGATAACTCCGTTAGAACCCCGGGAGCCGTATATCGCACATGCAGAAGCGTCTTTAAGCACTTCGATGGTTTCGATGTCGTTTGGGTTAATATCCCTCAAGTCGCCTGTTATCGGATATCCATCAACAACATATAGAGGATTGTTTCCAGCACTTAATGATCCAACTCCACGGATCCTTATTATAGGAGATTCCCCTGGCTGACCGGTGGATTGTTGAATGCTAACTCCAGCCATTTTTCCTTGAAGCGCTTGATCAATCCGAGCAACAGGCATATCATTTAAGTCGTCTGCAAAAACTTGAGATACAGATCCTGTAAGGTCTTTCTTCCTTATTTCACCATAACCTACAACCACAACTTCTTCAAGCGATTTGCTGTCTTGTGCAAGTTTAACTAATATCGGATTGACATTTTCAACCTTTACCCATTGACTCGCATATCCAATGAACGAAAACATCAATGTAACGCCCGGATTAACATTCCCGAATTTAAATTTTCCATCAAAATCGGTTGTTGTTCCATTCCAGGTACCCTGGATAATTACATTGACTCCTGGAATTGGTTCGCCGGTTTTCTTATCAATTACGGCACCTTCAATGGACTTTTTTTCTTCCGTTTGTTTTTCAGCTCCTTCTTTTAATGATATAACAATAAGATTATCGTCCATCACCTGATACTGTAAGTCGGTATCACGCAAAACCTCATCCAGAATATCTTCTACTCGTTCGTTCTCAAAGTCGATATCAAACCGCATATCCTGATCGATTTGTTCGTTTTGATAGAAGAATTTGAAATCGCTTATCGATTCAATTTTGTCAAATACCTCCTGGGTTGAACTGTTTTCAATCGATAAGGTCATTTTGAAATTTTGAGAATAGACTGATCCCGAAACGTTCAATATGCCGAGTAGAACTAGTAAAACAGTTAATCTCATAATTAGGAAAATTTTTCTGAATGCTCTTTTTTTATAACCAAAGAGCAATACTTTCAATTCATTTTTCATAAATTTGTTAATTGAGATTGATTAATACTTTCAAAGTCTCTTCTTCGCGGGCGAAACTTTGATTATTTACATCTTAGTCGGAAAATGTTGTAGCGTTTTCCGATTTTTTTTTGATAAAAAGATTTAGTTAGTGATCATAGCAAAATATTGATTTGAGTTCTTTTAATAGATTTAATTAGTTAAGTTTTGTTAGTTGTTTAGTCCTATGATCACTTTCCTGTGTGTTATCTCGTAATGTATGGGCATGGTAATTTTTAATATTTCAAGAACCTGGTTAATTGTTTCATTTTCAATAGTTCCGGTATAGTGATAATTTCCAAGGTCAGGATCTATAAACTCAATGTCCATACCGTACCATCTTTCAAGTACAGTTTTAAGGTTTTTCATTTCTTCATTTTTAAAGATCAGCTTATTATCTTTCCATGCTGTATATAGCTGGGTATCGACCTCCTTTGAAAGTAGCGATTTATTTTCGTCGATATAATAAGTGAATTTCTGATTCGGCTCTAGTAATACTCGTTTCGCTTTTTTCGAATAATTCTTTCCTGAGATGGCAACGGATCCCCTTACCAGTGTTGCTTCAATGGTATTTTCGTCAGAATAGGCTTTTACATCAAATGCAGTTCCCAATACAGTTATATTTAGTTTAGACGTTTCAACCACGAATGGATTTTTGGGATTTTTGGTGACATCGAAATAGGCTTCGCCTTCCAGATAAACTTTGCGATTTTTACTGAAATCAGCTTCGTAAGTTATTTTACTTCCTGAATTCAGCCATATGCGAGTGCTATCAGGTAAAATGATGTTAGATTTAGCCCCATTGGGTGTATTAACAACGTATGAACTGTAGGGCATGTATTCATTCGCTTTAAAATAATATGTCGCTCCAATGCTTAATCCTAACAAAATAATAATGGATGCAGCAACTTTAAAAGCTTTGCTTATTAGAAATGATCTTCTTTGTGATGAGTTTTCCAATTGGATATATGTACCATACTGCCTGGTGCGTAGTTCATTCTTAACTTTCTCTAAATCGGCTTCAACATCAATACTTTGAAATTTGTTTCCAGCAATTGACTTCTCCCATATAGATGTTATTTTTTGAAACAACAATTGGTTGTTACTAGAGCTATTTAACCAATCTTGAAATTCTCGGAACTCTTCCTCCGTAATTTCACCCGTTAGTTTTTTGCCAATTAATTCCCAATTAATAGTTGAAATTTCCATTTTTGCTACAATAATTAATTTTTGAAGTTTTTAGATAATATTGGGATTCGTTAAAATTCATCTTGAACTTCACTAGTAAGACAAAATTTTAATCTGGCACCCATACAATACGCATCGTTTTTTTTAGAGAAAAACGAATAAAGTTTCTAATGAAATGATTATTAATATAATAACGAAATGATCTTTGAGCTTGTTCTTTAATATTTTCAAAGCCCGTCCAATTTGAACCTCAACAGTTCGAGGCGATATTCCCAATTTTTCGCCAATTTCCGAATATTTAAGATCTTCAAATCTGCTGAGTATAAAAATTTTCTTACACTGCACCGGGAGTGATTCTATGATTTGGTATATCTCATGTTCCAACTCGCTTGTTTCTATTTGGTCAATAAATTCAATTTTTGTTGGAAGTTGGATTCTTGCTTGTCTTTTTACCTCAACTTTCTGATGATTTAGGTAGTTGATACAGGCATTTCTTACTGATTGATAGAGATAAGACTTAAGTGAAGATTTTACCGATAACTGCTTGCGGCGCTCCCAAAGTTTGATAAATAGCTCCTGTACAATTCCTTTAGCATCATCCTGGTCGATTGAGAAATTTTGCGCGAAACAAACCAATTTTGCATAATATTCCCGAAACAACGTATCAAATGCTTCGTTGTCGCCGTTCTTCAATTTCTCGATTAATAGAAGATCCGAGTTTATCATTTAGTTGAATAAGCAGGTTTAGTCTCAAATTAATAAGAAAAATTCGGGCAAAGCAAGAACTATTTAAGTTATTATGATTTGCGGCAGTCAATATGGAATCGTTATTTCAAAAAGGGAAAAGCATTATTGAAAATTACTGCCCCGTATTTTGTCAACACCGACGATTTTACGCTCCGCCATACATAAATCCATCGTTCTTTGTTTTCAACAACACTTATTTTGGGCTGATTAACAGTATCATGTTCGCATATTATTGTTAATTTTATAGCAAAACAAATTAACCACTACACCTTGATAACTAAACATTAAAACCAATGACCCACTACAACATCGACTGCCACGTTTTCAACAAAAATGTACTGGTTCGAGAACTTGTTCTTGATCAAATCATTCCGGTCTTCAATAGGAATTTGAAGCAGTTCCTATACATCTCCGATTTCTTCCAGTCCCAGCTTTTTGGCTCCACCATGGAGCGATACTATGCCGATTTCAGGGAAGTTTTTCAGGATGATTTTGAGGTGATCGCAGGGAAGAAACTTGAAAGATGCTTAAAGAGAATGAAAAATTAAGAACTCAAATTTTATGTACTTATCAAAACTCACAATTCAAAATTTCAGAGGAATAAAGAAAATGTCCATTCCTTTTAATAAAGGAGTGAATATTCTTATCGGTGAAAATAATTCCGGAAAATCTACAATTATAGATGCACTTAGAATTTGTCTTGGATATGGAAAACCAGAAAGTACTATTCAAGTCAAAGATACCGACTTACACTTGAATGTTAATGATTATAACGATCGTTGCACTAAAATACAATTTGATTTAGAATTCGAAATAGAAGAAAATCCTCTTGAAAAACAATGTTTCTATGATTTTATATCTATTGATAAAAAAACAAAGAAAGAAACAATCTAATTGCATTTAAAATATATTTGGGTTGATAGAGGAAAACAAAAATACTTTAAACGAGAAGTTTGGGGTGGTGATAATGAAAATCAACAGATTCCTTATGAAGCATTACAAGAAATCTTTTTCACATACTTGGATCCACTTAGAGATGCTGTTAATGCCTTAAAACCATATTCATATAATAATAAGACGGCACAACTTTTTAATGAATTAACGTCCTTTAAAAAAGGTGATGATACCGAAACTTTAAATAGTGAAATAAAACAAAAAATGGCATCAGATCTTTATTCGGTTTTTGAGGATACTCAAAAGAACTGGAGTCACATTTTGAGATATGCCAATGATAAAGTTAATACTCATCTAAAAGGAACAGGTATCTCCAATAAATACCCTGAAATAAAAATGAATTATAAGGGTAGAAAATACTCAGATGTAATTCGCGGAGTTGAATTAAAAAGGCCTGTATTTAAGGAACCCAAGGGAGAACAGGAATATTTTGAGATATTTCAAAATGGACTGGGAGAAAATAATCTTATTTATACATCTGTTGTACTTGGAGACCTTTTGAATCGATGCGAAGATGCTGATTTGCAAATCTACAATGCATTATTAGTTGAAGAACCAGAAGCACACTTACATCCACAATTTCAAAATACCTTCTTTAACTATTTAAATAAACTGAAAGATTCGGGGTTACAGATTTTTATTACATCACACTCTCCAACAATTACGGCTAAATCATCTTTTCAGAATATCACCATATTGCAACGAAAAAAGGATAGATTTCATCCATTTTCTTTCTCTCAACTGGATGAAAATGATTTTAGTACAAAAAACAGGAAGCATCTACGAAAGTTCTTAGATACAACAAAGTCTCAGTTGTTCTTCGCAAACGGTGTAATATTAGTTGAGGGTATTGCAGAAGCAATTTTACTGCCTGTGTTATCAAAATATTGTTTGGATGTTCCGGTTGACTTGGATAAAGAAGGAATTGAAATAGTAAATGTTGGTGGCGTTGCTTTTGAACATTTTGCCAAACTTTTTAACAATAAATCTGCTGAAAAAAGATTAAAATCAAAATGCACATTAATAACAGATAGTGATCCTAAAAACGGAGTGATATCAGCAAGAGCAAAAAAAGCTCAAGGACTTAATGGAAAAAATTTAAAGGTTGTATTATCTGCTAATACATTGGAGCATGATCTTTTTGAAAACAGTGAAGACAACAAAAAAATTATGCAGATCATATATAGATTTCTTCATAAAGGAAGTGCCAAATTAAAAGGTGATTTTGATGCTGGAACTTTAATGAAGAAACTTAAATCCAATCAGGATAAAGGTGAGTTTGCGTTGGAATTGAGAGATATATTAGGTAGGGATTCTAAAAACGAAGAAATAGACTTGAAAAAAATGAAATTCAAAGTTCCACAATACATTTCAGATGCAATTAGTTGGGTTACCGAAAAATAAACAAAGAGAATGTACAATACACTTACGGAAAAGCAGAAGGAAATTGTTGATTGCACTTATTCCAAGATCATAGTTAAAGCATGCCCTGGAAGTGGAAAAACATATTCTGTTACAGCAAGATTAGAAAAGCTTCTAAATAAGAAGGAATATCGTCATGAAGGTATAGTGGTACTGTCATTCACCAACATAGCCTGTGAAGAAATAAAGGGTTATTTAAAAGAAAATTGTAATATCTCAAATTTAGATTATCCTCATTTTATTGGAACATTCGATAGCTTTATAAATAATTATATTTTTCTTCCATATGGACATCTTTGGATGAATTGTGACCATCGGCCTGAGATTGTAGGCACTGAGTATAACAAATGGTTTGATTATGATTCTTCAATTACACGATGGAATAATCAGAAAAAAAAGAATGAGATTAATGATCCCAATTATTATTTCGACAAAGTTTCATTCGGGTTAAATGATGAACCATTTCCATTAGCACATGAGATGGAATTTCGATTCTCATGGAAAAAATATAAAAATCAAGATGGAAATTATCGAAAAGAACTGAATGAAATTATTGATCGAAAATATTTTCATTTTTCTCAAGGAAAGGCAAATCAGTCAGATGCTATTTACATAGCGTATAGGCTTTTAAAAGAATATCCCCAGATAACAAAGAATCTTTCGAGACGCTTCCCCGTTATTATTGTTGATGAAGCACAGGATACAACTGAATTGCAAATGGCCATTTTGGATGAATTAATTAGTTCCAACGTAAATGAGGTGATGTTGATTGGTGATCCTGACCAAGCAATATTTGAATGGAACACAGCTGATTCATCTTTATTTATGGGAAAATATAAGAATCAAAAATGGCATCATATTGTTTTAAATGAGAACAGAAGAAGTTCACAAAATATATGTGATTTGCTAAACAATTTTTATGATGGAGATATGAACTCAATTTCAGAGTTTAGAAATAATAAGGATATGCCCAAAATCATTGGTCATAATGAGGATCAAGAAACCATTTTAAATATTAAAAAGAAATTTTTAGCAGAATGTAAGTCTAAAGATATTGAGGACAATTCTATCGCGATTGTGTATCGAGGTAGTTCTTTTGGTGAACAGTTTTTTGAAAAACCTCAAACTAGTATTTCTGTAGAAAATCAACCATGGGAAAAAGGATATTATTTTGTTCGTGACATTGTACATGGGAAGTTCTTAATTGATGAAGGAGATTACAAAGAAGGATATAAATTAGTTGAGAAAGGCTTTTTAAAATTGCAAAATCCAGAAATAAAGTATGTCACAAATCAGTTCATTAAAAAACGAATTAATGACACTGGATTTAGGAAATTTCGAAATGAGGTTTTTGAGTTCTTACAGAATCTACCTTCAACAAAGGACAATACATTACTAAATTGGCATAAGCAATTTAACCAATTTTATGATTATAAAATAAAAATTAAATCAGCCCAAAGTCGAGTTTCAATAAATCAATTCTTTATCAAACCAGAAAATATAACGCACAACGAATGTCATATTGATACAGTTCATTCAGTAAAAGGAAGTACATACGATGCAATTCTTTTATACTTAAAAAAGAGAAGTGCAAACAGTGATTATAAAACAATATTAGAAAAGAATTATACAGCAAAAACATCAGAAGAGTCGATGAAAAAAGATGAGGAAGAAATTCGAATTGTATATGTTGCCTGCTCAAGACCAAAAAGATTGATTTGGTTGGCTGTTTACAACGGAACTCATTTTAATGTGTGGGAGAATAAACTAAAAATATAACCATGTCACTCAAAAAAACGCTTCAAAAACAAAATTACGACCTGATTGAAGGCCCAAAAAGAAACCAAGACTTGCTACAATTATGGATTAAACGGGATCTAGACAGAATTGCTTTGTACGATCCATCAATCAGGAATGTGTTTGGTCAAGACTTCAGTGCAGCACCTTTTGAAAGCACTGCTTTATCAATCAATTCAAGCGACAAAGAGGAATTTGATTTCTCGGCAGGAATGGACTTTGTAAAAAATGCCCTGCTACAATTCAAAATTGCAAATGCCAACATTGATGCTCACATCAAAGGAGGGAAAAGCGTTACTGTATCCTATAACAATTCGTACACCAAAGAAATTGGTCAGTTTGAACTGGAAAAATATCTTTTCTCTATTGACAGCCATAGCTTAATTCCATCCTTGATCAGAGAGCTTAATCGGAATAATTTGTTTGTGATTGCCGGGGTGGTCTTTGCCAAAAACCTAAACTTTGTTATTGAAAGTGATCGCACCATCGATACCACTACTGAGGCCAGCTTAAACAAAATTGCCGAAGGAAAGGTCAACTTTGAAAAAACAGCTGATCATCAAATTACGCTCACATCCGATACAGAAAAGGCATTTCCAATTGCAGTAAAAGCTTACCGTATCCGATTTGTTAAAGGAAAATTCAATAAACTAATACTTGCTACTGATAAAAGAGATTTCTTTAAGTAAACACAAACTAAAACAACCATGCTTAACTTTACTGCCATCGATTTTGAAACATCCGTCGGCTAACGCTATTCCGCCTCCCTATATTAACCAGTGGTTTATAATCCAAGCTTTTAGTGGGCACCACAATTCTATAAAATCAAATTATCGGCAGTAAACTTGCATTACTGCCGATTTATAGTTTATCTTTGCAGAATAAACATCAATGACGATCAAAGCAGATATACAACATATTAATGAATTAATTTCCGAATTAAAGGAAAAGAAGACCTTTGCCACGACGGACATCAGGGCGGCATACCGGAAATTTGAACCTGAAATACCGAATAGTACGGTGAACTGGAGAATTTATTCCTTGGTAAAGGAAGGAAGAATGATTAGGATCGGAAAGGGGAAATTTATCTTTGGAACAGCTAACAATTACATGCCCGAGATTAGTAGCCAGTTAAAATCGTTAGCTAAAAAAATTAAAAGAGAATTTCCTTTTTTAAACAGTTGCATTTGGAATACTTCCTTGCTTAATGAATTTATGCAGCACCAGCCTGGTCGTTTTCTCACGCTGGTTGAAGTCGAAAAAGAGGCCATCCAATCCGTATTTTATTTTCTTAAAGATCAACAATTCCAAGCTTTTGCTGAACCATCAGAAGAGATTCTGGAGAAATATCTTCCGTCCAATGGCAAAACAATAATTATTAAATCATTGGTTACAGAGGCTCCTGTTCAGGAAATAGAGCAGTTTTCTACAACAACATTGGAAAAAATATTGGTTGATGTTTTCTGCGATAATGCTATTTTTTCAGCTCAACAAGGAGCCGAAATGAGAACTATTTACGAGGAAGCATTTAGAAAATATTCAATAAATAAGGATCGTTTATTGAGATATGGCCAACGAAGAAATAAGAAGCAAGAGATTTTAAAATACCTTGAAACAATTTCCAATAATCGGCAATAAAAACACAGTTCTGCCAATTTATAGAAAATGATAGACCAAATAAAGATAAACCGTAGTTGGATAGAAACAGTCTCAAAAGCCAATCGAAATGCCGATAAAATTCTGGTTGAAAAGGTGATTCGGGCATTATTGCTGCTTGAAGGACTGGTAAAGCAAAACATACCGTTTGTTTTTAAAGGTGGTACAGCATTAATGCTGCTTTTAAATTCAGACAAACGTCTATCTATTGACATCGATATTATCATCGAAGTTAAACTCAACAACCTTGATCAATTGCTTGATAATGTTGCCGCACAACAAGGTTTTATCAGAAAAGAAAAGCAGGATAGAATAGCCCATACTCAAATCGAAAAAACGCACTACAAATTTTTCTACACTCCTTTACATCAAACCCGGGAGAATGAAGAATTCGTCCTGCTGGATATCCTTTTTGAAAATATACAATATCAGAGCATTGAACAACATGAAATACGTTCTGTTTTCTTACCCCAATTGGACCAACCATTATTGGTCAATATTCCTTCATTTGAAGATATCACAGCAGATAAATTGACAGCATTTGCTCCGAATACAACCGGAATACCTTATTGGAAAGGAGCGGACAGCATGAGCATGGAGATCATCAAACAACTTTATGACCTGGGAAATCTTGTTGATCATGTAGCCCAAATTGATGTGCTGAAAAATACATTTGAAAAAATCGCATTAACTGAAATTGATTACAGACCTGAAAAAGCATTAAGCATTAATGATGTTTTGGAAGATATTTTTCAAACTTCCCTATGTATTGCTACCAGGGGAATCATCGGAAAGGGAAATTTCAAAGAGTTACAAGAAGGTATTCGGAGAATAACAGGGTTCATTTATTCCGAGAGTTACCATATAGAGAAAGCAATCACGCATGCATCAAAAACAGCCTATCTGTCCATATTGATTAAAGCAGGATCAACCGAAATTCAGCATTTCAATTCTCCAAATGAAATTGAAAATTGGACGATTGGAGCAGCACTTCATTCAAAACTGAACAAATTAAAAAAGAGCAATCCGGAGGCATTTTTCTACTGGTATCAAATTGAGCAGTTATTATAGAAGCTACTCTGGACTGCTATTATAACATAATCCCTTCTTATAAAACAAAAGTGGCACAGCCATTCGATTATTTATACAGCTAACAGCCAGAAGCAAATTGCGATTAACCAGAAGCCTTTTCTTTTGTCTTATAAGGGCATTATGTCAAATAGCACTCGCGGGCTACCATTGACCTGGGTCTCCTCATTCACCTTGGTGTAAAAGCCTCCCATTGCGCCGCTGGCTTTCACCTCAAGGTAAATTCCTCAACCCATAAGAAACGGATGCGAACCACAGTATTTCAAACCGTTTACTTTGAGGTTTTTGGAACCGTTCATGCCTCACTTTTCCAAAAACTCAAACAAAACTTAACCCCATAGCAAATTGAAAATATCAGCAAGATGCAAGAGTAGGCTTACTCATTCTCAAAAGCGGCTCGTTCCTCACCACAATTTGCTCATTCCTTCACCTACACTTG
>JBGUEP010000051.1:0-42223 GCA_041821245.1 Prolixibacteraceae bacterium
AATTCATACCCGGGTTGAAACCCGGGCCTATTCATATTTGAGCCCTCCAGGCTCCTGTCATTTACACCTTGTGACCAATTACTTTTTTATTTATCATCGTTCAAATACATTTGGCCGATTTCGGCAATTGATTTTTCCATCGGACGATAGGTAAATCCAAATTCAAGTGTGATTTTAGTCCCGTTAAAGCGCTGCATTTTGGAAGCATTCCCAACACTGCCGCGTGTGATTAATGGTTTTTTCCCGCTAAGTTTACCACCGATCCAGGCTGCTCTCCATGCCAGAGCCAACAGGTATTTGTTGGCGGCAATATTTGGAGCTTTCACCATCAGTGCATTGGCAATCAGGTGAAAAACATTTTGATAGGCCAGGTTCTCGGCATTCAACAAAAACCTTTTCTGTATGGCTGCTTTCCAATTTTCCTTATCAGTTAGACTTATTATTGCAGCAGAAACATCTCTTACATCAACGAATCCGGTGCCACCTTGTGGGTAAAATTTCATCCCTTTGTAGATGTTGTTAAAGAAGGCAGGACTTCCCGCATGCCATTCACCCGGACCAAGAATGACCGACGGATTGACGATCACCGCCTCTAGTCCTTCATTAATACCTCTCCATATTTCCATTTCGGAATGGAATTTACTGATTTGATACCCCGAATGTTTTTGCTCCGGAATCCATGTGCTTTCCTCATCGATGGTAGCCCCTTCTTCCTCTTTTCCCAAGGCAGCGATTGAACTTACATGACAGATTTTCTTTACTCCTTTCAACAGGCAGGCATTCACTATATTGGCCGTCCCCTGAATGTTAATGTCATACATGGCAGCCTGATCGTCGGAATGAAAGGAAACCATTGCCGCCGAATGGATGACCAAATCGACACCTTCAACAGCATCGCAAATGCTGCCATAGTCTAACACATCGGCTTCAACCCATTCGACCAACGATGCCAGTTCAACAAGCTCTTTGGTATAAAAACTGATGTTTTTCTTAAATTGATCAATCCTCGACTTGGTTCGGTAAATGGCCTTTACCCGATCGCCATTGTTTAGCAAATCGAAAACAATGCGAGCTCCCAGCATTCCGGTAGCTCCGGTAACTAATATGTTACGTGATTCTTTTTCCAAAATACCTTATTTAACTGTTCCAGGGGGTAAGAGTTTTGGCCCCAAATTCTTTGGCGTGAATGCGTTCAATATTCAATTTGTATACGCCAACATTCCGAACGGCAGGCGCGTTAAACGTAAATTCTTTGTCGCTGTAATTCGCCATCAGTAAATGTAGAATTCTAAGCTTTTCATCAAAATCTTCAATAAATTCTATTTTACCCTCAGCCATAACGGTTTTTGATTTCACTCTCCAACTACAAGCTACGTGTTCGTCTTGATAGACCAATTCTTCACCCAATAAAAAAGTAACACAGGCCTTCGGATTTACTTTCATAATTTCCCATTTGCGGCCTTCCTGACCTGAATGCAGATAAATGATTCCATCGGCATAACCAAAATTCATTGGAATTACGTAAGGCTGATTTTCCAAATCACTCAAGCCTAAATAACAGGTAGAACATTCCTGAATAATTGCATCTATTTCTGTTTGATCTTCAATAAAATAAGTTCTCATAAATTATGATGTTATGGCACGTTTTCCCAGCTTTGAAGAAAGTTCTTTTTCTACTTTTTTCAAATTGGTAATGATGGTTTGAAACTCTATTATTTTATCGAAATCACCGTTCCCGATGTCAGATATTTTATTCATGAGTTCGGTAATCATCAATTTTACATGCCGTAATTTATATTCTTCAATCAACTTGGGGACGATAAGGAAAAGAATTTCATCTTCATCCTCAACAAAGGCGCCTTTTCTTCTCCATATGGCACTTTCAACGTGTTTGTCAACCAACAAACCACTCACCATGCTACTGATTTCGCTGTCTTCGTGTTGAACGAAATAGCGTTCGGGATTAAAATTTTCCTCGTTTTGGAATTGCTTAAATTCATCCAATATTTTCTGCGTTACCGGATCAACCGAGCTCAATGAATCGGCCTCCAATTCAGCCAGGACATATTCTCCAACTTTAATCATACGCTCTACAGCAGTACCTTCTTCTTCAACTTTAAATAAATCGTGATTAAAGTAACGAAGCATGATCCGAAGAAGCGCCTTTTCTTCGATGGCACAAGGATTAACTGCCGCTTTAATCTGAGGCAGTTGAGTTGGATTGGTCTGTGAAGCTTCGCGAATGGCTTCCCGTTTTTCGCGCACAATTTGTTCTTCGGTAACTTTGAATTTTATTTTGCGCACTTCGGTGTACAAAATATCTTCGGCTACTTCGAGCATATTGCTGCATTCTTTAATGTATACGGTTCGGGTAATGTTATCGGGAATTACGGCAATAGATTTCACAATATCATTGATCAGCCGTGCTTTTGCCACCGGGTCGTTCTTCGTTTCGTTCAACAATAGTTGGGTTTTAAAACGAATAAAATCGGTTTCATTTTCGGCAATGTATTCCAACAATTGAGTTGAGCTCATGGAACGGGCAAAAGAATCTGGATCTTCGCCATCGGGTAAGGGCACTACTTTAACATTAATGCCTTCCTCCAGCACCATATCGATCCCTCTGATGGAAGCTTTTATTCCCGCCTGGTCACCATCGTATATAATGGTGATATTGGAAGTGAAACGTTTAATTAAGCGAATTTGATCGGTGGTTAACGAAGTACCTGATGAGGCCACAACGTTTTCAATTCCCGACTGATGCATCGAAAGTACATCGGTATAGCCTTCCACCAAAAAACATTTATCGTTTCGGGTAATGGAATTTTTGGCATAATAAATACCGTAAAGCACTTTGCTTTTGTGGTAAATTTCCGATTCGGGTGAATTTAGGTACTTGGCCGCTTTGGGGTCGGTGACTAATATTCGACCACCAAAAGCAATCACACGTCCGGCAAGATTATGAAATGGAAAAATCACGCGTCCTGAGAAACGATCGCGCACCCAATCTTCGCGCTTAATGGTTAAACCGGTGCTTTCCAGAAATTCCATTTTATACCCGTTCTTCTGTGCTTCGCGGGTGAACAAATCTTTTGTATTGGGACAAAAA
The DNA here is from genome assembly GCA_041821245.1 of Prolixibacteraceae bacterium. Lineage (GTDB taxonomy): Bacteria > Bacteroidota > Bacteroidia > Bacteroidales > Prolixibacteraceae > Roseimarinus. The sequence goes on from JBGUEP010000051.1 coordinate 3,110, forward strand.
CCCAATTGGAATTTATTGATAATATCATCGCGGAAACCACGTTCCCTAAAGTAACTTAAACCAATGTTGCGGCCTTCGGGTTCATTCATCAAAAAATTAGAGAAGTATTCCTGAGCAAAACCGGAAACAATCATCATACTTTCACGATGGTTCCGTTGTTCCACTTCCTCTGGAGCTTCTTCTTTTTCGACGACATCGATGTGAAATTTTTTGGCCAGATATTTTAGGGACTCTACATAGGTCAGGTGTTCATGCTCCATGATGAAATTGACCGACCCTCCGCCTTTTCCGCAGCCAAAGCACTTGTAAATTTGTTTGCCGGGCGAAACGGTAAATGATGGTGTTTTTTCGTTATGAAATGGACAATTGCCCAAATAATTGACGCCACGCCTTTTCAATACAACGAAATCTTGTATTGTTTCGACAATGTCGGCAGCATCCATTATGCGTTCAATTGTACCCGGATCGATCATGAAACAAATGTAGCAATTTCAATTTTTGGAAAGACCTTCAATAATGGTTTCGGAAAAAAAAAGGTTCGTAGTTTCTGTTTTTACAGTGTAAGGTAAATTCGATTTACTGTTTTGTATTTATCCGAATTCGAATGATTGCTGATTTGAATCAATTCATATTCTTGTTGGATGCTGTGTTAGTGGATCATGACTTTTGTAGAATAACTTTTGTCGTGATTGTTCATCTTTAAAAGATAAATTCCGCTCAGCAAATCAACCGGGATATAAATTTCGTTTAATCCTTGTTTTAGTTCAGTCGAATTGTTTTTAAGGATCAATCGGCCCGATAAGTTATAAAGCGATAAGTCGGCGGAGCCTTCTACTTCAAGCTCAATTCGTATGGTAATTGTTGAAGAATTGCTTTGAAATGCCACAAATCCGTGAGTGCTGTTCAACTGTTTTATACCATTGCCGGTTTCAACAGTGGTTTCAAAAGCCCCCAAATCGGGCGCAACGCCTAAAAAAGGGAAACCCAAATCGATACCTGCATTAACTAAATCACTATTGTCGGTCAGGTGCATAAATGCGACTTCGGGTAATGATCCATCAGCTTGTCTTGGACCTGAAATTCCTGTGGTATCCACACTTAAAAAATCGCTTTTATCAACCGTGAAATTGGCATTCCAGCTATTTGTTTCCTGAACAACAAAGCTGGCTAAACTTTGGGTGCCGTTAAACAAAACGCAATTTTTAACTTCAGCAATTTTGCCGGCAGCAAGGGCCAGGTAAATGCTGTAGTCAGCACCTTTATTCCCATATGCCGTACAATTGTACCATTTGATGTCGCCTTTATTGTTGTTCTGGTCGAATCCTTTTGCCTTATTGTAAAACGAAAGACAATTGACGAGCGTGAAATTATGTTTGAGCATTTTGTCATCGCTGCCCCCGACTTTAAAACCATTGCCGTTGGCGCTTTTTCCTGCATCGGTGCCATCTTTGAAATAGCCGTTGCTCCACGTCCAACAGTTTTCAAGCTTGGTGCTTACGTCATCGTTGCCGCGCATGTATCCGTCCCATCCATCGTCACAATTGAACCAGGCTCGGCAACCGTAAAAATAGTTATTGCTGCCAACGTCTAGTTTCGCAGCAAAACCATCGGCATCGCCGTAATCAGTTGGGTCGGCATTGAAATAGGAATCGCAATTGATGATGTTATTATCGTGAGCTCCACCTCCCAGCTGCAAGCCGGTATCTTTATTGTCGTGGAAACTGCAAAACTCAATGGTGTTGAAATTGCCTGAAATATTTAATGCATTGTCGCCGGCATACATCATTTCAATTCCTTTGATGGTCCAATAGTTTGCCGAAAGGGCCATGCCCCGTTTACCAAATGCAGTGCCTGAGAAATCAAGAACCGGTTTTTCATCGGCATAGGCCAATAGGTAAATGTTGGCACTTTCGGTGCCTGATGTTTTGAGGTATATGGTTACATTATGTTGGTAAGTTCCGCCTCTGACCAATATGGAGTCGCCGGCAGCCACTTTTGAAACCGCTGTTGCAATTGAAGCGAAAGGTGTTTCAAGTGTTGTGCCGTTATTGCTATCGGAACCATTGCTTGCCACATAGTAGTTGGATGAAACGGCCAGCTTAGTAAAAAATAACACAAGTACTAAAAAGTATATTTTCATTTTGTTCGGTCTTAATAATTCTTATTGAATGGGCTTGTTTCTGGCTTTTAGTTCCATGGGCAAAATTGAATGGTACACAAAACGATTCATCGGCGTAGGAATTCCATATTGTTCTCCAAGTTTCACAACCGTTCCGTTTTGATATTCAATTTCGGAGGGCTTTCCTTCCCACACATCACGGGTGAGCGATGAAGTGGCTTCAGCAGGAAATCCATCAACGGCTTTCATGGTTTTGGCTACTATGTTGTCGGGAAGATTTACGCCTGCTGCTTTGCTTAGGTTGAAAATTTCAGTATATAATTCTTCCAACATTTTTTTTGTTTCGGGTAGTGTGCGTAACTCTCCGTAGTTTGTATTGGTTACAGCCAGCAGACCACTGGAACAAATCATCAGAAATTTCTTCCACAAATCGGCTTGAATATCATCACTCCAACTATTTGTTAAACCAGTTGATGCAAAGGTGTATTTTAATAAGGTGGTTCTTTCGGTATGCTCATTATTGAGTTCGCCGAATACGACGGTTGGATCAATTCCTTTGTGGTGGATAACGCCCGGGCTTTCAATTAAACTAAATATTCGACACGATCCTCCAATAATGTTTTGTAGAGGGACGAATTTGGCCAATTCTTCAACGGCCAAAACACCATTTTGCATGGGCATTACCATGGTTTCAGGCTCCAAAAATGGTGCAATGTGATAGGCCACTTCTTTCACTTGCCATGCCTTGGTGCAAACTAATACCAAATCGGCTCCGGCAACCACTTCGTAACTGTTGCTTGCTTTGGCTGGTTTGATGGTAAATTCACCCTCAATACTTTTTACAAGCAATCCGTTTTGTTGGATGGCATCCAAATGTTGACCTCTTGCCACAAAGGTAACATCGTTCCCGGCCAGGGCCAATCTGCCACCAAAATATCCTCCTACACCGCCTGTGCCAATTACAACAATCTTCATGAATTAAATGCTTCTTAATAAATAGTTTTGTAAATCAGCGAAGGTAGTATGTTCTTTTACTATTTGCCCATGAGAAATGGCTTCTACCTTCATTTTTAAAAGTTCTCCAAATGAAATTTTATGAATGAAAACATCATCAGCCTTAATTGCTACAATAGTATCCTCCATTTCAATGTCATCCATGTGAGAACCCACGAGCATTAATTCCCGTGTGGTAAAAATGCCACGGTTTTTAACACTTCCAAGGGTTACGATATTTTTTAATTGAGGTAAATCTTTCGAATGGAGATAACCCCGCTCGTTTTGGGTCAGGTTGGGAACAATCTGTTGAAAGGTATTTAAAAAAGCGTCGGCATAAAAGGCCAGCGTATGAATCTGTTCTTCCTGAAGTATTTTTTTGATCAGTCGGATTTCCAGTTTGGTATTAATAGGGATGAGTAGTGCCCCAATTTTTGCCAGAGCAAGGGTAAAAGTCAGGCAACTTGTTGTACCTGCCATAACCAGACCAACGGGTGTGTTTTTTCCCACGCCATTGTACAACAATCCTTTGGCTAAAAGACTTGCTTTGTTGTTTAGTTCTTTTACTGTGTAGATGTTGATTTCATCCTGGAAGGAGGAAATAATTTGCCCCGGATTGGTGTCGGCCAGGTTCTCAATAAATTCGGCAATGGTGGAGGGAGTGGTTGTTTTCATGATTTCATAAAGCTAAATTGGAGTGTAAATTACAGCTAATATTTTGGCATTATCATCGTTGTGGGCATGAACGTTATGATTTACAATAGAATCGTAGTAAATGCTGTCGCCACCATTTAGTACGTACATTTCTTTTCCATAATTAATTTCAATCGATCCTTCCAAAACAAAAATAAATTCTTCCCCCTCGTGCGATGAAAGCATATGATCATTCACATCGTCGGGTTTGATGTCCACAATAAATGGCTCCATGTGCCGGCCGGCTTTGTCGCTTGCCAGTGCAAAAAAGTCCATGTGTGAACGCGCTTTCAGGTTTTTATTGGAAAAACTGGCGCCTTTATTTTTTTCTTCGGCCAATGTTACCACCGGACCCAATTGTTCTGTATCGTCCAAAAATGTGCCCAGATTTACACCGAGTGAGCGTGCTATTTTTATAAGTGGAGCCAACGAAGGTAAATAAACGTATTCTTCAATTTGCTGAATTTGTTCAACATCGAGGTTGCTTCTGATGGCTAACTCTTCAATGCTAATGTTTTGCGATTCTCTAATCCTCCTGATTTTTTCCCCAACATCCCTTTTTGCTGACATTTTTTTTGTTTTTAAAGTTTCCCAAACAAATTTATCAAAAAATAAGGTTGGATTGATTATTTTTAAATAAAAGAGCAAACTGAAAATTATTTTTAGCTGGAAGCAAAAAAACTTTGTAAAATAAGGTAACCTTTTAACTGAATTTGGGATTAAGTTATAGATATGTTTATGTCAAACTAAAAACCAAAAATTATGAAGCATTTATTTATTTATTCTTTGTTTGATTCAACCTGCATTTGGTAAAAAGGTGGAAGAAAAGGACGTTTTTAAAGTAGTAAAGAAAGTATTAAAAGATGAGAACAAAGAATTTAAGAAAATTGAAGAATTAATTCCTGCAGGTCTTGAGAACGATACTTCTATTTACATTGCCAAATTGAAAAATGGGGGTTTTATTGTTGTTTCTGCTGATGATGCTGCGACGCCGGTTCTAGTTGTTAATTCTGAAGCTATTTATGAAAAAGATAGTTTACCTCCAGGTTTATTGTATCTTTTAGAAAAGTATCAGTTATCGATTAAAGGTTTGAAAGACAAAAAACAGGAATCACAAGATAAGGTTAAAGATAAATGGAAATATTATTTGGCTGAATCTAATCCTAATAATTTGAAAAGTAGTAATTCTGTTAATAGCTATGTTGTTGGCCCATTAATTGACTCAGATTGGATGCAATATTATAAAAAGTATAATAGATTTTGCCCGGATAATACTTATGAAGGTTGTGTTGCAATTACGATGGCGCGCATATTGTATTATTGGAGGAATCAGGTGATGCCAACTGGTAGCAATTCTTATGATGGATTGTCTGCTGATTTTGGAAACACCAACTATCACTGGTGTGAAATGCTAGCTGATTATCCAGATGACTATAATTCACTACTAATTTACCATGCCGGTGTTTCATGTAATACCGAGTATGGCAGTAAAGGCTCAAGTTCAAACATTGATAATGCAGAAAGTGCATTTCTAAATTATTGGGGTATGAATGCAGAAGTGAAGGCTCGTTTCTGGAATTTGTCTAATTGGGAAACTATGTTAAAGAATGAATTAGATTTAGGCAGGCCAATTTATTATAGAGGAGAACCGTTGTTTGGTTCAGCTCATGCTTGGATAATTGATGGATATAAATCAACTGGTGAATTTCGCTGTAGATGGGGATTTCCTCCAAGTTGGGATAGTGATTGTTTTTTGGGCGATTTTGAAGTTTATGGCAATGGACCATATAATCAATACGAAAAGGCAATATTTAATTTGTATCCAGTTTATCAACCTGGGTGCATTGTTGGACCTTCAGTTTTAACTGGTACTAGCTCGGAATATAGGGTTTCAAATCCAAAATCCAACACATACATTTATTGGAGTTATAGCACCAATATAAAAAGTGTTTATGGCGGGATTGATTGGATTGCATTGAAAGCTGCCTCAAATGGAACAGGTTGGATTGAAGCGACTTATCAGTGTAATGGGAAATCGTTAACTTTCCCCAAAACTTATGTTAGCTTGATTTATTAGTGGATAAAACTATGGAAATGAAAAGAAGTTATTTAGAGTTCAATAATTTAAGATATATTTTCTTATTTATTTGTTTTATAGTTACTCCAATAATTGGGAATGGTCAATTAATTTCGGTTAATGGAAAATACTCATTGACGGGTGAAGAAATATTCAATAATAACCTGGGCTATGGTGTGGAGTATCGGCATCAAATTATGACGAGAAGTAGAGCAGGTGTTGCCTTTGAACACCATTTTAATAAAATGGCTTATAATCAGATTGATCAACTGTATTGGACTCCGGATTCCTATAATTTCAGCAGGGTTACACCCAATAATCACAGGTATTCCATTAAAATGAATTACACCTTTGATATCCTAAAGAATTCATGTAGTAGTTTGTATATTGGACCTGAGTTGGGTTTAAACTATTTTAAAGTTGATGAAGAAACTCTTCGTTTACCCAGTGGTGGATTGGGTGAACTTGCTTACAATGAGTTGTTTAGAAAGAATAACAAATTGAGTATTGGTTTTTTAATGGAATTTGAAGAAATGATCAATAAAAGGACGAGCATCTATTCAAGTATAAGTTCTGAATTCACTTCATTTGAAAAATTTGGCCTTGATGGTGCTTATTATCCCTTTTTAATGGCCTGGCTTAATTTTGGCATTGGCATAAGGTATAGTTTCATCAAGTAATATAATAAGAAAAGAGGCCAAATCATTCGGCCTCTTTTTATATCTCTTGTTTTGAAATATTTCTATTATATCCAGTGTAAATACCTGAAATCCAAACGGTGTGGTAGTAAGTCGTTTTTAGGGTAGACCCTGATGCCGTAGTTGTAACTGCCGGGATTCATGATGGTCAGGTTCAAATTGTAAGTAGCTACCTTTCCGTCGAACGATTCCAAATCGAAGGAGTGACGTTCAACCAGGCTGTCTTTGTCATCCACTTTTTCCGAAATCACAATTTCAACACCCACTTCTTCGGCGCTTAAGCCATTCAAATCCAGTTGCACTTTTGCAGGGTGCGATTCCCCGATTTTATAGGCGTTGGCAAGACCGTGTTCCACTTTGGTTTCCATTGATTTAATGCCGGACCATTTGGCTGCAACATTGCCTTTCCATGATACAATTTCTTTGGCCAGTTTGTTGTCGTCAGCCTTCAAAAGTTGGTAACGTTTGGCTTGAGGTTCGTAAAAACGCTCAATGTAGTCGTTCACCTGACGGCGCATGGTAAAGTGTGGAGCTACTCCGGCTATGGTGTTTTTAACGTAGGCTGTCCAGGTAGGAGAAACTCCTTTTTCGTTTTTATTGTAATAGCTGGGTACAATTTCTTGTTCGAAAATGTTATAAATGGTTTCGGCATCCAATTCATCCTGATAGTCCTGAACATCGAAGGAACGCTCAAGCGGTAAGGCCCATCCGGCTTCAGGTTTGTAGCCTTCAACCCACCATCCGTCAAGTACCGAGAAGTGAATCGTTCCGTTCATTACCCCTTTTTCGCCCGATGTGCCTGATGCTTCAAGCGGACGGGTAGGAGTGTTCATCCAGATATCAACCCCTTGTAACATTTTTTTGGCCAGGTTCATATCGTAATTTTGAATGAACATGATTTTGCCAATGAATTCAGGTCGTTTCGAAATTTCTACAATATACTTGATCAGGTCTTGTCCACCTTTATCGGCAGGGTGAGCCTTGCCGGCAAAAATAAACTGGACCGGACGATCGGGGTTATTCACAATCTTGCTTAAACGATCGAGGTTTTTAAACAACAAATGGGCACGTTTATAGGTGGCAAAACGTCGTGCAAATCCTATGGTTAAAGCATTTGGATTTAATTTGTTGAGGGCTTCGCTAATTAATTTTGGATTTTCGTTGCGTTTGATCCAGTTGTCCGAAAAACGTTGTTTGATGTAATTAATTAAACTCAGTTTGAGTTGCTTTTTAATTTGCATGATCTCCACATCAGGCACATCAAATATGCGATCCCAAACTTTAAAATCGCTTTGTGTTTCAGGGAAACGACGTCCAAAATATTTTTGGTGTAAATCGGTCCATTCTTTAGCGGCCCAGGTGGAATAGTGAACTCCGTTGGTCACATAACCGATGTGTGATTCTTCGGGTAAAAAACCGGGATATAAGTCTTGCATTAAATGTTTGCTCACATCGCCGTGTAACTTGCTGACACCATTAATGTTTTGTGATAAATTGGCTGCCAGGTAACTCATGTTGAAGTGGTCTTCGCTTGGATAAGCTTTCCCCAATTGTATAAATTCTTGCCAGCTCAAATCGATCCCTTCAGGAACGGTTTCCAAATAGCCTTTTAATAGGTCAACATGAAATGAATCGTGACCGGCAGGTACAGGTGTGTGGGTAGTAAATAAGGTGGAAGCGCGCACCAATTCCTTGGCTTCAGCAAATGAAAGATTTTGTTCCTTCATGATATATTTCAATCGTTCCAAAACAATGAAAGCAGCATGTCCTTCGTTGCAATGGTAGATGTCGGTGTCGTATCCCAATGCTTTTAGGGCTCTGATGCCACCAAAACCGAGTAAGATTTCTTGTTTTAATCGATTTTCGTTGTCGCCCCCATAAAGGTGATGGGTAACTGAACGGTCTTCATCGCGATTGGCGTTTAAATCGGCATCGAGTAAAAATAATTTTACGCTACCAACATCGACTTGCCAAACTCTGGCAACTAATTTCCGACCAGGGTAATCCACCTCAACAGTGAGCCATTTATCTTCAATCATCACCGGAGAAACGGGGATTTTTGCAAATTCTTCAGCTTCATAGTTGGCAATTTGTTCGCCGTTATTGTTCAGTGTTTGCTTAAAGTAGCCATATCGGTACAATAAGCCTACGGCCACTAAATTGACTTTGGAATCACTGGCTTCTTTCAAATAATCGCCCGCAAGAATACCCAAACCACCGGAAAAAATCTTTAAACTATCGTGTAGCCCGTATTCCATACTGAAATAAGAGATGCTCGTTGTTTTTAAATACTTTCTTTCTTCCAGGTATTCATTTAAGCTAACATGAACCTGATCGAGTTTTTCGTTGAACTCCTTATCTTTTACTAAATCAAGATAACGGCTGAAATTTACCTTGTCGAGCAGCAAAATTGGATTGTGTGCTGTTTCTTCCCACAAATCTTCGTCGATGTATTCAAATAATTCGCGCGCTTTGGTATTCCATACCCACCAAATATTTTTTGATATTTCCTTTAAAGCACTTAGGCTGCTTGGAATATTGGATTCTACAACTAAATTCTTCCATGTTGGGCGATCAGTAAAATGACGCTCAATAAATCTAACTCCTTCACTCATATTGTTGTTTATTTTTGTTCAGTAACTAATTGTGTAATCTTTATGCAAATAGAGCAATTTTTTTCCGATTAGGGATTGTGAAATGAACCATTTGATCAATAAATTCAAATTTAGTTTACAATTGTGTTTCTCTTCAACAAATTTTTAGATATTATGTTTTGTTTGTGCCGATATTTTAAAATGATTTCTTTTGTCAGGATTTCTTTTTCAGTGGTTTGACCGTTTTTTCTTTTTTAACCGTGCTGCTTTCTTTTGCTGTTGCAGGGCTTGGTTTTTGGAAAGCCGTTTTCATTTTTGTGAGCAGCTTCTTGTTTTCAGTTTCCAGCATTTTTATTTTAGCTTCCTTCCCTGATATTGTTTTTTGGAGAACAGATATTTGTTGATCCATTTCGTTTTCAGGAACCAAATGATCTATTCTTAAGGTAAAATCGGATAAAACATTCATATAATTAATGAATGCTTCGTAGGGAGAATCGTAAGGATTAAAATATTTATGCACTTCTCCATCGGAGAAAAATTTAGTGCACATGTAATAAAAATGGTCACTTACCTGCAGGTACTCCCAGTCCTTACGTATTTCCGGATCGTCGCATTTTTCAATGCGGGGCAGTAAATCGTAAAGTTTGTTAAAAGCTTCTTCCTGTAATTCATTTCCCAACCATGCCGAAAGATCCCTTTCTTCATCGGCCCATGAAATGGCATTGGGCACATGAACTGCTGATACCGGCTGCAGGTTTTCAATAACTTCAGATGGTGTGCCAAATTGCAAGGTTTTTTGTTTTAAGATTTCGGCAGGCAATTCAGCCAAAAAATCAAGTATGCCAGTGGAAGCTTTTTGATGTTCGCCAAAGGTTTCGTAATCCATAAAAAGATTCACCACTTCATCTTTGGCATCCATTTTTGAAAGCCATTGAGTGAATTTTGACGCAGTGAGTGGATATTCCGACCAGGCTTGGTTTGAAAAACGGAAGGAAATGTCATCGCTGAGTTTAAAATTTCGCATTAAAACTTTTAGTCTGGGATTTATAGCATTGGTATATACGAAATTAGGGCTTTTCCATCCCAGTACATGTTTCGCACCTTCAGCTAACATGGCTTTAAAACCCATATCGTGAACCATGCTACCGATTTCGTCGGAATAAATCAATTCCGTATTTCGAAAGACAGATGGTCGTTGGCCGAATAGGTTTTCAATCAGATGGTCGTGCTTTTGCACCTGTGCAGCAAATTCCGATTTACTTTTCAGCGCAACCAGAGAGTGCGAATAAGTTTCAGATAAAAACTCAACACATCCGGTATCGCTCAATTTTTTAAACGATTCGATGACTTCAGGCGCATACAATTGAAATTGTTCCAAGGCGATTCCTGAGAGTGAAAACGCAACTTTGAATTTACCCTTTTGTTTTTTAATGGTCTCTAAAAGAATTGCATTGGCCGGGAGATAAGCATTCAATGCTACTTTCTGCAGAATGGTCTCGTTGGCATAATCATCGTAATAATATGAATCGTTGCCAATATCAAAAAAGCGATAGCGGCGATATCTGAATGGTTGATGTAATTGGAAATAGATGCAAATTGTCTTCATTCTATCTGTTTTTATCTAATGTTCAATGCTTGTTTGTATATTTTCCGAACGTGTTTTGCCGATTTTTTCCATTGGAGATTATCCACTTCTGTTCGTGCGTGTTCTTTAAAAGTCTTCGAAAGGGCAGGGTATTTCACCAGAGCATAAATGGCATCGGCCATGGCGTTGATGTCCCAAAAGTCAATTTTAATGGCGTGGGTTAAAATTTCGGAAACGCCTGATTGTTTTGAAATGATAACGGGTACATCGCTTTGCATGGCTTCCAAAGGCGAAATGCCAAATGGTTCCGACACTGATGGCATTACGTATACGTCACTCATTTTAAACATGTTGAAAACGTCGTCGCCTTTAAGGAATCCGGTGAAATGAAAGTGATCCGTTATTTTTAATTCAGCTGCACGCCGAATCATGGCATTCATCATGTCTCCGCTTCCGGCCATCACAAAGCGCACTTTCTTTTCACGTTTTAATACCTGGTAAGCAGCTTCCACAAAATATTCAGGACCTTTTTGCATAGTAATTCGTCCAAGAAAGGTAACAATTTTTTCGTCTATCCCTTTTTTGAGGGCCTTCTTTTCATCAATATGAACTGGTTCCACTGCGTTATATACGGTTTCAACCTTTTCAGGATCGATCCCATATTTATCAATAACGATCTGGCGCGTCAGGTTGCTAACGGTAATTATTTTATCGGCCATTTCCATGCCCTCACGTTCCATGGCGTAAACCTTTGGGTTAACGCTTCCACCACTTCGGTCGAAGTCGGTAGCATGAACATGAATCACCAGTGGTTTTCCTGAAATACGTTTGGCTGCTATTCCAGCGGGATAGGCAAGCCAGTCGTGCGCATGAATAATGTCGAAATCATTATCGCGGGCTATGGTTTCCGAAACAAGTGCATAATTGTAAATTTCCGTGATTAAATCGGCCCCATATTTTCCTGAGAATTCAATTTTTCCCTGATCGTCTGTTTGAATAAATTGAGTTTTAACCGTTTGAGGTGAAGATTTAAGCTTCCAAAATTCTTCGGGATCGCAATAAGGAACAATTAATGAATCGACTTCATAATAATCGATTTGCTGTTTGATTTCTTTAAATACAACCTTCTTTTGGGTGATGGATACATCGCTGGCCCCAATAAGTTTCATGGTACTTTGATCTTCGTCGCCATGTGCTTTGGGTACAACAAACAAAACCTCTATATCTTTAAAATTGGATAATCCTTTGGTAAGACCATAACATGCTGTGCCTAATCCTCCTGAAATGTGTGGTGGAAATTCCCATCCGAACATTAATACTTTCATTTGTGGTTTTTTTTAGAAGGTTTAGTTTTCATAATTTTCGATAATTTGAAATGCTCTCAATATTTCACCAATATTCCATGCCTGAGAAATGGCTCCTCTTCCTTTATGTGGAGGATTTCCGTCGTAAACTTCCGAAATGGTTCCAATTCCTTGATTGGTCATTTCTTCTTCGAAAACAGAGAGGATATTTTTGACAAAGGAAAGGCCTCCTTTTTGGTGTACTTTGAGATAACCTTCAATAAAAAATCCAGTGAGCCATGGAAATACTGTTCCTTGATGGATGGCTTTTTCGCGCTCTTGTTCTCCACCTTCGTAGGATCCTTTGTATTTTGGATTACGGGGCGATAAAGTGCGTATTCCTCTACTTGTGAGTAAATCTTTTTTGGCCAAACTCAATACTGCTTTTTTCATCTCTTTACTAAGAGGAGAATAAGGTAGGGCAACAGCAATTATTTGATTGGGGCGAATAGACCAGTCGGCCTTGTCCTGATAATAGCAGTCGGCGAGATAAGCCTTTTCGCTGTCCCAAAATGTTTTCACAAATGAATTTCCTGTCATTTCCAGGATAGGTTGCCATTCTGAAATAAATTTATGGTCCTTGTTTTCTTCGGCAAGTTCTATTGAAAAGGCGATGGCATTGTACCAAAGTGCATTTATTTCAACGGGATTACCATAGCGCGGTGTTACCGGTTTGCCTTTGGCGTAGGCATTCATCCAGGTGAGAGCGCGGCCCATTGAGTCGGCATTGATGAGTCCGTTTTCCTGCATGTGAATGTTATAGTCTGTACCGTTTTTATAGGCATTTAGGATTTCGAGAAAAACAGTTTTGTAAATTTTCCAAATCTGAGTTTTTCCATCGAGTTCATTCACCAAATGCTGAATGGTCCAGAAGAACCATAATGGTGCATCAGCTGCGGCATAATCGGTATCGAAACGTCCCCACCTTTGTGGAAATAAGCCGTTTTTAATTCGGGAGACATTTGTTTGAATAATTTGCTTGATGAGTTCAGGATCATGCATGGCTAATGACAATCCGGGTAAAGCAACAAAGGTTTGATTAATTCGTCCATTGTACCATGGATATCCGGCTTGAATGTCGGTAAAATTGAATGTTTTGACAAAAAATTGCTCTGCTGAATTTTGCAGACATCCGAAGAAACTATCACGGGGGGTTTTCTTTTGAAGTTCCGCAGAGAACAAGCGTTTCAAGCCTGTACTTCCTGCTTCAAATGTGGCGGCCGAAAAAATAATGCTTTCGCCTTTTTTGATGTCTACTTCAAAGTAGCCGGGAACGTACAAATCTTCCAAAAATTCATAGCCCCTGTTTTTCTCTTTGTAATATTCAATGGCTGTGTACCAATCGGGATTGGCAATGTATTCTGCTTCCTTGGAAAATTGCATGTGCAAATGCGGATATCCTTCGTACAGGCATAATTTTATTCCATGATCAGTCTTTTCGTATTTCGTATTCGCATACATATTGGAGTGACTGAGTGAATGGACATTTCGAAACGCCAGGAATGGTTTAAAACGCAAAGTGGTTGTTGAATGAGCATCAACAAGGGTGTAACGGGTTAGTAATTGTTCGGTCCCTTCAATCAGCAAACGTTCCATGGTCAATACTACACCTCCTACACGATAGGTTGTTACAGGAATAACATCGGTTTCAAAATCACGAATGTATTTGTGCCCTTTGGGTTCATATTGTTCGCCCTGGTATTTATGGATACCAAGGTTAAATTCGGCACCATGTTGTATGACGGTGGCATCGAGCGACGAAAGCAGCACATGTTTCCCTCCATCCAGTGTGTAATTTGGACAGACCAATAGTCCATGGTATTTTCTGGTATTGCATCCCGATAAGGTCGTGCAGCTGTACGATCCCGCCCTGTTAGAATGCAATATTTCGCGCTGAAGCGAATATTCCAGGTTAACCAGTTGTTTTTTGTCGAATTTTAAATAGCTCATTCTGTTTATTTAATGGAAGTTCACATTCATCTTATAGTAACCTGTTTGTTTGAATTATGTTTTCAAAATAATTCTTTTCTAACTCAAATTTAACATGAGGATATTTTTCTTTAAAAAGGTCAATTTTTTTCAAGGCCAATTCCGCAAATTTTACAATTTCTATGGGATTTTTGGATAATAGTCGATGTTCTTTTAATTGTACAATAGAATGAATATCCTTGCTCGTTTGTACGGTTTGTTGAGAAAAAAAGACGTTTTGAAATTTTTCATAAATATAATGTACTGCCTGATCTGAAATGTGCAGCATGTCTTCGGCATAAAACCTGTAATCTCTTAAGTCATCCTGGACCATTTCGTAGGATGGGAAATAAGCTAGCTTGTTAGTTTGATCCTGTTTTATTAGCTGGTCAATGGCCAGCAATAAAGTGGCTTTGCTTAATTGGTTTTCATGCAAGCCATCTTTTAAATGGCGGACAGGACTTACAGTAAATATGATTTTTAAGGCCGGATTAAAATTTTTTAAATGCTCAATAAGCAGCGTCCATTCGGTCACAATTTCTTCAAGAGTTAAGCGAAAGCGATGAAATTGAGATGCTGGAATTTTATGGCAGTTGGCAACAATTTCATTCGAAGCTTTCCATTGGTAAACCCAGGATGTGCCAAAGGTAATAAATAGAATATTGGTATTGGCAAGTACCTCGCGCGTGTTTCGTATGGCCTTATTCGCTTGTCGAATAAGTACATCGGCATTGCTGTCCGAAAAAGAACCGTGCAACAGTAAAGAGTGCCATTGATTGTTGAAATGAGTTAAGCCGGATAAATTAATTTGGCCATTCCTTAATACAAGGAATAGCAATTGAGCAATGGAAGCCGGATTGTATAAAACTCCAAAGGGATTTAAGTGAACAGAAAATTTGTTTTTTTGGAGTAAGCTGCCTATGTGGTCTGAAAAACAGGATCCAAGCATCATAACAGAGGATTGATATTCAATCTCAATTGCTGATTTTTCAGTCGCTAACTCTGTGCGGAATGACTTATTCATAAGCAAGCAATTCGTGCAATTTTAAATAATTTGGTTATCAGCAATTTGTCCAATTCACTCGTATTTGGAGGTGGTTTAACGTTAATGTTCGTTTCAAGGTTAGAATTTAAGGACAAAACTACGTGTTTTTAATTTAACAGAATGATGGCTCAAGTTTATTAAATTATTATTTACAATTAGATAACCTTTTCTTTTTAAGTAAGTAAGAATTGCTCCGGTAAAACTTTTTTACATTTGGCGAAAATTAATTTTATGCTGATTGATACCCATTCACATATTTATTCCGATGAATTTAATGGCGAATTTGAAGAGATTATCCGTAGGTCGGTTGAAAGTGGAGTAGAAAAGATTTTGCTTCCAAACATCGATAGCTCTTCCATTAAAATGTTGTTAGATATTTCAAAACGATTTCAGAATGTCTGCTATCCAATGATGGGGATACATCCAACCTCGGTCAATGAAGATTTTGAAGAAGAACTGGAAGTTTTTGAATATTGGATCAGTAAAGAAAAATTTTATGGGATTGGCGAAATAGGGATCGACCTTTATTGGGATGTAAGTTTTCAGGAAGAGCAGGAGTATGTGTTTCGTCGTCAATTGAAATATGCGCGTCAATTGGATTTGCCGGTATCCATTCATATTCGGGATTCTTTCGATTTGGTAATGGAAAACATTAAAAAGGAATACCATAAAGGTATGAAAGGAGTTTTTCATTGTTTTACGGGGAGTGCCGATCAGGCTCGTGAGGTAATCGAGTTAGGTTTCAAAATTGGCGTGGGAGGAATTGTCACTTTCAAAAATTCAGGCATTGATAAAATGGTGGCTAGCCTGAAACCCAGTGATATTGTTTTGGAAACTGATGCGCCTTATTTAGCCCCAACTCCATTCAGGGGCAAACGAAATGAAAGCAGCTACCTCATTCATGTATTAAAAAAGGTTTCGGATATCTTTGATTTGCCGGAACAACAAATGGCCACCATCACCACTCAAACGGCCAGCCAACTTTTTAAAATTTGATGATTTTGAAATAATTCGGACATTGTATTCATTTTAGGCTTATTCCTTAGGTGAAATCCTTTTATTTGCCTTTTCTTTGGATTATAAAACTTTTTTGAATGAGACCTTCAGTATTAATTGTGTACACAGGCGGAACTATTGGGATGGCAGAACGTCCCGAAGATGGATCCTTGGTGCCTATTAATTTTGATGAACTGTCGAAAGAAATCCCTTTACTTGAAGATTTTGGCTACGAAATATCATCCATTTCGTTTCAACCGGTGATTGATTCATCGAACATTACCCCCAGTTTTTGGTATTTGTTGGCGAATACCATTGCTGAGCATTACGAGGCATACGATGGGTTTGTTATTTTGCATGGAACAGATACCATGTCCTATACAGCTTCGGTACTGAGTTTTATGTTCGAAAACCTGGACAAGCCTGTTGTGCTTACCGGATCGCAATTACCCATTGGAAAACTACGTACCGATGGTAAAGAAAACCTCTTAACTGCCGTTGAAATTGCCGCAGCACAGATCGACGGTAAGGCCATTGTTCCTGAAGTCTGTATTTATTTTGACACTAAATTGTTTCGTGGAAATCGTACCTCCAAGGTCGATTCGCAGCAGTTTCGTGCTTTCGATTCAAGAAATTATCCTCATTTAGCTAAAGCAGGAGTTGATATTAATTATTCCTTTGACTCCATCATGCATCCTTCCAATCATGGAATTTTAAGAGTAAACGCACATTTAGATACGAATGTGGTTATTTTAAAGATATTTCCGGGCATTACGGCCCCAATTGTGAAAGCTATAATGGAGATTGAAGGTTTGAAAGGCGTTGTTCTTGAGTCGTTTGGCTCAGGGAATGTTCCGAATTTTAAGTGGTTTACCGACATTATGCAGGAAACCACAAAAAAGGGTATAGTTATTGTTAACATTAGTCAGTGTGCAGGCGGTAAAGTGAAGATGGGAATGTACCAAACCAGTGTAGATTTAAAGGGAGCCGACGTAATAAGCGGATATGATATGACAACCGAAGCAGCCGTTACCAAGCTCATGTACTTGTTAGGCCAAGGATTAGCCTATACTGAAGTCAAGAAATATATGGTGCAAAATTTGAAAGGAGAAATAACAAATTAGTATTGCTGATTATACAATTTTTTTTGTAATTTTCAGCCCTCAAAAAATCGGGGTGTAAATAGTACACATGTGAGGGGAGTGTCCCGGGCAAAAATTTAGTTCTTGTTTTTATTGATCAGATAACTCTTGCATTGGACGAAGAGTAATATATGGAGAGATGCAGGAGTGGCTTAACTGGCACGCCTGGAAAGCGTGTGTACTTCTAAAGGGTACCGAGGGTTCGAATCCCTCTCTCTCCGCCATAAAACTGAATGAGAAATAATTAAAGTATAAAAAATCAGAATAATTGTTGAATAAATTGAAAAACATCATGAAAAAATTATTTGCATTAATAGCTGTTCTCACGATATTCACTTTTGGAATGTCGCTTAATGTTGTTGCTCAGGATCAAACTGAGATGGCTACTGAAGAGGTAGCTCAAGCTGATTCTGTTGCTGCAGAACAAGCCGAGGAATTAACTGCCGATCCGATCGAAGAAGCTGCTGCTGCAGCTGAAGCAGGACAATCTCTTCACAGTGTACTGAAACAAAAGTTCATTGAAGGTGGACCTAGCTTCATGTCTTTCGTATTAATCGCCTTGATTCTTGGTTTGGCTTTGGCAATTGAGCGTATCATTTACCTGAATTTGGCTACAACCAACACCAAAAAATTATTAGCGAACGTAGAAACCGCTTTGGCTAGTGGTGGTGTTGATGCTGCGAAAGAAGTATGTCGTAGTACTCGTGGTCCTGTTGCCAGTATTTTTTATCAGGGATTAGATCGTTATGAAGAAGGTGTTGACGTGGTTGAAAAATCAGTTGTTTCCTACGGTAGTGTTCAGGCCGGATTGTTAGAAAAAGGACTGAGCTGGATTGCTTTGTTCATCGCTTTGGCTCCTATGTTAGGATTCTTGGGAACAGTAATCGGTATGATTGGTGCTTTCGATGCTATTGAAGTTGCCGGTGATATTAGTCCTACTTTGGTGGCCGGTGGTATTAAAGTTGCTTTGATCACAACTGTATTCGGTTTGATCGTGGCCATGATTCTACAAGTTTTTTATAACTATTTATTGTCAAAAATTGACAGCATCGTTAACAATATGGAAGATGCTTCTATTTCATTGCTTGACCTTGTTGTAAAACACAACGCTAAAAAATAAGAACACTCATGGAGAAAACTAGAAAATTTGCAACAATCACTCTTTGGGTGTTAATGGCAATTTCAGCAATCCTGTTTGTTGTTATGGTCAGCTCAATTGATAGTGAAACTAATCCGGGAGAACGGGCTGTTCAAATGATTACCATGAACATGAATTGGGCGATTGTATTATTTGCTATCTCCGCAGTTATGTCATTGGGATTTGCAATGGTACAAATGTTCTCGGATAAGAAATCAGCAATTAGTGCATTAATAATTCTGGCTTTGTTTGCGGTAATTATTCTTGTAGCTAACTTATTGTCTGATCGTTCAATTCCTCAATTTTTCGGAGTTGAAAAATATGTGGCCGATGGAACTTTAACTGAAACCATCTCACATTGGATTGGAACAGGATTGTATGTAACGTACATCCTTTTTGCAGGAGCTTTCCTTTCAATTATAGGATTTGGTGCTGTAGGTATATTTAAACGTTCGTGATGTTTTTTTAACATCCCAAAAAAGATAAATTATGGCAAGAAAAGTACCCGAAGTACCAGCGGCTTCATTAGCCGATATTGCTTTCATGCTCCTCATCTTCTTCCTGGTTACTACAACCATGGACGTTGATAGTGGGCTGGAAAGAAGGCTACCACAATGGGTAAATCCTGAGGATATTGATGATACGCCACCTATTAAGGAAAGAAATATTTTCGTGGTACTCGTTAACCGAGACAATCAATTACTTGTGGAAGGACAACCTTGCAGGGTTGCTGATCTTAGAGAGAAAGCGAAAGAATTCCTTACGAATCCACTGGATTTACCAAATTTGCCCGAGAAGATATTAAAAGATCTGCCTTATTTTGGGCCACGTGAAATCTTAACGGGAAGCGCTGTAATTTCATTGCGTAATGATGTTGGTACAACTTATGGAGTATACATTGGTGTACAAAACGAGTTGATTGCTGCAATTAATGAATTACGTGAAGAAATTGCTCAGGATAAGTTTGGTAAGCCTTACATAAAATGCTCTGAAGATCAACAGGATGCGATAAAAGAAGTTTATCCTCAAAAAATCTCAGAGGCTGAACCTAAAAAAATTGGAGGAAAATAATTATGTCAAAATTTAGAAAAGAAGACAATAAGGAAGTTCCGGCAGTTTCAACATCTTCGTTACCCGATATTGTTTTTATGTTGTTGTTTTTCTTTATGGTAACTACTACTATGCGAGAAACTACGCTAATGGTGAAAATTAAATTACCTGGTGCAACAGAAATTACAAAGCTGGAAAAGAAATCGTTGGTAAGCTACATTTATGTAGGACCTCCAACAAAACCGAACCAAGCTGTTTTCGGAAACGAACCTCGTATTCAGTTAAACGATAAATTTGCAAAATTGACTGATATTGCTGATTATGTTGAAGCAGAGCGTCAAGCTCGCGAAGAACAAGAGCAAAAAATGATTGTAACCTCATTAAAAGTGGATGAGTTCACTAAAATGGGTATTGTTACTGACATTAAGCAAGAGTTACGTAAAGCTGCTGCTTTGCACATTAACTACTCTTCAAGAAGAGCTGTTATTCAATAAATACAGATATGTAATGCAAAAAAAAGGTGACCAAACGGTCACCTTTTTTTTGCATTACATATTTATAACCGAAACTATTTAATGCGTTTTAATCCTTCTTTCTTCAACACCATTGCGCTACGTGCAGGTAAATAAAGTTTTAAATAATGTTGCTTATCGGAAGTGCCAATTGACGGGATTGTATAGTAGGGGATGCGCTCATCTATTCGATCCTGGCCGCCAAAACTACCATTGTCGGTACTCAAAACCACGGTGAATTTGGATGCTTCATAAGCTATCCCATAGTCGGTATATGATGTGGAAGGGCTAAAATTGAATACGAATAGTAGATCGCCTCTGGTATACGCCAAAACCTGATCCGGTTTATTTTCCCAAATCTTATATATTTCAGGTATGGTAATGGTCTGATGTTTCTTTAAAAGTTGGATCATTTCACGATCGAAATCTTTTAGCCAATGATAACGAAGATCATAATTTTCCGAAATACTCCAAATTCTACGCGCCTGACGATACGACCAGTTGTTGCCTTCGCGTGGAAAATCAATCCATTCGGGATGCCCGAATTCATTTCCCATAAAATTGAGATAAGCGCCACCGGCACAACTGGCCGTTAATAAACGTATCATTTTATGAAGTGCAATGCCCCGATCGACCGCTAAATTGGGCTGATCTTTTCGCATACTGAAATACATTTCCTTGTCAATCAATCGGAAAATAATGGTTTTGTCGCCAACAAGCGCCTGATCGTGGCTTTCGGCATAGCTCACCACTTTTTCGTCGTTGCGGTGGGCCGTCATTTGGTAGAATAAATCGCCCACTTCCCATTCTTCATCCTTTTTCTCTTTGATCAGTTTAATCCAATAGTCGGGCACGCCCATGCTCATTCTGAAATCAAAACCTAATCCGCCATGAGCCAATGGAGCAGCCAATCCGGGTAAACCACTTACATCTTCAGCAATGGAAAGAGCATTGGGTTTTACCTCGTGGATCAATTGATTGGCCAATTTGAAATATACAACTGCGTCATAATCGAGGTTAGGGGTGAAATAGTCGTCGTATCCACCAAATGCTTTACCTAAACCATGATCGATATACAACATACTGGTAACACCATCGAAACGATAGCCATCGAAATTAAATTCATCAATCCAATATTTTATGTTCGATAATAAAAAATGTAAAACTTCATTTTTGCTATAGTTGAAACAATATGAATCCCAAGCGGGATGCTCTCCGCGAGGCCCTTCGTGAAAAAACTGGTAGCGTGTTCCGTCGTATTTTCCCAGTCCTTCCAATTCATTTTTTACAGCATGCGAATGGATTAAATCCATGATAATGGCAATTCCCATTTCATGAGCTGCATCAATGAGTTGTTTCAGTTCTTCAGGTGTGCCAAAACGTGACGATGGGGCAAAAAAGCTGGAAACATGATAGCCAAAGCTGCCATAGTAAGGATGTTCAGGGATGGCCATAAATTGGATGACCGTATAACCTAAGTCTTTTATTTTAGGTAAAATAGTTGTTCTGAATTCATTGTAGGTATGGACACGTTCATCCTCCCCGGCCATACCAATGTGTGCTTCATAAATGAAAACCGAAGCAGAAGAGGGAGTGAAATTTTTATGCTTCCACTGATAATTGTGTTCGGGGTCCCAAACTTGCGCATTAAAAATGTGGGTTTCGTTATCCTGAACCACGCGATTGGCCCAGGCAGGTATACGTTTACCATATCCACCATTCCAATGAATTGAAAGGGCATATAGGTCTAAATGCTTCAGTTGATCTTCCGCTAAAACAATTTCCCAATTCCCGTGGTCAGTGGATTGCAGTCGAAAAGCTTCACTTTCTTCCCAGTTATTAAATGTTCCCACTAAATATATGGCATCGGCATTTGGCGCCCAATCGCGTAAGTACCAATGGCCATCACCTTTGTGTAAGCCAAAGTACAGGTATCCGGAAGCAAATTCCGATAGTGATTTTCCGCCTGTCAGTTCATTCCTTTTTTGTATGCTTAGCGATTGAAAATCGTTAAAGGCTTTGCTGTATGGAGCCAGCCATTGGTCATCTTGTATAATTTGAAGAGTTTCCATCTGTATGTGTTTTTCTGTAAAATAGGAAATATTGTTGGTTTGAATGTTAATTCGACAAAGAAAGAAACTAACATTTTATTTTAAAAAAATTAGGGAAATCGAAAATCCTTGGTCTTTTTTTTATGGTCGTAACATTATTGCGTTGGAAGTTTTGTCAAATCATTGGGTGTGTCAATTCCAATATTTCCATGAGCAGTATGCGCCGTTTTAATTCGATACCCATTTTCGAGCCAGCGGAGTTGTTCCAGCATTTCTGATTGTTCCAGAGGTGTTTGTTTTAACTTGGAAATGGTATCAAGTACCTCCGTTCGATAGGCATATATTCCCACGTGTAGAAAGTAAGTGTGATGCTTCAGCCATTCCTGTTCCGGATAATCGCGCTGAAATGGTATGGGTAGCCTGCTGAAATATAGGGCGAAACCATTCGAGTTGGATACAGCCTTTACCTTATTGGAATCGAAAAGCACTTCGGTTGAAGTAATGGGAACAATAAGGGTTGCAATATCCGTTTGCGGATCATCGAAACATTGTTTGATTTGAAACAATTGCTCAGGATCGATGAAAGGCTCGTCGCCTTGAACATTCACCACTACATCGAATTCAAAATGTTCTGAAAGCAGTTTTGCCGCTTCAGCAACGCGATCGGTACCGCTGGGGTGTTCACTTGAGGTTAGTACCACATTCCCGCCAAAGGACTTCACTACATCTGCAATTCTTTGGTCGTCGGTTGCAACAACAACCTGCTCAAATGCTTTTAGACTTTGTTGGTAAACGTGTTGAATCATTGGTAAACCGTGAATTTCAACCAAGGGTTTTCCCGGGAAACGAGTAGAAGCATAACGGGCAGGAATGATAGCAATGAATTTCATAAATATTGTTTTCTGCAAATTTAACTATTCAGCTGAAGAATGAGGTGAGTTGCATCAGATTAGTAATAGTGGTTTTAAAACATCAGCATACCTGTATATAATGTTATGAAAACTTAGAACTTATTTTTAAATTAGAACATTTAAAAAATAACCAACCAAAAAACTAAGTATCATGAAAAACCTACTTTCCTTTTTTATTCTTGTTTTTGTAATAATTGGCTCCTTACAAGCCGATGAAATTAACATGAAATTTGGAAAAGTTTCAATGGAGGAACTTGGTTCAAAAAGCTGTCCGATTGATTCAAATGCACATGCTTATTACATTTTTGATAAAGGTGAAACTACATTTGCTTATTACGAAGGCTTCCAGATTCACTTTGAACGTCAGTTTCGAATTAAAATACTTGATAACAATGGCGTTGAAAATGCAACTATCGTCATTCCGTTTTATGATTATGGAAAACATAAGGAAACTGTTACAAACATTAAGGCTGTTACTTATTCCATTGAAGGAAATAAAATTGCAAAGCAAAAAATGAATAGGGATGCCATATTTCAGGAAGCTACCAGTAAGTACATCAGTACCATTAAATTTGCCTTGCCAAATGTTACGCCTGGTTCAGTCATTGAAGTGAGTTACTCCATTACTTCAAAAAGATTGTTTAAACTTCCCGATTGGAAATTTCAACATTACATTCCCGTTTTGAGCAGCCTGTTCGAAGTAAATATTCCTGAATATTTTTACTACAATCAAACGCAAAAAGGATATCATGCCATTGAAACAAAAAAGGAGTTTTCCCGTGGAATGATTAATTTTAAAGATGGAAGTCGGCTCGATTTTAATCGAAACGATTTTATTTACAGCGCTCAGAATGTACCTGCCTTTCCGGTTGGTGAATATTTAACTACTCCCGACAATTACATGTCGATGGTGGAATATGAATTGAATCATTACGAAATTCCGGGTGTTGTTTACGAAAACTACAATACCTCATGGGATGATGTGAGTAAACTATTTTATGAAGATGAAGATTTTGGGCAGAAATTAATGTTTACAGGTTTTCTGAAAGATGAAGCTGAAAAAATAAATGAGGAGAACGCTACTTCGGTAGAAAAAATGGTCGCAGCTTTTAATTTGGTTAAAAAGAGCACATCATGGAATAACCGGAATAGTTGCTGGTGTAGTCAAAGTTTGAAGAAAACTTTTGAGGTGGGAGAAGGTAATTCGGCCGATATCAACCTTCTGTTGGTGGCTTTGCTGAAAGAAATCGGCCTGGACGCCTATCCGGTGGCTTTAAGTACTCGTGCCAACGGTATCATTCATCCATCCCATCCTTCGGTGTCTCAACTCAACTATCTTGTTGCCATGTGTAAAATTGATGGCGAGGAGCAACTTTTGGATGCGACAGAAGATTTTGCCACCAACAACATTTTGCCTGTCCGATGTTTAAATAATAAGGGTAGAATAATTGATAAAAATGTGAGCGCCTGGGTTTCGCTTTTAAAAGGGAATACCTATATAACCGATACCAGGTATCAATTAAAAATAGAAGGAAACGGCAGCCTTAGTGGGAAAATTAGAGAAACAAGTAGCGACTTTGCTGCATTCGCTTGTAGGAATGCCATTAAAGGATATGAAACACAGCAGAAATATCTCGATCAATATGCCGAAAAGAATGCAGGCCTGGAAATCGCTGATTTTTCAATTGAGAATTATGAAAATATTGACCAAAATATAGTCATAAATTTAGATGTGATGATCTCCGATCGTGTTGAAACCGCAGGGGACCTGATGTTCTTTACTCCCTTACTTTTCGAGGGCTATAAAAACAATCCGTTTTCGCTGGAAGAACGACTTTACCCCGTTGAATATCCTTACCCAATTAGTGAAAAGGTATTCAGTTCGGTGGAGATCCCCGATGGCTATCAAATAGAATCAACTCCCCAGGCAGTTATGTATAAATTATTAGATGGAAAAGCGAGCTATACCTATCGGGTGAATACCGATGGGACTACAATTATAGTGTCTTCATACCTGGACATTGTAGAGCCAATTTTTCTTGCATCGGATTATCAAAGTTTAAAAGAATTCTTCGAAAGAATTGTGGAGAAAAATTTGGAAAAAATTGTTTTGAAGAAAATCTAATTTCAGCATAGCAACCATGAAAAAACTACTTATCGTTCTTTGTTTTATATTGGTACATTTTATTAATAGCGCAAAAGAAGCCGGATTTTCATTTGAATATGCCGACTCCTTACGCGAAAATGCGAATGCCATTGTATTATTTAGCAAAGTAACTTATACGCGAACATCTTTGTCGAATTTAACGGAACATGTACATTATGCCATGACCATTTTGAGTGACAGGGATGATGATCTTAAAGAATTTTCAATTTCCTATGATGCATTTACTAAGGTAAAAGCATTGGAATGCACCATTTACGACAAGAATGGAGACAAGGTTCGGACATTGAAAAAAACGGAAATTAAGGACTATGCGGCGTATTCATCCTACACATTATTCCACGATAATCGCTATAAATATTTTGAAGCCTATCATCCGGACTATCCGTACACTATCGAAATCGAATATTCCATTGATCACGATGGTTTTCTTTCAATACCAACATGGTACCCCATTGGGGATTATAACATCAGTATAAAAGAATCGGTTTTGGAAGCTTATTTTGCCGATGATTTAAAAATTAATTTTGAATTGAGAAATGCATCAGAATTGGCGTTTGAAAAAGGAGTTGAGAAAAATAATACTGTTTTTCATTGGCAAATTAATGGAGTAAAAGCCTTGGAATATGAAAAATATGCGCCACCCTTTATGAATCAAGTTCCTTCAGTATATTTAAATCCTGTTCGTTTTATTTTCGATGGAGTAAAAGGCGAATTTTCAAGCTGGAACTCCTTGGGTGAGTGGAATTACCGCTTGTTAGCCGATGATTTTGACTTATCGGAAGACACCAAAAAAGACTTGGATGCGATCAAAAAAAAGTCTGGCGATTCACACGAATTAGTGAAATTGGTTTATCAATACATGCAGTCGAAAACTCGGTATGTTGGTATACAACTAGGAATAGGTGGCTTTAAACCAATGTCTCCTGAGCTGGTTGACGAAGTGGGGTATGGCGATTGTAAAGCTTTAAGTTATTACACGAAATCATTGTTGCAATACCTGGATATCCAATCTGATTATGCCATAGTTGGAGTCGATAGAAGGGAAATTATATTTGATCATTTTCCCAGTTTAAATCAATTAAATCATGCTATTTTATGTGTGCCTTTAAGTTCCGACACTGTTTGGCTGGAGTGCACAAGTCAAATTGCTCCTTATAATCATTTGTACGATGGAACTACCAGTCGTAAAGCGGTTCTTGTGAAAGAGGGAGGGGGCGAATTGGTGCATACACCAAACGCTAAAGCAGGTAGGGCCGAACAATTTGTTTCAATTACTTTTGACGAAGACGGAAAGGTTTCTTTTAAAAAGAAGACGAAGTATACCGGTTCAATGTTTGATGATTATTGTAGTCTGGAACAACTTTCGGATAAAGAATTGAGGGAGTATGAATTGAAATCAACAACAGTAAACGACATGAAAATTAATTCAATGTCGGTGTCCAGCAATCCGGATGAAGCCAGCTTGATTGTAATTAATGATTTTGTGAGCAATAACTTTATGATGAAATCTGGCAATCGACTTTTTCTGGAATTGAATCCATTTACTCAAGTCACAAAAATAGCAGGGCAAAAAGCCGAACGGCGAAATAAAGTCTACATTAAAAATGATTTAATTTATTATGATCAAATTGTATTCGCGTTGCCTTTGGGATATGATGTTGAACATTGTCCGGAGAATAAAAGCTTTTCAACAAAGTTTGGCGACTTTGAAATGAGTATTGAATTGAATGGAAATTCATTGTTGTTTAATCGTACATTTCGCATCACTGAAGGTGAATACGAAAAATCAAATTATACTGATTATATCGAATTCGTGAATAAAGTCGCAGAAAATGAAGACTGTAAGTTGATTCTGATAAAAACATAAGGATTAAAATGTATGATTCAAAAAGGAGCTCTGAAATTCTTTTAATACTCTTT
Organism: Prolixibacteraceae bacterium; assembly: GCA_041821245.1. Taxonomy (GTDB): domain Bacteria; phylum Bacteroidota; class Bacteroidia; order Bacteroidales; family Prolixibacteraceae; genus Roseimarinus. The sequence continues at coordinate 30,112 of JBGUEP010000051.1, forward strand.
CACACTTTTAAATTTATCGTTCTCCAAAAAATGGTTAAAATTGTAACTTTGTCAGCCCAATCGGAAATTTTAGCATTAAATGATTTGAGTAATGGTCGATCTTCAGGATATTAAACAACGTTTTGGAATTATAGGAAATGCTCCAGGTTTGAATCGAGCCATCGAGGTGGCTGTTCAGGTGGCTCCAACTGACCTTTCGGTATTAATTACCGGCGAGAGCGGAGTTGGAAAGGAAGCATTTCCACAAATAGTACATCAGTATTCAGCCCGGAAGCACAACAAATACATTGCTGTTAACTGTGGTGCAATACCTGAGGGGACCATCGATTCGGAATTGTTTGGGCACGTCAAGGGATCTTTTACCGGTGCACTGTCCGATCGGAAAGGTTATTTTGAAGGAGCCGATGGCGGAACTATTTTTTTAGATGAGGTTGGTGAATTGCCATTGGCCACACAAGCTCGCCTTTTGCGTGTACTTGAAGCAGGCGAATTCATTCGGGTTGGAACATCGGAAGTGTTAAAAACCAATGTTCGGGTAGTAGCTGCAACCAACCTGAACATTCAAAAAGCCATAAGTGAAGGGAAATTTCGTGAGGATTTGTATTACCGTTTGAATACCGTCCCTGTATCAGTTCCTCCACTTCGTGAACGAAAAGAGGATATTGTATTGCTGTTTCGGAAGTTCGCTTACGATTTTGCGGAACGATATCGTATGCCTTCATTGCGGCTCGATGAGGATGCCCGTCAAATAATAATTAATTTTCCCTGGCCTGGCAATGTTCGTCAATTGAAGAACATCACTGAGCAGATATCAATCATTGAGCAGGAACGTGAAATTCATGGAGCCATGCTTCGTGGATATTTACCACACTTTCATGTTGATCGACTCCCTGCGTTAATCGCAAAAGAAGATTCGCAAAGTTTTTCTTCAGAAAGAGAAATACTGTACAAGGTGCTTTTTGATATGAAAAAGGATGTTGGTGAGTTGAAAAAACTGGTTTTCGATTTGATGAATACCGCTAGCGATGATCCACATTTGCAACGCGAAAATGCTCAGATCATTCATAAACTTTACAAAGAAGATGATGCCGTGAATGATTTCGAAAATTTCAACGCATCTGCGGTACCTCAATACCCTACACGGCCTGCTGCTCCAAACGTGGTAGTTCGGAGAGAGGATGATATTCTGGATACTGAAGAGTATGTTGAAGAATCTCTTTCCATTGAAAAGAAGGAACGGGAATTGATTCAAAAAGCATTGTCGAAGCACAATGGGAAACGGAAAAATGCCGCACAGGATCTTGGAATTTCTGAGCGGACTCTTTATCGAAAAATAAAAGAATACAATATTAACTAAACAGAAAAGGTTATTAGTAGAAAAAGATGAATAAACCTCTTCAAATAATTTCGGGCATTATCCTGATGGTTCTGGCTGTTGCTTGTACCGTGAGCTACTCCTTTACAGGTGCTTCTATTTCGCCTAGCGTAAAAACGTATACGATCTATGATTTTGGTGATCGGTTAAGGCAGAATCCTAATTTGACCGATTTCCTGGTGGAACAAATGAAAGATAAATTTACCAGGCAAACCAGTTTGAAGTATGCTTCCGATGGTGGGGATTTAGAATTTGAAGGAACCATTGTGGGCTACGATGTGAAGCCTATTTCGGTGCAAACCAACGATGTGGCTTCGCAAAACCGGCTTACTGTGCGTGTTTCGGTGCAATTCACCAATAATCAGGAACACGATCAGGACTTTGATACAGAATTTTCGGCATATGCCGATTTCAATAGTGATAATAATTTTTCTGACGTTGAAGATGAACTTGTTGAAGCAATTGTAACGCAAATTGTCAGTGATGTTTTTAATAAATCGGTAGCAAACTGGTAGACTTTGACTAAAAACCAATTCATAAATTTCATTAAGCATCCCGAATTGTTGGATCAAAACAGCGTGGAAGGATTGAAGGAGATCATTGCTGATTATCCTTATTTTGCGGCTGCGCGTATACTTTATTTGCGGAATTTGCGCAACCTGAACAGTTATCGTTTCGAAACGGAATTGGTCAAACATGCCATATTTATCCCTGATCGGAAGGTCTTGTATGATTTATTGAAGACTGATTTTAAACCCAGTCAGGAATTTGAGCTTTTACCAATCGATACGGAAGCTTTTGATCGCTTCTTTGATGAAAGTGCAGAATATCATTTGTCGGAACTTCACCTGCCTGATTCCGGACTATTTGAGCTAATTGACACTCCTCTTTCGTCTGCGACCTCGACCAACGAAGCGCCCATTGATTTAATCGATCGGTTTATTATTGAAAATCCGACGATAAAAGCCAATAGCTCGCCTTTGCAAAAAGGTAAAAGCAGTGCAACGCAAGCTACTTCCGAAATTGATGAGTCCTTGATAACAGAGACATTAGCAGGTGTTTATATGAATCAGGGCCTGTATGAAGATGCCTTAAATGCCTATCAAAAATTAAGTTTGAAATTCCCGGAAAAAAATAGTTACTTTGCCACTCAAATTGAAAAAATAATAAAATTAATATCAAAAGAATAATAAAATGTATACACTAGCAATTGTACTCATATTTATCGTTTGCCTTTTGTTGGTACTTATCGTATTGGTACAGGAATCAAAAGGTGGTGGTTTAGCTTCAAGTTTTTCGGGCAATAACCAAATTATGGGCGTACGCCGTACGACCGATTTTTTAGAAAAAGCAACATGGTGGTTGGCTGGTGCGCTTTTAGGCTTGTGTATTATGGCCAGTGCTTTCATTCCACGTGATCAGGCCATTCAGGATTCAATCATTAGCAAGCAAGTTCAAACTGCTGTTGATCCAAGTGCTCCCGTAACTTTTCCAACTTCAAGCGAAGCTATTCAAGTCGCAGGAGATAGTACGAATTAGCATTCAGGTTTAGAAAATATTGAAAGCAGGTGTTTCAGATTCTGAAACACCTGCTTTGCTTTATACGCATTATTGCAGCATTCCCTGTCACCATGTCAGAAAACTGCTTTTGGTCTTAATGTTCTGACAATCTTTTGTTTGTTTGTATTTGGAGTTCGCTATTGATTGTCTGCTGTCAAATCGCTTAGGGGATTCATGTAATTTATGGCAGAATTCGGTTTTGGCATAATATCTGATCGATGTGCCCTTGTTCATTTGAATTAATAACTTAAAATATAAAAAAATGTCAGAATTGAAAGGTCGAATCTTAGCAGGTAAACTTCTTGTAAAACCTGTGGCTGCTGAAGAAAAAACAGCAAGTGGAATCATTATTCCCGATTCAGCAAAGGAAAAACCACAACAAGGTAAGGTTGTATTGGCTGGAGATGCAAAAAAAGATGAACCAATGGAAGTGAAAATTGGTGATGTTGTATTCTATGGTAAATATGCCGGAACAGAACTGAATATCGACGGTTCAGATTATCTTTTAATTTCTCAGGCTGATGTTTTATACATCGCTTAATTTCTAATCAATTCAAAATTATTCAAAAATGTCAAAAGAAATCAAATTCAATATCGAAGCCCGCGACTTATTAAAAAAAGGGGTGGATCAACTGGCCGATGCAGTGAAAGTAACATTAGGACCTAAAGGCCGTAATGTAATTATTGAAAAGAAATTTGGAGCACCACAAATCACCAAAGATGGTGTTACTGTGGCCAAAGAAATTGAATTGGCCAACAGCTATGAAAATATGGGCGCCCAAATGGTAAAAGAAGTGGCTTCAAAAACCGGTGATGACGCTGGTGACGGAACAACAACTGCTACTGTTCTTGCTCAATCCATCATTGGAGTTGGATTAAAAAACGTGACTGCCGGAGCAAATCCAATGGATTTGAAACGCGGAATCGACAAAGCTGTAGCCATCGTTATTGCAAACATTAAGGAGCAAGCTCAAAATGTTGGCGACGACTATGATAAAATTGAACAAGTGGCTCGCATTTCTGCAAATGGTGACGAAACCATCGGTAGATTGATTGCTGAAGCCATGGAAAAAGTAAATAAAGAAGGTGTAATTACCGTTGAAGAAGCCAAGGGAACTGATACTTATGTTGATGTTGTTGAAGGAATGCAATTCGACCGTGGATATCTTTCAGCTTACTTTATTACCGATACAGAAAAAATGGCTGCCGATTTAGCTCATCCTTATGTATTGATTCACGATAAAAAAATCAGTTCAATTCAGGATATTCTTCCCGTATTGGAACAAACTGCAAAAGCAGGTCGCCCATTGATGATTATTTCTGAAGATGTTGACGGTACTGCCTTAAGTGGTTTAGTTGTAAATAAATTACAGGGAACCATTAAAGTTTGTGCAGTAAAAGCTCCGGGATTCGGCGATCGTCGTAAAGAAATGTTGGAAGACATTGCTGTATTAACTGGCGGTACTGTGATTACCGATGAGAAGGGAATGAAATTGGAGGATGTCACTATCGAAATGCTGGGAGAAGCCGACAAAATTACGGTAGATAAAGAAAATACCACTATTGTAGCCGGAAAAGGTGAACAAGCATTGATTGATGCCCGCGTTGCTCAAATCAAAAAACAAATTGAATTGACCACATCCGATTATGATAAAGAAAAACTTCAGGAACGTTTGGCCAAATTGGCTGGTGGAGTGGCTGTATTGTATGTAGGCGCTGCATCTGAAGTTGAAATGAAAGAGAAGAAAGACCGTGTTGACGATGCCTTGCATGCAACTCGTGCAGCTGTTGCCGAAGGAATTGTTCCTGGTGGTGGTGTTGCTTTTGTAAGAGCAATTGCAGCACTCGAAGGATTAACTGGTGAGAACGACGATGAAACTACCGGTATTGAAATCGTAAAACGTGCCATTGAAGAGCCCTTACGTCAAATTGTTGCCAATGCAGGTAAAGAAGGTGCTGTTATTTGTCAGAAAGTGAAAGAAGGTACAGGTGACTTTGGTTACAATGCCCGTCGCGATGAATATCAGAATTTTTATGCAAGTGGTGTAATCGACCCTGCAAAAGTGACACGAATTGCTTTGGAAAATGCTGCTTCTATTGCAGGAATGTTCCTCACAACCGAATGTGTTATTGTTGACGAAAAAGAAGATCAGCCACAAATGCCAATGGGTGGCGGAATGGGTGGCGGAATGCCCGGAATGATGTAAAATAACAATCATAAATAGTAAAATCCTGCCCATTTTCATGGGCAGGATTTTTCGTTTACTCGATGAAACCGTCCATTCACTCAATAAAACCGTCCATTCACTCATTTCTTTTGCATTCTTCAAAACTTATGCGTTGCTTTGATTCATATTCTTTTGTAGATATAAAGTAAACATTACGAAAAAGACTTGATAAACAAAATGATATAGTTGCTCGATTATTTGCTTTGACCTTTCAATTTCTCCCTAAGTTGTTCCCCATATGCAACTTTATACTCTCAACAAAACAAATGAGCATCGATGAATCCTGGCAGCCCCGCCAGGATTTTTTTTAGTTTTGGCTGTTCGGTTCCAACAACTGAAAGAATTGCTCTAAATTCGGTAATATAATGATTTCGGTTCTTCGATTTAATGCTTTCCCATCGAGGGTATCATTTCCTGCTTTTGGCGAATATTGTGATCGACCACCGGCTGTCATACGTTCCGGACTAATGTTGAATTTGCTTTGCAATAAACGCACAACGGTAGTAGAACGTTTTACACTCAAATCCCAGTTGTCTGAGAAGCATTCGGTGGCAATAGGGACATTGTCGGTGTGTCCTTCGACTAGTATCTCCAAATCTTTATGATCGTTTAAAACGCGTGCTATTTTGCCTAGAACAGCTTCTGCCTTGCTGCTGATTTCGGCACTTCCCGATTTGTATAATAATTTATCAGACAATGAAATGTAAACCACTCCTTTTTTCACTTCAACCGTAACATCTTCATCGTTTACATCAAGTAATGACTTTTTTAGATTTACGACCAATGCCAGGTTCAGCGAATCGCGTTTTCGTATCGACGAAGTTAAATCCTTGATGTAATTGTTCTGTTCGTTGATGGCTTCCAATGATTTTTTAATGCTTTCGGCACCCGTTTTATTGACCACCGACAAATCAGTTAATAAATCAAGCATGTTCGAATTTGTATTTTTAAAATATTCCAATTGCTGTTCCTGCATATTAATCCGATTTCTTTCATTGTTCAGATTCGTTTCACAGCTAATCAGGTCGTTCTCAAATTTCCTGTTCGATTCGCTCAATTTTTTATTTTCAAGACTTAATTCAGAATTTTTTTGTTCGCAAGTTTTTTTACCGTTTAATGCCTGGTCGTATTGCGATTGTTTCTCAACAAGTAACTTTTTACTAACGCAGGAGCTAAATAGCAGAACGGTCAAAAGGGTGATGGTAATTGTTTTCATTCGACTTCTTGTTTTTTATTTGTGGATTTATGAAACTTACTGACTCGTAAATGATTCGTTCTTTTTCGTCGATCATTAATGGTATAAAAAACAAGCTGACAACGAAAGTTAACAGTTCATTCGTGACAACTTGTTTGGGATGTATATTCGATTGGATTGATTGAAAAAATATTTAATGAGGCAGAGCATTTCCCCGCCCCATTAAATAAGGTATTAACGAAGTTTTAATTGAGTACTGCCAATGTATTTGTCGTTGTTGTAAATGTTAAAATGATAATTGCCTTTGGCTAACTTTTTAGCTGGTTTAAAACTCATCATTAATCGTTCCGATTCATTGGGTTTGATCATGTTGTCCAGTGTGGCAACTTCCTGTAAGTCCGATTCAATGACTACTGAACCAAGGCTTTTGTCATTGGCCGAATAGGTTTTCCCATCGGGCGCAGTAATGGTGAAATTGATGTTTTGGGTTTCACCTTTTGGTAGGTCAAAACTAATCATCAACTTTTCAGTCCAGCGTGCACGGGAAGTGGTTTTGTTGGCTTTCCCACGAACGGCTTCGGTACAGTAATTGTCGGTTAACATGGCTTTCAACATGGCCAGATTAACATTCATTTCGTCATTTTCTTTTTGTGCCTGGCTGAGCTGTTCTGCCAATTGTTGGTTGGCCAATTGGAGGGCAGCTAAAGTTTGATTCACCTCTTTTAATTGTTGGTTCAGTGTTTCACGTTCTTTTTTCAGGTTTTCAATGGAGCCGTTTAATTGTGCCTGAATTGATTCGCTTTTCCGTTTTTGATCGGCCATCGCAAATCCATTTTGTTTCAATTGTTCCTGAATGGAATGAATGCGTGCTTCGTAATTATTTTTTGCCGATTGAAATGAACTGGCGTCCTTCTTAAGTTTCTCAATGTCTTTGGCCAACTTCAATTTTTCGGACAGCAGCACTTCGTTTTTTATTTTTTCCTTGTCCAGATTTGACGAGCTGATTTGGTCCTTGGTGATAAACACCCCTGCAATGATGATTGCTACAACAAAAACTGAAGCTGCTATAATTTCCCTGGAACTAAATTTTGTTTTCATCGCTATATAAATTAATGTTTGACTTATTTTCAGTACAAACATACAGGAGAGGTATTAAGAGCGAATGAAAACGAAATTAAAAAGAGATTAAAACAAATTTAATGAACGATGGGTAGTTCAATGGTAAATACGGTGCCTTCACCCGGCTTAGATTTTACCTGAATGGTACCCCGATGTAAGGTCATTATTTTATCAACAATGGATAGTCCAACACCGTGACCGGTAATTCCGATGGTGTTTTTTGCTCTGTAAAAGGGTTGAAAAATCATTGAAATCTCCTCTGTAGGTATGCCAATTCCTTCGTCGATTATGGATATTGTTATGCCAGATTGCTGGCTGCGGATGGAAACTGTTGCTCGCTTGTTGGAAGAATATTTACAGGCATTATCGATAAGATTGGTAAACACTGTTTTAATGAGCATGAGATTTCCCATAATCATGAGCTTGGCTTCATCATCAATCTCATCGTCGAATGAAATGAGTACTACGTAATTGGAGTGTCTTTTCTGTAGCTCCTGTTGGGCTTGCCACAAGGCTTCATCGATTCGGATGGGAATAAAATCCTTTTCGCCATTTTGCGAGTCGGTTTGTGCTAAAAGGAGCAAGCGGTTCGATATTTGATTTAAATTCCGAATGTCGTCTAAAACCGATTCCAGTGAATTCTTGTACTCCTGAACATCACGTGGTTTCATTAATACGACCTCCAATTGCCCGGTTATCACTGTCAATGGAGTTCGTAATTCATGCGATGCATTGGCAATAAAATTTTTTTGAATTTTAAAAGCGCCTTCAATTCGTTCCAACATTTGATTAAAGGTCATGGCCAAGCGTGCCAATTCATCCTTCCCGTTTCCAATGGCTAATCGTTCGTCCAAATTAGTGGCAGTAATCCCATTCACCTGGTTAATGATTTCAGAAATTGGCTTAAGGGCACGAGCAGCAAAAAGTCGCGCAACAAGGAAGACAATCATTAAGCTGGCAATAAAAACCAGAACTAAAATGTTTCGGAGTCCCACAATTTTTTTAATTCCAAAAATATCCTGAGCAGCAATAAAAACAATAATTCGATCGAATTGGGAGGTGTAAAACAGGCCGATGACCTCATACCCATTCTGCATAAAGTGGACATTGCCTTCCATTCTGATTTCATTTAAAAGCCGATCTTTGTTTTCAATCTGAAATTCTTTATCCGTTGAGAACATCAATTCATTTTGATAATCGTAAATGAGGATTTTTTCATTGGGTAAACTCAAGGGGTTGTTTTTTTCAATTTTATCAAGTAAATCCAGATCAATTTCATCAATCTCGATCAACATTTGAGCAGTTAAGATGGCTTTGCTTTCTAAACGATTATAGAATTCTTCCATTCTTGTTTTGGAAAAAGAAATGTAAATGGCTGCCGAAGAAATGAGGAGAATCACGGCAACGAGCGCAATAAACTGGTACGTTAATTTTTTACGAATTTCCATTACGATTCTTCAAGGGTATATCCATGCCCGATTTTTGTGTGAATGAGTTTGTTCTCGAAATTTTTATCGATTTTCTTTCGAAGAATATTGATGTAAACATCCACTATGTTGGTTCCGGTATCGAAGGTGATCTCCCACACTTTTTCGGCAATTTCAGGACGTGTCAACACTCTTCCCCTGTTTCGCATAAGCATTTCAAGCAAGAGGTATTCCTTAGCCGTGAGCTCGATGTTTTGTTCTCCCCGGATGGCTTGCTTTTTATTCAAGTCGAGGATCAAATCGGCTACTTTTAACTGATTTGTTCCATTTTGCGCATGGCTCCTTCGTTTGGTTAAGGAACGGATGCGTGCGAGCAATTCCTTGAAATCGAAAGGTTTCACCAAATAGTCATCGGCACCACAATCGAATCCCATCAATTTGTCGTCGGTAGTACCAAGGGCAGTGAGCATAAGAATGGCCACTTGCTGATCTTTTTCACGAATACTTTTACAGGTTTCATATCCATTCTGCAAGGGAAGAATCACATCCAGTAAAATCAGATCGAATTTACCCCTGGAACCCAATTGGGCACCAATTTTCCCATCGTAGGCCACTTCAACTTCGTAGCCTTGTTCACTTAAGCCTTTTTTCAGAAAAGTGACGACCTTGGGTTCGTCCTCCACAATAAGAATCTTCATGTGCTTAAATTATTTTTAGGAATTGTTATGGATTAAAAAAACAGTTGAAGATACAAACATTTACTTATTCAGTGGAAAGGCGATCAGTTATAATCATGAAATGGTAAAACGAAAGACGAATCTTTTTACTTAAAAAAGATCCGTCTTCACTTCGTTCAACAATCAATTAAGCCAGGAAAATTTCTTTTATGAGTTGCTCGTATTTCGCGTAAATCACTTTTCGTTTTAATTTTAAGGTAGGAGAGAGGGCACCCGACTCAGGAGTCCATTCATCGTTGATCAAACGATAACGCTTAATTTCTTCGAAATCGCCCAGGCTTTTATTGATGTTTTTCACTTCGGCCTGAATGACTTTTATCACTTCTGAATTTTTAAGCAGTTCAGCTTTGTCTGTTATGGCAATTCCCTGTTGTTCGCACCAGCGTTCCAAATGTTGGAAATTTGGAATAATTAAAGCTGAGGCAAACTTTTGATTTTCGCCTATCACCATGGTTTGTTCAATAAAAAGAGATTCTTTTAGTTTATTCTCAATCATTTGTGGAGCAATGTATTTTCCACTTGATAGTTTGAAAATCTCTTTTTTACGATCGGTTATTTTCAGGTATTTTCCTTCCACCAATATTCCAATGTCACCGGTATGCAGATAACCTTCTTCGTCGATCATTTCGCTGGTGAGTTCCGGTGCTTTGTAATAACCGATCATCACATTGGGGCCTTTGCAGGTGATTTCTCCGTCGGGAGCCAATTTCATGTCGATGCCGGGAAGAATGGGGCCAACGGTTCCAACCCGAATCTCCATTGTCGTTACATTGCTCACAGCTATAACAGGCGATGTTTCGGTCAGTCCATAACCTTCGAGGGTAATTATGCCGGCCACACCAAGCACCCGACCAATTCGTGGTTGTAAGGCTGCTCCACCTGAAATAATGATTTTAATATCGCCACCCATAACCGCTCTCCATTTACTGTATATGAGCTTGTCGGCTATTTTTCGTTGCGTGTTGTACCACCAGGTGAATTTTTTGCCATAGTCGAATACATCGCCCAGACGAACGGCCCAGAAAAAAAGTTTGTGTTTAATCCCGGTGAGTTCGTTCCCTTTGTTCATAATGCCATCGTAAATACGTTCCAGCAAACGGGGAACCGTAGAGAACAATTGCGGTTTAATTTCCTTTAAAGCGGGAAGAATTCCTGCGAGTGAAGCCACATAATAAACGCTCATGCCTTTATACTGATAGTGGTAATTCAGTGTACGCTCCAGGATATGACAAAGAGGTAAAAAGCTTAATCCTTTCGATTCCATTCCCAGTTGGTGGTTTTGAGAATGTTGCGTAAAATTAGACACTAAATTTTGGTGCGATAGCATGACTCCTTTCGGGGTGCCCGTTGTTCCTGAGGTGTAAATCAGTGTGGCTAAATCTTTTTCATCAATGCTGGCTTTAATGGCATCCAGTTCTGATTTCTGCTCGTAATTAACTCCTAAATGGATCAAATCTTTCCAGTTGCGCACCCCTTCGAGGTGATCATATGAAAAAACCTCCGTCAGGGATTCAATCTTATCGACCAGCGAATTAATTTTATCAAATAAGGATTGATCGGAAACCACAGCAAACCTGGCCTCACTATGTTTGAGAATGTATTCGTAATCGTCGATGCTTAAGGTGGGGTAGATGGGAAGATGAACAGCCCCGGTTTGTGCAACACCAAGATCAACAAAATTCCATTCGGGCCGGTTATTCGAAATGGTGGCCACAACATCACCTTTTTTTAAGCCAAGAGCTAAAAAGCCATAACTGATGTTGTTGGTATTGTCTACGTACTCGGCCGACGAATAGGTATACCATTCAGCCGCTTGTTTACCGCCGAGGGCATCTTTTTTGTCTTTGTATTCATTTTTATAAAGTTCAAGCAGGTCAAACGTCCGTTTCACCTTGATTTTTCCATTTTCCATTTTCCAGTTATTTATATTTCCAGATATACAACTATACTAAAATAAAATTTTGAGGCTAATCAATGCCTCTAATTCAATTCTGTTAACTAATTTGCTTTTTGTGTTTACTGAAAGACTCAGTAAATGAATGATTTAATAAGAACATGTTGCAAAATAGCTGTCGACTTTTGGATAAGAAAGTTTGAAAGAATGATAAGAAGCTTGATCAGTTCATGAAAGTGTAAAATTATTGGAAAGGCGAAGTTAGATAATCATTTTATTGAACAGCTTCTTTAGATTTAAGGTGAAAGCTTCATACAAGAGCATCAACAAATGCTTGTTTTACATTGTTGTATAGATTCAAACACCTTTTGTTATGAAATCAAATCCTATTGTCAAAGAAATAGTAGTCCCTGTTGATGTCGAGGTGGTTTGGGAAGCCCTTACGGACTCTTCAAAGATGAAGGAATGGTATTTCGAAGTTAGGAATTTTAAGTTGGAAGAAGGAAATGTGTTCTTCTTTTTCGGATCACTTTACAATTCGGGTGGAAGGATAGATTTGGAATCACATTAAAATCGT
>JBGUEP010000052.1:0-41153 GCA_041821245.1 Prolixibacteraceae bacterium
TAGTTTTACATCTTCCATTTTTTCTAAAATCCACCCTAATTATGAATTGATCCAAATTGAGGGATTTTTACCACTTTGAGGTACAAGAAACAACTATACTACTATAAAAACTTCTTCATCACAAATTCATCAAAACCAGACTTATACTGCTTACTAATGGGAATTCGGTTATGACCAAAGAGAATTCGGTCGCGCTCAATGGTTTTGATTTTATTTAATGAAACTATAAAGGAACGATGTACGCGCATAAACTTGTCTAAAGGAAGTTTATCTTCAAGAGACTTCATGGTGGCATGAAAGACAATTGCTTTTGATGAACCTTCGACATAGAGTTTTACGTAGTCTTTTAAGCCTTCAAAATACAAAATATCACTAAATTCAATTCGATGAATCTGATAATCGGCTTTAACAAACAGGTAGTTATCGTCAGTATTTATTGGCAGTTCAGATTGTTTTGATTCTACTAAATCAAAATACTCTTTGGCATGTTTTACCGAATTGGCGAATACAGTGTAACTAATCGGTTTTAATAAATAATCGAGTGCATGAAGCTGAAACCCTTCCACTGCATATTTGTCATAAGCTGTTGTAAATATCACCTTGCTATTTTTGTCTAAGGTTCTGGCAAACTCAACGCCTGATAAGTCGGGCATATTAATATCCAAAAAAATAAGTAGAACCTTGTGTTCCTGAATATACTCCGATGCATCAATAGGATTGTCAAATTCCTCAAGCAATTCGAGGTAGGGTATCTTTTTTATATGAGAAACAACTATTCCCAATGCTATCGGTTCATCGTCAATTGCTATGCAGGTAACTTTGTTCATTTACTTCATTTTAAAGGGTACAATTAATTGAACATGAAATTCTTTTTCTGCCTTACTAATGTCCAATTTAAACAAAGAGCCATAAATCAAATCTAATCGTTTTTGGATATTGGCAATGCCAACACCGCCCTCATTGTTGTTTTGTTCCCTGTTGGAAGGAATGCTATTTTTACATTCAAAAATAACCTTATTCACTTCTGTTGTTAGCTTTACCGATACAAATGAATGCTCGCGATAACTTATGCCATGTTTAAATGCATTTTCAATAAAAGGAATGAATAGGAGAGGAGGAATTTGTCCTTCTGGAATTTTATCTGATATATTAACCTCAAGCTTAACTTTTGGACTTAGACGTTGTTGCATCAACTCAATATATTTCAAGGTAAAATCGAATTCTTTTTGCAATTCAATGGTTTCAATGTTCGAATCGTAAATGAGGTAACGCATCAAGCCTGAAAGTTTTTCGACCGCTTGCTGTGCTTTGTCGCTATCAATGGCAATGAGCCCGTAAATATTATTTAGCGCGTTAAAAAAGAAATGAGGACTAATTTGATTTTTTAAGAATGCCAGTTCCGAATCAACACGAGCTTTTTCAATTTCTTTTTGTTTGTATTCGTTTTTTCGCAGCCGTTGAATTATGGCCATTCCGCTGCTAAAACCCAATACAATGAGTAACAAAAAAAAGTTATCTATAAGTTTAGGATGTAATCCAAATCGACTTCGTCTTGGAGGAATACTTTCACCAGATAGCTTATTTGGGCTTATGTTTTCAAGTTGAAAATAATCATATAGGTATTGCGATACAGTAAGTAATAAAAAAGTAAAAAGGATTAAGACAATGAAAAAATACACCTTCCTCTTTGAGAAAAAGAAGCGTGGAACAACGACCAAATAGTTTACATAAAAAGCGACAATCATGAATGCCAACTGATAATAGTAGTTATACATCCAATAGATATCCCGGTCGTTATTCCTGTCAAAAACAAAAATTGGTAGAATCAGAAACAAAAGTAAGCCAACAAAATGAGGCAATCCTTTTTCTATCTTATTTTTTGAAAAAATCATATCACAAATTTAGTATTAAAAAAAGATCAGATTTAAAACACTTAGTAATGAAAATCATTTAATGTCTAGTTTTAACTAGAACGAAACTTAAAATTGCACCTTCACTCGTAATCATAAAGATTAAGAGGCATAGCCTCGAACAATATTGTAACAACGGATTTTAATCCGTTGTATATGCAATAAAAAAAATCGAAAGAACCGTAGGTTCGATCCATCTGGATGCAATGAAATAATTATGTATCGTACCTACGGCACTTTGTATTACTGTCGAATTTTATAGCAACGGATTAAAATCCGTTGCTATAAAATAAATCGAGCCCATGGCTCTTTTACGACTTCTATTTATTTCCATTACTTACTAACTTTTTTTTTATTCATGTCTTAATGCTTCAATTGGGTTTAAGGCTGATGCTTTACGTGCCGGATACCAGCCAAAAAACACGCCTATAAATGTGCAAAACAAAAAGGATAATACAATTGAACTGCTTGTGATCAAGATGGGCCATCCAAGAATATTTTCCACCAATTTTGAGGCTAAAACACCTACACCAATTCCTATAATTCCTCCAAGAATACTGAGTAACGATGCCTCTAACAGAAACTGACGTAGAATATCCTTTCCCTTACCTCCGATAGCCATTCTTAGTCCAATTTCACGGGTACGTTCAGTTACCGAAACATACATGATGTTCATAATTCCAATACCTCCAACAACCAATGAAATTGCTGCAATAGAGCCGAGGAGTACCAACATCATTTCCGATATTGAACCAAAATTGCTAATGAGTTCTTCCTGGGTTCTAATTTCAAAGTCATCGTCTTCATTTTTATTCAATTTATGAGATGTCCTCAATAATTCGCTTATTTCAGCACTTGTTTCAGTAATTAAATCTTCCGATTTGGCAGAAACGACAATGGCACGTAGATAAGTCTGCCTGAACAACCTTTTCATCGTTGTGGTATAGGGTGCAAGTATCATATCGTCCTGGTCCTGACCAAAAGTATTGTCTCCTTTTTCTTTTAGCGTGCCAATTATTTTAAACGGGATGTTGTTAAAACGGATGGTTTTACCAATTGGATCTTCATCTTCACTAAAAATATTTTCGATGATGGTTTGTCCAACTAAACAAACTTTAGCTGCACTTTTAATTTCTTTGGTGGTATAGATTCGACCTGTTGCTATTTCGTATTTTTTAATAAACGGATAATCTTCATTTCCGCTATAAACTGTGGTTGGCCAGTTATTAGACCCGTAAACAATCTGACCACTACCATCTATTTCGGGCGAAACAGCCTCAATCAATGTACTGTTATTTTTAATATAGATGACATCTTCAGGAACTAGCGTTGGCGATGCTGCCCGCCCTTGATGGACACCACCTTTGTTTTGACTTGCAGGCATTACATTAATGAGGTTGGTTCCCATAGAGGAAATCGTTTCACGAATGCTGGCATTTGATCCTTGACCAATGGCTAACATGGCGATTACAGCAGCAACCCCTATTACAATACCCAGCATTGTTAAAAACGAACGCATCTTGTTTCGTATGATGGCAGCTAAGGCTATTTTTACAAGATTTAAAAACTTCATGATTTATAGCTTAATATTCAAACTCATATTTGTTGTCGTTTACAAGAGATAAAGCCTCTAGTGCACTTTTACGGTTGGCATTCGTCTCATCCTTAATTATTCTGCCGTCACGAAATAGCACATTGCGTGTCGTAAAAGCGGCAATATCGGGTTCATGCGTTACAAAACAAATCGTCATTCCGTTTTGGTTGAGCTCCTGAAACAGCGCCATAATTTCAAACGATGTGCGTGTATCCAAGTTTCCTGTTGCTTCATCGGCAAAAATTACCACAGGTTCATTTACTAAGGATCGGGCAATGGCGACACGCTGTTGTTGCCCACCCGACATTTGATTGCTCAAGTGCTTCATCCGGTCTTTTAATCCAACATCAAACAATGCTTTTTCGGCGCGTTCTTTTCGTTCGGCATTGCTAACCGTAGGATTATATAGCAGGGGTAATTCAACATTTTCAAGCGCTGATGTGCGCGGTAAGAGGTTGTACGACTGAAATACAAATCCTAATTTCCGATTACGGATCGTTGCCAATTGGTTTTTATTTAAGGACTTCACATTTACCCCATCGAGCAAATAATCGCCACTTGTTGGTAAATCCAAACAGCCTAAAATATTTAGCAGCGTTGATTTTCCGGAACCACTTGCCCCCATAATCGCCAAAAACTCACCTTTTTGAACCGATAAATCGATCCCGTTTAGTGCATTTATCGTTTCACCTCCTACATGATAAGTTTTATGCAGTTTTTTTATTGATATGATTTCTTTGTTTTCCATTTTCCTCTTTTAAATTAAATACAGCAAAGGATTCTTTATTTAAGCGCTTTAAAAAATAGGTCTACATTTTTAAGAACCGCTTGCGTTGTTGCAGGACTTGAATAAACATAATAAGGAGCGCTCTCATAACCCTCCACATTGCGAAGTTTCATTAATTTCGCCATTTGATCAGCTGTAAGCGTCTTTTTTACTTTTGCAAATGCAATGGCATAATTCCACGACAGTTCACCATCCAATTCACCATAACGTTGACCAAGTGCCAATAGCTTATTTTTATCGGGTTGTTGACCATTCAATAATTTACGCAGCTCTGTACTAAATTCCCTCCGCACTTCAACCACCTCATTTAATATTTTTCGTTGATCATTCAGAATTTGAAAAATAAATCCTCGCTGTGTTTCGCTTAACACAACATTCAAAAACTCTTCTCCACTATCACCGGTAACTGAAGTGCTGATATCATAATCACGTTGGTTCATGGCAGCAATATCCTTCATGTAAAAACCACCAAAATAAGTCCCTTGTCTTTCGGGGCATATATAAGTATCAGCTTCCACCGAACCGGCATACCAACTGAAAAACTCACTGGCATAGGTCATGTAAGCCACATTGTATAGTTTCGATTTTTTCATGTCGAGATGAGCCAGTTCTGTTTTGTCGGGCCAAGTATTGAAATCGCCAAACTTCATTTTTCCCAAATATTCTTTTTGTTCTTTGGTAAGCGAATTAGCCACTTCGGCTAAAACCTCTGCACGACGAACACTTAGCTTTGCATCGAGTTCAAAAATATCACCCACATAGTCCATTACCGTTTGTTTGTTTAATCCAGAACTCCCTTTGGGAATATTTCCATCCAATTCCAAATGAAAACTCTTTATTAAGGGCAGACGCATTTCGGCCAGTGCTTCCAGTTGAGAAACTTGTTCTTCGGCCAGGTCACGAAACCGTTGTTTTTGTTTTTCGTTAAGGATGAACAATACATTACCCACAACCCGGTCAACAAACATTGGATTGTGCCCTTTTTCTGCGGCATCTATGTCGCGCATATACTGAAAGCCAAAATAATCGCACACTTTACCAGGAGGAAGAAATGTTGATGCACCAAAGTCTCCTGTTATAAAAGCCAAGCCTGAAAATCCAATGGTCGTAAGTTGTGCCCTATCAGAAATAGCCTGCTCAATGCTGTATTTTTTTTGATTTGAATCCGGTCCTTCCGCTTGTCGATGTTCATCCCTATCCTTATTTTCCGCATTTGGCGGAGGAGCTAAATCCCTCAATTTGTCAGCATCGAAACCAGCCTCACGAATTACTTCTTCAGTTACCGGACCGCCACGCAAACCAGCTTCACGGAATGCTTCATGAATAGCCTTAGCATCATTAGCCGTTAGAGTGGCAGCCTTGTAATGCGAAAGAATAGCTTTAACCTTCTCCTTTTGTAATTCTGTTAAAGTTTCCATTCTTTCTTCCTGTCCTTCTACTGATTCTCTTAGTTGCTGAGTAGATTCATTCAAACGACCTGTTTCATAGGTGTATTTCAGGGTGCTTTCGCCTAATACTTTTCCTTCCATAGCTTTTAATAAATCGGCACGATATACCTTATCGTTACTGAACTTCAGCTTTTCTGAAAGGGCATAAATGGTCAGGTTATATTCCTTTACACCTGGGCCTTTTGACTTCATGGGGTCGTAAGCCATTTGGTCTTTATCGTTATATCCAACTGTCCCAAAGCCTATCGCACTTTTAGGAATGCTTTTAATTTCAGAAGGAATATTGTAAACCACCCAATACGATTTTACTTCGCTTGGATCAGTTGGGTGCGGAAGATGCCATAGGTTTAATGCAAAATATGCGGTTCCTTTTGGTATGTTAAACCACTCCAAAGGCATAGATATACCTTCGCCTTCACCGGTAAATTCAATGGATAACGAACCATCCGGCTGAACACCTGAACTGCTGA
Organism: Prolixibacteraceae bacterium; assembly: GCA_041821245.1. Taxonomy (GTDB): domain Bacteria; phylum Bacteroidota; class Bacteroidia; order Bacteroidales; family Prolixibacteraceae; genus Roseimarinus. The sequence continues at coordinate 6,210 of JBGUEP010000052.1, forward strand.
TTGTAAATTCACCTTTTTGCTGAGCAAAGATTTGAAAACTTACAAAAACAAGAAATACGGTTAGAATATTTTTAAGATGCTTCATTTCTTTCTATTTTAATTCATTAACATTATTCCGATTACTACTATTGAGGCGGGCCAGCGGGGCCTCCACCGCCACCAGGACCTTTTTGTCCTTCCTGAACAAAAGGACTTTTCTGATCGCCATCCGTATTATCTTTTTTAGTACGTGTAGAATTTTCTGCCAATTCGAAAGATGTAACTATTGTAGCTCCTTCGTCTAATCCTGAAATTATTTCTATGTTTGAACCATCATCAATACCTACTTCTATTACAACGGGGTGTATCTGAGCATCTTCTTTTACCCAAACCAACTTATGTGTCTCATCTAGTTCTAGCTTTTCTCGTTGAGGAGGTGCAGGTTTTCTGTCACCAGCACTAGTATTAGGTTCATCTGTTTTAGGTTTACCCTCATTGTTATCTAAGCGATCCAAATAATCATGCAAGAGCTGCTGGTCGGGTGTAAAACTGCACGCCTTTTCTTTTACAATCAATACATCATTTGCTTCTTCAATATAAATAGTGATGCCAGCTGTCATGCCCGGTTTTAACTTCAAATCGGGATTACTTACCGTAATAATTGCGGTATAGGTAATTACGTTTGAGGCAGAGTTGGGTTGCAAGCGAATTTCTGTCACGTCTCCTTTAAAGGTGAGTTCCGAAAATGCATCTACGGTAAATTCAACGCGTTGCCCCACTTCTAACTGACCAATATCTGCTTCGTCAATATTGGCTTCCACTTCCATTGTTGACAGGTCGTTGGTAATAGTGAACAGTTCAGGGGTGTTCATGCTTGCCGCAACCGTTTGGCCTTCTTCTACTGCCCGGTTTAAAACAATTCCATCAATGGGCGAATAAATGGATGCATAACCAAGATTACGTTGTGCTCTGCTTAAGTTGGCTTTTGCCGATTTTACTTCGGCTTTACTCGTTTTGTAATTGAACAGAACCAAATCATACTCGTTTTTTGCCAATAAATTTTTATCGAACAAAACCTTGTTACGCGCCAGATTCGATTCCTGATATTCAAAGCTGGCTTCAGCCCTTTCTACATCGGCTTCGGAATTTTCTAAACTCGATTGTAGGGTCGATTTATCCAATTCTGCAATTAATTGTCCTTTCCGAACTGTCGAATTAAAATCGACATACAATTTTTGAATCACTCCCGACACCTGTGTCCCAACCACTACGGTGTTTGTTGCCTCAAGTGTTCCTGTTGCAGTAATTGTGTTATTAATGGATGCCCTTTCTACTTTTGTAGTAGCAAACACATATTCCGGCTCACCACCTTTAAAATGCACGAACAGCACTATGATTACAGATAATGCAATAAAGGCAGAACCATAAATTAGATATTTTTTATTTTTCATATTTTTAATTTATTTTGATTTTACTTTCAATACAACTCAGTCGTTGAAAAAAAATGGTCAAGAACAAGGCTTGCGACATGCTGAAAATAAGGAGTTTACTTTTCGCAAATGACTGGTTTCAAAACTAGCATAACGCAGTTATTGGACATTATAGACAGACTCTAATTACAACTCAATTGGTTTCCCCAGATAGTATTCAACAATCTTGTTTTGAAGAACTAACTTATATTTTGCTTGTGTAAATTTGTTTTCGGCTATAATCAGGTTGTTTTTTGATAAAAGAAAATCGACTGAATTGACCATTCCTTGAGAAAACATTTCACTGGCAACATCATACGATTCTTGTTCCGCTCCTAACTGTTCCTCTAAAGCCTTATAGTTGCTTTGTGCTGTTTGCGCATCGGTGCAAGCTTGTTCAATGTATTTCCGAAGGTCGTTCTTCAAATCTATCAATTCAAGCTTTACGTTACTGGATTGTATTTGTGCGGTTTTAACTTGTGTTTTAATCTGCTTCCGCTGATAAATTGGGATGGAAAGGCTTAAACCCATATAAGGATTTATGCTGTTCGAAAATTGTTCTCCAAAATTGATGTTGCCGATGTTTAATCCATATCCTGTACCAACGCCTCCATTTAATTGTAAACTGGGTAAAGCTCCCGATCTTGCAATTTCAACATCGGTTTCTGCACTTTTAACATTCAATTCAGCGGACTTAATATTCGTTTGTAAACCAAGAGCTATTGTATATACTGTTTCTGGATTGGTTTCAGAATTTTGCTGAATGATATTTTCAATTTCGGGTTGCTGAATAGTAAAACTATCGTTTATTGGCATATTCATTCGCTGCATCAGCGAAACAAGTGCAAGCCTCATATTGCCTTCGGCTTCTATATTGCTTGTTTTATCGCTGGCCAATTGCGACTTGATATAAAGTAAATCGGAGCGTGATATCACTCCGGCTTCACTTTTTGCCTTAGCATAGGCAAATTGGTTTTGTGTAGCTTCTAATTGCAGCTGACTGTTTTGCAGATTATCTTTAGCCAACAGTGCATCAATGTAAAACGATAAAATATTAAGGCTGATTAATTCTCTTTCTGCTTGTATGTTTATCTCAGCAGATTCAAGATTAATTTCGTTTTGTAAAATGGTGTTTTTGATTTTTGCCCCATTATAAAGCGTCATTTGTGAATTCACAGAAGCGTTTAATGTTGAATTAATGTTTCTGTTCCACTCACCATCAATGCTATTGTCAATACCAGTTGATGTTAACTGTTGGTTGATTCCAAGTTGCAGATTTGGCAAACGAGAAGCTTTTGCTTGTTCGAGATAGGCACTTTGCAGGATTACATTGTTTTGAGAGCGATCTATATCGGTGCTTTTTTCTAAAGCATATTCGATACAGTCTTTAAGAGAATAAGGCTGTGCTTGTGCTGATAAAAGAATCGGACTGCATAGTGTTAGAATTATTAGAAAAATGTAAATCTTCATATCGTACTGCTATTAATTACGATACAAAGCTGAAGCATTTAAAGCTGTACTACAATTTGATTAGACTAACTCAAACGGAATTTAGAAATATGAATGGATTTCTTCGACGGGTGATTTATAAATGACACCCCAAACAGCCAAGGGCATTTGCAATTTAGGGCATTCGCATTTAATATTTTTGAGTTTCCAGGGCAAAGCCAGAGGAATATTAGTGTCCGAGCAATAAAAGATTATTTGAAGAATTCATTTTTTTTGAACCTGCTTTTTAAAAATTTCCACATCACTTTCAGTCCGCTTAAATAAGCAATACGGTCGTTGTTTTTGGTGCTTTTTAAAAGACCTTCAACCAAAAATGGCGTAACAGTTTCCACTTTTTCTCCAAGAATATTGAAGATCTTTTTGGTCTGTTCGTAGGCTACCAGATCGGTTTTGTCCATGGAGTTGATGATTAAATCGGTGATGACCATTCCCGGACTGAGTGCTCCAATTTGCACCGGGCTTCCTTCGACTTCCCTGGCCATTGATCGGGTGAAATACCGCACGGCATATTTCGAAGTTCCGTAAATGGTCATTTTGGGCATCATCCGGCCATCACTGCCAAATCCTTCCATGTTGAAAATTTTGCCGTAGCCCTGGTCTTTCATCTTTCGCAAGGCCAGTAAAGTTCCCAATGTCATGCCCTTAATGTTGATGTCGTAGACATCCTTGATGGCTTTCTTGTCCAAATCAACAGTCATTTTATTGCTGGTGGTAATTCCTGCATTGTTGATCCAAATATCCACCTTTCCAAAACGTTCACACGTCTGGTCGAATAAGCGTTCGTGTGTCGATAATTTTGTAACGCTCCCGGGAATCCCAATTAACTGCGAAGAATACATTGACAATTTTTCAAGCGCAACATCCACACTTTTTTGCGAAGTGCCGTTAATGGCCACATGGTGTCCACGTTTTAGAAACTCAGTGGCCATACCCAAGCCAATTCCTCGTGTACTACCTGTAATCACAATGACTTTTGTTTCCATAAGTATAAGTTGTTGGTTGGATGTATTACTTTAATGGTCTATTTTCAATTCACTCAATTCACTCAATTCACTCAATTCACTCAGTCCTTCAGTCCTTTTCCTGTAACTCTTCCCAATATTCAACTGCCCTCCTTGTATGTGGTATAACTATGGTTCCCCCAACCAAATTCGCAACACCAAAAACTTCAAAAATTTCATCGCTCGTAACACCTTGTTCGTAACATTTTTCAAGATGGTATTTGATGCAATCGTCGCAACGCAAAACCATCGATGTAGCCAGTCCCAACAGCTCTTTGGTTTTTGTACTGAGGGCACCTTCCTGATAGGTTAATGTGTCGAGACTGTAAATGCGTTTCATAACTTTGTTGTTGGATGCCAGTATTTTATCGTTCATCTTCGAACGGTAATCATTAAATTCTTCTACGAGTTTTCCCATTGTTGTATGACTATAAATTTAGATCAAAGATAAAAAATGAATTAAATGCATGGATAGGGTTCTCCATTATTAAACAATAAATATCATCGACTATGGTAGAGTTCTTTGTCCTTCTGATTCATTTAACTACTTTTATGCCTTCTAACTATTTAATCAAATCATCTAAATCGAATTCAAATGAAGTGGTATTCAATCATTTTTTTGTTGTTGGTCATTTCGGCGTGCAATGGAAAAAAAGAGGTCGAAAAAAAGCGTCCTAACATTCTTTTCATCATGTCCGATGATCATGCCTATCAGGCCATTAGTGCATATTCCAATAAATTGATCGAAACTCCCAATATCGATCGGATTGCCAATGAAGGAATTTTGTTTACCAATGCCTGTGTCAGTAATTCTATTTGTGCACCTTCGCGAGCCACCATTTTAACCGGAAAACATACGCATATCAATGGAAAGATTGATAACATTATGCCATTTGATACCACACAGGTAACCTTTCCCCAACTTTTTCAAAAGGCTGGTTATGAAACCGCCATGTTTGGAAAACTGCATTTTGGAAACAATCCCAAAGGGGTCGATAAGTCGATGATTGTTCCTGATCAGGGGAATTACATCAATCCTGATTTTATAACAAACAACGGCGATACGGTGAATATTGTCGGCTACGCTACTGATATCATCACGGATCTTACCCTGAATTGGCTTCAAAAGGAACGCGATCCTTCGAAACCTTTTATGATGATGTATTTGCATAAAGCACCGCATCGACCATGGTGGCCAAGAGCCGATAAATTCAAAGAATTTTCTCAAAAACAATTTCCTGAACCCGAAACCCTTTTTGACGATTACAGCGGAAGAGGAACTGCTGCCAAAACTGCCGAAATGAATTTGCTGAAACACATGCACTATGTACACGACAGTAAAATCAGACCCGAAACTTTGGACGAAATGGGAAGTGTTGAACCCAATGTAGAAGAATTTAAATGGGGCTGGACACCTTATTCGGCACGTGCGAACGCAGAACAAAAAGCACTATATGATCCGGTGATCGATTCAATTAACGATTTCTTCAAGGCGAATTGGCCATCGATGTCGGACACGGAAAAGATGCGCTGGAAATACCAACGTTACATGCAAGATTATCTGGGCTGCATTTCTTCAGTTGACGATAATGTAGGACGTGTACTCGATTATTTGGATGAGAGTGGATTGGCCGAAAATACCATTGTGGTGTATACCTCCGATCAGGGATTTTATTTGGGCGAACACGGCTGGTTCGACAAACGTTTTATTTACAACGAATCGTTTAAAACACCGCTACTCATTCGCTGGCCCAACGTAATTAAACCTGGAATCACCAACGACGAAATGGTGCAGAACCTCGATTTTGCCGAAACCTTGCTGGAAGCTGCAGGCATTGGCATTCCATCGGATATGCAGGGCGAAAGCATTATGCCTCTGTTAAAAGGTGAAAATGAAAAATGGACCCGCGATGCGGTGTATTATCATTACTACGAATACCCATCGGTGCACATGGTGAAAAGGCATTATGGCATTGTGACCAAAGAATACAAACTGATCCACTTTTACTACGATGTTGATGAGTGGGAATTGTTCGACAGGTTGAATGATCCGCAGGAAATGCACAGCGTATACAACGATCCCGCCTATGTTGATGTGGTGGCCGATTTAAAAGTACGTTTGGCCGAACTTCGTGTAAAATACAAAGATTCGGACGAGCTGGATCAACATTATTTGGATGTTAGAGGCTTGAAATAATCTCAAATTCGATTTAAACTCCGGCGGGAATTGTATTTTTGCCGGAGTTTAATTTTAGATGATGTACGAAATATTCTCAGAAGCTTTTATCACCATGCTGGGTGCCGTAGGCCGGATTTTTCTGGTGATTGTGGCCGCCGGCATTTTAGTCCGGAAGAAAATATTAAAAGAGGAGCATGTTAAGGCGCTGTCGCAGGTTACAGTGAGTATACTGCTACCCTGCATGATGTTTTCAAAAATTAGCAACAGTTTTCAACCCGAAACCATTCGTTATTGGTGGAGTATACCCTTGGCAAGTTCAGTGATGATATTTGTTGGGGTGGGATTTGGCTACCTGTTCTATATGAAGTCCTACAAAGAGCGGCAATTCCTGATTCCTTTAGCGAGCATGCAAAACGCGGTTTATCTGGTACTTCCCATTGGAATGTTTATGTATCCCGATCAGTTCGATCAGTTTGCCATTTATAATTTTCTGTTCCTCATCGGATTTATGCCGGTCGTTTGGAGTATTGGTAAAGTTTTAATCACCGGTGAAAGTTTCCGAAATATCAAAGCAAAGGAATTACTTACTCCTCCATTAATTGCTGCATTGGGCACTTTGGGTGTTGTATTGTTGGGGCTGCATAAATTTGTTCCGGCCTTGGTCATGGATTCCATTGAAATGGTGGGCGATGCAACCATTCCGGTTTCAAACATTGTACTTGGGGCGACATTGGGCAGCATTTCCTTTAAAATTTTGCCCAAATTTATGGACGTCCTCAAACTTTCCACCATCAAATACCTGTTGATTCCGCTAACGGTAATTGCTGTTTTGCATTTTATTGGTTTAAAAGAATCGAATCCACTATTGGCCAACTTGCTGGTCATTGAATCGGCCTCGGCACCTGCCACGGCGTTGATTCTACAGGTAAGGGCTTATGGTGGCGACCGTCAAACCATCGGAAGTCATATGATTATCAGTTATGCCGTTTGTTTACTGGCTATCCCGTTTTGGATTGCCGTTTGGCAGATGCTTTAATTCAGATTGCTCTCTGATCCCTAAATCACTTTTGTGAAAATGTAGATGGCTTCTGTTTGAGGGTCATAGGATTCGTAGACATCAAAATGCCTCCAATTAAACTCCGGGCGTGTGGTATCTTTGTAATAAAAGTCGATGAGCTCAGCAAATTCATACATGGAATGGAATTGCTGAAGAATCTGCTGCTTGTTTTTGATGTCGGGCCCACAAATGATTAAATAGTCAGGATCGGTGCTGTTGTTAAAAACGTATTCGGGTAGCTTTTTTTTAATTTTCTTTTCACGTCCAATCTGGTTGATAAAAAGGTATTGATTTCCCGTGTAATAGATCAATGGGCACGACATGAATACAGGAAAAATGGCGACTTTTTGATTGCGTGCAGTTTTCGAATTTAAGAAGTCGATCAACTTTGAATAGTTGGTAGGATGTTCGCTATGAATTTCATCAACATAGGCCAATAAAGGAGAGTTCACTTTAATGTTGAGCAACTCAAGCTCTGCTTCCTTTTCTGTCGATACAAATAAAGCGGAGGATAAGATTAATACAATGAGAAATCCGGATGCGATATAGCGAGCATATTTTGTTGGCCAACGCCAAATGCCCTTAATGACGTATCCTTCTATCATAAAGGCGACAGGGAAAAGATAGATGATATATCGGGCGGCGAATTTGACTGAAAAGAATGAAAATACAAACAGGTTCAGCAGGAAAAATAACAGCAAATTGCTAATTCCCTTCAAATCCGGATTTTTCTGCTTACGTTGAAAATAAAAAAAGAAGATGACTAATGGAAAGGATAAAATGGCGAATCGGTCAAAGGATAGTAAACCTCTGTAAAACACATAAAACTTATACGGAAGGTTAAAGCCTTGTGAGGAATATGCTGATGCATTTTCAAATGGATTGTTCAGGTATAAAAAGGCGCCAATTGCCAATAGCAGCATGCTGTTCGTCAGGATAAAAGCAAGAACCTTCCTTTTCTTCAATTTCCATTGTTCAGCATAGCCATAGCTGATGGCTAAAACGAATAAAATAGCCAGGGCCGCATTGTATTGGGAAATGAACAAGAGAAATGAGCTTAGGAAATAAGCAAGCAGATAAAAATAATTGGAGCTTTTAAAATAACGCAGTAACAAGTAAATGTTCACCAGAAAAAAGAGGGCAGTAGGAGCGTAGTACCTGCATTGTCTCATATACAGGATAAAGGCGACATTCGCAGTAAAAATGATCATATTGATCAGTATCAATCCTTTGTTTTTGAACAATTCTCTTTGAATCAGGAAGAAAAATGCAAAGCTCAATAATCCCATTAGAGCAAAAGGCAAGCGGGCTGTAAAATTGTTTTCGCCAAATACCGAAAATGAAATGGCCGTTATGTAATATTGAAAAGGCGGAATAATAATGTTGTTGAGGTCCGCGTTCAGTTCAATTCCATTGGAATATCCCAATAAATTTCGGCCGTCAAAAGCGTTCAGTTCACCCGATTGGAGTAAGTTTCGGGCATAAAGTGCGGTATTGGCCTCGTCGTCCCAGAATGGGTAATGACTTAGATTTTTAAAAAGTAAATAGCCATAAACAAAAAACAGGAGCAATACAATTGAGGTGAAAATACTTTTAGAAATTTTTACCATACCTGGCCCTGTGGTTTATAAAATGAATATTGAAGTAGCCCTTTCCAAGGAATTGGCGACAAAAATAGTATTTACAACAAGGATTCACCGATTTTAGGCTCCAGTCCGTTCTGTTCAGGTAAAATTTGATGGAAAATCAATAATAATACATATTTTGCACCTTAAATATTGACTTTTATGCCGGAAGGAAAAAAAATACATCCCGAAATCAAAGCAAAAATTCATCCACGGAACAAACATCGCGGACGATACAACTTTGATCAGCTGAAAAAAAGTTGTCCTGAATTAATTCCATTTGTGAAATTAAATCCATATGGCGATGAATCAGTCGATTTTTCAAATCCAAACGCCGTAATCATGTTGAACCGTGCTTTGTTGAAACATTTTTATGGGATCGATCATTGGGAAATCCCGGCAGGTTATTTGTGTCCGCCCATTCCCGGACGCGCTGATTACATTCACTATGCCGCAGATGTGTTGGGGAGTATTCGCCAGGATAAAATACCATCTGGTGATCGGGTGAAGGTCCTGGATATTGGGGTAGGGGCCAATTGCATCTATCCAATGTTGGGCAATCGGGAATACGGATGGGGTTTTGTGGGATCGGATAGTGATCAAAAAGCCATCGCATCGGCACAAAGTATTGTTGAGCAGAATGAAGTATTAAGGGGTAAGATTGACCTGCGTTTGCAAAACAATCAGGAACACCTTCTGAAGGGAATTATTCAAGCAAATGAACAATTCGATTTGGTCCTGTGTAATCCTCCTTTTCATGCATCTCAAGCCGAAGCCAACGCAGGAACCATGCGTAAGCTTTCCAATTTAAAGCAGAAAAAAGTACAGCATAAAGTGTTAAATTTTGGTGGACAGTCGACCGAATTGTGGTGTAAGGGTGGCGAGGTGCAGTTTGTTAAAAGACTGATTGCAGAAAGCAAGGAATTTAGTTCCTCCTGTTTATGGTATACCACAATCGTTTCGAAGCAAGCCAATTTGCAGATCTATTACTATGCCCTTCAGGATGTTGATGCCGTTGAGGTGAAAACCATTTCTATGGGGCAGGGGAACAAAATCAGCAGAGTCCTAGCCTGGACTTTCTTCAACAAAGCCCAACAGCAAGCATGGGCTGTTGAAAAAGGATGGAGTTGATCGTGTTTGATTAATTCAGTGAGATTCTTCGCTACGCTCAGAATGACAACTAATTAGGGTAGTAAAACCAATTCTCACTAAATCTACAAACAGCTGTCATCCTGAGAGCCTACCCAATTTAATTGGGCACAATGTGCAAATGACAGGAGCCCCGAGGGCTCAAATATGTGTAGCCCCGGGTTTTTAACCCGGGGTATAAATGAGCAAGATTAAAATCGTCCGCGGAATAAATTTGATAATTGGAATAATTAATTTCGGACGAAACAGGGTAAATATCCCAAATGGATACAATGCATATTTACAGATAGTAATACAAATCTGTCATTGGTAGAACCCAGCTAAAAATTTAGCCACAATGTGCAAATGACAGGAGCCTGAAGGACTCAGATATGAATAGACCCGGGTTTCAACCCGGGTCTGAATTAGCAAGACAAAAATCGTCCGCGGTATAAATCCGATTATTGAATGAATTTTCCTTCGGACGACATTGGATAAATATACAAAACGGATACCATGCACATTTACAATCAATTACGTGAATCTGTCATTAGTAGCGTTACAAAATAAAGCGAAGGATCTGAAATTTATTTTTTGTTTTTATCGGACACCAAAGTTTGAAAATATCACAATTTAGTTTTCGTCATCTTCTTCCTCATCTTCGGTTTTTACCTTTTTTGAAGTAATTTCCCCTGCTTTGGTCATAACAACTTCAACCTCAGTTTCACCTTTTTCAAGTGCAATTTCGTAACCCGAGAAACCTGGTTTTTCGATCAATGAGGCTTCTTTGATGTCGTATCTGGCATAGGCTTTGGCTAAACTTTTTGAAACTGCTTCAGGCAAATCTTTTTTTGCAATTTCTGTTTCTGTTTCCAACCATTGCCCCTTAAGGTTGAAACTTGCTGACATTTCGGCACCATTTATTTTGAATTCGGCTTCCCATTCGGTAGCGTCTTCCATCTCCCATTTTACTTTTTCTGTATTCAGAAATTTTTGTTGAAAGGCTTTTAATACACTTTCGGGTGCTTTATCCTGAGCATTGGAAATGAAACAGGAAAAAGCAAATACCATGATAACAATAAGTGATTTCATTATATTTCTTTTTTAGTTTATTGTACGAATGTAATCACCAAATCTATAGCTAATTTGAAGTTTTATCTGTGTTTCTCAATGGCAAACGATAACCTATATTCCACTCAATAAAGTCCGATATGTGGTAGTCGTAGGCCCTTAAACTGATACCGGCAAAAACATCCGACAAGAAATGGTATTTGATTCCTACCCTTTGATAAACCGTTGGTCTTCGTCCTTGGTAATTCTGACGATACAAATAAAACCCTGGCTGGATCACTACCGAAACGCGGTCGATTACCAATTCATACGATGGGAAAATATTTACTTCGAAACCCTTTTTGAAGGTTGCATTTTCTTCGTCAAGCTTTGTGCCGTCTATCAAAATCCGTGCGTCTGCTGATGCATTGTAGCCTACACTGATTCCAACTCCTAACTTCGATTTTTGACCAATTTGACGATGGACAGAAGTCATTATTCCGGTTTGCGGAAAATAAACTCCCTTATATTTTGAAATGGAATCGATGTCATTGCCGGTATAGAGTACATTTTTTGAACCTCCGTAAAGGCTAAACTGGATTTCGTATTTTTCATTTTCCTGAATACTTCGAAGTAGAGTTTTAACATAGTTCGTTTCCGACGGCCGATATTGTATAATAAATTTTGGAGCCATTGTATTAATTCCCTTATTGGGCAATTTTAATGCACCGTTGGAAAAATGGGAAGTTGAGAGTCCAATTTCAATCGATAGTTTTGTGCTGAGCTTGTATTCAAAATAAAAACCTAAATCAAGGTAAACAGTTTGATCAGCACCTATGGCAAGATTCTGCTTATTTGATATTGGGTTGAAGTCATTCCAGTTTGTAGCCAAACCCATCTCCAACTCATACCTCCAACTCCAATTTTTTCCTTGAATAAATGGGGCATTGAATAATCCGTAAAAAGCAAAAGGAGTTCCCAAATTGGGGGCATCAAAAAATTGCGCCGCCCAAATTCCAACACCCAATCGGGGGTACCCAAAATCTTTTTCCCACTGATGAATTCCGTTGGTTTGCCATAATGCTTGAATTGAAATAGAATGAAACCGATCGATGTCATCAGCAGTTAAATTGTTGTAACGCAAGAAATCGTTGGTTTTAAACACCTTCCCGTTTTGATAAAAAGCTCGAAAAAGGAGTTCCCTTTTCACTTTTAACGAATCGGTTTTTTCCGTTTCAGCAAGACCTGATGTTGTAATCAGGGCACATAAAACCAGAACAAGAAGGAACTTTTTAATAAACATGATCGAATTGAGTTTGAATTGAAAAGTTCTAAAAATTATTTTAAACTTCAAGATGAATTGGTTTTAATTTTATAATATTATTTAAATTATTCAGGATAGATAAACTTCACTGAATCGGAAACAGCATAACTGCCAAATACACCCCATGCATTTTGGAATTGCCCTTTGTTCAAAAATACCGGTTCTACAAATGGATTCTTTAAGGCCAACATTTGTTTATCCAATTCATCAAAGAAAGAGTACATGTTTTTATCGCAAATTTGGAGAAAGACGTAAGTTACATCACCCTCTTTGTGTTTGAAAACCGGTTCTATGGCAAATGTAAATTTCCCTCCGGAGAAACTTGCATCGGAAAAAATAGTACGACCAATTTCTGAAACTGAGGTCGTTTCATCATTTTTCAAAATGGGTGATTGAAATTTATTTTCGCCCCAGTAAGTTGCTGTGTCAGCCGTACGATGCATTTCATAGCGATAATAATTTTCGCTGGCTTGATCATCGATCAAATGAAAAACCACTCCTTCGTGTTCACCATAGATGTCCTTGAAATTCTGGACGTAAGTAACGCTGTCGAGCTCAACAACCGGTTGACTGGTTGTGCATGTTGCAGTGAAAGTTTCCCCATTGTAATTTATGGTTAATGTATACTGGGTATTGCTTTTTACCGGGATGGAGCCTTTGTAAAAGTAGCTCGTAGTGCCATAAAAAATTTCAAATAAAGAATCGGGTTTTAATACATCTGATTCCTCCCCATTGATAGTAACACTCGCATTGTCGATAAACATTTCTCTATTGGCCAATGGCTGATCCAAAAAGGGCTGAGTTTTATTCAGGTATAAAATTGGTACCTGCCCCGGTGTAATCAAACACTGAATGGATGGAACACTGGAATAAGGTTGCTGCGGAATGGCAATTTCTTTTTCACAAGAAAACAATAGGGCCAGCAAAAGCACGGATACTATATAAACTATTTTCATGATTTTCTCTTTTAAAATTTGAAATTCCAACTTATACTCGGTATGGCCGGTAACAAACTAACTTCTTTAGCACTTGGCTTTTTCGTTTGCGGATCTACCGATAAATACACGAAGTAAGGATTCATTCTACTGTACAGATTGTACACACTGAATACCCATTCGGAGGTGAATTTCTTTCCAAAGAGCATGCCTTCTTTGTTTTGACGAATGAGACTTACATCTAAACGATGATAAGGCCGATAGCGGTAATTGTTCCTTTTTGTGTAATCGTTGTAATACAAATCGTAAAGTGAACCACCTCCATACACCGGTATTTTGCCCAATGGCAGGGTATAGGCTCCTCCTGAAGTGAAGATCCAATCGGCAGCAAATTTCCATTTATTACTGAGGTCGTATGTTGCAGCAAGGGAAATGTTGTGCCGTTTGTCGTAGGTGTATGGGAAAGGATTTCCATAGTTCAAATCTGGAAAAAGTTGATTGGTCCACGATAAAGTATATGAAGCCCAACCCGTTAATTTTCCAAAATTCTTGCGTGCAAAAAATTCAACGCCGTAACTTACTCCTGAACCAAAAGTCAGTTGTTGATCGATATCATCGGTTAGTGACGTTTGAGTTCCTTCTTTAAACAGCACCTGATTGCTCATGGTTTTGTAATAAGCTTCCACACTGGTTTCGATGGCATTGTTGTCGAAATTTTTAAAATAACCCAGCGCCACTTGTTTGCTCACTTCGGGTTTCACTACATCGCTGCTACTGATCCAAACGTCGGTGGGCAGTGAAGCGGTCGTACTGGGAACCAGGTGTAAAAACTGGTTCATTTCGGTGTACGAAGCTTTTATTGAAGATGATATTCCCGTTGATATTTTGGCCGTAATCCGTGGTTCAAACGACGTGTATTTTGTGGTGGCGGTTTGGAATACCGGTATTCTGAATCCCAAATTTAAGCTAATGGCATCGATGATTTTAAATTCGTCGCTGGCATAAAAAGCCATGCTGTTGCTGTATTTATGTTGCAGGCTATCGGGTTTTAATGCCAAGGCCTGAAGGGTGGTATCAATTTTCGATTTATAGGAAGTGGAAGCCGGGATAAAGGTGTTGTTGGCATAATTGGCGCCAAACTTAATTTTGTTATTGGGGCCGGCATGAATTTCCCAATCGGTTTTTGCTGTTAAATCCTGGATTCCTGAATATAAAATACCAACATACTTTCCTTGTTTAGTCGTAAAGCTGTTGTGGAAATCGTTATAGACAATGGAAGTATTGCTAAATATCTTATTGCTGAACAGGTGGTTCCAGCGCAAAGTTGCTGTTTTATTTCCAAAATCTATACCGTAGTTCAAACTACTGGCACCAACGTATTGTGCATTGTCCAGACCATTGAAATAGCTCAGAAAAACACGGTCCTTGTCCCCAAGAGTGTAGTTCACTTTGGCATTGATGTCGTAAAAATAATAGTTACTCCCTGCCTGTGCCTTAGGAATAAACGGGCGAGCTAAAATATCGATGTAACTTCTTCGTCCCGAAACAATGTAGGAACCTTTTCCTTTATTGATGGGACCTTCAAGGGTGAGGTTAGATGAAAGTAAACCAATTCCTCCGCTAACAGCCATCCTGTTTTTATTTCCTTCTTTCATATTGATTTCCAGAATAGAACTTAGTCGTCCGCCATATTCAGCCGGGAATCCACCTTTGATAAGGGTAACATTGTTGAGTGCATTGTTGTTAAAGGTGCTGAACAAGCCAAACAGGTGATTCGGATTGTAAACAGTGGCTTCATCCAACAAAATCAGGTTTTGATCGGAATTTCCTCCACGTACATGAAAACCGGTGGTTCCTTCTTTCCCCGATTGAACTCCAGGTAACAATTGAATCACTTTTAACACATCGGTTTCGCCGCCTATGGCCGGTAAACTGGTAATTTGTTTCATGGGCACATCTATCGTTCCCATCGATGCCCTTTCGAAATTATCGCTGTTCCGTTTTACACTGATCACTACTTCATCTAAGGCAGTAGTTGAACTTTCAAGATTCACTACAATCACTTGACTGGTTTTCCCCGTTAAGGCAATTGTTTTAGGAACATAGCCTATAAAGGATACCACAAGCCCCAATGAATCGCTTGAAGGAACCGTTAAGCTGTAAAAGCCATAACTATTGGTGGTTGTTCCCGTTTTGATGTTGGTGTTGTATATGGTTGCACCGATTAAATCTTCCCCGTTTCCTGCATCCTTCACATAACCGCTTAAGGTTACTTTTTGGGCCAAAAGAATCACACCCACGTTAACCATTAGTAGGGTTAACATCCATTTTTTGATTTGCATTTTCTTTTGATTTAAATGAAAACGCCAACGTTCGTTGATGAAATCGTTGGCGTTTACTCCTTCTCTCTTCCTAAACTAAAAACTTATTTAAATTGCGCTTAATCTTCAATGTCAATGTTTTCTGATAAGGATGCAACAAATGCATCATATAAAGCGGTGTTTTTTGTTGCACTAATGTCAATGTTTCCATCGGCGACTTCAGCAGCAGCAAAATCAAGCTGACTTAACCAACTATTAATATCGAAAACAATGGAGAGCGTAACTGTATTTCCGGTGGTGACTACCAAACCGCTATCGGCCAAAGGCAATTGGAAGATATCGGAAGAATTGTATGCCAGTTGGAAAGGTGTTGCAGTTCCGTTATTATCGGTAAAAGTACCGGAAATCTGAACTGAATTGACACTCGAGCTTGTTCCATCAACAAAATTGAAATTTACTTTTTTATAGGTGGCTGGCTGAACGCTAATGTTCCCAATAGTAGCCAGTCCACTGCTGATGTCCAAACTGAAAGGGCCTGCAAGAATTAAATCACCTGCATCATCTTTTTCCTTTTTATCCTTACCGTCTTCTTTCTCGTTTTTATCACCATCTTTATCTCCGTCGTTATTTTCATTTTCGCTTTGGATGGTATCGTTATCCATAATGCTGTCATTTTCACCGTCGAGCTCGTTGTTGTTTTCATCGCCGGTATTGTCTTCGATGGCAATGTTTTCAATTTGAATGACGGCTACATCAACCAATAAATTGCCTGAAGCCAAGACAATTGAAGCGTCAGACTGAGTAGATTTCAAGGTGGTTGCATTGAATTTTAATGTGCCCGAACCACTTTCTGGTTTGCATTGACTTATTGCTAGTCCTAAAAAGGAGATTAGAAAAACTGTTAAAATTTGTTTCGTTTTCATATTGTCTAAATTTTATAATGTTATGAAATATATAGCTAAGAGCTGCGAAAATGAAAATGGTTGGGTTGATCTAAAATAATTTTCATTCATGCTATAGTCTGCTAAAAACAAGGGCCGCTTTTAAGCCAATTGACCAGGGGTATAACTTCTGAATAGTGCTGGTATTGATTGCACTACACTGATACTTTGCTTCTGCTCCTATTTTTAGGGTCAGTTGTTTGGTCAGGTCCTTCTGGAAATGAACACCTGTAAGAACTCCAACGTTATTTTTTTGAATTCTGGAAATGGATGAAAATGTTAAATCTTCCAGCTCATTGTTTGTTTTAAAATCGATTCCTGTATTCATTAAGCGGCGGTAAAAAAGGCCACCTTCAAGGGAGTATTTTTCATTTAACTGAAAGACAGTACTTAACGGAATTTCGACATAGGAAAAATTCAAATTAGATCGAATAATATCCGGGTTGGTAAGTATATTGTCACCTGAATAATCAAGTTGAAGTATTCCTGCAGAAGAATTGAATGAATATTGATTGTTGTTCAGTGCTATAAAATTATCACGATTGAGAATCATTTGCTGTTTGTATTGCGAAAAAGAAATTCCGGTTGAAATATAAAAGTTTTTTGAAAGCGGAACATTAACCAATGCGCCAGCACACCAGGTAAAAGCAGCATCGTTAAGATCGTCTTTGAATTGACCGTCGGCATTGATTTGCTGGTTTTGATTACCATTGTCGATGTTATGTGAAGCATATTGGGGCGATCCAAAAAACTCCCATTCCAGTTGCTTTAAATGGCTTTTGCTGGCTTTTGTAGGTGAAATAATATCGTTTGTTATTTGATTGTTAGCGACATTGTTTTGTTGAGGTTCCAATAAATCGGAATTCAGCTCTTCCTTTTTATTTTTCATTTCCACCAGCACTTTAGATGGTATTATTTCTTCAATTCGATTGGTTTGCTGATTAATCACGGCCAATTGAGAGTTCTCGTTACTTGGTGTTTCGCTCGTTCCCGAGTTGGTATTCCGTGTTTTTGCATTCATTGTTGAAACATCCGCCAGAGCAGGAGAATTCGATAATGGAGTATTTTCCTGTAACTGAGATTCAACACGCTCATTGTTTGAAGCCTTATTCGAATTGATAAATTGAAAATTAGTGTTAGCAATATTTTCGTTTTCCTCTATTTTATTCGATCGGATAACGGTATTTTCTTTTTTCGTTGGAATTACTATTTCCAGCGCTTTATTGCTTGGTTTTATTGTGGTAGGTGTTTCTTCATTGGTTGTACTTTCCTCGATTTTGTTTTCATTTTTTGACGGAGAGCATAGAACTTCTGCTTCCTGAATGGGCTGAAAAAGATTGAAATGACTCGCTAATAAGACCAGAATAACACCTGTAAACGTTGCAGCGCTTCCATACATTGCAATTTTTAACTTTCGGTACTTTTGAAAGCTTACTACGCTGCGAGATGCCAATTTTACAGCCACTTTGGTCCATAGTTCTTTTGACGGTTCCATGGTGTGGTCAGCAAATTTTTCTTTCAATAAATCATCTATTTCGTTGTAGTTTTCTTCCATCGTTAGATTGATTTTCTTTGTTCATCACTGATTAATCCTTTCAATTTTTTGCGTGCATCGAATAAATTCGATTTGGAAGTGCCAACACTTATTCCCAGCTTTTCAGCAATCTCTTCGTGTTTGTATCCTTCAATGGCATAAAGGTTCATCACCAGTCGCATTCGATCTGGCAATTGTTGAATGGCAAGCATCAATTCATTCACTTCAATTTGTTGATAGGTTGAATTGAGTAGGTTCAGATTTTGTTTTTCCGGGTAAATCTCATCACTCAAAACAAGTCTGCGTTGTTTTTTATAGAACGCAATGGCTTCGTGAACTGCAATTTGTTTTGCCCAACCTTCCAATCTTTCAGCGTTCCTTAATTGATTTATATTCTCGTATATTTTCAAAAAGCTTTCCTGAAAAATGTCTTCAGCTTCATTTTTATTATTTGCGTAACGATGGCAAACACTCAACAGCATAGGCGACAGTAAATCAAAAAGTTCTTTTTGAGCTTTACTATTATCTGCCAGACATTTTTCAATTAATTTTTGCCGATCGATCACTAATCAAATTTTGATTATACCAGTTAAGAGTGCTGAGATATAAAAAGGTTGGGTGATAACGTGCAAAATTGAAGTATTAATCTAAAGTTTTTTTGAAGTACGGGGCTTCCTCTAAATTAATTGATGCAGACCCAACCTTTTTGAAAGATATACCTCTTTAAGGTGGATCTATAATTTATTATGCCATTTTCACACATTCGTTTCACTTGGAATCAAGTGTTACTGGCATAACCGAAAAATGCAATTGAGAGACATTATGTTATTAAAAAAATACATTGTTTATATAAAATATAGCTCATCGAAACCGATACTGCTTATCTTTTTAGCAGTAATCATATTGGCCCTTAGTTTCCCGATTCGAAATATTCATATCGATGGCGATGGGAAAGGTTGGTTGCCAAAAGGTTCAAATAAGCTTTTCTATAAAAACCTTTATCAGGAAAAATTTGGGAGCGACGAAGTGGTGGTGGTTTATTTAACCTTCCCCGACTCATCAACATCAACCTATCACCAGCAAAAGTTGAAAGAAATTGCGGATAGTGTTGAGATGCATTTGAATGGCTTTCAAACTGTGTTTTCAAATTATAGTATCGACCAATTGGAGCATTTGGTGGGCAATAAATACGCCAGCAGAATGAAAGATGCTTACTTTAATTCGAAAGATTCTGTAGGTGAGATGCTCTTTTTAACTCAAAAATCAGGGGGCGATATCATTAAAAACAGGCCATTGTTGATTGATTCGCTGAGAATTACACTGACCAATATTTTGCCTGTAGCAGTTAAGGTCGACATTACAGGGCAAGGCGTTGTTTTCGATGAAATTAACCGTTTGAGTACTACTGATTCTGTTAAGCTTTTCATCATTTGCTTTCTGCTGATCATCCTTTTGCTTTGGTGGCAGGTTCGAAAATTCAGGTACCTGTTACTTAGTCTGGGGCTTATTGTTTTTTCTATTATTCCGTCTTTATCACTGTTTAGTTGGTTAAATGTGCCTTTCAACATGATTACGATGACGGTTCCACTGCTTTTTGCCATCAATTTTTCATCGTATGCCATTCATTTTATTACCAAAGAAACAACCGACATTGACCAGTACCTACTAAAAAAGATCCCTCCAGTTTTTACATCAGCATTGGCTTCAATCATCGGGTTTGGTTCCTTAGCAATAAATAACATTCAAATTATTTCCAGGTTTGGTTTATTATCGTCGTTAGGAATATTAGTTGGACTGTTAGTGCTGCTGTTTGCTGGTGTACCTGTTACCGTTTATTTTATTCGCATCAATCGTTTCTATTTGAACAGCAAAACCATCAATGATTTTTTAGAACGATACTATAAAATAATTACTCGCCGTTTAGCTGTGGTTGTTTTTACATTGGTGGTAGGTTTGAGTGTGATTGCAATAGTTGTTTTTCCGAAAATAGAGGTGGACACCAACATGATCCATTTTATGAAATCAAAAAATAGCGTGCGGCAATCAATCGAATACATTCAGGATCATTATGGCGCTGCTAATCTTGTTGAGATGTTGGTGCATAAAACCAACGGTGAGGTACTGACGAATGCCGATCTGAAAAAAGTACATCAACTCACTTTAAAACTGGACAGCTTAACTTTTGCTAACCATGTGGTGGATTATCAGTTGTGGCAGCCTGTAATTGCCAAATCAATCATTTTCAATCCGGTGTTAGCACGTAGTTTTTCGAAGAAATTCATTACCGAAGATCATAAATTTTCGCAAATCACTTTCAACCTGCCAACGGGTACAGTTCATGAGATGAAACTCATGCTTATCGAGATTGACCGGGTAATTAAAGAAGAGCTGATAGGTACTTCAATTGAGGTTAACCCTGCCGGATTTTTACCACTTTATATAGAACAAATGGATACCATTGTGGGGGGCATGTTATCGGGCTTGGCACTGGCGGTGGTCCTTATTTTGTTGGTGATGATTGTTTTGGTAAGGAATATCAAATTAGGGCTGATCACCATTTTTATCACCATTTTTCCGCTTTTCGTTTTGGGAGTTATTATGAAAGTTTTTCATATCCCATTTGATGTAGGTACTTCCATCATTTTTTCTGTAATAATTGGAATGATTGCCGATGATGCCCTGCACATTATTTGGAATTTTAAACAACACCAGTTGATGAACACTGATCAAACCATTAATGAATTGTTCGCTAATTCGGTTCGTAAAATAATTTACCCGTGTATGGTCACCTCTATCATGTTTTCAGTTGGGTTCAGCGTGCTTGGGTTTAGTAATATTTCAATCATTACCAATTTTGGAATTCTCTCAACAGCCACCATTCTTTTAGCCTGGTTTAGCGATTTTATTCTGCTTCCTGCATTTTTAAATCTGTTTTATTCATCAAAATCGAAATCAATAAAATAACATGAAGACTTTTTTATCCAATTTTGTTTCAGTTGCACTGGTGCCGCTTTTAATTCCGGCTTACCTTTTTGGAATTGTACTTTTCTTGTTTCCTGAAATGGCTGGCATCAACCTGTTGAATGAAAAAACACGACTGATTTTTGAAGTATTGGCGTTCACTGCTTTTTTTCCACTATTAGCAGTCTATTTGCTCTATAAATTTAAAGTCATTTCCTCGCTTTCGTTAATCCGAAGAGAAGACCGATTATTACCACAACTGATTTCGCTAGTATTGTTTGGCATTTTTGCGTTTCTGCTGTTTGCGAATCATGGATTGAAAAATGTACTGACCTTAATTCTCATTGCCAATACAACATCGTTGATTATGATGCTTATTATTACTCAGTTCTTTAAAATTAGTGCACATACATCGGGCGCAGCAGGCTTTATAGTAATTACCAGTATTTTGTGTTTGAAGCCTCATTCAATTAACTATTTAATACTTTATTTGTTTATAGTAATGTTATCTGTTGGGGTGTTTTTTGCCCGTTTGTATTTAAAAGCTCATACGCTGAAACAAGTGATTTATGGAGGTGTTTTAGGCTTTTTGTCTGGTGTTTGTCTGGTGTTTTATATTTAAAAATGTACAATGAAAATAATTCATGTAACAGATACTTCCATCTACAATTTCGATGGTATTTCAACCTATATTAACGAATTACTGGTTGTTGGAGAGAAAATTGGAGATGAAACACTGGTGCTTACGACCACACCTATTGGTAATGTTCAAAGAAATTACCATAACTATTCAGGATTAAAATTGAAGTCATTTAAAAGCGCACATTTTCCTTACAAACCAAAGTTTGTGGTGGTGTCGCCATTGGGCATGGATAAAATCATTACTGACTTTCATCCAGATTTGGTTTGGATTCATACCATTGGTACTTTAGGCTTGCGTGCTGCCGCACTTTCTGCAAATAAATATCCTATTATCTATACCAAGCACTGCTTCGATGGTGAGCTTTGGAATGCCTATTTAAACATTCCGCGAAATTTGAAATGGACTTTGTACAAGGCATCTGAGTTGATTGAAAATAGAATTTTGGAGAAATGCGATAAGGTAATTTATCACATCAACGATGACATGAAAATTATGAATAGTAAATACTTCTCGAAATTCGAACATATACCACCTCCTCTAAACGCCCGTTTTTTTCAAAATCGATTGACAATTCCTAAAAATAATAGGCGTCTAACTATTGGTTTTAGTGGAAGAGCAGAACCTGACAAAGGGATTGAGCATACTTTTCGTGGGCTGAAAATACTAATGGAAAAATACGAGTTCAATAATTTTGAATTTCTTTTTATCGGCGATGGTACAGAAGCACATCGTATGAAATTGAAATATCCTGAAATGGACATCAGAATTACCGGCTATCTCGATGATGTCATTCCTGCTCTGGATACACTTGATGCTTTTGTATTGTCATCGTTACAGGAGACCATATCACTGTCTTCGCTGGAGGCTTATGCACGAGGAATTCCTATATTTTCCGTACCCATTGGCTATTTGTATGAGCATCATGAGAAATTGAACAATTATTTCCTTTTTGAAACAGCGGAGCAGTTAGCTGATTTACTTTTTGAAAAATTAGTTAAGGATCATCAAAAGGAAGAAAACAGCAACTTGCAAAACATTGATGATTTTATAATAAGCTACGAACAGCTATTTATGATAGCAAATCACTATCAAATTTTTCTTCGATGGGGGAGTTGTTGAATAACCAACATTAATTCGTTCAATTCAACTTGTAGGTAATTATAATTGAGCTAGTTCGCATCTAAAAATGAACCAAAGATGTTTAAATGATTGAATAAGTATTAAATTTATAAAAAAAGTAACTGTGACTAAAAGAATGAAATGAAAATTATACTTTCCCTTTTCATCCTTGGTTATTGTTTTGCATGTACGAAACAAGAATTGATTAAGCCTTATGGAATAGAGGTCTTAAGAGAATCAGATAGCATTGTATTTGCTGTTATTGGTGATTATGGATACGATGGTAAGCCTGAAAACAAAGTGGCTGATATGGTTAAAAGCTGGAATCCAGATTTCATATTAACAACAGGTGACAATAATTACCAGAAAGGGAATTTTTCTACTTTGAACAATAACATCGGTAAATATTACGCTGACTATATTTACAATTTTGATGCTTCCGGAGTATACAAATGTAAGGGTAGAGCGAGCGAAGAAGAAATCAATCGCTTTTTTCCTTCTCCCGGAAACCACGATACGTATAGCAGTAGTGGTTTAACACCTTATCTTAATTATTTTACGCTACCGGGCAATGAATTGTTTTATCATTTCAACTGGGGGCCGGTGAGCTTTTATGCATTAAATTCTACGGAGCGAGATATGAATGAACAATTTGCCTGGCTTGAAGAAAACTTAGCAAAAGATAGTGCGAATTTTCAGGTCGTCTATTTTCACCATTCTCCCTATTCTCCGGGGCCACATGGTAACGAAGATAAAATGCAGTGGGATTATCAGGCGCATGGTGTTGAGTTGGTGATGACCGGTCATGATCATATTTATGCCCGTATAGAAAAGAAAGACGAAGAAGGATTTTACTATTTGATCACCGGCGCTGGTGGGAAATCGCTTTACAATGCCAGTTCTAATCCTCTTGATTCAGCACTCTTTTCAGTTGTGAGTTATGATTTGAATTATGGTGCCATTCAGTGTAAAGCAACAACCAACCAATTGGTTGTGGAATATTATTCTATTGGGACTGAGGCAAACGCCGTTGATCGTATTGTAATTCAAAGAGCAAACCAATAAATGAAATCGATTGTCTTTGAATGAAGCATTCTGTTTCAATCAAAATTGACCTGCGGATATTGTGCTGCTTTCATTGCTTTTGAATGATAGATAGCTGCCTGGTCGCTTTGTCCTTTGCCCTTGTAAATGCGGCTCAAGCCAAAGTAAGCATACGCTTTGTATCTGTTACCATAATTTCCATAAGGTTCGAGCTCAATGATGCTGTTCTGATATAACGTTTCTGCCCGATTCATTTTCGTTTGATCTTGTTCAATAACAATGGCATTTAGAACATTAAATACGGTTTTGAAAAATGGACTGATGCCGGGATCGGCTTTAAATTGATCCACAATTGGTGCTGCTTTATCGTACTGTTTCGTTAGTAGCAAAAGTTGGACGTAGTATTGTCCAAACAGCGGATTATGATTGTAGTCGTGTGACAATTCCTTTGCAAATTTCACCCCTGTGGTATAATCGCTTTCAAAATTGATGTAAATGTAGGTCAGAAAGGTCATGGCCTCGGGACCGATGTAATCCGATTGTTTCCAGCATTTGTACAGTTGATTTAATCCTTTTTTCTTATCCCCGTCGGGGAAGAAAAATACAAATGGTTTGTAAAACGGATTGGCCTCGGGATAGGCTTCGATGTAGTAATTGTACAATCCTGTTGTAAAATAGTATTCCGGTGTGGTTTTACAAAAATCAAACCCCTTTACAATAGATTCATAGGCTTTGGATAAATGAGGGATGGATCGGATACCCAAGCCGTTATCGGCGTTGTACTGCAACAACATCATGCGTGGCATCATGGCAAAGAAATTGGTTAGCTGATGATCGGGATGTTCATGCAGTTCAACTTTTGATTCGTCCAGTGACTTTAATAATAAGGCTTCATACTTATCGCCTATTTCGGTATCGGCCAACAGAGGATAGTGTTTCCAGTATAGAATTAAAGCATTGTACATTAATAGGGCAGGATGATCGGGATGTTTTTGTTCAATTTTGTGCGAAATGGCCTCGGCGCGTTCAAAATTGAAATTGTAGATGGCATGTATTCCCGATTTGAGGCTGTCAAGCGCTGTGTTATCGTCCCATAAGTTTTGAGCGTAACCGGTTTTAGAGCCGAATGATACGATGAACAGAATAATTAGAAGATGCCTCATGAATTGTATTTTATTCAATACTACTTTATTTTTTTAGTTATTATCCAATGACTGTTCAAATATAACTGGAACTAAGGTGAATGATTGTAGCCTTTATCACACGACATGTCTTTTAACTCAACTTAACATTCGATAAGATTTTTTCAGTAAATAATCAACTACATTTACTCCATCATAACGAAAAATAATGAAGATAGTTTTAATCATATTTTGTTTATTGGCTTTTACAAAGATGTATGGCCGACCACAGGTTTCCCGGGAAAAGGGAATAGATGTGTGCGCTACATCTGCCGCTATTCAGACCATGAGTTTTAACATTCACCTCTACAATGCAGTTATTGATGATGATTCGGATACAAAGGATGAGCTGGAATATTCTATTTTAGAGGTATCAAGTAATTTGTTTTCATTGAATGTCAATGGTACTATTTGCTACCGGATCGCTTCGGTCCCCTTTCAATTTATTCCATTCATTATTCCATTTTATCTCGATTTGCCGCCACCAAGTACTCCATTTATGGCATAGGTTTCTACCTAATTCTTGCCAAATCGTACTTTATTTATAATCGTTGTTTTTTTCAAGTCATGCTTTCATTGTATCGGTCAAAGTAATTGATGAATAATAGCTGTTTTTGTATAGTTATTCGTTGAAATTGGGCGAACAGTTTTAAAAGTTGACGAAGGAGCAATATAATCATTAATCGGAATCGAGCCCATAAGGTGAGATTTCAAAAAAAATACTTCATCATGAAAACTCAAGAAATTCAAAGAAATTTAACTGTCAATTTACATACAACTTCAATTATGCTCGATAAAAAAGGACAGATTCCTGATCTTAAAATACTGCACCATAGTTATCATCCAGAAACAGGGCAAACCACAATTGTCCTTCAGTCAAGCATGTTAACGGCCGATAATTACAAATTATTGATCAGGGATGATCAAATTGGCCTGGTACTTATGGAGCACATTGAATTCGACCGGCCTGTTTATGTCCATCACTACAAATGGCAAAACATTCAACATCAGGCTTACGATCGCTTTCATAGTGCGAATATATCGCTTCCGGGAAGCAACTATCACTTGCTTAGTCATCAATATAGTTCAACGCAAAATCTCTTGGAGATTACTCTGGGAAATCTAAATTCTTACAATTAACAGGGTGCATTTTTTGGTTTCACAACCCCAAAAGCAATTCATTTATTAATGCAATTATATGTCCAGGGGAGGTCGGTTTTTTAAACGCCTCCCCTTTATTTTACCTGTTTTCGACACTTCCTCCGGCGATTTTTTTAAACTAAACAATTTCCGTAAAATATGATTTAGTTTATACTCATTTATGGCGTCCTATAATAAATTAAACATTTTTAAAAAAAAAATTAGCTTCTTCTATTAATTACTTTGTCTTCAAGCCAGACAAGCTGTTACTTTTCCTAATTGAAAAGTAACCAAAAATCAAGAACATATTAAGCTGCCCAAAACGCATCCTCCACGTTATTTATGTTGTATACTTTTCCCTCAAGGCGCAAAAAGATAATCACATTAAGATGACAATACAAACGTGTCGTATCGCATGGCGCTTCTCCGCCCGGATGACCTGGTTGGACGTGCCGCAATTTGTTCGGCCCATGCGCCCGCTAAATTGAATTAATGCCTGTATTCGATTTCAGGTTTTTTTAAATTTACTTATGAGAACAATAATCACTTAATCTTGGAGGTATGTAATTTTTTGCCGACCTGCCTTTTGAATATGGCATTTTTTCATAAAAACACAGTTGTTAAGTGTAAGTTTTGGTTCTATTCAAATATATAATAGTAGAATGCAATAGTGCGAGTGGCCTTCAGAAATGGCGGGCCGGCGAAGGGGTGAATTGGGATTCCTTAGAAAAACCCAAAAGAGGCATGTCCTTTTGCTTTTGTGGTTTTTCTTAGGAATTTCAAGAGCGGGGGGAAGCATCATTTCTGATTGATTCTTTTGTTTACTTTTCTCATTAAGGAGAAAAGTAAAAGCCTTCCGGCTTGAGGAAAAACGAAAATGGAAATAGAGAATCGTAAAACTTGCTTTCGTTTCTCCGCCGAACGTTTCAAAGTGATCCAAAATTAGGATTAATTAAAGGGTGTCCAAGAGACGAAAACAGGACAGATTGCATTTTTTGGTTTCACAACCCCAAAAGCAATTCATCTATTAATGCAATTATATGTCAGGGGAGGTTCGTTTTTAAAACGCCTCCCCTTTATTTTTCGATCATTTTCAGGTACGATGGTAAGGCAATAAGCAGAATTGGCAGTGCAACAATTAAACCACCAATTACGGAAATGGCAAGTGATTGGTGCATTTGAGCTCCGGAACCTAAACCCAATGCCAGTGGCAATAGTGCAACAATGGCGCTTAAAGCGGTCATCAGTTTTGGGCGCAAGCGGATCGAAATGGAGAAAATTATTGATTGCAATACATCTTCACCTTTCTTACGTTCTTCGGTATATTGCAGGTAAGTGAAAATGGCTGCCTCGCCTACAATCCCAATCACCATGATAATGCCAATGTAGCTTCCTACATTTAGGGGGACATTCAAAAAATAAAGCAAAATTGCACTACCGGCAGGTGCTAATAGAATAAGGAATATCAACAACAAGGCGACCTTTATTTTTCGATACAAAAACAACAATAAAGTAAAAACCAACATGGCTGCCATGATCAGAATCAGCAATAATTCGCTGAATGCCTTTTGTTGGTCTTTGAAGGCCCCACCATATTCAATGCTTAGTCCGTAGGGTAGTTTTACATTCTGCTCAACGGTTTTTTGAATATCAGCCAGGGCACTTCCCAGATCGCGATGGTTCAAACGGGCAGTGATGTACCCCACTTTTTTTAAATTCTCACGATTGATTTCGGCGCTTCCTTTTATTATTTCGATGTTGGCAAATCGTTCTATTGGAACCTGTTCTCCACTTGGAAGAAAAAGTTTTGCTTTTTTCAGTTTTTCATAGTTGAGCTGATCGCGTCCGGGGTAGATCATTCGTACATCGCAGAATTGCAAGTCTTCCTGTACATTGCCGGATATAATGCCACTTATTTGACTTTGCATCTGAAGTTGAAAATCATCGATGCTTAATCCGAATTTTTCCAGTTGATCGTATTTTGGATGGAAAACAATGGACGGGCCGGCTATGACAATACCGTCGAAAACATCGGCAGTACCCGCAACGGTTTCAATTGCATTAGCGATCTTCTTTGAATATTCATGAATTTCCTGTTCGTTATTTCCAAACAGTTTGATTTCAATGGGTTGTACTGAGCTCATTAAATCGCCCAGCATATCACCAATTACCTGACCAAAATCAACGATCAAAGCCGGTAGTTTTTCTTCAATTTGTTTCCTAATTTCATCTATCACCTCTTCCGTGTTTTTATCGCGGTTCTTTTTTAATTTGATCAGGTAATCGCCCCGGCTGGGTTCAGTAATGAAAAACCCCATTTGAGTGCCCGTGCGACGTGAATACGATTCAACCTCAGGCATTTTTTCAATGATGGCATCTACCTGAAACAACATTTCTTCGGTTGCTTCCAGCGAGGTTCCGGGAGGACTGTCAAAATCGAGTACAATGGCCCCTTCATCCATTTCGGGGAGAAAGCCGGTAGGTAACTTGGGGAAAATGACCACCATCGAAGCAATAAGCATCAGGGTAAATGCGATTGCAATGTAAGGCCTTTTTACAAAAAAGAGGACCCAGCTTTTTGGTGAAACAGCCACCGGTTTTAATTTCTTTTCACGGGTGTGCCCAAAAAGCAGGAGGTAAAACGGTGGAATCAACAACCAGGAAACAAAAAACGACGAAGCCAAAGTAATCATCATTGTTTTGGTCATGATGTTAAAATAGGCACCAGCCACTCCTGTCATGAGCCCAAATGGAATAAAAATAACCAGCGTACTCAAAGATGATCCCAACATGGCCGGGAATAAATAGTTGATGGCCTTTGGCACAATCGTTCGGTAATTGGTATCGGGGTGTTCTTCGTGGGTTCGATGAATTTGTTCCACTACCACAACGGCATCATCAATCACCAGGCCAATGGCCGCAGCAATGGCACCCAGTGTCATAATGTTGAAGTTGAAGCCCAACGAATACATCACAATAATGGTGAGCAAGAGGGATAGTGGAACAGAGATGAGCAAAATGAGGCTGCTTTTAAACGAATGCAAAAAAAGTACCGTTACCACTATGGCCAACAATAAACCAATCCACAAAACGTCGCGAATGCTGTTAATGGCATCGTCAACAAAGTCAGCCTGATTGTAATAAGGCCGTATAACAAGGCCTTTGGGTAACATTCGATTGTTCAATTCTTTCAGCCGAATTTGAAGCTGAGCATTCACATCTTCCAGGTTGGCTTCGGGTTGTTTCATAATGGCAATGAGTGGAACATCCTTCCCGTTGGCTTTAATTTTCAGGTATTCCAATTGACCTTCAATTTTGATAGACGCAATATCTTTTAAAAGTATTACGCCATTGTTGTTGCTTCGAACCACACAATTTTCCAGTTCTTCGAGGTGATGGACTGTGGCATCGGTTAAGGTGAGATAAAGGCGGTTATTGTCGTTGGTATAACCGTTCGATTTGATGGAATTTGTTTTGGCCAGAACTTCGTTAACCATAACTGGAGTGATGCCAAGTTGGCTCATTTTGGCGGTATTTAACACCACCTGATATTCTTTGTTTCTTCCACCGCTGACCACTACCTGCCGCACGCCGCTAATTTGTTCGAGGTAAGGTTTAACCGTGAAGAGGGCCACCTTTTTTAATTCAATGGTACTCAGGTCTCCTTCCAACGAAAAACCTGCAGCTGCCAAAATGGAAGGATTCATCTTTTCTATTTCGATCCGAACTCCGGATGGCAAATCGGGGCGCACTTCGTTAATGCCTGATTCAACTTGTTGGCGTGCCAGATCAATGTCAGAGCCCCATTTGAAAAATGCAGAAATTTCACAACTTCCCCGCGAAGTAGTGCTTTGTAGCATTTGCAGGTTTTCACTTTTACGGATGGCTTCTTCTAAGGGTTGGGTAACACCAATCAGCATGCTTTCAACCGGCTGTTCGCCATTATCGGCAATGATTTTGATTTTGGGGAAGGTGACATTGGGGAGTAATTCCACCTTCATTTTTGAATAGGCGAAAATACCGCCAATCATAATTAGGAGGGCTATAATGACCAGTGGATTCTGAAATTTTCGGAAGAAATGAATTTTCTGCATAGTACCTTTATTCGTTAGGTAAGATGTTGACTAAAGAACTGTCGGGAAGGCCGTATCCGCCCGAACTAATGAAAAGTTCATTAACTTGAATTTCAGGACGAACAATCTGGATGAGTCCATCGTTTTCGGCCCCTTTTTCAATCGGCAATTGAACAGCGAGCGAATCATTTACCAATTTCAGTACCCAAAAACGGCTCAGTTCTTCATTGCCATAAATAGCATTTGCGGGTAGAAAAATACCATTTGTAATTGTTCCTGTTTTTACCCGGACCTTGAGTTGCATGTTTTCGACAAGATCGATCGGCTTAGAAATTTTTACAATCAACGTAAGGGTTTGATCTGTTTCGTTTGCCGCTGGTGCCACTGATTCGATACTTCCATCCTGGGTAGTTCCTGCGGGTAACAGCAGTTTGCATGATAATCCCTTGTGGACCAAATTGCTGTTTTCGAGTGGAACCGAAAGTAAAACACGCAATGAATTCTGATCGATGAAATTGGCCAGTACATCACCTTCTTGCACGAAATCGCCCTTACGAACAAATAGTACGCTTACAATTCCTGACGAAGCAGAAGTTATGCTTTGATTGCTCATCGGCTTTAATCCGGATGCGAGGGATGATGATTCCAACACGGCCGACTCGCGCGCCTGAAGCTGAAACAGTTCTTGTTTCGGTGTGAATTTTTGGTTCAATCCAATGTTTACTTCGGTAATAATACCCGAAAATGGAGCCCGAATAGTACCATTTTGAAGGTAACGGGTGGTGCCGGTAAACGTTTCATTTAGGTCAACATCCATCAGAACGGCCTGTGTGAGTTTCACATCGCTGCGCGAAACAATGGATTCTTCTTCCTGGTTTTGATGACTTTTGCACTGTGAAAACAGCATTCCCGAAAACAGGAAAAGCAAGATTATCACGGGTGATTTTTGTTGAATCCAATTAGTTGTTCCAGTAGTTGTATTCATTGATCAATTGATTTAGCGAGATGGAATGTTCGTTCATTGTTTGTTTAAAGCTGTTGTATTGTTGCAGAAAGTTGAGAAAATCGATCGTGCTGACTTGAGCTGTTTTCAACTCTTCAGTATAAATTTCCTGCAAATCATTATAGTTTTTGAGTACTTCGTAATCGTGTTGTAAGCTTGTTCTTGCCTGTGCAATGGCTTTTTTGTAGGCTTCTCGTCGACTTTTTAATTCAGTGCTTTTTAGCGTTTTTTGCTGAAAGGCTTCGTTAATGGCTAAACGTTGTTGTTGTTCATTGATTTTTTTCTTATTTCCGTCGAATAGCGTATAGATGAGATGAAAACCAGCGCTCATTCCGAAATGTCGACCCATATTTGGGATGGAGGTGGAGTTGAGGCCTGAATTCGCAAAACCAGTTACATTGGGGCGATATTGATCGTTAAACAGTTTGTTTTGCCATTCGGCCGAAAGACTGTCTTCTTCGAAGGTCTTTAGAAATATGGATGGTGACACGGTCATTGATTTTTGGAGTGGTTCATAATTTTCCAGTTGCACGTCTTGATTATTTTTAATGGAACAGGCTGTTTTCAGTTGACTCAAACTGAGTTTGTATTCGGTAAGTGCGTTTTCAAGGGTGATGGAATCGGTTTTTAGTGCCACTTCCATCAATTTATAATCGAGATAGCGGTAAAGGCCATGTTGGTAAAGTAGGCTCACTACTTCGAGTTGATTGGCCAGCACTTCGATATTATCTTTGAGATTGTCCACCATCGCTTGTTTCAGCAGCACATCGAAATACTGTTGTGCCAGGGCATGACTCAGTTCCAATTCAAGTAGTTGTATTTGTGTCTCAATTTTGGATAGTTCCAGGGAATTCATTCCGGATAAATTTTGTACTTGTTTTTGGTTGAAAATTGGCATTTCAGCATTGATCATCAGGGCATATAAGCCTCCATCGCTCAGCGCTGCGTCGTAACCAATTGCTTTGATATCGGGGTCGTTTGAGATGAATTTTCCGTTGTTGTTTAAAAATGGGGCAAACAAATAATCGGAACTTAGGTAAACTTTGGGCGAACGATTTGTTGCCAGAATCATTTGCTCATCAAGAAGTATTGATTGTCGGTTCGTTTTTAAGGAAATGAGTTCTCTATGGTTTGCTTTGGCACTGTCGAGATAAGCCGGGAAGGTATTTTGCGAAAAACCGTTTTGCAGGCAAAGGTTCGCAAGCAATAGAAGTATAAGGAATACACGATGGAATATTCTTTTGATTTTCATAAATGTGGTTCACTTGTTTGATGAATGGTAAACGTATGCATTTCGTTAGAAAACGTGTAGTGTATGCTGAGGTGTGATGAGTCGCAAATTTGTTTAACAATGGCCAATCCCAATCCTGTGGAGCCCGTTTGTTTTTCTTTGTAAAATCGATCAAAGATACGGGCAGTATTGCTTATTTTAGAGTTGCAAGTATTGGAAAACGTTAAAGAATCGTTGGCAAGTATAATTTGGATTTTCCCTTTGGGGTGGTTGTGTTTTATAGCATTTGAAAACAGGTTGTTGATGAGTTGCTCCATTAAAAATCGGTTGGATTCAATGCACCAATTGCCGGCGATTTTTAGCTGGATGGCAATGTCTTTTAATTCGGCCAACTCTTTAAATTGAGTAGTTTGCTCTTTTAATAGTTGCTCAAGTTCAATGGTTTCGAATTTGTTGAATTGTTGGTTCTCAATTTGGGTTAATAACAGCAGTTCTTTATTCAGCCGGGTTAGTCGGTTGACTTGATGATGAATGGATTGAATTTTTTCGACTTGTTCCGTTGTTAGATGATCATCATTAAAAAAGGATTCCAGTTTACTTCGAATGATGGCCAGAGGGGTTTGTAATTCATGCGATGCATCTTCCGAAAACTTTTTTAAGGTTTGATAATCATTCATTACTTTGGTGGTTAAATCGGCTATTACATCGTTTAACTCATTAAATTCATAAATGTTTGAAGGGGTGCTGTGAAATGGTTTTTTATGTTGAACCTGAAATTGTTTCAACTTTTCAAGGTTGGCAAAAAAAGGAGCCCATACCGATTTTGAAATACGAATGCTCAATAAATACTGAATTAGAACAAGCAATGAAATGCTGATTAGAATAGGTAATGCTATGGCTTTCAGAACGTCTTCCTTTTCAAGAATGGATTCCCTGATGGTAATTTGATAGCTGATTCCATGAAACGTTTCCACAACAAGCAGCTGACGAAACTCTTCAACGCCTTCATCATGAATAATGGGTAAATGGACATTTGAGAATGTTTTGCTGTTGCTGCTGTTACTGATTTCAACAACTTCAACAAAAGGTTCAAGCATAGTGAGTTGCTGCTTTTCAATAATATAGTGTTCAATGTTGGAAAGGGTGTGTTCCAATTTTTCGTCGATTTCTTCTTTTAAAATAAAATCGAGCACAGTTAAGGTAATGCCTCCAAATGCGATTAAAAGCAATATGGAGAAAAGCAGATATCGGGAACTTATTTTGGTGATCAATTTCATAAATCGGTGTATTTATATCCCATACCATACACGGTTTTTAAATAATCGGTACCATTGGCCGCGGCAATTTTTTTCCGGAGGTTATTGATGTGGGTGTAAATAAAGTCGAAGTTATCGGCCAGGTCAATGTTGTCGCCCCAAAGGTGTTCAGCAATGGATTCTTTGGTGAGCAGACGGTTTTTGTTGGTAATGAAAAACAGAAAGAGTTCAAATTCTTTTTTGGTCAGAATTACAGGAATATCGTTCACTTTTACTGACGAGGAGCTATGATCAATTTCAATTTCATTAAAAATTAGTTTTTCTGAACCTTCAAATTTTCTGCGTCGCAGAATGGATTTCACTCTGGCGTTTAATTCGGCAAAATGAAAAGGTTTGGTCAGGTAGTCGTCGGCACCAAGATCGAGCCCGGTGAGTTTATCGTCTAATGAATTTTTGGCCGATAAAACCAGAATTCCGGTTGATGTATTTAACTTTTTTAATTGTCGAATTAGTTCGAGACCACTACCGCCAGGAAGTGTAATATCAACAATAACGAGATCGTAAGAATATATTTCCAGTTTTTCAGATGCCGAATTAAATTCAGTAGCTGTTTCGCATAAGTAGCCTTCCTGGAGGAAATAGTTTTCAATTTCACTCAGTAAATCCAACTCGTCTTCTACAATTAATAACTTCATCTTGCAATTTAAGCACAAATCTTAAAGGAAATCTTAATTGTTTGCATTAGTACTTAACATGCCAGGAAAATTGGCCTCAATTCATAAATCGAGTGGATATACTAAAAATATGAATATTACAAGATTATCCTATTTTTAGTATGGAATCAATTATAACTTAGTATTTCTTCTTTCATCAAGGTGTCTTGCAGACGGCTCTACTTTATTGCCTTGATGCAATAAAGTAGACAAACAAAATCAATCCCGATAGTTATCGGGACCTTAAAATCTTCTTGCTTATTCTTGCAAAACCTAAGTTCGGCCGATCTTCGAACAAGTTCTCAGCTTCCCGGTCTTACTAAAGTTTCGCATCGAAACGCAAGAATTTTTAAGGAGGCCAGTCCACCGTTGCGTAAGTCTTACTATTAAATGAAAAATAGATCAATGATATTCGCCCAATTTCGCGAAGCGGAAAAGTGTGTGGGGCGTTAAAATGGCCAGCCCGTCCGACCAGTCATCCTGGCTGAGCCGGCGGTGAGAGTTACGAAAACGAGTGCGTTGCGAAGG
>JBGUEP010000053.1:0-39373 GCA_041821245.1 Prolixibacteraceae bacterium
CCGATAACTATCGGGATTGACTTTCTTTGCTTACTTTCTTGAGTCAAGTCAAGAATCAAAGATCGGCGGAGCCAAAGTAAGGCCGTCTGCAAGACACTTTGTTAACGGAATAATTGCGAAATTAAAATTGGATCCAATTTATGATAGGATAGTTTTACATCTTCCATTTTTTCTAAAATCCACCCTAATTATGAATTGATCCATAGTATTCCCAAGCTTAGCCCTAGTGTCCCAAATTGAGACAGTCACTCAACCTAAAAAACACACATATACCTTATATACTGAACATTAATCTCCGTGGCACAGGTATTGCAAAAGATGGATAACAAACAAAAATTAAAAAGGATCACAATGAAAAATGTACTACTTCTTTCGATAATGGTTTTCAGCTTATTCTTCAACACCAAACTGGAAGCAAAATCTATTGGGAAATTCAAAAAATACACGCAGGTGACTGACAAAGAAATTTTAATGGAATCGACTAAAGGTGCAAAAATAGTATTTACAGCATATGAGAATAACTCAATAGGTGTTCGCTATTATGACAAAAATGAAGCGGTGCATCTGATCACACCTTCGAACATTTTAAATCACAAGGAATTACGCGGATCGATTTACATTGAACAGTTGGACGAATTAATGCAAATCACCTCGACTAGCAGCGAAGGTTTAATGATTAAAGTAAACAAAAAGGAATTTGGATTTACATTTATTGATAAATCGAACAATCAGGAGATCAATGTTGAGGAAGATCTTTTGGCAAAAATTGTTTCGAATGAAAAATCAATGCTTGTAAGTATCGATTCGGTTGAGGAGCCGATTGATCAACTTAATCCAACTTTATAAATATACGTGAAAAGAGGTCAACTGAAAAGGCTGTTCGTGATTTAACGGATGGCTTTTTTTAGCTCACAAACACCGAAACTTTGTTAGGAAAGTTTGTTCTTATAGTCGTCGAAGCCAAATTCACGGATCAATTTAAAACCAGTTTCGTTGTTCCAGGTGCCGATTGAAGGATGCCCTACCCCATTGAAAAAAGTAGTTTTAACCATCGTATAGTGAATCATGTCTTCAAAAATAATTTGATCACCCACCTTTAGTTCTTTATCAAACGACCAAAAACCAACAAAATCACCAGAGAGACACGAATTACCACCCATCCGATACGTTGGCTTATCAGCTATCGGTTCAAAATAACTGCCTCTGATTTTTGGTTTATAGGGCATTTCAAGACAATCGGGCATATGCGCAGCAAAAGATACGTCCAACATAGCCGTTTTAATCCCTTTATTCTCAACCATATCAACCACTGACGACAGCAAAATTCCGGTTTCCCAGGCAAAGGCACTTCCCGGTTCCAAAATGACCTCTAAACCCGTTCTTTTTTTGAAATCACTCAATAAGCCAACAAGATGGTCAACATCATAATCTTTGTGGGTCATAAGGTGTCCTCCACCCATATTCACCCACTTGATCTGAGAGAAATATTTCGCGAATTTGTTTTCAAATGCCTGCAAGGTTTTTTCCAAATCATACGATTTTGATTCACATAAGGTATGAAAATGAAGCCCTTCAATCCCTTTAGGCAATTCATCAGGTAATTGATCAGCAATTACCCCAAGGCGTGAACCCGGTGCACAGGGATTGTACAAATCAGTTTCCACTTCTGAAAATTCAGGGTTTACTCGAATTCCCAGCGAAACTTTTTTACCTGAAGCTTTAACCGCAGGATAAAAGCGATTAAATTGAGTCAAGGAATTAAAAGTAATGTGACTTGAGCACCTTAAAACTTCAGGAAAATCGCGCTCAGTATAGGCTGGAGCATAAGTATGTGCAGCTGTTCCAAAGACCTCAAAGGCTAATCGGGCCTCATTGACCGAACTGGCGGTTGTTGATCCGATGTATTTTTTAATCAGGGGGAAAACGCCCCACATGGCGAATCCCTTAAACGCTAATATGATATCGATATCAGCTCGTTTCTTTACGGTAGAAATCAGTTGAAGATTATTCTCCAGTAAATGTTCGTCGAGCACAAAACATGGCGATGGAATATTTTCTAAATTAATGGACATTCTTAAAGTTGTTTCAGTTTGGCAGCTATTTGTTGATAGACACCATCGCTAACCGGACAAAGCGGCAATCGCAGTGCATTTTGAACAATTCCTTTTTGATGAAGAACCGCTTTGACTCCGGCGGGATTTCCCTCAACAAACAAAAGCTGAATTAATTCGTGATATCTTTTCTGAAGTGCACCGGCAGCGGCATCTTTCATCAAACTTTTTTGTGTTAAAGCCACCACTTCAGCAGGAAATGCATTGGCCATAACCGAAATCACACCCTGACCTCCCAATTCAGAAACCTCATGAATAATTGCATCATCTCCACTAAGCACGCCAAAACCTTTAGGTGCCTGCTCAATGATTGTTTTAATTTGGTCAAGAATTCCGGAGGCTTCCTTAACTCCAATGAATTTTTCTGAAGCATTGGCCAATCGCAGGGTTGTTTCGCCGCTCATGTTCACACCACACCTTGAAGGAACATTGTATAACATGATTGGCACAGGACATACTTCAGCAATAGCCATAAAATGCCGGTAAATACCTTCTTGCGAAGGTTTGCTATAATAGGGTACCACCGAAAGAATGGCATCGATTCCTTCAAAATCAGCTGATTTGATATGGCTTAACACTTCAGCAGTATTATTGCCACCAAATCCAACCATAAATGGAATTCGATTGTTTATTTTTTCCTTGATAAAACGATAAACCTTATGGCGTTCATTATGAGTAAGTGTAGCTGTTTCAGCTGTTGTGCCCAGCGCTACTGCAAAATTAATTCCATTTGAGATTTGAAAATCTAAAAGATCACCTAATGCCTCAAAGTCGACAGAAAGGTCTTCATTTTTAAATGGTGTAATAATCGCAGGTCCGGTCCCTTTAAAAATGTTCTCCATAAATTAGTTGCTAAAATTATTAAGTGTTCTTATTATTTCCTTCAAATAATTGACATCATCGATTTCGGGTTGATGAATGATCAGATCGTAAACGTCATTCCACCTGTACTTACTTACCTTCATTCGGGCCTGTGAAGATGCACAAATAAAATTGATGACATCGTTGGACGAAGATGCAAAATTAACCAGAATATCAAATGGTTTACCAACAAATGCGCCAATGAGCCTTTGAGGTGGAATCCCTAAAAAATTAAGGTCCGAAACATAAATCAATTGGCTATCGTCACCTTTGGGCCGCACTGAATTTCTAACTTCCAAAAATTCAATTTCTTCCGCATGATCAAAATAGGCATTGACTAAATCAGAATGCAATGAACCATCAGCGATCACACCAACTTTCAAAATTTTTGAAACATCAGGAAAAACAACTTGCCTTTCATTCCGTTTCGCAATTTTTAATATCCTGTTTTCCCTCAGTTTATAGCGCATTCCATTTTTCTTCATCATTCAAAAATAAGAAATGTAAGGCTCGAAAAAAAACATAAAAAGGATAAGCCTCAATAAAAGTAAAAACTTAAAAAAAGGATATAAAAAAAGGATGTCAATTATTAGACATCCTATACAGGATTAATTCATCCAATTTTTTTTATAGTATGTTATACTATATTGATTATTGGGCTGAAATTGCTTCAACCGGACATACTTCTGCACATGATCCACAATCAGTACATAATTCTGGATCGATGGTATAAATATCT
Source organism: Prolixibacteraceae bacterium (assembly GCA_041821245.1). Classification (GTDB taxonomy): domain Bacteria; phylum Bacteroidota; class Bacteroidia; order Bacteroidales; family Prolixibacteraceae; genus Roseimarinus. Next base: position 3,712 of record JBGUEP010000053.1, read on the forward strand.
CCTTCTGCAATTGCTTCCACTGGACATTCATCAATACAAGTACCACATGCAATACATTCATCAGAAATTACGTAAGCCATAACTTTTTATTTTTTGTTATCATTATTTGCAAGCAAATGTAATAAGTTATTTGAAAATTCAAAGTCATCTTTTGTCAGTTTCCGCTATAATGTATTTTTCTTAACAAAAAGTGTTTATTGAAGATCCTTATTTATCATTTAGAATACGACATCAAGAGAGAAGGAATGCATTTATTTTCAATATTTTTGACAAAAAAAGTTTTCTTTGACATTTACAAAATCACGTTAATTTTGAATTACTTTAAATTGATACATTCGTAACCTTTTATTCTGATAATATGTCGGGAAGCCTCATTATTGCTCATCGGGGAGAATCATTTGATGCTCCGGAAAATACACTGGCAGCCATTAATTTGGCTTGGGCCAGAAATTCTGAAGCGGTTGAAATTGATATTCATATGACAAAAGATAATAAAATTGTGGTCATTCACGATGATGATACCCTCCGTGTATCCGGGAAGAAGAAAGTAATTTCGAATTCGACTTTTTCAGAACTGCAAAGCTTGGATGTGGGTTCGTATAAAAACCCAAAATGGCAGAATGAACGAATCCCTACGCTCAATAAGGTATTAAAAACTATTCCTGTGGATGGAAAATTAATCATTGAAATTAAAAGCGATGATCGAATTTTAAAATTTCTGAAAACCGAACTCAGCCTTTCGAAACTCAAGAATCAACAAATCATACTTATAGCCTTCAATGTAAAGACGCTGGCAAAGGCTAAAAAGATGATGCCTGAGTATAAAATGTTATGGTTGCTCGATTTAGATTATACCTGGCCACATTGGATGCTTTTTATCAATAAAAATCGACTCATCCGAAAGGTAAAAAGCTTAAATTTAGACGGTATTAATGTTTGGGCTGGAAGAATCTTAAATTGCAACTTTATTGAAAAAATGCATCATGCTGATTTATTGGTTTTTTGCTGGACAATTGATCAAGTCCAAAAAGCCAACACTCTTGCTAAATGCGGGATAGACGGAATAACAAGCAACAGAGCGAGCTGGCTAAAACAAGAACTCACACAAATTTGACTTTAAAAATCGGTAAACGATATGGCGAATGTAATTATTGGGATACATGGACTAGGGAACAAACCAACAAAAGAAGTTTTGGAACATTGGTGGAAGCAGGCTATGATTGAAGGTCTGAAGTCAAATCAATATAAAACGCTACTCCCGAAATTTGAATTGGTGTATTGGTCCGATATTGTGCATGAAAAACCACTTGATTTGAATGAAACAGATGAAAACAGCCCCTATTTTCTGGACGAAAAATACACAAAGGCTGCTGACAATTTTCCAGCTGAAGATCATTCAACGCTTCGAAAAGTAATTGATTTTATCAATCGCCAACTTCATCAAATTTTTTTGAATGATGATCTTACACTGAATTATTCCTACATCGCCGACACCATCATCAGTAAGTATTTTAAAGATCTGGAAATCTATTATACCGAAGATTGCACGCTTGAGAATGAGGCAACTTGTAAAGCAAAGGAGCTCATAAAACAACGCTTGATTACCGTTTTGGAGAAATACAAAAAGCACCAAATAATGCTTGTCGCCCATTCGATGGGTTCCATTATCGCGTTTGATGTTTTGAGATTTGTTGCTCCACAAATACCAATTGATACGCTCGTCACCATTGGTTCTCCACTTGGCTTACCCGTTGTGATCAGTAAAATTGCAGCAGAACAAAAGCTTAACCATCAACATTTCAACCATATGGTCACACCGCAATCGGTGACAAAGAACTGGTTCAACTTTTCAGATATTCTTGATAAAGTTGCCTTTAGCTATAATCTTTCTGCCGAATTTAAGGAGAATAATAGTGGCGTAAAACCCATCGATTTTTTGGTAGTCAATAATTATGAAATCAATGAAAACCGCAATCCGCACAAATCATTTGGATATCTTAGAACTCCTGAATTTTCAAAAGTTTTAAATGAATTTATTCTTTCGGAACGAATTAATTTAAAACAAAAAATTGTTCGAATTGCTTCACAAATTATCCAAAAAATTGGACAACCTGTTGCTCCAAAACAAACAACTACAACAAATCAACCCAATTAATATATACACAGACCCATGGACAGAGACCACATGATTTCAGACATTAAAGCAAAAGAACAGCTTTGGGACATTGCCATTATTGGAGGAGGAGCAACAGGAGTTGGTACTGCTGTTGAAGCAGCTTCACGAGGATATAAAGTTGTTTTGGTTGAACAGGCCGATTATGGCAAAGCCACTTCGAGCAGAAGCACAAAGCTGGTTCATGGCGGTGTTCGTTATTTACAACAGGGGAATATTTCTCTGGTTCTTGAGGCATTAAAAGAGCGGGGCATTTTACGCCGAAATGCACCTCATCTGGTCCATGATTTACCTTTTATTGTTCCGGTTTACGACTGGTGGGAAGGTCCTTTTTATGGCATTGGCCTAAAAATTTACGACCTACTTGCAGGGAAAGAGGGGTTTGGCCCCTCAAAACTGCTTTCAAAAGAAGAAACAGTTGCCTATTTACCTACAGTTGAGACAGAAGGTCTGCGGGGTGGTGTAATCTATCACGATGGTCAGTTCGATGATTCCCGCTTACTCATAAATTTAGTGCAAACAGCCAGAGAACAAGGTGCAACCATGCTCAACTATGTAAAAGCATTGTCGCTTTTTAAAGAAAACGGTGAGATAACGGGCTTACAGGTGGAAGATATGGAAACCCATGAGGAATATAAGCTACATGCCAAGGTAGTGATCAATGCCACCGGCGTTTTTTCCGATAGCATTCGTAAAATGGACGATCAAAATGTGAAAGAAATAATGACCAGTAGCCAGGGAGTCCATCTGGTGCTCGATCGCTCCTTTTTACCGGGCGAAACGGCCATTATGGTCCCGCACACCGACGATGGTCGTGTATTATTCGCTGTTCCATGGCACAACAGGATTTTAATTGGAACCACCGACACCTTTGTTGACACCTACCCTCTGGAACCTGTTGCTCAGGAAGAGGAAATCAATTTTCTCTTAACACACACCGCCCGATATTTAACCAAGGATCCGAAAAGAAGTGATGTAAAAAGTGTTTTTGTCGGACTACGCCCTTTGGTTAAAAATAACAATAACGATGAGGATACCGCCTCCATATCGCGCGACCATACCATCACCATTTCGCGAAGTGGATTAATCTCAATTGCCGGAGGAAAATGGACCACCTATCGAAAAATGGCCGAAGATGTGATAGAACAAGCGATTCTCATGGGCGATTTAAACCCTGCTGAATCGATCACAAGCACCCTGCAAATTCATGGCTTTCACACCAATGCCGAAAATTATGGTTCACTGGGAATTTATGGATCCGATGCCAACAAAATTGAAGATTTGATTCGGGAAAACATGGAACATTCAAAACTGATCCATCCTGATCACGACATTCAACAGGGTGAAATACTTTGGGCAATCCGGAATGAAATGGCCCGAACAGTTGAAGATTTCCTGTCACGCCGAACACGACTTTTATTGCTCGATGCAAAAGCCAGTATTCAAGCTGCACCATTGGTTGCATCCATTATGGCAAAAGAATTGGGCCGTGATCAAGTGTGGGAAAAGGATCAAATCACAGCATATACTCAATTGGCGAAAAAATACCTATTATTATAAAAGTTCTCAAAAATTGTAATGAATCGCTTCAGATTACAACCAATAAGCAAAATACGTAAATCGCATAAGTATGGAATTCGGAACTGTTTTAATCATTGTTGGCGTTATATCACTTTTTATCCTGGAAGCTTTTTTCGAGGTCGCCATTTTCTCTTTACTGGGTGCCGCTGTTCGTTGGATGTTTTATCGAAATGAGAAGAAGTTCAGCCAGTTATTTCAGGCAAAAACAAAAACCAATTATATTGTTGGGATTTTATCCTTTCTGGTTATTTTGGCGATTCCATTGGCCGGCTTTGCCATAATCAACAATTAAAGCTCATCGATCTTTGAACATATAACACTATATATCAACTGAATATAACGCATCATCCTTATCCCATCCCCCAATTCTTTGCTCTTTGGCTTGCATCCAAAAATAGAGTCATTTTCTATTTCTGGAAACAAGCATGCTTCGTCGTATACATTATTCTTAAAATAAGTATACCAATTTTTCTTATGAAGCAAAGCACAAATTCACACCACATTTCTGTTTATTATCGTTCGAAGGAACATGACATTGAGGATCACATTTACAATTCGGGTGGAAGAATGAATTTGGAATCACATTAAAATCGTCGAATTTACGCAACGATGGACAGGCAATTGGTGCATTTTTACACATCGAAAGACAATTGAGGTGAGGCCAATTGCGATTCAGGATTACAACACCATTCGCAGCACAATTCACATCCTTTTAAAAATACAGTTGTTCGAATGCCTGGCCCATCGTGTAATGCAAACTTTTGAATGTCAAAAACAATTCCCTTCATTTATTCAGCTCTTATTTTACCATCAATTTTATTTTCTGTAAATCTTTGTCGGCCGATGAGCTTCCTACCATTACAGTAAATTCACCCCGATCGACCACATATTCCATGTTGATGTCCCAATATTTTAATTTATCAGGTGTAATCTCCAAGGTTATGGTTTTGGTTTCGCCGGGTTCAAGCGTAACTCTTTTAAAATCTTTCAGTTCTTTAACCGGACGGGTAACATTGCTCAATTCATCACGAATGTACATTTGTACCACTTCATCTCCTTTTATTTTGCCCGTATTTGTAAGATCGGCAAACACCTTCACACTTTCATCCGTTCCTATTGTTTCTTTTTCAAGTCTCACATTTTCAATTTCGAAACTCGTATAGCTCAAGCCATAACCAAAGGGAAAAAGTGGAGTAATGTCACTATCGGAATATCCCCGGCGCGCTGTTGGTTTATAATTATAGAAACATGGCACCTGGCCTACTGAACGGGGGAAGGTAATGGCCAGTTTGGCACCTGGATTATAGTCGCCAAAAAGAACATCGGCAACAGCATTTCCTGATTCTTGTCCCAAGTACCAGCATTCAAAAACAGCAGATGCTTTTTCAATCAGGTTTGATACGACCAAGGGAGCACCATTAAAAAGAACAGCAACAATTGGTTTACCCGTGGCATGTAAGGCGTCGATCAAGTCGTTTTGAGCACCCATCAATTCCAAATCAGAACGGTCGCCCAAATGGGTATTGCTCCAGGCTTCGCGAGAAGTTTGTTCGTTTCCACCAAGCGCCAACACAATTACATCGGCAGTTTTTGCCAAACGAACGGCTTCTGCTATTTTTTGTTTTTCTTCGGCAGGATCGGGTAAAATCACCTCATCCTCAACCCAACTTCCACCAATGGTTATCCGGCAACCTTCGGCATAACTCACTTTAACTTTACCTTCAACCCTGGCCTCTATCCCCTGAAGAAGATTGGTATAGAACGGAGGAATGCTTGAATATCCACCAGGCATGGTGCGGTTGGCATTTGGACCAATAACGGCAATGTGTTTTAATTTTTCGAGTTGAAGCGGAGCGGCATTATTTTTATTCTCCAGCAAAGTAATGGACTGTAAAGCGGCTTCTTTAGCAAAAGGTCTGCGCGCTTCGGTACCACAAAATGCTTTAGCTTTTTCAGGATCGACATAAGGATCTTCGAAAAGTCCCAAGCGGAATTTAACGGCTAACATCTCGCCCACCAAAACATCGATTTCTTTTTCAGAGATAGTTCCCTCCTTAACTAAAGCCGATATTTCGGTGTAACAATCGGGTAAAGGAAGTTCCAAATTAATGCCTGCTTTAATGGCTAATTCGGCAGCCTGTTTTTGATCACGAGCCACACAATGAGAGTTTATACCATCGCGTTTATACATTTCACGAATGGCATAATAGTCTGACACCACAAAACCTTTAAAACCCATCTCTCCACGAAGAATATCGGTGATTAACCATTTATTGGCGCTCATGGGTACACCGTCCACTTCGTGGTAAGTGACCATAACACTTAAGGCACCCGCTTTTTCGATCGCTTCCTGAAATGGATAAAAATGAACTTCACGCAAAACTCTTTCCGACAAATTTACCGGTGCTGTATTTGTCCCCGATTCGGGTTGAGCATGGGCCACAAAATGTTTCAGGGTGGCTACAATGTGATTCTTCTCTTTAAATTGGCCATCGCCTTGGAATCCTTTTACTGCTGAAATTCCCATTTGAGCAACAAGGTATGGATCTTCTCCAAAGGTTTCTTCTATCCTGCCCCAACGGGTATCACGTGCCACATCGACAACCGGAGTCAGTGCCTGGTGAGCACCACGCAAGCGGGTTTCTTCAGCAGTTTGGGCATATACTTTCTCGACCAGTTCACGGTTAAAAGTTCCGGCAAGGGCAATGGGATGAGGATAGCTTGTACCATCGATTGCTGCTAATCCATGCAAACATTCTTCGTGAAAAATGGCTGGAATACCCAATCGGGTTTCTTCAATAAAATATTTTTGCAGTTTGTTTGTAAGAACAGCATTCAAGTAAGGGGTATTGCTCAATGCCTCCTTGTCGCCGGTCTGGCTTCTACCGCCCAAGACCTCACTGGGTCGGGTAATTTGACCAATTCCATTGGGAAGAAGAGGCTTAATTTTATCTATATTGATATCACCTGAGGGCGAAACGACAATTGAATCTTTTATTTCACTGTTCACTCCCCACATTTGAGCTATTTTCTCTTCAAGCGTCATTCTGCTTAAAAGGTCATCCACTCTTTTTTCGACCGAAACTTCCGGATTTTTGTAATCTGGGAGTTCTGAATTACATGCATTTGCCATCATCAGTACAGTTAAAATCAATAATAAATAGCTTCCTAATCTTAAATTCATCCTTCTTTTAGTTAACGAGTAACATTTTTCCAGAACTTACTCTGTTATTTGCAATAAATTGATAGTAATATATTCCCTTTTTTTGCGTTTCACCATGAAATTCAACTGAATAGTTGCCTATGTCGTTTCCTTCATCAATTAAACAGGAGATTTTTCGCCCAAGTGAATCAAAAATAATTAGCTGAACATTTGCGGCCTCGTTCAGCTGATATTCAATGGTAGTGAAATTACTGAACGGATTTGGATAAACGTTTATCTGAAATTCGTCTTCCTCATTCATTCGATATTGCTCAAAACCGGTTTCTGAACCGACAAAAGGCGGTGGATTTTCCCTGACTTTCTCCTCTGGAAGGGTAATTAGGTTATGGCCCTGCCATTCCTTACCGATGAACCGGAAACGTCCAATTCCCATGTCCCAGTTGGTTTCCCAGTTATCCCAAACGGCCGATAACGATTGCCACCAATCGCCTCCCACGCTCATCAAATATTTTGCCTGATCGCGGTCGTCCACACCATTTGGATCATTAAGAATTAAGCGGCTTTGGACCGTAACGAAAGCCCCTTCAACGTCGCTCACCGGGATTTCCACCCGCCCTACAGAAGGCCAAAAATGAAAATTAAAGCCATCGCCTGCCGTAACAGAGACACTACCGTCGGGTTCTGTACGCTCATCGGCAGGTTTGCTGATATCATCCACAAAGTCTTCACGAAAAGCAGCTCCTTCGACGCTTAATGATTTTTGAAGCTGGTGCCATTGATGATCCGATTTGCTCAGGTACCACATTTCCATATCGCGAATTTGTACCCGCGTATTACTTGCAGGATTTCCTTCGACCCATTCATAAAGTTGTCCCCAGGCAATGGCTGCGGTCCAGCCATCAGGTGGATTCTGTGCCCCAACACGAGGTTTTTTCGACCAGTCATAGGAATCAGGAACACCGTGAGGCCAACCTTCATGAGGCAATGTGATGTCGCCAATAATATCGTCCAACGAATTGGACGGGACGTATGCATCATCACTTTCGGTATTGATTTTCCTGATGACTACATCATCGATGGTCACATCGCCTTCCAGTCCTCCAAAATTGATTTTAATTCCGGGATACACGGCATCAACCTCGAATAAAAATGGGAAAGGTCCATAGCTCAAATCTTCATCGTTAATGCTTATGGTCTGTTGAAAAAAGGTTGAACCTGAAGAAATATCGGCAAATGCACCTACTGAAATGGTGCGGTTTTGGTTGGACTTTGCCTTAATTAAAAGCTCATACATCTCGTTCTTATTTAAGGCTACCGGTTTTGACAACAGGATATACCAATCGAATTTACCGGGTTCAATCACCTGAACAAACAGGGCGTTTGCACTATTCCCAAGTCCGGGACTCACAATTGAAAAATCAGCGTTGGCAGTTGGTGGTTCTGCCCAGTCGGCACTTGAATCGACAATCCAGGATGACCAGTTGGTCATCCCATTTTCAAATTCGCCGTTCGAAACGAGGTTCTGCCCAACAACATGCTGTGCAACAAAGCCGACTATTAATAAAACGATCAGTTTCTTCATTAGCATTGTTCAAATTTTGTTTTCCCCGTCAAAAATAATTAGAAAAAACTTATTCCAATTCAAATGTATTCAATTCGTTTAGCTTTCAGCATTGTCACATTATTATCGAAGTGAGAAAAACAATAAATTCATTTGTTACAGGAAGGGAACAAATTTGAGCACCTACCTCCTTTTCTACTCTTACAAAACGAAGCGCTTTGACCTCCATACCGTTACTGTCCGTGGCGTTCAATTTAATAGAAATAGATTGATCAGGAGGCTGCAAGTAGTTATTCAAAAGCGAATCGGTGAGCTGCGGAAGTTCATTTTTTAAATTGTATTGTTCATAAGGGTTGGTACTCAAATCAAATAGCATTGTATCGTTATCACTGTAAACCATTCGGTCATTTCCAGTTCTGACAAACGAACGATTCAATATGCATATAATATCTGCTAAAACAGTGATTTTGATGGATATTTATCACAATGTTTATACTTTTAAACTTATTTTTGTAGTATACTAATTGCAAAAGTGAAATTGGTCCCTTTAAATATAAAAAAGTATACACATGAACGCGAGTCTTCAATTTGCATTAATTATTCTAGGAATTATTACAGTTATTTATTTTGTAAACAGCTATTTCTTAAAAAAATCAATCATGTTTCCGCTTATTTCGTCATTGATTAGTTTGGGGTCTATTGCTGCAGTTTTGGGTAACGTAATTGGCATATATGGAATGTCAACAATCTGGTGGGTATTACCTGTCAGCGCAGTCGCGGTTGTGGGGATTGGAATATATATAAGAAGAACATTTCTAGTGCCAATTATTAAACTTACAAGTGAAATTAAATCAAAATTATCGATAGGAAATCTGGCATTTAAATTTGATAGTTCTATTGTAAAAAGAAACGATGAACTGGGAACTATTGCTACATCGTTAGACGAACTGAAACTTAATTTAAATAACAGTATTTCTAAAATACATGAGATTGCAATGACTTTGGCTTCTGCGGCAGAACAACAAAACAATATTGCCTCACAAATTTCTCAGGGAGCATCGGAACAAGCCGCAAATACCGAAGAGGTTTCGTCATCGATGGAGGAGATGTCGAGCATGACTAAAAACAATGTAGATAGTTCTATTGAAACCGAAAGCATTACGACAGATATTCAAACCAAAATGACATTGGTTGACAATGAAAGCGAAAAAAGTTTTTCTTCTTTCAATGTAATATTCAATAAAATTCAAATAATCAACGACATCGCCTTTCAAACTAATATTTTAGCGCTTAATGCGGCAGTTGAAGCAGCGCGTGCGGGCGATCAGGGTAATGGTTTTAGTGTGGTCGCTTCCGAAGTTAAAAAACTTGCCGAAAGGAGTCGGGAAGCAGCCGATGAAATTTCGTATTTGTCCAATGAAAGTTTAACTGGATCAGAAACTACGCGAAAACAGATTAAATCAATTCTTCCAGAAATAGAGAAAGCAACAACATTGGTGCAAAATGTATCACTTGCCAGTCGGGAACAAAACAGCAGTACAGAACAAGTTAACAATACCTTACAACAATTGAACAGAGTAACTCAGCAAAATGCTGCAGCATCGGAAGAAATGGCTGCCAGTTCAGAAGAGTTGGTACGACAATCGGAAGAGCTAATTGATATCCTTTCCCAATTCAGATTGGCAAACTAATTGATTCAATGGCATCCACCTCATCTAAAAGATACAGAAAGAGAACAAATTTGGGCACCTTAGTTCTCGTCTGCTTTGATCAAACGAAGCGCTTTGAACTCCAAATCGTTAATTTCAGTTGTATTCAATTTTAAAGAAACATATCGATCAGAATGTTGCATGTAAAATTCTCCCAGTTCCAAATGGCCCCAACGACGCTCACCAATCTCTTTCCGTGGGAAACGGTCTGGTGAAGGCACGTAAACACCATCCGACACTTTATCAATAATTTTATTCAGACTGTTTGATTCCGTACTGATAATAACGCTTTTCCCAAGTAATTTTTCTGAAGCAACATAATCCATAATTAAACGGTATTTTGTTCCGTTTTCAACTGTAGTTTCCCAGTAAATGGAATCCAGCGAATTTTGAAATCCAAGCACCCAATCGTTGGCCCATCCATGACCTTCCTTAAAGTGAACATTTCCTGTAATTTTTGCTTCATGGGCCGGCATGGTTATATTTGTTTGTTCAGGAACACCAATCGGAATCGCTGTGAACGAAGGCATTTTGTCCATCGTTTTTTTAATCCAATGCAAGTAGTTATTCAAAAGCGAATCGGTGAGTTGCGGAAGTTCATTTTTTAAATTGTATTGTTCATAAGGGTCGGTACTCAAATCAAATAGCATTGTATCGTTTTCCCTGTACACCATTCGGTAATTTCCAGTTCTGACAGCACCTCCCATGTATTCGGGAAATTGTTGGGGAGCCTTGCTGTAAAAGATTCGATTATTAACCAGGCTATCCGATAAACCCTCCATCACTTTTACTAAACTGAGGCCATCGAAATCAGGTACAGAATCAACTTTGAGTTGGAGCAAATCGATCAAGGTTGGCATAATATCGATATGTGCTGCAATTTGCTGAATATGTCCTTGCTTTTGAAAACCGTTCATAAGCGACTTTGGCACATACATCATACTGGGAACTTTAACTCCTCCTTCATGGATGTGCCCTTTTGTTCCCCGTAGATTTGCGTTGTAACGGCCGGGAACAGGACCATTATCTGATAAATAAAGAACAATTGTTTTTTCTTTCAATCCAAGCTGGTCTATTTCGTCCAGAACCTTCTTCACGTTATCATCAATATTTTCGCACATACCATAAACACATGCCGCTTTATCGTCGAGTCCCATTTGTTTGTACTTATCGAAATATTTATCGGGAACCTGAAAAGGACTGTGGGGAGTATTGTAGGGAATGTAGCAGAAGAAGGGGTGACTTTTGTTTTCATCAATAAACTGTATGGCTCGTTTGGTCAGGTAGTCGGTTATGTAACCTTCAGCAAGTACCGGCTCTCCATTCTCTTCGAGTGTTGTATTAAAATAGTTATTCCAATGCCCCATACAGAAACCCACAAATTTTTGAAATCCCTGTTGATTAGGATGAAAAGGATAATGCGCTCCATTGTGCCATTTGCCAAAAATGCCAGTTGCATAGCCATTATCCCTGAAAAGTTCAGCCAAAGTATATTCCGCCGGATTCATATTTTCTTTTCCATTGCTCACCCAATACGTACCGGTGCGATAATGATATTTTCCGGTTAGCAGGCTGGCACGTGTAGGAGCACATACCGGACTTACGTAGAAGTTATCGAAACGATAGCTCACATTGGACAAACTGTCGAGCGTAGGGGTCTGCAAATAAGGATTGCCATTGAAGCCAATATCCCCGTAGCCCTGATCATCGGCCAGAATAAGGATCACATTTAATTTATCGGATTTGTTTTGATTTGAACTCTTACAAGCAAAAAAAGCTGTAAAAACAAGCAGGATACCAATTGTGGATATTGACTTCATTTTAAAAATTTTATTGGTTTAAAATACTTTAAAATATAACGCATACACCTATTTCCTTGTTTGTCGAAATTTGTGCCCCATCAAATCGAAACTCAAATTTATCCTGATGCAGAACACAATGCGTGGACGGAAACCTTCAACAACCCTGAACTTTTTCAATGGATGTTGCAACAACACCAATAAACCAACATTTTAGAAAGTATAATGTGTATGAGTTTGTCTTGCACACTGCTCTACTTTATAAACGAAGCAATTGCTCATCAGGCAAGAACTAAATTGAAATGATGTCCGATCAGTGATTGCCTACCATCTCAACTTATTAAAAAAACTTAGCCCAACGACCAAAGCAGCAATTACAAGTGCGACAATAGCTGTAATAAAAATTGCACGAAAATCAGTTTGCCTTTTGATTGCAATGCCAGCGAAGGCCCAAACTACTGCAAGTCCAATAAATGGATTATTAAATCGGATTATTGCTACAGCGGTAATTAGCAATCCAATTCCGATTAAAACAATGGTCCATGTTTCCTCTGAAACCCCCATTCCACCCCACTTATAGTTCACCAAAAGAGCCGTAACATTGGCAATGGTTGCTATACAAATCCACCCCAGATAGATTCCGAATGCAGCTTTGGTAATACTAAAGGCCTGATCTTTTAACTGAATATTGATGAGGGTGAGTGTGACCAACATTCCAAACATGATGAGCAGGGACAAAGGCAATTTTTGATAATGCCACGCTACGATCCACAAACCATTCAATAAAGATGAAAGGGCAAATAACCAACCAATTTTGGTCACTGTTTCCTGATTGGCAGGAAAAAACTGAATAACCATGAATGCGGCCAACAACAAATAAATAATTCCCCAAATGGAAAAAGTGATACCGGCAGGAACAAATAAGTTGGGATAGGCATCGGACAACTGACCGGTGGTTTTACCATTGAGTGGCAAGGCATTGGCCAAATAGTTCATCACAATCATAAAAGCGAAAAGCAGCAGGTTGATGTACTTGATCATAAATTCAGTTTTAATGGTTCAACTTAAAATCAGGAAGATGTAAAACAATTGAGCACCAAGGTACAAATGAAAACTTTATTTTAATTGATAATAGCTATTTTTTAGATCAATTCAGTTTTAATAACAGCTGTAATGCCCAATTTGTGCAAGCATTGAAATAATCTACAAATATGAAAAAGAACCCTTCACATTTCTGCAAAGGGCTTTCCATTCTTCATTTTCAAATGTTTATTAACCTAATTCCTTTCGTAGTATTTTGTATGCAATAGTTTATGCGACAATTCACTGATGGGTTTCGTTAGAAACTCTTCATAAATCTGAGCAATTTCCGGATTTTCGTGCGACTTGCGTAACTGCTTGCCTTCGTCTTCGGCATAAATGGCTTCCATCCGTTTTTTTCGAATTTCATCGGTAGTAAAGCGGGGTTGACCGCCGCCGCCAATGCATCCTCCGGGACAAGTCATCACTTCGATAAAGTGAAACACCTCTCCTGCCCTCATGGCTTCGATAATTTTTTTGGCGTTTCCCAATCCATGGGCGACGCCTACTTTCAGTTCTACACCTTCGAGGAAACTCCATTCGGGCAGACAAGCTTCAATTAGTAAGGAGGCCTTTTTTACCCCATCTAATCCCACAACCGGAGTTAATCGCAAATTTTCCATAGGCAATTCGCGCCCGGTCACAATTTCATAAACCGTACGAATCGCAGCTTCCATCACTCCTCCTGTATTGGCAAAAATATCGGCAGCACCTGAGCTTTTACCCAGCGGTGAATCCATCTGCCCATCTTCTAAAGCTCTGAAGTCAATTCCCGATTGTTTGATCATTCGACCCAATTCACGTGTGGTGAGAACATAATCAACATCGGTGTATCCACTATCATTCATTTCAGGACGACCAGCTTCAAACTTTTTGGCAGTGCATGGCATCACCGAAACCACAATCACATCTTTTGGATCGAGACCTGCTTTTTTCGCATAGTAGGTTTTGGCCACTGCACCAAACATTTGCTGGGGCGACTTACAACTTGATAAATTATCCAGAATATCGCCATGGAAATGTTCCATGAATTTAATCCAACCGGGCGAACACGAACTAAACATAGGTAAAGCGACCTGTTCTTTATCGACCAATGCTTTTTTAAGACGGACCAACAATTCTGTTCCTTCTTCCATAATGGTAAGGTCAGCAGCAAAATTGGTATCGAAAACACGGTCGAAACCCAACAAACGCAGGGCTGAAACCATTTTACCGGTCACCAGGGTACCGGGTTCGTAATCGAACAATTCACCCAAAGCAGCGCGAATAGCAGGAGCGGTTTGAACCACCACAAATTTGGATGGATCTTCAATGGCCTCCCAAACAAAATCGATGTGTTCCTTTTCGGTAATGGCACCCACCGGGCAAATGGCAGCACACTGTCCGCATTGTACACAAACAACACCATCAAGATCCTGTGCGAATGCCGGACCAATTGTTGAATCAAATCCACGCCCTTGTGCAAACAATGCGCCTACACCCTGAATTTCATTACAAACGGTCATGCACCTGCGACATTTGATACATTTTCCCGAATCGCGAACCAGGGATGCCGTTGACTCATCAATATAAGATTTAAGGGTCTCACCCTCATAAGTAATCTCCATAATCCCCATTTCACGCGCTAATGCCTGTAGTTCACAGTCCTCATTTCGCACACAGGTTTTGCAATCGCCACAGTGCTCCGAAATGAGCAGTTCCACCACAAACTTACGGGCATCACGCACCATCTTTGAGTTGGTGGTCACTTTCATTCCTTCGTTACAAGGTGTGGTGCACGAAGCCACCAAATTTTTAGCACCTTCTACATCCACCATGCAAACCCGGCAAGCCCCTTTCGGCACCTGACTCTCTACATGACACAAGGTGGGTATTTTAATTCCTACTTTCGAAGCAGCTTCCAAAATGGTACTCCCTTCGGGAACTTCGACCGGTTGTTTATTGATATATATTTTTAGCATTTCTTAAAAATTTTACCCCCAACCCCCTAAAGGGGGCTTTCCCTACTGTTAATTCAGGCTGGAGCTTATATTAATATTTTTCATCAAAGTGACTGTATTTTTAATTTCCTTAAATCAACATCATTGGTTGAAAAAGTCCCCTTTAGGGGATTTAGGGGTGTTCTTAGCACGATCCATAATCACACCTCAAGCACCTCTTCGCCTGTCTTACGGCTTCGCCTTCAGGCCAAACCTGTTCAACCTCGTCGAAATTGTGCATACGGCGTTCGGCATCGAGAATAACCATGTGCGAACGTGGGTATTTTGCAGGCATGGCTTCGGGATCAAAGAAAGTATCGTTGTACTTTTCTTTCCTCCAAAAGGCATGTAATTCACCGGTTAAGAATTTGTCAATTCCAACAGCAGCACGTTCGCCTCCACCAACAGCTTCAATCACCGAAGAAGGTCCTGTTGCAGTATCACCACCTGTAAACACCCAAGGTTCAGAGGTTTGTCCGGTTCTCTTGTCGCACAATATTTTAGACCACCCATCATTCACCAAAGCAACATCGCCTATAACTGAAGCGATATCGAGAGTTTGTCCTGTTGCTACAATTACCTGATCGACATCAAATAGTAACTCTTCATCGGTTTCAACCGGACGACGCCGACCACTGGAATCGAACGATCCCAACTTCATCCGGACGCATCGGACCGCATTCACTTTACCATTTTCAGCTATAATTTCACTTGGGTTGGTTAAAGTATGCAATTTGATTTTTTCCTCAATGGCCATGTCAATTTCTTCGGCCCAGGCAGGCATCTCTTCCTGAGTACGTCGATAAACAATGTCCACACTTTCGGCACCTAAGCGAACGGCTGTTCGTGCAGCATCGATGGCCGCATTACCACCACCAACTACAATTATTTTTTTACCAACGGGAACTGAACCTCTCAGATTGTACGTTTGCAGAAATTGAAGAGCATCAACAACACCATGGTTTTCGATTCCTGTTATTTTAGGTCGAATACCTTCGGGATTACCGACTCCTATGAATACCGCTTCGTATCCCTCTTCTTTCAACGAGCTAAGGGTAAAATCCCTTCCCATTTTCATTTCCGTTCGAATATCAACACCCATGTTTTCAATCATACGAATTTCACGGGCCAGAATCTCACGGGGCAAACGGTAAGCAGGAATGGTTTGAACCAACATTCCACCGGGGCGTTGTTCTGCTTCGAAAACGATTGGTTTGTAACCCAAACGAGCGAGGAAGTAGGCGCAAGATAACCCTGCCGGACCCGCACCAACAATGGCAATTTTGCGTTTCGCATTTTCAGCACTCTCGCGAATTTCAGGTAATTGAATGGTAATCTCCTGATCGACCATAAATCGTTTAACACCACGAATTGAAACGGGTGTGTCTATTGTTGATCGTCGACATTTATCTTCACAGGTATGGAAACAAACACGTGCACATACTGCAGCAAACGGATTACGTTCGCGATGCAATTTTAATGCATCGGCATAACGTTTTTCACCTGTTAACGAAATGAAACCAGGCACGTCTACTCCTGCAGGGCAAGCACTCTGACAAGGTGCACGGACCAGTTTGGCACAAACTCCGGCCTCGCATTTATGTTCGCGAATATGACTTTCGTATTCAGCCCTGAAATATCTGATGGTGGATAAAACGGGATTTGGAGCCGATTGTCCCAAACCACACAAGGATGTTGTTTTGATCCATTTTCCTAGATCTTCCAGTTTTTCGATATCGCCTTCCTGTCCATGACCGGTGGTGATCCGCTCCAGAATTTCGTTCATTCGTTTGGTTCCAACACGGCAGGGAGTGCATTTTCCGCAGGATTCTTCCAGCACAAAGTCGAGGAAAAATTTGGCCACATCAACCATGCAAGTGTCCTCATCCATCACCACCAAACCACCTGAGCCCATAATCGCTCCAAGTTCGTTCAGCGCTTCGTAATCGAGCGAAACGTTGAGGTGTTGTTTTGGAATACAACCACCTGAAGGGCCTCCGATTTGAGCGGCTTTAAAAGGTTTTCCGCTGCTGGTTCCACCACCAATGTCGTAAATCAAATCACCCAGCGATGTTCCCACAGGCACTTCGTACAATCCTGAATTTTTAATGGCACCCGTTAATGCAAATATTTTCGATCCTTTACTTTTTCCTGTTCCAAACTGAGCAAACCACTCACCCCCTTTATCGATAATAGCGCTTACGTTGGCAAATGTTTCCACATTATTTAATACCGAAGGTTTATTCCACAAACCGGAAGTAGTTGGAAAAGGAGGTCTTGGACGTGGTTCTCCCCGCTTACCCTCAATGGACGCCATCAAGGCAGTTTCTTCGCCACAAACAAAAGCGCCTGAGCCCATTCTGATATCCAGGTCGAAACTAAAGTTTGTTCCCAAAATATTAGTTCCGAGCAATCCCAAATCACGGGCATCGTCGATGGCTTTTTGCAAACGTTCAACTGCCAGAGGATACTCGGCACGTACGTACACAAAACCTAAGGAGGCGCCAATGGTAAAAGCACCGATGGCCATTCCTTCAACAACGCTGTGTGGATCGCCTTCGAGAATACTTCGGTCCATAAAAGCACCAGGGTCGCCTTCGTCGGCATTACACAAAATATATTTTTGATCCGCAGTTTCCTTTTTGGCTAAACTCCATTTCATGTAAGTTGGGAATCCTGCACCACCACGACCTCTCAATCCCGATTTTTTCATCTCTTCTATCACCTCATCGGGTTGCATTTGTGCTACAACCTTTCGAAAGGACACATACCCCCCTGAAGCAATGTAATCGTTAATACTATTTGGATTGATGGTTCCACAACGACGTAAAACGATCTTTCGCTGACGATTAAATAATTTGATATCTGCAGCATGAACCACCGGTTTACCATCTTCATCGTTGTGAAAAAGCAAACGTTCAACAGGTTCACCTTTTACCAACTGTTGTTCAATTAACTCATCGATATCGGCCAATTGAACACCCTGGTAGAACACGCCCGATTTCTGCAGCATAACAACCGGCCCTTTTGAGCAGGGACCTAAACAACCGGTTCCTTTCACCATAAACTTTTCGGAAAGTCCTTTCGCTTCAAGTTTTTTCAGAAGTTCCCCTTGAACGTTTAACGATCCGCAAGCGATGCAACCACCACCGGTGCATACTTTTATAATTTCTTTGTATTGATTGTATTCTTCAGAGTAATGTTCTGACAGTTCCTGAAATAGTCGATCGAACTTTTCAGGTGAAGTTATTTTTTGCATATGAATTTTTATTCTAAAAGTTAGTCAATAAGGAAAAAGTCAATGGTCATTTTTATTAATGCCTGATGACTAGTGACTAATTGATTATTCAAAACTATTTAAGATATCACTCACTTTTGAAGGCTTAACGCTCTGGAAAGTTTCATCGTTCACCATTACAACCGGAGCCAAGCCACAGGCACCAAAGCAACGTCCAACTTCCAATGAAAATTTTCTGTCACCGGTTGTGCCACCCACACTAATTTGCAGTTCTTTTTGCAAGGCACGTAACACATCCTGCCCTCCACGAACATAACATGCTGTTCCCATGCAAACCCGAATGGTGTACTTTCCCTTTGGCGTTGTAGAAAAGTAAGAATAAAAGCCCACAACGCCTGCCACCTCACTGTAGGGTATTTTAAGCTCCTTACTTATTAAGTGCAACGCTTTTCCAGGCAAATAGCCAAAAAGATTTTGAGTAGTTTGTAAAACGGGAATCAGCGAACCTGGAATGGTTCGCTGCGACCTTACAATTGTGATTAGTCGCTCATACAATTCATCTTCATGTACTTCATGACAGGCACATGTAGATTCAATTTTTGGTTCGGTCATAAGTCAGTTTATAAATGGTTTTTACAGCTTCCCAATTTAGAAAATATGTTCATCAAACACCGCCTAAAACTACTGTAAAAAAGCATGTTATAGAAAAGTTATACGTAATCCTACATATCTACATTTATGAAACAACCTTCGAGATTTGAGCCAGGCAGAGGAACAATTGGAGAGCTCAATCATGCGATTTATAAAATGAAATAAAAAGAAAGACTTCAGCAGGAACAAAAAAACCAGAACTGTTTTTTTTGTTAAAACAATTCTATATTCAGTAAAACAAAAAAAAATTGTCAGAACAAGCCAACGAACCGACCTGAAGTAAATTTACAGGTACAATTGCCAAAAAACAATTTTATAATACCCTTGTAGAAAACATTTGGCACCTCTCCTTCTTTACATTTTTATACTTTTACCACGAATTAAAAAAGCAAAATTGACATATCCATGTATATAATTAAAATTTCATTGCTATTTCTGCTCACAACATCACTTCTAACCGTTACAAATGCGCAGGAAATAAAAATCACGGTTCAACCGGAAAACAAATTCCAAACGGTAGAAGGTTTTGGAGCAGCCTTGGCCTATTATGAGAATTGGTTGACCTCTCACCCAAATAAAACAGAAATTTACGAAGCCATATTCGGCGAACTGAGTTTGGATATTTTAAGGGTAAGAAATGCTTACGACTATGACGCAGGGATGGTTGCCCGAGTGAAAGAATTTATCACTGCTTCGGAAAAAGTGCGGGGAAATCCTATTCCTTTCCTGACTACATCGTGGGGGCCTCCGGCCTATTTAAAAAGCAATAATGACCGAAATAACGGTGGAACCTTAAAATATACCGTAAGCGATGGAAAAGTTCAATTCGACTATAATGGTTTTGCGAACTGGTGGAATGCATCGCTCGACAATTATGAGGCCAATGGGATTTCGCCAAGTTACATCAGCATACAAAACGAGCCCGACTGGAAGGCAAGTTATGAATCGTGCCTCTTAAATCCATTTGAAAAAGTGAATTCCACCGATACACTGGCAGGTTACAACAAAGCACTGCAAGCTGTTCACGATATGGTTGCTAAGCGCAGCAAGGTGCCAAAAATGCTGGGGCCTGAGTGCATTGGCATAGGTTACAATGCGGTAAAAAACTATGTACTGCAGCTCGACACTACCTTATTAACCGGAATTGCTCACCACTTATATCATGGTATTGACGTAAATAATCCCTGGGACAATACCGAAATGACCAATCTGAATAAACTATATCCTAATCTAAAGTTATATCAAACAGAATACTCTGGTAACGATTGGTTCAACCTTTCGGGACTCATGTATAAATCGTTTGCTGACGAACAGGCAGTAGCCTACTTCTATTGGGATCTGGCCTGGGACAACGGCGGACTGGTGAGCATGGATAATCCTTGGAGTAGTGGAACCTGGAAAACAACAAAAGGCTACTCGAAAACAAAGGAATTTTATGCCTTCAAACAATTTTCGGCCTTTGTTCAACCCGGCTGGCAGCGCGTTGAAGTTACAGCAGCCAGTACAGCAATTGAAAGTGTTGCTTTTATGAGCCCCGGACAAGATTCACTATCGGTGATTGTTATCAATCGTTCAACTGTAGGTGAAAAAGAAATTCGTTTCGAACTTTCCGGTTTTGAATTTACACAATCAAATTTATTTGCGACCAGTTCAACATTGAATTGTGAGCCCGAAGGCGAGCTGAATGATTCGACTGCCACACTAAGCGCAAAATCCATTAACACAGCACTTTTTATAAAAACGTTTAAGGATGGAATTGGTGAATTAAAAAATGAAATTACTAATGCGCTGACCATTTATCCAAACCCATTGAGAAACAAAGCTCAGATTAAAGGAGTCGCAATAAATGAACCCTGGCAACTATATTCCATGGATGGAAGTTTAATCCAAACGGGAAGCGGAACGCAACTGGATGCATCAGAATTAATGCAAGGCATGTATTTATTAAAAACCAGACAAAAATCAGTCAAACTGATCAAACAATAGCGAAGGCAAGAACGTTTTAATCCTACCAAATCATTAATAAACCCTAAATTCAGGAAAGATCACAGACAAACCCTTCAACTTCGATAAAAAACGTCTAATTTTGGATACACTTTAAAAAATAGCCAACGAGGACACGTATTCATGAAGCAAAAAAAGAAATATCTTTTTTCGAAAGGGATCGATCATATTTTTATTGATCTAAAACAATCATTTGAATTCTCGCTTCATTTTTTCCGTGATGTATTCAAAAAACCATTTCATGTGCGTGAAATTATTCATCAAAGTTTTGAAGTTGGCATAAAATCACTTTCATTAATTGCATTAACCGGTTTTATTATCGGTATTGTATTCACCAAACAATCGAGGTTACCACTTCAAGAATTTGGTGCCACTTCCTGGTTACCTTCCTTAATTGGAATTGCCATGCTTAAAGCGCTTGGACCATTGGTAACAGCCCTGATTTGTGCCGGAAAAGTCGGATCAGGAATTGGTGCAGAACTGGGCTCCATGAAAGTGACTGAGCAAATTGATGCCATGGAGGTTTCGTCCATCAACCCATTTAAGTATTTAGTGGTTACCCGAGTATTAGCCACCACAATTATGGTACCTATTCTGGCCATATTTTTCACTTTTATCGGACTCTATGGCTCATACTTAAATGTGCATTTGGAAGAAACCAGTAGTATGGTCGTTTTCTATCAAAGTGCTTTTTCTTCGATTCAATTTTTGGATATTTATACGGCCCTGGCCAAATCAATTATTTTTGGTTTTACCATTGGGATCGTTGGCAGCTACAAAGGTTTTTTTGCCACTCAAGGCACACGAGGAGTTGGTAAGGCAGCCAATCAAGCCGTTATTGTTGCCATGTTCTTAATTTTTATAGAGGAAATACTTATCGTACAAATATCTAACTGGATCCGATTTTATTAAGTCATGAAAAAGCTCCAGAAACATATCATCAACAAAAACGAATCGGTTATTGAGATCAATGATCTGCATAAATCATTCGATGAATTAGAGGTTTTAAAAGGTATAAATCTCACCCTGTACAAAGGTGAAAATGTCGCAGTACTGGGAAAATCAGGTTCAGGGAAATCTGTGCTGATTAAAATAATTGTTGGCTTGCTTAAACCCGATGCCGGTGATGTGTTTGTTTTAGGCAAACAAATCGATAAAATCAAACCGAAAGAACTGAACGCATTACGGCTACGCATAGGCTTTTCGTTTCAGAATAGCGCCCTCTACGACAGCATGAGTGTTTACCAAAATCTTACTTTCCCGCTCAAGATGAATTACACCAACCTGAGTAAAAAAGAAATTGACTTTGCTGTTAACGAGGTACTGGAAGCGGTTGGGTTAAGTGATAAAAAAATGCAAATGCCATCGGATCTTTCAGGTGGTCAACGAAAGCGGATAGGCATTGCCAGAACCTTGATTCTGAAACCTGAAATCATGCTTTACGATGAACCAACCTCAGGACTTGATCCCATCACCAGTGCCGAAATACTCGACTTAATTAACGATGTACAGCAGCAATACAATACCAGTTCGATCATTATTACGCACGACTTAACCTGTGCTAAAAACACATCGGACCGAATAGTGATGCTACTTAACGGGCAGTTTTTAAAACCCGGTTCATTCGATGAGGTTTTTGACACCTCAAATGAACAGGTAAAAGGTTTTTACAATTACAATTTTATTCATTAAACTATGGTTGACACACCCAATAAACGTGCTGTGGTAGTCGGTATATTCGTTCTACTTGGTACAGCATTCTTAATTTCCGGCGTATTACTGGTTGGTAATTTACGCGAAACGTTCACCACCAAAATAGAATTGAACACTTTGTTCGACGACGTTGCCGGACTACAAAAAGGAAATAACATTTGGTTCTCAGGTGTAAAAATTGGAACCATAAGTAATCTTGAATTTTATGGCCACTCTCAGGTGAAAGTCACTTTGGCCGTAGACGTAAAATCGCAACAATACATCAGAAAAGATGCCAAGGTAAAACTTAGCAGTGATGGATTTATCGGAAACAAGATCCTGATTATTTATGGTGGTACTGAATACGCTCCAGCCGTTGAGGACGGAGATATGCTCATCATGGAAAAAACCCTTGGAACAGAAGAAATTTTAGCCATGCTTCAAAAAAATAATGAAAACATTTTGGCCATCACTTCTGACTTCAAATACATCACACAAAAAATATCATCGGGTGAAGGATCCATTGGCAAATTCCTCAACGATGATAAAATGTATGACGACATCAAGTCATCGGTTAGTGCGTTAAAATCAACCATGGGTGAAGCTCAAAAGCTGGTTGGCTCATTGAACGAAATCAGCAACAGCATTACCAAAGAAGGTTCTCTTGTCAATGCATTGGCAACTGATACTTCCATTTACCCGAGTATAAAAACATCGGTCAATGAATTAAAAGAATTAACAGTAAAAGCCAATACACTTCTTGCAGGCATCAATGCAGCAACCGAAGATTCAACAACTTCACTGGGTATTTTACTGAACGATGAAGCATCGGGTAGCAGTTTAAAGGAAACCATAAAAAACCTCGAAAGTAGTTCAGCCACGCTCGATGAGGATTTGAAAGCACTTCAAAGTAATTTTTTGTTAAAAAGGTATTTTAGAAACAAAGCGAAAGCAGCTGAATCGGAATAAATTGTGTCAAGTTCTCAATATTGGTTTTTGATATCGAAGGCCCCCAAATATTCACCATGGCGAACATATAAAACGCCATTGTGAATTACGGGATGCGAAAAATGCTCATGACTTCCTTTTGTTATTTTAAATGAAGAAATACTTTCCATTTTTTCATCATCAATAGCAATCAAATGCACTTCACCACTCATGTTATAATAGTACAACATGTCGTCGGCCATAATTACAGAACCTCGTCCAACAGGCAATGATTCTACTACGGCCCCGCTCTTTGCGTCAATTTTAGCCAACTGATTGGCCGAATAATTACAGCTATATAAAAAGTGATCGAGCATTAAAATCCCCCCCATAAAATTATCGACCACCGCATTGTTCCAGAGTTGCTGAATTGAAGAACCATCATCGTTGAGCGCTAAGGCTACGGCACAATTGCCATCCCCTTCGACGTAAAAAATGATATTGTCTTCGTATAGAACGGTGTTGGCATGGGTATCGCCAACTCCAGGTTTACGCTGATCCTGTTCTGTATTCACTTGCTCATGTGCCCACATTAACTCACCTGTTTCGGCATCGATTCCCAATAAATGATAGGCTGAAAAGGTGAGAAACAATTTTCGATTGCCCACTGTGATCAGTTTGGCCGGATGATACCCCGGCCGCTCACCTTTACCTGCGCACGACCAAATCAACTTTCCATTTGCAGCATCCAATGCAACAACATTATTGGTTTCACCACCAGGGCAGCAATATACCTTGTTGTCTTCAACCACCAACGATTGAGCATAACCAAACCGTGGCATTTCTCCTTCAAATTCACTGTAGACATTCCGTGACCATTCTATTTGACCATCTTTCAATTGAATACAACTAAGCTGTCCCTTGCCTGTCATAATGTAAACCTGATCATTCACCACCGTGGGTGTACACCGCGATCCGGGAAAATTGACCACCCATTCAGAACCAACTTCGCATTCATAAATGATCTGACCATCCAGAGTTATGGCAAAAAGAATGGCAATGGAATCACGTGTACCCATTATCAAAATTCGATCATCTAAAACAAGAGGAGAACCATAACCAGTACCTAAATCGTTCATTTCCCAAAGTACTCCGGGGCCTGAATCTGGCCAAATCTTCAAAAGATTGGTTTCCTGATAAATTCCGCTGCGATTGGGGCCACGCCATTCTTCTAAACGAACATCCGTTTTACTGCACGAAGCGAAAATTACAGCAAATAAAAAAACAAAAAATATTTTCATGGTTTGATTTTTGGTTGAAAATTTTAATTCAGAAAAGTAAGGACTTTTTTAAGACTAATGAACAAAATTAAATGAGGAATCGGAATAAAAGTGATCAAATTGCAAATTAATAGGTCAAATATTCAACTAAACAACGAGAATGGATGTTATTTATAAGATTAATTCTTAGCAAGACCAAACAAGATGGCTACAAATCATCTGAATTCCTTAATTTCAGGAAATTAAAATAAAGAAATTAATCAAGCACAATTAACTTATATGAATCATTAACAATCAAATTAACTCGTATGAAAATGAAACTATTTTTAGTACCAGCCATTCTTTTAACAGGTCTTTTATTTTATAATTTCACCACAAGCACGCAGGAAAAGACAAATCAACCACAGCCAAGTAAACAATTGAGCATTTCAGCCGATGTTCAAAAAATCATTGATAATTCGTGCTTTGGTTGCCACAATGCCGAATCGAAAAACGAAAAAGGAAAAGGCAAGTTGATGTTTGAAACTCTCGATACCCTGAGCGTAGCCAAATTGGTAGGTAAACTGGCCGATATCAGCGAAGAAGTAGATGAAGACAAAATGCCACCTGCCAAATTCCTTGAATTCAAGCCAGAGGCTAAGCTAAGCCCGATGCAGAAAGAAGCTTTAATCAAATGGGCCAATACAGCAGGCGATGCCTTGTTAAAAAAATAATAAAATGAAAAAAATAAAAATCATTGGGATTGTTATTGTGGCACTAGCGGTAATCATCCAATTTATTCCAGCTCAATTACCAGAAACGAGTACAAACAATCCCAATGATTTATTGGCCAACAATGAAATCCCTGATTCAATAGCTTCATTATTCATAAATGGATGTTACGATTGTCATTCCAATCAAACGGTATATCCCTGGTATTCAAATATACAGCCAACTGCCTGGCTGGTGGTTCGTGATACTAAATTAGGAAGGGAACAGCTCAACTTCTCCGATTGGGAATCATTTCCCATTAAAAAGAAGCTTAAAATCCTCAATGAGACAGCTGCAGTTATAGAAGAAAAAGAAATGCCTTTTCCTCCCTACATGCTTATACATAAAAAAGCGCGCTTCTCAGCTGAAGAACGCAAGCGTATGATAAAATGGACCGAGCGTTTCGGCGAAGAACTGTTCAATTAATCGATTTTATTTTCTAACTCCTCGGGATGTTTAATCATGTATTTTATGTAGCGATACATTTTACCGGCATGTGAAGCATCGACCATACGATGATCCAACACGACACTTAAAGACATCATACGACGAATCACAATTTCGTCGTTTATAACTACTGGTTTTTTCTGAACGCCGCCCATTACCAATACAAACGAAACATTGGAACTGGGCAATAAAGCCGGATATCCGGTATCTAATCCAATACTTCCAATATTTGTAATCAGAAACGAACCAAAGCTATCGTTATTCAATCCCAAAAAAGGAAGTGATAAGCCCCAGGATATCGTAACGGTGCGATACAAACGAAAGAACCAATTACGGAAAGGCCATGGAATGGATGACAGGAAATTTTTCGATTGCATGGTATCATTTTCATCGCCTTTACGAGATTTTTGAATTTCATCGCGCATAAAATCTGCCAATGAATGCAAGGTCATTTGATCGGCATCACGGATAAAGATCGACGTCATCTCGTCATTGGCCTTTAGCACACTAATTCCAGCATCAACCCTATCACGTTGAATGATTTTTCCTCGTTTCACATAAGTATTTAATACTGGGACCTCGTGTTTGAGCCCTCGCGAAACAATGAGAGCCATAACATGAGTTAAAGTAATTTTTAATCCTTCCTTGCGTTTTACCGAAATAAATTGCTCTAAATCTGTAACATCCAGTTCCGCAGCACCAAACACCTTCGAATCTGTTGGCTTCTTATAAATAGTAGCTGCAACAATGCGCCAGCTACTATTCAATTCATATTTTTTTTTCACAAATACCCCTTCTTTTAATACTTAGAACTCACCATAAATCCGAAGTCACTGGTTTGAACATTTCTTTACCCCTTGATTAATATTTCACTTTTGTGCTTGTTCAAATAAACCACAAAAATAACTGATTTTGCGAGACCAAAAAATGTTGCCAAATTTAAGCATTAAAGATCAAACAGGAGCAGCATTTCATCCAAAAAATGATTTTCAAAACAGCCCCTCAATTTTATTCAGATTTAGATTACAGGCCAGGTAAAACAATTCTGTGATTCAAAAAAACCGAACATTACTGCCCGGTTTTTAGAATCACAATGAAATATATTTTATCTATTCGATGGTCTGTTCCTGCAGATGATGAATGTAATTCACCAGTTGCCAGGTATCGTCAACTGTTAATTGAGGACCATGTGCACCCATTACCCCAAATCCGGCACGGATGTTATGAAACAATTGTCCATCAGTTTTGGCCATTGCACGCTCGGCATGATAATTTGCCGGAGGATAAGGATATTTTTTACTGGTAAATAAAAATCCCTTACCATCGCCTTTATCGCCGTGGCAATAAATACAATATTGCTCATAGACCAATTTGGCATGCTCTAAATCAAACTCATTCTTCAATGGATTCACTAAGCCTGCCGCCTTCAACTCGTCTTCAGGTGTTTTTACAAAACCAAAGGCGTGCTGATCAATGGCCACAGTTCCTTCAACCGGACCTTCCATGGTTTTACCATTGGCATAATTTGGATTGGTACTATAGGTTTCATAGGCCTGTGAAGCTTCCATGTCGTTAAAAAAGCTATAGCCCGGTTTATTTCTGTCGGTATCGCACGAGCTAAGTATTACTGCCAACAATGCAGAAATCCCGATCCAGTGCTTGTAATTAAATATTTTCATAGTCAAAACTTTCTTTGAAATAAGGATGATTTTCAGGTACGGGCTTGGCTTTTCCAAACGATACAAAAAAGACCGCAAGAAAAATGGCCAGGTAAAGGAAGGGCAAGCCAACTTCCAAAACTCCGATAGCTGCATGTTCATAACCCACCACTCCCGGCATAATAGCCATATACAGATCAATCCAATGTCCAATAATCAGCACAATAGCAATACTGGCCAAAAATAAAGGTTGGCGTTTCGATCCTCGTGTCATTAGGGCTAAAAATGGAACAAGAAAATTCACTGCAACATTCAGAAAAAACAGAAAATTAAAATGATCGGTTCTTTCTACAAAATACACGGTCTCTTCGGGGATATTACTGTACCAGATTAGCAAGTACTGGCTTACCCACAAATACGCCCAAAAAATACTAAAACCAAACAAATACTTTCCTAAATCGTGTAAATGTTCTCCATTAATGTGCGGTAAAATATTGTATCTTTTAAATCCAACGGTAATCAGAATAATCATGGCTAAAGCCAGCACAAACATTCCTGAGAAAGTATACCATCCATAAAGAGTGCTGAACCAGTGCGCATCAATTGACATTAACCAATCCCATGCCGACATAGAGCTACTTACAGCAAATACGACCATAAACCATCCCGAAGTATTGCGCAAACGTTTTAAGTAATTCTCTGTAGGTTCAACATCATTTTTCACGGATATTTTACGCAAATGATTTGCAAACAGTGTCCAGACCGTAAAATAGATAGCATAACGCAGAATGAAGAAAGGTATATTCAGATACGCTTCTTTTTCCTTAAGAATTTCATCGAGGTGTTCGGTATGCGTCCATTCAAAAATGTCTTTTAACCCGGGGAATGCAAATAGAAACAAAATCCCGGCAAACGGGATGGTTTGCCCCATGGATTCCAAAACCCGTTGTATACTGGTTTGCCAGCCCGATTCTCCCAGCGTATTCACCGTCCAGAAAAAGAGAGCTCCCAGGCCAAAAAACAGGAACATTAAACTGTTCAACCAAATATTGGCCCAAATACGAGACGAAGGTGCTTGCTCAATAAAAATCCCCCATAAAAGGGCGACCACACCAACAACAGCTCCTGCACCCAAAATGGTTTTCAATTTTTTCGAAAACTTAAAAGGAACTGCATCGGGTATAATTCTTTTTTCCATCATTGTTCTCCTTTTAAAAGTTTTACATCCATGGCTCCGGTTGCCTTTAAAGCGAAGGCCAGCTCATCTTCATTCATTGTATTGTTCTTATTACTAAGAATGATTTGAAAATGATCATCGGTAACCAATTCGTCTAAAATATCAGGGATCTGACCTGGTCCAAGTTTTGATCGAACCAAAAAAGCGATGCCCATGGTATAAGCTGCAAACAACACCGTTAACTCAAAGGTGACAGGAATAAACGAAGGGATTGACATAAATGGCTTTCCTCCAAAATTAAGGGGCCATGCCTGTGTAAATACCCAGATTTGAAATCCCATACCTACGGTAGCTCCGACGATACCCGCCAGAAAAGCCACTTTTGGTAAATGTGAGCGACGAAGTTTAAGGACGCCATCCAATCCGTGTACAGGGAAGGGAGTGCGCACATCTTCAATTGTAATGCCTTTTTCCTGAAGCTCTTTTATTCCGTAAAGCAAATCTTGCTCATCGGTAAAATGTCCAAATATAATTGCTCCCATAATTAATGTTTTTCTTGATGATCGTTACGTACCGACTTCCCAATAAATTTCTTAGCTGACGATCGGGCTACCGATTTAACCTCGGCTATGGCGATCACCGGAAATACTCTGATGAACAAGAAAAAGAGCGTAAAGAAAAGTCCAAAGGTTCCCAAATAAATTGAAATTTCCACCCAGGTAGGTTTGTACATGGTCCAGCTGGAAGGCAGATAATCGCGTGAAAGTGAAGTCACTACAATGACAAAACGTTCGAACCACATTCCAATGTTGATGAAAATAGACAACACAAAGGTAAATGCAACATTTCTTCTTAACTTTTTAAACCAAAGTAATTGGGGTGAAATGACGTTACAGGTCATCATAATCCAGTAAGCCCAGGCATAAGGTCCAAGTGCCCTGTTCATGAAGGTGTAGCGTTCGTATTCAACTCCACTGTACCAGGCCATGAATAATTCAGTAATATAAGCTATTCCAACAATTGAACCCGTTGCAATAATCACCTTGTTCATCGATTCGATGTGTCCAACAGTGATGTATTCCTGCAAATTCAGTGACTTCCGGGTCACAATCATCAGTGTTAATACCATGGCAAAACCAGAAAATACTGCTCCGGAAACAAAGTACGGAGGGAAAATAGTGGTATGCCAACCAGGGATCACCGATGTTGCAAAGTCAAAACTTACAATGGTGTGCACCGAAAGTACCAATGGAGCTGCCAAACCGGCAAGAATCAAACTCATTGATTCGTGACGTTGCCAGTGACGTACCGATCCCTTCCATCCAAAACTCAGAAAATTGTATACTTTCTTCTTCCAGTCGGTTTTCATACGGTCGCGAATGGTACCCAAATCGGGTAACAAGCCCATGTACCAGAACAACAAAGAGACCAAAAGGTAAGTAGAAATAGCAAACACGTCCCATAAAAGTGGTGAATTAAAGTTCACCCACAATTCACGGCTGTTTGGATAAGGGAAAATAAAGAATCCCAAAGGCAAACGCCCCATGTGAATAAGCGGAAATAATCCGGCACACATTACAGCAAAAAGGGTCATGGCTTCAGCGGCTCGGTTAATACTTGTCCGCCATTTCTGACGGAACAATAAGAGGATGGCCGAGATAAACGTACCGGCATGCCCGATACCTACCCACCATACAAAGTTGGTTATACTCCATCCCCATCCAATGGTTCGGTTGACCCCCCAGGTTCCAATACCAAACCAAATGGAATAAAAAATCATGGCAAACCCAAATAACATCACAGTGGATGATATTCCGATACCAAGGTACCAGAACTTACCTGGTTTGGCATGTATTGGGGCAGCTACATCGTTGGTAATATCTGTGTAACTTTTTTCGCCGTTTATTAATGGTTCTCTGACCGGTGATACGTACATAATCTATCGGTTAGTTTTTTTAGCTTTTATTTCGAATCTTCGTTAAATATCCCACACTTGGCAGGGTGTGAATTTCCTCTAACAGATTATAGTTTCGAGGATCTTTCATCAGTTTGGCCACCTGACTGTCTGGATTATTTACATCTCCAAACACTATGGCATCGGCGCTACAAGCTTGCATACACGCTGTTTGCAATTCTCCGTCGTACAATTGACGACCTTCCAGTTTTGCATTCAATTTTTTCTCCTGAATACGTTGTACACAGAACGAACATTTTTCGATTACCCCTTTGGCACGAACCACCACATCGGGGTTGTGACGCATACGGCTTAAATCAACTGTAAGGTTCGCAGGATCGTAGCGGTTATTCGGAATGGCATCGGCGCCGGTATAATCCAACCAGTTGAAACGACGCACTTTGTATGGGCAGTTGTTGTTGCAATAACGGGTACCAATACAACGGTTGTAAGCCATCTGGTTCAAACCTTCGCTCGAATGATTGGTGGCTGCTACCGGACAAACGTTTTCGCAAGGCGCATTATCGCAATGCTGACACATTACCGGTTGACGAACCACTTCGGGATCTTCATCTTCACCGGTATAATAACGGTCGATGCGAATCCAATTCATTTCATGAACCTTTAGCACTTCCTGTTTCCCAACTACCGGAATATTGTTTTCGGTATTACAAGCCAACACACAAGAGCTGCAACCGGTACATTTATTTAAATCGATGGCCATTCCCCACTTGTGCCCGTTGTATTCATGTCCTGAATACAAGGTGGTAGCATGATGAACCGCCTTTTCGTGCATTTCGTTTCCGGCACTTTGGTTTTCCTTCCACTCTTCCAATGTAGCTTCGCGAACAATTTCACGACCCTCCATCGATTGGTGCCCCTGAACCAAAGCTAGTTTTTCAAAAGCTCCTGTTTTTTCCAAACTTAATCCACCTTTTTCAAAAACGCGGAAACCATCATTAACGGAACTCAAAACATAGGCATTTACTCCGGTAACCAATTCTTTTGGAACACCAACAGTACGTCCATATCCAACTGAAATGGAAATGGTTTGATCGGCTTGTCCCGGCTGTACAAAAGCAGGAATTTCCAATGTTCCGATTTTCAAAACATCACCATTTTTGATTCCACGTTCACGGGCTACTGTTGGCGAAATCGACGCGTAATTGTCCCAG
The DNA here is from genome assembly GCA_041821245.1 of Prolixibacteraceae bacterium. Taxonomy (GTDB): domain Bacteria; phylum Bacteroidota; class Bacteroidia; order Bacteroidales; family Prolixibacteraceae; genus Roseimarinus. The sequence goes on from JBGUEP010000053.1 coordinate 35,710, forward strand.
GCAATGCGTGTCACCGGATCGGGGCATTCTTGTAACCACGGATTCAAGGCACCATGACCTGTTCCAATGTTAATCTGTTCGGTTAATTCAACGGTAAATCCATCGTCACCTGTGATTTTGGAAACGGCCAACAAGGATTTTTTTACTTCATTAATATCGAAGCTGGACAGTACTGGTTTAACGTCGTAGACCAATTCACTCGACCGAACGCTATTCACCCAAAACCGATCAGGATCGTTATGATCCGATTGCAATGGATAGTAAGTTTTTAACCAATTATTTTTGATGTATTCGCGCCAGATGATTGAATTACCCAACCACGACAACAAGGTTTCCTGTGCTTGACGCGAATCAAATAATTTATGTAGAGTGGGTTGTAATACAGCCACTACCCCATTTTTATATTCCGCATCGTCCCAATTTTCTAAATAGCTGGGCGATGGTAAACTGTATTGACACAATTCAGCTGTTTCGTCGGGCAATGAACTGATTGAAACGGACAGTTCCGCCTTTTCGATGGCTGCTTTAATTTTTGCTGAGTCAGGATGGTTGTATACAGGATTAACATCCCACAGCACAACTGCACCCAGGTTAGTTCCTAAAATACTTTTCGACCAATTTTCATTTCCCATGAAATGTTGGTAGCTATGATCCCAGGTTATGGTGTTGCCAATATTTCCCAGCAATTGATTGATTCCATTTACAATCACTTGCAAATCGGGATTGTTATCGCCACAAACCACCAAAGACTCACCTCGGTTGGCTTCCAAGTCGGCCAATAATTTAGATAATTGATCGGCAATCTCCGTTTTGGGTGGTTTGGTTTCAATCACCTGTTGACCTGCTTTAGCAGCAAAGTGATTGTACATATAGGTTAAGATACGACCGTTTTCAGAACGATCGGCCCGAATACGAATGTCGGCATTGGAACCTGTGAGCGACATACCGGCTTCCACCTGGTAGTGACGGCTCATGTCTTTAGCGCCATCGGTTAAATCACGACGTTTAGCATACTGGGCCGAAAATTCAACAGGAGACAACCAAGTACCTAAAAAGTCACATGAAACAGAAACAATGCAAGTTGCTTTGTCGAAATGATATTCCGGAAGTGCAGAATTCCCAAACACTCTGCGATTGGCCTCACGATAACCATCCATCGGAATGGCGTCGTACATTTGCCATTCGGCATTGTACTCCGCAACAAACTCACCGATCAACTTTTTGGTCGATGGGCTAATAAGGGTAGGTGTAACCAACACAATTGATTTCCCAGCCGCTTTAAGTTCATTCAACTTAGCAACTATTTCGAGGTCGGCAGTGGCCCATTCGATTTTAGCTCCCGCTTTCGAAGGATGGCTAAATCGGTTGATGTTATAAACATCCAATACCGAAGCCTGTACCTTTCCGCTTGTTCCGCGGGGGGTAATCACTGATTTTGGATTGGGCTCCAGTTTGATCGGCCTGCTATCGCGCACCTTCACTAAAACACTACAATATTCGTTTTGGTTAAAATACGAGGAAGCATAGTAGGCTGCTTTTCCTGGTGCAATTTCTTCGGGCTTTAAAAAATAAGGAATGGCCTTATCAACCGGGCGCTTGCACGAAGCAATCAGCGCGGCCGATGCGGTTCCCAAACCTAAAACTTTCAAGAAATTTCTTCGAGACTTAGGATCGAGATTCACTGTTGGTGTCTCACTGATCCTGGCATCTTCAACTGGCTCAAATTCATCAAGAATATGCCAATATTTGTTTTCTTCACTCATCAAGAATTGTTTTGAACGGTGATGGATGATAATTTAAAATTAATAATGACATTTTGCACATTCATTGGCTCCTAAATCGGCTGCCATAACGGAATCGCGATTGCCTTCCTTAAATTCTTTATGAATCTGCTCATACATGCCATCGTAGTACTTATTGGTAAAATCGACTTTGGTTTGACGGTGACAATCGAGACACCAACCCATTGATAAGTCATTTTGCTGTTTTACGATATCCATGTCCTTAATTTCACCATGACATTGGGTACAATCCAATTTTCCGGCACCAACATGTTGTGCATGGGCAAAAAAGACATGGTCGGGCAATTGATGAATTCGAATCCATTCAATGGAACGCCCTTCTTCATAAGCTTGAACCAATTTATTGATTTCGAACTTTCCTGAATGCGAACCTTCACGAACCACCACGTGGCAGTTCATACAAAGGTTAGTTGAAGGAATGTTGGCCGATTTCGATTCATCCGCAGTATGGTGACAATACATACAATCGATTTGATTGTCAGTAGCATGTACCTTGTGCGAAAATTTAATGGGTTGATCAGGCTGATAATCCTGACTACGTCCCAACTTAACCGCCTCTTCATAAACCATTTTTAATTGATACCCCAATAAACCGAGGACCACAACAAAATGGACCACTTTGTATTTGACTTTGTGGAAAAACAGTAAATCGAGCAATGCCAGTGTGATAATACCACCCAGGATGAGGAAAAAAATGATCCGTAAAAAGGAAGGCTTTTGCAGCGGAACTCCATTGTCGGCCAGGTGATCCATATAGGCTTTCACAAACTGGACCTGATCTTCAGGCACATCAATGTTGGCATGCGCTACCGACATGACTTTGCCAAATGGCGAGAATAAAACCTCAGCCAAATCGTCACTTGATTTGTTTCTGTAAAGTTGGGCAATCTCAATGGCTGCCGGGTTCCAATTCATGGTGTCGGCCGAATGGTAATAATGACAAGAAATACAGGACGGAACCTGACTTGCTTTAGGCAATAGTCCTTTAAAGAACCGCTCACCTTGTTTTACATCACTACTTGAATGTTTACCTGAATGAGATTCGGAATCATTTGCTGATCCGACCAACCACGAGAATAAAAAAAGTGCCAATAACGAGAGGTTTAATAAACTTCGCACCTTGAATAGTTGATGACTCATGTTAATTAGTTGTTTTTATATTTTATTCTTTTTTTTCTAAGCCCATTGGTAATGGTCGGTTACATCATTTTAGAATCACCCAGCCTGCTTTATTAGCCTATCACCAAATCAATCCAAATTACAACATCCGAATCTTGGGTAATTTATATCATATTACCAGATAAAGCAAACATAAAATGTTGTCAACACCAAAACAACACAAAGACGCGCGAAATGTTGAGTGATTTTTATACACTTTTTAACTTTTTTTTTAAGGATTTCATTTCGAAGTTTTTGGAAGGCAAAAAAACAGGAAATTTAGAATCGAAATAGATAAAACAAAGGGAAAACCTACATTGTCGTGGGCAACAATAAGGAAAAAACATTGTATCAACGAGTGCATTTTCATAAAAAAAGTACCACGGGAAGAAAGTTGGACTGTTTCAGAGCACATTATCGATCATAAAATGGAGTTTTTCTTTCAAGGTTTTCCTTTTTTCCGTTTCAGGATTTACACTGAGATTGGTACGAAAAAATAGGTTGTTTAATGATTATCCAATTAAATCAATGGCAATTTTTGGCTCTTATTCACGTAGTGAGCAAAATGATTCTAGTGATTTGGATATCCTGGTGGAGTTTTCCGACAAAATAGGCATTAGATGGATTACTTTACAATTCGGGTGGAAGAATAGATTTGGAATCACATTAAAATCGTAGAATTTACAAAGTCGGAATCGTAAATT
>JBGUEP010000054.1:0-31598 GCA_041821245.1 Prolixibacteraceae bacterium
TCTCCTTTGATCCAATCTTCGCAAGCGTGGATTGGCCTCCATAAAAATTCTTACTTTTTAAAACGCAAGCTTAGGGAGACCGGGAAGATGAGAACTTGTTCGAATATCGCCCGGCCGAACTTAGCTTTAGTAAAAAAAAGGAAGAAGATTTAATGGGAGCCTTGATCTTTTTTGTTCCTTTTTTCGATCAAGCGAAAAAAGGAAGACCGTCTGTCAAGACAGAATGCATAAAAGAGATTGAATTGATCGCTTTATTCCTTACTCATTCTAACCTGATCAGCCCACGTAATATCCGAAGGAATGTATTTATCCTTTTTACGAACAAAGGTTGGTGCTCTATTCTCCTTACAAACGGGTTCCCCAATGGGTTGAATCACCGACAAATCATTTTGCACGGGATCATTCACTTTGGTAGAAATAGGGTAGGCGTTCATCAGGCGATCGGGGAAAGGGGATAGGCAATTCAACACATCGGTTAGCGATGACGAGGTTTTTAACCAGGAGCTTTCCCGTTCAATGTGAATAATGGCTGGCATACGTTGATGGCCCAGTGCCCGAATTAGATGATTTGCAGCGGTGGTCATGATGGCGAAGGTGGTTATGGTATTTCCGGTTTCGGGATCGTTAAAGGTGTTCCAAATGCCCGCTAAAGCGAAAGGATGATTTTTATTCCTCAAATACACCAAATAGGGATCTTCCGTTTGCACACCAACAACAAAGGCATCCACTACAATCAGGCACCTTTGATGATTTAATGCATTTCTGAATTCAGGTTTTAGAAATATGGCATTGGTACCCGTATAGTTGGGATCATTGCTCTTATTCCGGTCTCCTTCAGCACGAATAAAATAAATGGGCTCAGGATGTTTGGGAATTTCTTTTAGGCCCCAAATAAACTTCACTGCTTGCCTGGTTTGCATGTTGCAAATTGCCATGGCCTCATGACCAAATACTATATTGTAGGAAGCCTCATAATCATCTATTTCAACAATACTGGACATTTTAAATCTGTCCTTGATGCGCTCTATCTTACTCCCCAAAATCAGGTTGATTATTTCCATGTCGATATTATAGTCTATTTATTTCTGATAATATAGACAATGGAGATGAATTACTCACATCTTTTATTAGGGATGATGCTGAATTCCCATTTGCGACTAGTATTGAAATAAAAAGAATGAGCAACTCTTTCCTTTACTCGATGAAACTGTCCATTCACTCAATAAATCATACCGTTCACTCATTATATTAGCTAATGAACTTCAAAAAACATATCTTCGAATTTGACATAATGCAAATTAGATTTAGGTGATTTTGAAAATTGCAAAGTATTTATTGATAAATATGAATTGCCTGAAATTAGATAAGGAAAGTACGAACTTGAAAATTTCAAATTCAATAGAAATAAACCAAATTATACCATGACAACTGAATTAACAGAATGCCCAAATTGTTCGACAAAATTTAAAGGAGGACTATTATCGAGCGTGTCGCTTTTAAATGATAACAAAACAAGAATCATTAACGAATATCACGAAAATAAGTCAGTAGGTTACTGTAATAAATGTGGTTCAGAATTGTACTCAAAATATAAATCACAAGTGCAAAGTGAACGAGATAATGTTAGTTTAAATATGCAGAAACTAATTGATGTTGTTCCAGTTATTTCAACTCATTCACCTTTGAATTGGGACTACGATATTCTTTCAATGGTAACAGGACAGTCTACAACTGGAACAGGTGTTATTTCTGAATTTACCTCATCTTTTACAGACTTGTTTGGTGCCCAGTCGGGTCGGTTCAATAAAAAACTCAAAGGTGGTGAGGATCTATGTTTTGCACAATTACGGAAACAGGCTCTGGACCTTGGCGGAAATGCTGTAATTGCAACTGATATTGACTATTCCGAAGTTGGAGGTGACAAAGGAATATTAATGGTTTGCATGGGTGGTACAGCAATTAATTTGAAAAATTCTTCATTATTAGGTATAGACCGGGCGGACAAAATTAAGGAACTTGCAGTCCTTAATGCAAGAATGAAAGTTCTTAATTCTTTTGATACAGGTGAGTTTTAAGAATGTAATAAGTTTTCGAACAATTAGAACGGCAGATGGGATATGTCGCTATAATTAATTGGTGATTTCGTTCGTGCAAGTGTGACAGACAACCAAACAACAACGGTACAATAATGGGTGACACAAAAGATACAATACAGGAAATAGCCTTCAAGACTACAATAGACACGGTTCTTTTCTTTGATTTGGACGGAACATTAGTTAAGACAGACTTCGCGAACTATCTATCTTACAAAAAAGCAATTCAGTCTGTTACAAAAGCTGAAATAGATTTATCTTTTGATCCAAATATACGGTTACATCGAGGGATGCTGAAAACTCTATTACCTAACTTGAAAGAAACAGAGTATTTAAGAATTATAAAAGAGAAAGAAAAATGTTATAACGATTTTTTACCACAGACTAAACTAGATATTCAGGTAGCGGAAATTCTATTCAAGTATTCAAAAACGAATAAAACAGTTTTAGTAACAAACTGCCGAAAAGACAGAGCTATTGAAACATTGGAGTATCATGGAATAATAAATAAATTTAGCTATTTATTTTTCAGAACATTTAGCAACAGCGGTGCAGAAATTAACAAATTTCAAAATGCAATTTCTGTACTTGGTATAGCTCCTAAATTAGTTGTCGCTTTTGAAAATGAAGAAACTGAAATTGAAGATGCTAGACGATCAGGTATTGCGTTAATTAACCCTATAATTATATGAAATATGAATAGATTCACGATCCAATCAAACGCGTATCTTAGCATAAATATTAAGGCATTCTATCACCAAGACTATACATCTTTTGGGGCAGAAGGAAATCCTGATTTTATAAATCACTTAAAAAATCAGTTTAATAAGACAGATATTGATATCTTACAAAATAGCATAAACGAATTAATAAAAATTCTAAAAGCAGATTTGACTGAAATTAAAAATATTTATAAAAGTAATAATCTGACTGTTTGTGTAATTCCAAGAGCAAAAAAGGAAAGCTATTATTCAGATAATCAAAAATTATTCAAGAAAGTAGTATCAGCGGTGGCAGATAAACTTAATGGTTATTCAAATGGGACGACTTTCATCATTCGACATACAAATACAAGGACAACGCATATGGATAGAAGTGGTTATGGTGGTGTTGGCGAAGTGCCTTATGAAGGAATAACAAAAGATACTTGCAATATTTCAAGTGAAGTTAGCGGCTTGGATATTTTACTAATAGATGATATTTACACGAAAACCATTAATATTGACGAAGATGCAATTCAAGCATTGCTGGAAAATGGTGCAAAATCAGTTATTTTTTACTCTGTAGGAAAAACTGTATCAAGACACTAGGATATAACTAACCTTGTAAAAGTTAATAAAATGAAATACACTGAAAACTCAATAAATATCTTAACCGCTAAGTCATATAAAGGGATAGGTAAAGCATGGATTGTAAAAAATTTGACAGGCAACGAAAATATTGAGAAGATTGTTGCATTGATAAACAATAAGACTCAAATTACCATAGAAGATTTTGAATACAAAAAAAAACACTTCAAAGAACTTTTGCAGAAATTTGAAGATTTTTGTGATGGTTTTGTTGCTTTGGGAGACAACAATTTTCCGCAATTTCGTGGAAATGTAAAAGAAAGTGAGCAACCAGTTTTCCTTTACTATAAAGGAAATATTGATTTGTTAGGCATTGCAAATAGAAATATTTCGGTAATTGGGCTTTTGAATCCAGTAGGTGATATAGAAGAAAGAGAGCGGAAAATAGTTTCTGAATTTGTTAAAAATGGAGCTACAATAGTAAGCGGATTAGCTTTTGGTTGTGATAGCATTTCTCACCAACAAGCATTGGATTCTAATGGAAAAACGGTCGCAATTTTACCCAGTCCACTAAATAATATCCTGCCTGCACGAAATAAAAGATTGGCATATCAAATTGTAGAAGAAGGTGGACTTCTTGTTACTGAATATGGTAATGATTTTAAGAATACAATGGAATTGAGCAGTCGTTATAAAGAACGCGACCGATTGCAAGCATTATTTTGTGATACGATAGTTTTAGCTGCAAGTTATGCTCAGGATTCTGTTGAAAGATGGAAAATGTTCGGACAAAAACTTGATAGCGGTGCACGTTTGGCGATGGGTTACGCAAAGGATTACAACATCCCACGAGCTGTTATGTATGACCAAAATATTGATAAAAACAATCCAATGTTTGATTTAAACAGAGACTTGATAAAGGACCAAAAGGACATTACAATTATGAACCAAAACAATCTTGCCGAGACGGTAAAGAAGGTGATTTCTAAAATTCAGCCATTAAACAACAATAATGCAACTCAGACAAAATTATTTGACTAACAATTAGCTGTAGAATCCAATAAAAGACGATAAGAACAGCAGCACCAAGATAAAGATGCTTGACGAGATTGTTTTTTCGAAGGTGTCCCAATTCACCTGATGTAAAAGTAACGGTAGAGAAAAGCCCTCATCATAGTCTAATAAACGTTACCTGCATTGCAATCGAAATGCACAATTTAAAAAACCAAATTTCAAATGAGTAACCTATGGAAACAATCAGGCGTGCCCCATAAAGGTTGGACTTTAATTGATGTAATTGATATTAGAGAAGATGGTCAATCAGAGTGCGATACTTCATATGAAGAATGCATGATGTGTGGTCATGAAAAAATTCGGTATGTTCATGTAGTGACACATAAAGAAGTCGATGAAGAATTTAGTGTAGGCTGTATTTGTGCTGAAAATATGACAAATGATTATGTAAATCCTAAACGATTAGAGCGAGAACTTAAAAATAAGGCAATTAGAAGAAGGACTTGGGTGCGGAAAGTATGGAAGGTTAATCTAAATGGAAATCATTATTTAAATTACCATGATCATCTCTTACTAATTTATATGGACAAAAGGAGTGATAAATACAAAGTGAGATTTGGTGAAATTTTTGGCAGGAAAAGATTTGATACAATCAAAGAAGCTAAAAATGCCGTTTTTGACGGCATATTATATTTGAAAGATAAAGACAAGTGGTAAAATTATAAAACAAAGATTTCAAACCATCTTGATATAAACTAAACTCCTTGCACTTTTTTCCTTTACTCAATAAAACCGTCCATCCACTCAATATTTCAGGCCATTCACTCATTATATTAGCTAATGAACTTCAGAATACATATCTTCGGTTTTGACATAATAAGTATTCAATGCATACTGATTTGAAGTGGAGTGGCCCATCCTTCTGAAAAGCAAAAGGCATGAAAGTAGTCAGTTTTGATTGATTTATACAAGTTGTGGCCAATTGTAACAGCTGCAAACCATGGAAGAGATATTTGAATAAGGTAAAATGATACATGACAAAGCATTGAAAAATAGTTTTGGTTCTGTATTTTTTACATAGTGTTTAATAACAAAAGTAATAATCTAAAAAAGGAGGTAAACTTATGAGTTACACAAAACCAGTAATTTTAGCACAAAGTACTGTACAGATGGCAGAATGTCGTCCTAACAGTAAGCCGAGTGGTAGGCCTTGTAATCCACCAGGACCAAAACGTTAATGAACAATTAAATCAGGCGGCGATGTTAATCATTTTAAATTCGTCGCCTGATTGCTAAAAGAGATATTGTTATGTATTTTAAGCAAAAATCTAATGTTATTTTCAGAAACTATGAAACCTTTGGGTATATAACTGACAATAGAAATTTTAGATATAAACAAACGCATAATAACGAAAACGATATCGGAGACAAAATTATATCGGAAAGCGGGGCTGTATTTTTATCTGTTTTAGGCAGGGCACCAAAAACCATTGACGAGCTTGCAATAAAAATAAATAAGCAATTTGCGGATGTTGACATTACAACAATAAAGAATGATGCCTTAGAATTTTATTGCATGCTTGAACGGGATGGATTCATTGTAACAGGGGAAACAATAAAGGAGTGTAATGAAAAAGACACAAGATTTTCTTATAGTACATTAGAATCTGGTTTAGAAAGGAATATTTCTACAACAACATTACCTGAGAAATCTACACAGGATTTTTTAGAAGAATACTTTAAAGGCAAACCTCAGCTTACAAATTTGCACATAGAAATTATAAGCAAGTGCAATGAAAGATGTATACATTGTTATATCCCACATGATTACAAAGTAAGTTATATCGAACCTGGTTTATTTTATGATTTACTGGAACAATGTAAAAATATGAGGTTATTGCATTTGACGTTGAGCGGTGGTGAACCGATGTTGCACAAAAACTTTTGCGATTTTTTAAAAAAATGCAGAGAGTATGATTTTTCAGTAAATGTGCTTAGTAATTTGACATTACTCAATGATGACATTATCAATGAATTGAAGATGAATCCCCTTTTAGGTGTTCAAGTCTCATTATACTCAATGGATTCCAATATCCACGATGAGATAACACAAATGAAAGGGAGTTTTGAAATAACAAAAAATGCAATTTTGAAACTGATTGAAACTGACATCCCTTTGCAAATAAGCTGCCCAATAATGAAACAAAACAAAAACTGTTATGAAGATGTAATAACATGGGCAAGAAGGCATAAGATTCATGCTGGAGATGATTATGGCCTTATCGCTAGATATAATCATACAACACAAAATCTGAGTTGTCGTTTATCAATTGACGAAATCAAGGAAGTGATTAACAACAAGATCACAAATGATGTAAAATATTTGGACCAAATAGAAATAGAAGCTGAAAAGAAAAAAAATACAACTACAAACGATTCTGTTTGTAGCGTTTGTCATTCCTCTATTTGTATAGGTGACAACGGAAATGTCTATCCATGTGCGGGCTGGCAAGATTATGTTGTTGGTAATGTGAAAGAAAATTCTCTAAATGATATTTGGGATAATTCTGAAAAAGTGCAGTATTTAAGGAGCTTGCGAAATAAAGACTTTCCTGAATGTATTCAGTGTCAAGATAAAGAATATTGTACCATGTGTATGGTTAAAAATGCAAATGAAAATTCAACAGGAGATCCGTTAGTCGTTAATGCGTTTTTTTGCAATATCGCAAAACTCAATAGACAAATAATGCTTGAACAGAAGGAAAAGCTGTATCTTGACAAAACGGACTTGACAGTTTGACAGGCACTTAAGTGGCGAAGCGTCTCTGACGATGGACAAAAAAGAAAAAACAACTTGGCCATCTGTAAATTTAATTGCCGGTTTCGTTCGGACAACTTACTTTTTCAGCCCGCAACAATGGAGGTGCGGCACGACAGATAAGAAGCCCGCAATCGGCAACTCAACTTAGCGTAACGTTATAAGCCATTTTAATTCGCACAACGCAATGACAGAGCAACAAGAACAATTTCTACATTTATGTCTTGTCGAGCAGACAGACTATAAGACAATTTCCCAAAAGCTGAATGTTCCTCGGCCAACCTTGACAGTTTGGTATGAGGAATTAAAGGCCGAAAGACAAAAAATTGCTCAAATAAGAATCTTGTGGACAAGAAAGAAGATAAGTATTCCATTCAGCGAATTTTATAATTGGTATTTGACACACAATGAAAAATGTGCTTATTGCGAAATCACAGAAGAAGAAATAAAACAGCTTCTTGATAGCGGTAAATTGACAACAAAACGGATTGCAACAAGAGGAAAGAAACTTGAACTTGACCGAAAAAATCCAGATATGAATTATGATGATTTGGACAATCTTGTTTTTGCTTGTTATTGGTGTAATAATGCTAAAACAGACACATTTACAGAAGCAGAGTTTCTGGAAATTGGACAAGTTTTTAAAAATATTTGGAAAGCGAGATTGTTAAAATGATACACGACAGAGAAACAAATTACCTTTATTTGGCAGACAAATTAAAGAAGGAAAAGTATTCAGCATTTCTAACAAGTTTTGAGAAAGTGTTGATAGAAAATGATATTCATTACGAATTTCTTTCGAACACAAAAGACATTTGGGCGGTTGACTTCATGCCAGTTCAAATTAGTACAGACAAGTTTGTGCAATTCGAATACGAACCGGATTATTTACAATTTAAAACTAAGCGCAATTCAATTTCCGATGTTGACAGTATTTGCAAATCGATCAACTTGTTGCCAGTAAAATCAAATCTTATCATTGACGGTGGCAATGTAATTCGGACAAATGACAAAGTAATAATGTGCGACAAAGTTTTCAAAGAAAATTCAAACCTAAGCGAAAAGGAATTAATTAAACAACTTCGAGACACTTTTGAGGTTGATAATTTGTTTTTTGTGCCTTGGGACAAAAGAGACTTTACCGGACACGCGGATGGAATGGTTCGTTTTATTGATAGTGACACCGTTCTTATAAACGACTATTCGAAAGAGGAACCCAAATATCAAAGGACTTTTAGAATGGCTTTACACAATGCAGGACTTGACTGGTTCGAAATTCCATACAATCCATATGAGAATAAATCACAATACAATGCGGAAGGAGTTTATTTGAATTATCTTCAAATGAAACAGGCAGTTATTGTTCCTACATTTAAACGCAAAGAGGACGAAAAGGCGATAAAAATTTTAGAGCAAGTTTTTAAAGGACAAACAATTGCAACCATTGATAGCAACGAAATTGCAATCGAAGGTGGAATATTAAATTGTATTACTTGGAATATACAGACAACGAAAAACGGCTTATAATACAAGGCTATGTTTCATTGCTGTATTCGTTCAGGCAACTTACTTTTCGTCTCGCAAAAACCTCGGTGTGGCACAACAGGAAAACAACCCGCATTCGGCAACTAATCGGAGTGTGCCGAGAATTTCTGAAATCAAATCTTTTCCGCACACAAAAATTTAATATATCACCACCAAACCCCGTCCATTTTTTTCCCTTTACTCAATAAAACCATCCATACACTAAATATTTCCGTCCATTCACACATTTTTTTGTGAAATGTAAGTGCTTATTGTTAAATTCGTCAAAATGCTTTATTAATTCCATGGAATTGAGAAATGGAACTGACTAAAAACCTGTTAACCGAGCTTCAAAATAGACTGAAAGTTGGAAATAGACGTGGTGTACACCTAAATGCTATTCCTGGACGGTCCAGGTATAAATTTGACCTGCAACGACTTTCTTATCTGAATAAAGATCTTCCGAACAATTTCATCAATGCATTGCTAACAGAACAGCCGCTTCGGTTTAATATCAGTTGGAACGAGAATGTTCCTGATCTAAACTCACTGTTTGAAGATGACCAGACTGAATTGGTGAAAATTACAAAGTCATTTGAGAACCTGATCAACCAAACCCAATCCATTGAATCAGAAAAAGGAATCAATACGTTTGGTTTTGGATTTCCTTTATTAATCAGAAAGGACCAGGCTGATGATAAGTTAACTGTTGCTCCGATCTTGATTTGGTCTCTACGCATCAAAAGAACGAAGGACTTTAATACCTGGATGATTTATCGGAATGAAGATGATCCGATTTATATCAATGAAGTTTTAATCAATCACCTGCAAAACGATTCAGGTGCAGAAATTAGTCAAGTTTCATCAGAAATGTTGGAGGATGGACTAATTGACAGGGAAGAGCTCCTTGACATTTGTGTCGATTTAATCAAATCGGTAAACAGCACAACGGATGAAAACATCAGGGAAATATTTAAGTCAAAACTTAACAACATAAAAAAGATTCCCGAAAGAGCACATTACGAAAAATTACCTTTGGCATCAAATAATTCATTCATTGAATTCGGTGGTATCTTTTCAATATTTGAAGTGCAAAAGCAAAATATTATTGGAGACTATGATCATCTCCTCGAATTGGAAGGAATGGAGATTGCACTTGATGACCTGGAGAAACATTTCTTCCAACCAATTTCATCAGTTGAAACCGATCCGTCACAACAAGGTATTCTGCATGCGCTTGAATCAAAGCGAAACATTTTAATCCAGGGGCCTCCGGGTACAGGGAAAAGTCAATCATTAACAGCGATTCTTATAAATGCCCTGGAAAACAATAAAAAAACAATAGTAGTTTGTGAAAAGCAAACGGCTCTGGAAGTCCTGCACAATGCCTTGGTGGATAAAGCACTTGGAAACCATTGCATAATGATTAAGGATATTATCAAGGATAGAAAGGTGGTAGTTGATTCAGTTCGCGACAGAAATGATAATTTGAACGATGCACGTGCTTATCGGCATGTGAACTTAAAAGAATCCTTGGATAACCACATCGAAATATCCAGGCGCTTAATTGAATCGATCAATACAAAACACAAAAAACTAGGAGAAATATTATTTGAAAATAACAATTGGTCAAACGCTGTTGGATTGTTATTATTGGAATTAAAGAAAAGTGTCGATGAATATAAAATCGAATTTGAGAGTTCGCTCTTTCAATACAATTCAAAAGAATTTCATGAATATTTGAATGTACTCGACAAAGGACAGAAACTTTATGATGAGTATGCACCAGTTAAACAATTTTCATTTATTAATCCCGATAAATTCAACGGAGATAATCTATATCAGCTGGAACAGAAATTTAAGGACGATTTCACTTTTTATCAAAATGAGTTAGCTGGCGATTCTTCCGAGCTCAGGAAGTTGATTAACTATCACAAGTACGATCCATATTTTTTTAAGCTTTCAAAAACAAAATCTCCCTTTTATCGATTGACTTCTCTCTTTTCAAAACGAAAACAGAAAACCATTGCGGATCAAAAAATAGTACTCGAATTATGTCAAAACCTCTCCACACGTATGGTTAATGATGGTTGGGCAAAGAGTAATTTAAATCACACTAAACTTGAACCGTTTATTGAAAGTGTAAGAAATCTTTTGACGGCAAAGGACAACTACCTTTCCAATGAAAATGACCTCTTTGCCATTGAATACAACTGGTATAATTTCTATAAAAATCTTTCGAAATCGAACCAACTATTGTTAAGTCACTTTTACAATAAAAAGAGCTGGAAGAATGTTTTTATTCTCAATTACCTGAATGGTTTGTTGCTCACACATGCTTCGGTCGATTTGCCCGTTAACGATGCTGATCATCTCGAACTAAAACAGTCGCTAAGTGAAATTGGAAAGGAACAAATCAATTACATCAATGAATATTGGTATGCTCAGCAAATTGGTGCCACAAAGTTATTTAATCAGAGCAACTCTGGAATTTCGTTGGAAAACTTATACAATAAAAGAGGTAGTAAGCGATATAAGCGGCTTTCACTTCGACAAATCGTAAGAAAAGCGCCCGATCTGTTTACTTCGTTTTTCCCAATTGTCTTAACAACTCCTGATGTTTGTAGTAATTTATTCAAGGGAATGAATCAGTATTTTGATATTGTACTTTTTGACGAAGCAAGTCAGTTGAGAATCGAAGATAATTTGCCTGCGTTGTTGAAAGGAAAACAAATCGTCATAGCCGGCGATGAACACCAAATGCCGCCTTCAAATTATTTCAGCAAAATTTTTGATGGCACCATCGATGACGAAGTGGAAATGGACGAAGAGGAAGAAATAGTCATCAATACCGACAACATTCTATTGTCATGTGAATCGTTGCTGGATTTTGCCACAGAATTGAATTTTGAAAAACGTTACCTCGATTTCCATTATCGCTCACGCCATCCCTATTTAATCGATTTCTCTAATCATGCTTTTTACAGTAAACGATTAAAACCATTGCCCAATAATTTTGAATATAATCCAATAAGCTACATTCAAGTTGATGGTACCTTTTCTGACCACACCAATGAAATTGAGGCGGAAGCGGTATTAAACATCATCGATAAAAACATTCATAAGTTATCCTCAGGAGAATATCCTTCAGTTGGGATAGCAACATTTAACATCGCACAACGAAACCTCATTATCAGTAAAATAAACGATCGCAGGAAATTTGAACGTTTTGCCGATTTCAACCAAAAAATCATTGAATTGGAAGAAAACGGCCTTTTTGTAAAAAATCTGGAAAACATTCAGGGTGATGAACGCGACGTGATTATTCTTTCCACAACTTATGGCATCAATAAGGATGGAAAGTTTGCCCAACGTTTTGGGCCCATCAATCATAAAAAAGGGTACAAACTTTTAAATGTGATCATTACCCGGGCAAAATACAAAGTGTATGTATGTTCTTCAATTCCTGAATCCGTTTTCCTAGGTTTTAAAGATCATTTGAACACAGAAGGGGAGAACAACCGGAAGGCGGTTTTCTTTGCTTATTTGGCCTACGCAAAAGCGGTCAGCAAAGATAATAATGATCAACGCCAGGCCGTTTTAAATGCACTGGCCGAGAACATTACCGAAAGAAGCTCAATTGATAATAGCAATGCTGATCTGGAATCACCATTTGAAGAGGAAGTTTACCAGGTATTAACAGAACATTTTGATGAAGAAAAAATAATTCCGCAACTGCAGTTTGCCGGTTTTAGAATCGATATGGTCTATGATCCTCAAACGAAAGGCCTGCCTAAGATTGCCATTGAATGCGATGGTGCTGCTTATCATTCAAGCAGTGAAGCCTATTTGCACGACATGCATCGTCAGAAGATTTTAGAAAGTCATGGCTTTGTGTTCCATCGGATTTGGAGTACGAATTGGTGGCGCAATCCGCAGCGCGAAACAACAGCCTTAATTGAATTTATCCGATCTGTTGAAAATCAGGCGCCGGAATTTGTATATGATGATTACAATCCTGCTGAGGCAATGACCGATGAATATCGAACACCGGAGCGAAAAGCTGAAGTTGCTGTTGTAATGAACACGGTAGAATTGGAAGAGACCTTCGAATTGGATGATCTCAAGGAACCAACCCAACTGACCTTTTATCCCGAAGTCATAAAATTGAACAGCAAGGTCAAGGTAAAATACCTGAACAACAACAAGGACATTAAAATTCAATTGGTAGAAACACCGAATGATAAATACGAAAAAGTGAACGACCTACAAAGAATTTATTATAAATCACCATTAGCAGTATCTATCTTGGGAAAATCAGTAGGAGAGACTGCTCGTGTTGGTGAGCTCGATAATTACGTGGAAATTTTAGAGATTCTAAGGTAGACGTGCCAATGCACAGAATGACAAAAAAATTGAAAACAATAAACTGTATAATAGCACAGAAAAACGGAATAAGATTGTAAAAACATTGAGATAAACAATCAAAGAAAGCATCCAACATTCAGACAAAGAACATTGATGCTGGCAATGCACCAACTTTATGGCCTCACCTACAAGGAAGTGAAAATTGTAGACACTGAGTTTGCGATGCGTAAGGAGTAGTATGAGAATGAAAGACTAAATTAATGTTTCATAGTATGGACAATTCAACGAAGCAATATGAATTATTAAGTAATGGAGATAAACTTGTTGCTTTTCTCGTAAAAAAAGAATCTACATCATTTTTGAAAGTTGTACAGTTATTTTCAGGAAATGTTGATGAAGCAAGGAATGTTGTTCTGCTTCTTGAAACTGAAAAAATCATAAGTGTATCCAGACACGAAATAGAAAAGGAAATAAGCAGTATCCACATAACTCAAAATTTTCATTCATTTTATAATTCAAAAAAAGGTGGGTTTGTTAGTAGGTTCATATTGAGTAAAGTAAATGAAATTATTAATGGGGATGAATCCAAAATAAAAGAGCGAATAGAGGAATTAAAAACTCAATTTCCAGACTATACAAGTCTAATTAACAAGCAAAGCAGTATTATTAACCTTCCAGATTTGGACGAAAATAGAAATTTAAGGAAAGCAAGAGAAGCAATTATTTCTAAAGATGTCATTTCTCAAAACGATATACTTCAATTAGTTCAAGAATCTCAACTTACTCCAAATGATATTATAAAAATTATTGAAAATGAAAATCGATTTGTTAATCTCAAAACTGCAGATGATCCATTATTCCAAAAGAAGCATATCGATATTGAAAAAATCTATGATAAGATTGATTTATTAACAGGCGCAAACATTGATAGATCAAATAAGTCGTTAAATCATATATCCGATCTCATAGAAGGATTATTTCGAACGAAAATAGATAGTGACAATTTAGCATTTAATATTAACCAGATTTTGGATGATTCAATTAGAGATCAAAGAAACCTCGATGATAATGAAATTAAAAAAATATACCGAAACACTCCTCTATTTTATGACGACATTATTTCAAAAGATACCATTATTGATTTAGAAAATGAGGATCCAAATTTTACGAAGTCGATTAATAATGAGGATGATGACTTAAAAGAACTCAGATTTAAACTAAAACTTAATTCTTATAATATTCTTGACCGCAATTTACCCGCTTGTTTCAATGTTGATAAAACAGCTAATGTACTGGCGGAACATTTAAAGAATTTGAGTCAAAATGAATCGGGACAAATGGTGGGGGTTTTTGGCAAATGGGGGCGTGGGAAAACCTATTTTGTGGAAAAATTATGTGAGTCATTTGATATCAATTACCATGAGGAAAAGGGAAATGATAAATTCCATTTTGTAAAGTTTCAAGCATGGAAATATCAGGAAACACCTGCCAGTTGGGCATATTTATATGAAACCATCGCCAATAAATATTTAGGGAAAAATGAATTCAGAAAGTTTTTTCGTCGTTTATGCTTAAACATAGAACGTGAAAAATGGGGTTTACTGAAAGATTTTATCCTTATTTTATTGGTGTGGGGTTTAATTACTTTGTTATTTCAAATTATACAAATCAAATCGACTGGAATACTTGGCGATTTCATTACTTTCTTCAAAGTAAATTGGTGGCAAACAATTACCGGAGGTACTGTTTTTACTTCTCTTATTAAATTCTATAAAAAGAAAGGTGTCGATGCTCTCGCTCTTATTAAAAAATATACCAAAGGAGTTTCTTTTGATAAACACCTTGGAATACAAGCCGAAATTGAGAAGGAATTGGCAGTATTACTGGAAGTTTGGATGCCCAATCCAAATCAAAAAAGACTACTCCTTTTTGTGGATGATATTGACCGTTGTTCAGAAGATAAAATCATTAGTCTAATTGATTCATTGCGAGTAATGTTGGAACATCCTAAAATTATTGAACGGGTAATTGTCCTGGTTGCGGTTGATGAAGAAAAACTCAAGCTTGCCATTCGTAAAAAGTATGATTCATTACTAATGGATTCTGATAAGTTTGTAAAGGAGAACAAACTTAAAATTATTGAACGGGAATACATGGATAAGCTGTTTGTTTCCGGTATTAAATTGCATTCTATCGATGATAAAAGCAAATTGGAATTTGCCAAGAATTTGCTTCTAACAGATTATCGTCTAAATAATAAAGTGGAATTTACAGCTTTCGAAGCGTTACAAAAGATACCTGAAATCACTATTAAATTAGCTGAAAATGAATTATCTAAACATGATTCAGTATCATCAAAAAAAGAAGAAACAACATCTGATCAGGAAATGAAAACGAAAGAATCTGCTACTGCAATTATAAACCCTGTTGATTTAGAAAATGATCTGGAGATATGGCTCAACAGCATTGAATTATCAGAAGAGGAATTGACGCCACGCCAAATCAGAATCCTTTATTACCGTTATAAACTGGCTAAAAACCTATTGGCTGAATATTGGGGTGATACCAATTCTCTAACCGCAGAAGATTTAGACACTCTTCTTGAGAAAATAAACGTAAAAACATTCAACCCTGAACATCAAAACAACGAAACCGACACCTTAAGCCAAATCGCCGAAATGGTAGTAGGCTATTAAAAAAAGCAACCATGATCAACAACCTTAACGAAATTATTGATGCCTTTTTAAAATGGTACGAAAATGATATTCATCATAAGCGAAAGGATGCCTACCCTGAATTAGAGAAAGCTGAGTTTATTGAAAAAAAATCGAAGGAAGAATTGATTGATTTCTTCTATCAGTTTGTTTACGATGGAGGCAAGATTCAGGCAGGAGGTCATCGATCAGCCAGCAAATTCAGATCGTTTGCAGAGGATAATTACCAGCGATTTAGGGATTATATGTTGGAACCTTATTCCCCTGAATTTAAGGTTGAAGATTGGTTAAAAAAACTAGATACGATCAATTACTTTGGGAAAGGTGCTGCAACTATCTACCTTAATCGAATCGATTCCAGTAAATACGTTATCGTCAATAACAAAAGTGAAACCGCTCTAAAAACATTAGGATATCCAATCAATGGAGATTTAACATCAACCTATCGGGCTATTGAAGTAGCGCAAGTCGATTTATTGGCTAAGTATCCAAGTTTGAAGGATTATTATGTGATTGATGCCCTTACACATTTCCTGATTGGGACTAAAGAAGGTCAGGCTCTTTTACCCAATCCAATTCAGGAGCTGATTGATAAATATAAAACCATTAAACGAAAAACAGGTCATGCTGGTGAGTTTTATAAATATGAAGCGATTACTCATTTTAAAAAGCATTGGAATATTGATGCGGTTGACTTTGCAACAATGGTTAAAGAATCATTCAGCAAACAAGTAAACCTGGCTTACCCATTATCCATTGGAGTAATCAATACCATATCGACTACAAAACCAGAAGAAGCCAGAGCATATTTTAAATATTTATTTGATGAAACTAAAGAACTAAAGGAGCGGATTCATGAATTTGAAAAACGAGTAAAAGAATCCATGAATTCAATAAAGCCCAATACCAATAGTTTTCAGGAAGAAAGAGCCATAAGTGTTTACCTCACTTTTATGTATCCTGAAAAATATACCTACTTCAAAGATTCGTACTACTCCAAGGCATGTACTTTAATTGGAGAAAAAAAGAAAAAACCAGGTGAGAAATATATCCATTATCTGGAAATGGTGAATGATTTAAAAGATGACTATATCAATAATGATGATGAACTATGGCAAATCACCAACGCCACATTACCCGAAAATGCCTGGAAAGATGAAGAACGAAATATTCTTGCCCAGGATATTTTCTTTGTTATGCTTGATAATAAAGTTGAAGAAATCGATCAAATTAAAACAACCGTTAATTCAACCACAATGAACAGAATTTGGGTTTATGCTCCCGGACGAAAAGCCGTTTACTGGGACGAATATTACGAACAAGGTATTATGGGTGTTGGTGGCGGCGAAATGGGCGATTTAAGCTTATATGAATCCAAGGAGGCCATCGTAAGCAAATTGCAGGAAATCGAAAACACAGAAAGCAGCAAAAAAAACGATGCAACTCTATATTGGGACTTTGTGCATACTATCAATAATGGTGATCTAATTCTTGTTAAAAAAGGTCGATCGGAAATTATTGGATATGGAATAGTATCGTCAGACTATTATTATGAAACTGATCATGTTTATCCGTTTAAGCGTAAAGTGAATTGGTTAGCCAATGGTTCTTGGTCGATGAATACAAATTTAGTTTTAAAAACATTGACCGATCTAACGCCATACCCTGATTATTACGGAAAGATATTGAATCGAATTGGCATCAATGCACGAGGCGAAAAGTTAAATGAGAAAATAATTGATATTCCCATTAATCAAATTCTTTACGGCCCTCCGGGAACAGGGAAAACCTATACGCTAATTACTGACTATTTTGATTTATTTACCTCAAAAGATGAAGGAAAATCAAAAGAGGTATTTACCTATGAATTGGTCAGTGAATTGTCGTGGTGGGAAGTGATTGTGATGGCTTTGTATGAAATGGGTGAGGCCAAAGTAGGAGACTTGGTGAATCATGAATTACTGGCAGAGAAAATTAACCAGTCGAGCAATAAAAGCCCAAGAAATACCATTTGGTTTTGGCTTCAGCACTATTGCAAAATTGAATGCAAAAATGTGAACGTGGCAAAACGAAACGAAATACAAGTTTTTTCGAAAGACGAAAAATCATTGTGGTCGATTGACAAAGATAAAACCAGTGAAATACTACCTGATTTGGTTGATAAATGGATCGCATGGAAAAATTATCAACCCTCGCAACACGAAACCAAACGATACGAAATGATTACTTTCCATCAATCGTACAGCTACGAAGAATTTGTTGAAGGGATAAGACCCAACCTGGATGACGAAGATAAAACCTTAAGCTATCAATTGGAGAAAGGAATTTTCCTTCGCATGTGCGATAAAGCCATGAAAGATCCGTCAAAACCGTATGCATTATTTATCGACGAAATTAACAGAGGAAATATTTCTAAAATATTTGGTGAGCTCATTACCTTGATTGAACCAGATAAAAGGGAGAAGGTTGAGGTCATTCTTCCATATTCAAAATCAAAATTCACGGTACCTAAAAATCTTTGGATGATTGGAACTATGAATACGGCAGACCGTAGCATTGCTCTATTGGATACCGCTTTGCGTCGCCGTTTTGCTTTCCTTGAATTGATGCCCGATCCAAACATTTTAAGCGATGATATAAACGGAATAAATCTTCAGTTGCTACTTTCAAAAATGAATGAACGCATCGAATTTTTGTTAGATAGAGATCATACCATTGGCCATTCCTATTTGATGGGAATCAGCACAAAGTCAGAAGTATGTGAAGCCTTTCGTAATAAGATTATTCCACTGCTTCAGGAATATTTTTACAACGATTGGGAAAAAGTGCAATTGGTTTTAGGAGATAATGATCAATGGAAAAAATCAGATGATCAAAAATTAGTAAAACTGAAAAAGAAATATAGTCAGAACGATGAGAAGGAGCTTTTTGGTTTTGATCTCGAAGATTATGAGGATGAGACCATTTATGAGGTCAATGAAAATCTTTCCATCGAAAATTATGACCTGATTCCGGCTGAAAGTTTTATGTACATTTACGAAAAACCAACATCCAGAACGTAATCCATTGGCAGAATTTAAACAAATATGTGAGTTTGGAACCATTTGGAATGCCAAAGACTTTGACCACCCCTTAGATGATTTCAATACTGTATATCTCGATGCTCATTCGTTTGACAGTCTAAAAGGTTTTGTGGCTGAAAATAACGATCCAGGCACTGAAATAGAAGCAGCCTTTAGTTATCATCGAAAAAAAGGGAAAGATTTTATCAGAGTTAAAAACTATGTGGGCGTTATTGAAACACGGCAGGGAACTTCCATTGAAATACTACCAAAAATTTACACTGGCAATAGTGACGACCAAAAGAAATCAATTATAGAAAGTCGCTTGGTGCTGCTTTCCATGCTTAGATGTTTGAAGGATTCTCCATTTAAAACCATTGATCAGGCGCATTTGAATTCAACTAGAATGCCTATTCTGGAAATATTTATTGCTCTCTTTTTAAAGGAAATGGATAACATTGTCAAACGAGGAATCAAACACTTTTACACCAACATTGAAGAGAATCAAAAGTTTCTGAAGGGGCGTTTAATTTTCAGCCAACACATCAAACAAAACATAACCAGAGCAGATCGCTTTTATGTCCGGTTTGATGAGTTTAAGGCAGACATCCCTCAGAATAGAATTCTTAAAACCGCATTGAATTACCTAAGCAATAAAACAAGATCAACCAAAAACAAACGTCAAATCAATGATCTTTTGGGCTTACTGGATGAAGTTGCTGAATCCACTCGTTTAGCAGATGATCTAAATCGGATTAATGGGCATAATCGCCTGTTTTCTTACTATGATAATGCATTAAAGTGGGCAAAGTTGTTTCTGGAAGGGAAGACCTTTACCAGTTACAAGGGGAATCATTTGAATACAGCACTGCTTTTCCCCATGGAAGTGCTGTTTGAATCGTATGTGGCACACAAAATGAAAATACAATACCCTGAATACAATATAACTACTCAGGATCGGAAACATTACTTGTTGACTGATGTGCAGCTCAAAAGACAAAAATTCCGGATTCGTCCTGATTTGGTCATCGAAACGCCCACTGAATTAATTATTGCCGATACGAAATGGAAAATCATTGACCAAAATCAGTCAAGTAAAAACTATCTCATTAGCCAGGCCGATATGTACCAATTGTATGCCTATGGCAAAAAATACGAATCAAAACAATTGATACTCATCTATCCTGAATGCGAAACCTTTACAGAGCCCTTGCATTTCGAGTACGATGGAGCGATTGATTTAAGGTGTGAGCCATGGAGGTTTGGGGGGAGCGAAAATAGAATTATTCATGATGTTATAAAAACAGGTATAGGAGTGTCGTAATCTGGCATAGACTTTATATATTTTTAAAAAAAGCTTAGATGGAAAAACAACAAAAACTACTCAATCAAGT
The DNA here is from genome assembly GCA_041821245.1 of Prolixibacteraceae bacterium. Taxonomy (GTDB): domain Bacteria; phylum Bacteroidota; class Bacteroidia; order Bacteroidales; family Prolixibacteraceae; genus Roseimarinus. The sequence continues at coordinate 20,277 of JBGUEP010000054.1, forward strand.
AAAAACGATTTTAAATCACCATAAAGAAATTGAACGAATAAAAGGTGAGTCATTTAATGTTTTCTCAGTGCTCAAAATGGAAACGAGGGAAAATGCTACTCATTCTGCATTCTTAGCAGAGTTATTAAATCCTGAAGGTTCTCATATTCAAGGTAATTTGTTTATTAAGTTATTTTTCAAAATAATTTTAAATGAAACCATTACAAGTCAAAATGATGAATCAATTAATATACCTGATTTTGATTTAGATAATGCAACAGTCATTGTTGAAAAACACATTGGTGAACGGGACGATACAAAGAAAACAGGCGGTAGAGTCGATATATATTTATCAGATAAGAAAGGGAATTCGATTTGCATTGAAAACAAAATTAATGCAGGAGACCAATTTGCACAAATCGAAAGGTATTGCAATCACAATACAAATAAAAATTTAGTTATATATCTGAATTTGGACGGCAAATTTCCTAGTGAAGATAGCCGTGGAAAATTAGAACCAGGGAAGGACTTTCTGATAATAAGTTATAAGGAACACATTATTCAATGGCTCCAGTTATGTTTAAAGGAAGCTGCTGAAATACCAATACTTAGAGAATCAATCAAACAATATATTTTAATTATTAAAAAACTTACCAATACCATGAGTGATCAATTCAAAACAGATATACATCGTGTCATTATTGACAATTATGAAGAATGTGAATCCATATTTAAGAATTTTGAAAATGCATTCTTAGATATTTCAAGAAAGATTAGGGAAGAGATTAAATCAAAATTGTGTGATAGAATAGGTGATGAATTTATTTTGCTATTAGGAAGTGATCCCAAAGACCCATATTCAACAATTTGGATAAAAGCTAAAGGAAAAGAAGAAACAAAGCTTTTTTTCGGAATACAAAGTTTCTCAAGATCGACGAATGGATTTAAGGAAAATATGTATGTTGGTATTTTTGTCTTTAAATGTCAGTTTGAAAGAGATTACGAAAAACTCGGTGAGCATAATAGCGATTGTTGGTTAAACATAGTAGAAATACCAGATTTAAATGAAAATGACCCCGCTAATTTAAAGTCAATTCATACAATTAGAAAATTAAAATATGATCCGAAGTTCAGGGATCAATTTGTAAATCATATTGTGAATTACACAGTACAGTACGTCAACGAAAATAAAAGCAAACTTTTAGCTTTTTTGAATGATGTATAACTAATAATAACCTTTAAATTATTAATCATGGGACAAATATGGAAAATTAAAGCTCTTAAAGACTGGAATCAGATCGTAAAAGGTATGGAAGTAGAGATTGTGAAAAATGGCACAACTTCACCACCAGCATCACTTGAAATTCAGAATGCATTTTCAAATAAGTACAGTATTAAAGCCCCAGGCGGGGTGTATGCAAATAAAACTGCATTTACAATTACTAAATTGTAATCAAAAATACAAAGTGATTAGAAAATATTCATATCGTGTGCCATAAATTGACACACGTAATATTTATCTTTGGGTTTAGATGCAAATTTAAACCCATTTTTATGGCTAAAAAAGAAGCAATTACCCGTTATCATTTGATCATCAACAAAGTTCGGAAACATTCTGCATCGTTTAAAGAGATTCAAAAATCCATTGAGCAGCATTTTGATACCGAAGAGTTGAATTTGAAGTTCTCAAAACGTACTTTTCACCGCGACATAGCCGAGATTGCATCGCTCTACAACATTGAAATAAAACACAATCCCCATAAAAAAGGATATGAAATTGTACATGAAGACGATTCCAATTCAACACATCACCTACTGGAAGCCTTTGACGTTTTCAACGCATTAAATATGCAGGAACGGCTTTCTGATTACATTCATTTTGAAAACAGGAATCCAAAAGGGACAGAAAACATCCATGGTATTTTACATGCCATTAAAAACAAGCTTCAAATCGGCTTCATTTACCAGAGTTTTTGGCATAATTCCCCAAAAGAACGAATGATACAACCTCTGGCATTAAAAGAGTTTAAAAACCGCTGGTACATAGTATCTTTAGATACAAAAGATAATTTGATTAAGACCTTTGCCCTGGATCGTTTAAGTGAATTAGAAATTACCAGGAAGAAGTTTGAAACTCCCACTGATTTTGACGTACACAAACATTACCAACATTGTTTCGGAATCATGAGTCCAAATGCCGTTGAACCAAGTAGGGTGGTGTTATCCTTTCAACCACATAAAGGCAAATACATTAAATCGTTGCCCTTACACAAATCACAGCAGGAGCTCATTAACAACAAACAAGAATTTCGCATACAGCTAACCGTGTATCTTACCCACGATTTCATAATGGAGATTCTTTCTCATGGACAAGAGGTTAAAGTTGTTGAACCTGATCATTTGCTTGAAGCAATTCGAATAAATCTTATTGGTTCTTTAGATAATTACATTAACTCTTAAAAGAAAAAAATGGAACATAGAACTTTAACCAGCCTTTTAGATTGCAAAATATTTCAAATACCTGATTTTCAAAAAGAATTTTGCTGGGGAGAAAATCAATTAAAAGCGTTATTAAAAGATGTTGATGAAGCAATTCAATATTCAATAGTCCATCATTATTGTGGTACAATTGTACTATATCAACCGAAAGACTGCCCGACAATGAATTATGGTTTAAAAAAGATGGAGATGGTTAAAATTATTGATGGACAGCAGCGCCTAATCGCCATAAGTCTTTTTCTGTCTATTGTTTTAAATAAACTCATCATTCAAGGTCAGAGTGGATTTATATCGGAAATTCCGCACTATTTGTTTCGTGGAACTGACAGTAAATTAGTACTGAATGAGGAAATATATCAACTCTATTTTGATTTAATTTCAAAAGGTACGACAACCATGGAATCACTGACGAAACAGCAACAAAGACTCCTTTTTGCTCATCGTTATATTCAAAAACAACTCAACCTTCAACTTGATCAAAAAGGAAAGCATAAACTTGAATACTTAATGGAGCTATTCGACGCTTTAATTAGTAAAATTGTGTTTTCCGTTTATACCATTAGGATTGATGCGGAAGTGTATAGAACTTACGAGAATATAAATCGCAAAGTTGGTTGACATTTATTATATAGAATGAATCAAGGTAAATTATTTTAATTTAAAAGAGATTCATAATGCCATACCTTGGCATACCCCTGCAATAGTTTTGCGATGAACATTTAAAACCAAACATCATGAAACTATTTTTTTATGTATTGATAGTAGTGGGTATAAGTATCAGTTGTACAAAGACAAAAAATCACGATGCAAGCGTGCAATCGGAATCTTCAATAGATTACCCTGGAATTATTGAAAAAGTTAGAAATAAATCCATTACTACAACCTACACCACCGGAATGATCCTCGATTCACTTGCCAGGGATGGTATTGTTTCGTGGCAGGTTTTTCAACCTGAAGAATACAAAAATGATTCCGATATTGTTGGTGTCGAAGGTACCTCCAAATCCAAATTTGTTACCACTACTTTGTCATATAAAATGGTATACCTCTACCAAATTTCAACACAAAAAGTCATTTTTTATACCGGTTCAATGAACGAAAGTCCAATGAGTGAATATGAATTTATTGTGAACTGGGAACAAATGAAACAAATGAGACAATTATTTTAATGCTAAAATCAAACCATCAATTGAGTCTAATGAAGAAACATCCTGAAACTTTAGAAAATGTATCCATTCAATACCAAACACTTAAGGAAGAAAGCAGATGCTTTTCGTGCAAAAAAAATTGAAGCGGTCCGGCAACAAGATTTTGAGGGCGCGGCATATTATCGGGAAGTTGAAAAGAAGTTGGAAGCTCGACTAAAGCCCAGTGTTTTAAGGGTTAAATGGAAATTGATATTCGAATTGGTGAAGATTAAACTGTATGAGATGAATGCAACCGAGTTGTATGGATTTTTTGTTCAGTCCTCAAAAGAATCTTTTCCTGTAAGTATCGAGGATGTTTATTTTTCAGTTTGTTTGCACAACTATTTTGCTGCAAGCTGCGCTGAGAGTAATTACCTGGCAAAAATTTGGAAAGGTGAACAAGTAAATGAAAGAATAAGAGAAAATCTTGTGGAACAGGCTACTGAATACTTTTTCATTAGATCGCTTTTAAGTTTTCTGAGTCAATCGAACGGTTCCTTTCATTTGGATCGAACGAATATTAAAACAGTGCTCAATACAAATCTGTTTCTAAATTTATTTTCAACCCCAACAACAAAAAGAAAACCTTTTCAGAATGGGGAATACGATCAAAACATCAAAAGTAATTTTGCCTTATCAGATGAAAAGGAGATTTTAGGTTTTTACGAAGCCTTTGATTACACCTTTCGTTATAAGTGTAGCTTAGAACGGGAAAATCGTTGCTTGGTAATTTCAACTCCATACTTTGAAATTAAATTAAGGATCTTCTTTTCAATGAAGAATACGCTTTTACTTCCCTTACACTATTCGGAGTACTATTTGGGCTTCAAAAAGAATTCAGGACACAGAATCAATGCTTACCTCAAGGTCAGCCTAAAATTGCGAATGATTTTTCCCTGGAATTGGCATTACATTAAAACCTTGAAAGAATTACGAACAGAATTGAAGGAAGCATTTTCGGCCAAACATTATTTTGAAAAGTTAAATTGGGAACCCATTCGAATTCAATCCAGGATAATCGAAAATTTGCTTAATAAATGAAAAAACCACTCCTTAATTGGAATGGTTTTTCTTGAAATAGGGTAGTGGTGATCCTAAACGGCCATGGCCGCTTCATCATCATCGTCCAATAATTTTTGCATTCCGGCTTGAATGCCTTTTTCAAGCACTTTGGCGTAGAGTTGAGTGGTTCGGGTATTGCTGTGTCCCAACATCTTTGAAACGACTTCTAAAGGCACTCCTTCGTTCAGTGTTACCGTGGTGGCAAAAGTATGTCGGCCAATGTGAGAGGTGAGATTTAGTTTTGCTCAGATCAACAAAGGCCAATCCGGTATAAATGCAGAACAAAAAAAGATCACGGACCCTGTTCAAACGCTCATCGTCGATTTCCAGAGCGATCAGTAATTTTATTTCTTCCTGCGTTAATACCTGCCTTTTAACGGGTTTGTAGGTCACCTTGAATTTATCCATCGGATTAAATACGATGATTCGTTCCGAAATGGCTAAACGCACAATCTTTCCAAAATTCTTAATGTATTTCATGGTGGTGTTGTGGTTGCATTTACGAACCACTTTCAAATAATGTTCATAGTCGGTAACGAACGAGTAAGTTACCTCGTTAAAATCAATATCGTCTTTCTTAAACCGCATGCGAATAAAATCATTGACATGTTTCAATGAGGTTTCGTGGCGTTCATGGGTAGCCGCTTTGATGTCGATTCCGATCAATGATTTCATCCGTTCGTTGTGTTCGTGATAAAATTGGATCACTGTGGGGATAGGTTCTTCCTCCACAGCTGATTTACCATTAAAGACGCGTCTAATGGCTTCAGCTGTCACAACGTGTCCTGAACGAAGCAAATGTTGCCTGATTTCATTGATTTTGAAATTGTAAAGATTGATGGACTCATTCACCTGCCTGGCTTCTTTCGAATTGTCCAGGCATCGTTGAGCCCTTGAATTAAAAAGCCCACTGGTAGTTGTTTGACTGGTACTAATTTCAACTCGTTGACCGTCGACAGTCACTCTTGCATAAATTCGATCTTTGTTTTGTTCCTCGCTCCTCATTGCCCTGGGCATGAATCGAACGTTAAAATTTGCATTACTTGTCATTTTTTTTGTTTAAAAGTGTAAGACAAAACTATTGCAAACGGTTCAGAACATGAAATGCAAAACAATGCAGATCAGCGCATAAGGCGCTCATTTGGGAGTCATTCGGGAATTTGTCAGAAATTCTAGGTATAACTCCCGAAACGAAGTTCAGCGTCAGCTAATTTCCACCTTTGTATATGCTCTTTTATGCGGTTTGTTGCAGGGGCTAAAAATAAAAAAACGAAAGTGAGGGATTGATTCCCGATCCCTTGGGACTCCTTTAAGTAGCTCAAAACCAAAGCCCATCCTTCGGATGAAGCCTTTTTTTGTAGTGTGAAATTTTCAAACAAGTTTGAATTTCATACAACAAAAAAGCCTTGCACAAGGTGCAAGGCTTTGGTTTTGCGGAGAGTGAGGGATTCGAACCCCCGGTACCTTGCGGTACAACGGTTTTCAAGACCGCCGCATTCGACCACTCTGCCAACTCTCCTTTGGTCGATCTGTTGAGTTTTTCAATGTTTCGCTTGAAAAAGATTCTCTTCAGAAATGCGATGCAAAAATAGATGTTTTTTTCAATCTCCCAAAAATATTGCCATCAATTTTCAATCATTTGATAAGGCTTTGTTGCTCATTAATTTATAGAACGCCTACTTTGAAAATTTACACATTGGCTTTTTCTTCATGATTTTTAGTAAAATAGTGGTAAAGCCTACAAAACAAAGGATTAGACTGTTTTTGTGTTATCTTACTGTTTGAATTTCAGCGCATAAAGAATTTTTAGATTGCTGTATTTTTGAATTATTTTTTATTGGAATGTTCTGAAACCCCTAGTTTTATTGATGGTTTGGCGTTTTTTTTTATTGTTAAAGTTTGCAAAACTCAGTAAAATCAATATATTTGTGATAGTTAACGTAGTTTTATAACCCTTAAATCTCGACTTATGAATAAAGCTCAATTAATCGATGCCATTGCTGCTAAGGCTGGCTTAACTAAGGCTGATGCCAAAAAAAGCTTGGATGCATTTATCGAAGCAACCAGCGAAGCTTTAAAAGGCGGTGATCGTGTCGCATTAGTAGGATTTGGTTCATTTTCTGTTGCTAAGAGAAGTGCAAGAACAGGTCGTAACCCTCAAACTGGAGCAGAAATTAAAATCCCTGCTAAAGCAGTGGTTAAATTTAAACCTGGAAGTGAATTAGCAGAAAGTGTATAACTAACGCTACAAAAAAATTTAGTTGGGGGAGCAATCAATTGTTCCCCTTTTTTACATTCAAAAAGAGCGAGATCTGATGAATCAATTGATTATTCAATATCTGTTGAGTTATTTAACCGAAACCAGACAAGGGCATTTTATTCATGCTGTAGAGAATAGAACACGTTATCTTTCAGTGGTGTTGGAAGATATTTTTCAAAGCCAAAATGCCAGTGCTGTTCTTCGTACCTGTGATTGTTTTGGTATTCAGGATGTACACATTATCGAAAATACAAATTCATTTAATGTAAATCCCAAAGTGGTAAAGGGTGCAACCAAGTGGTTATCGCTTCATCATTATAATCAGCAAGAAGAGAATACTTTAAGTGCCATCCAACATTTAAAGGCAGAAGGATATCGTATTATTGCAACCAGCCCTCATACCAATGATACCAATTTAGAAGATTTTGACGTGGCCGCAGGGAAAGTTGCACTGGTTTTTGGTACCGAAATGAAAGGAATTTCAGAGCTTGTTAAACAGAATGCCGATGGTTTTATTAAAATACCAATGCTTGGATTCACCGAAAGTTTTAATATTTCGGTTTCAGCAGCTGTTATTCTTCATCATTTAACGTTTAAATTAAACCAGCAAAAGATTCCCTATCATCTTACTGAAATTGAACAGGAAGAGTTGATGTTGGCTTGGTTGAAACGCAGCATTAAAGGTTCGGAAAGTATGATTGAAGCCTTTTTGAAAAGTCGGAATCTGTAGAAATTTAAATTTCTTTTATTAGATGTTTTATTTACCTATATTTGGCTTAAACATGATCGAAATACTATGAACTGTTTAATTATTGACGATGATAAATTGTCCAGAAAATTATTGGAAAAATTTGTTGAAAAAACAGAGCTTTTAGATCAATACTATTCGTTTCCCGGGGCAATTGAAGCCATTAATTTTATAAGAAAAGGAGAAGAGGATATTGATGTTATTTTTCTGGATATTGAAATGCCTGAAATGAATGGGGTAGAGTTCATGCAATCGCTGGGCGACCATCCAATTCAAATCATCGTGGTGTCATCCAAAGAAAAATATGCGCTTGATGCCATTGAATATGATGTGACCGATTATTTATTAAAACCGGTGACCTACGTACGTTTTTTGAAAGCTACTGAAAAAGCACTCAGCCGGCTTCGAGAAGAGATGTTGCCTGCCTCTAATTCCAAAAGCGATTTTTTTATTCGAAATAATTCAAGCCTGAAGCGACTGCATTATGACGATGTGATTTGGATTGAAGCTTTGGAGAATTACATTGTCGTGTATACCTATGATGAAAAATTTACCATTCACTTTACCATGAAGGCAGTGATGGATCAATTACCGGCCGATTTGTTCTTTAGAATTCATCGTTCGTTTATTGTAAATCGAAGTAAGATTGAATTGATAAAAACCAATTCGATTGAAGTGAAAACGAAGGAAGGAAGACAATCGTTGCCAATTGGGAAATCCTACCGGGATCTGCTCTTGAAAGAAATTAATTTATTGAGTAAATAAATAATGAAAATCCCGCAACAGCGGGATTTTTTATGCCCTGACCAGTCCTGGCAAAAATTGAATAATGTGATGAATAAGGGTTTGTCGTTCTTCTCCAACAGAAGGCAGTGCCTCTTTTAATTGTTCGATGTATTGTTGCGATGAAACTTTAGAAATGCTTCCTTCTGAACTATCAATTACAGTATAGGCTTCGAATGCCACCATGTAATCTCCATTGATCAACAAATTAACAAATGTTGTAAAATAGTTGCTATAGTCAAGTCCGTTTTCCCAACACACCCGAACGAGCGTTTCTCTGAGTTTTACCAATTTGTTGTCTTCGATGGCCTGAACCAAAAGAGGAACAGCATTGGTATGCTTTAATTCAGACAAAATTTTAGTGATATGAATTTTTATAGCATCACTATCGTGCGTGTTTAGTAAATCAATCAGCGCAGGGATATAGTCACTGTTGCCATTTTCGGACAAGTCGTCAATAGCCTTCAAAACAAGGTTTTCGTCGTTTGAATATAAATTTTTTATAATCGTGTCATTAAATTTTTTCGATGTCATAGTTCAATTTTATATATTCCGCAAAGGTAGTGAATGCCTTAAACAAAATACCAGGCTAACTGTTCGATTGAATTAAATTCCGATGTCATTTTTTTGTGGCACCATTATATTTCTACTTTTGTAGTCAAAAATTTTAATATGAGTGGGAATACATACGAGCTGGGAAATGCTAAAATTGGTTTGCTGATAAAGAAGTATTATTGGCCGGCATTTATTAGCGTAATGGTCAGCGCGATGTACAACATTGTTGACCGCATTTTTATAGGACAGGGAGTTGGAGCTGCTGCATTGTCGGGTTTAAGTATTGTATTTCCAATAATGCTGATTATGATGGCCTTTGGAATGTTGTTCGGTGTTGGAACAGGAGTGCAGATTTCCATCTCATTGGGGCAAAATGATAAAGTAAAAGCAGAAAAGACACTGGGCAACGGATTTTCACTTATGCTGCTGGTTTCTGTGTTCATCACCATATTGACCTTCGCCATTAAGGATCCATTACTGAATTTGTTTGGTGCCAACGACGAGACCCTGGGATACGCCAATGATTACCTCATGATTATCTTGCCGGCTGTTATTTTTCAGGTGGTTGGATTTTCGCTCAATAACGTTATTCGCTCGGAGGGCAATGCCAAAGTTGCCATGTATTCCATGCTCATCAGTGCAGGAATAAACATTGTGCTTGATCCGATTTTTATTTTTGTATTTAAAATGGGTGTGAGGGGGGCAGCCATTGCCACTGTAATTTCTATGGTATTTATGTGTGTTTGGGTACTGAGGCATTTTTTGAAAAGGCATTCGGTCGTTTTTTTGCACTTGAAATACATGCGTTTAGAGTATCCCATCATTAAAGGTATTGTGGCCATTGGTATGGCTCCTTTTGCTATGCAATTGGCATCAAGTGTTGTGCAGGCCGTATTTAATATCCAGCTGGTGAAATATGGGAACGATATTGCGGTTGCCGCCAATGGAATTCTGGCTAGTGTAATCAATGTTATTTTTATGTGCATTGTAGCGGTAAATATGGCTACTCAGCCAATTATCGGATTTAATTACGGTGCAAAGAATTTTAGCCGGGTCAAAACCACCCTGTTTAAAAGTATTTACATCGCATCGATCATTTCGGTAATCGGTTTTATAACGGTTCAACTCTTCCCGGGAAGCATAGTGAGGCTTTTTAATACCGACAATGATGAATTGTATCGCATTGGGGTTCGCGGAATACGGATTGCTTTGGCCATGATGTTTATGGTCGGGTTTCAAGTGGTCATGGGTAACTATTTTCAATCAACAGGGAAAGCCAAATTGGCTATTGTTATTTCCCTGTTACGCCAGGTTATTGTGTTAACCCCCATTTTGTTAATCCTGCCCAATTTTGTAGGGCTCGACGGAGTATGGCTTTCCATGCCTGTTTCCGGTCTGATCTCAGCCCTGGTTGTTTTTTACTATTTCAGAAAAGAAATGCATATCCTGAATGAAATGATTGATAGCAGTGAAAAACTACTTTAAAAGAAAAATCAGCGTTCTGATTTTTCTTTTAAAGCTTGTGCCGTATATGATTCATTGTTACCCATATTTAATCCCTAACGGGATTTATTTTAGATCACAGCTATTAACATATGACAACCTTTTTCAAAATTCTTCCAAGTAAAATCAATAATTAAAGAAGGTATTTTGAAACGTACGAAAAACAGAAAAAAATTCAATTTGAAATAATGTTTCACCGATAGGCGCGTTGGCCGTTAAAAATGTGGGCCGTGCCTGGCGAGACGAGCCAATTGTATTGCGATATCAAATTTCGATGTGATACTAATCGAATGATATCGGCTATAATAAAAGTTGGATATTGGCGAGGATGTGCACAGGGTAACTTATTTTTAACAAGATTTTTGTTTACTTTTTATCGAATGAAAAAGTAAAATCCCGTCCGGATTTAGGACAAAGTTTTTCTATTATGCTTGTAAGTACCTGCAACTTTTTGAATTGATCGCTCGCTATTCATCCTTAAGAAGCGGATCGAATATGAAATTGTAAATTTCACCTTCTTCTTTTAAAACGTCTCTTTTTAAAATTTGAAATTCCTTATGATGAAAGATATATATTCAAACCGATAGAATAAACGATAAGAAATTAAATGGTGCCGTCAGGCACCGTATATGGGTAGAATGTTAGATAATCGTAAAGATATTCCGTCCCGTCCCGTACGGGACACGGGTTGATGATTCATTGTTACCCATATTTAATCCCTAACGGGATTTATTTTAGATCACAGC
>JBGUEP010000054.1:31698-38919 GCA_041821245.1 Prolixibacteraceae bacterium
ACACGGGTTGATGATTCATTGTTACCCATATTTAATCCCTAACGGGATTTATTTTTGATCACAACTATTTCCATTGGGCACCCATTTTCAAAACTCATCCTGTAATCCCAACCATTTTTTTAACAATTTTATCCTGTATTCTGCTATGCGGCACCCTGAAAACTCAGCTGCGTTTCAATGTATTTCCATGAATATTTTTTAAATTTGGATAAACCCTAAATTATATTCTTATGGCAAATACGGATCAGTTTAAAAAGTTGTAGATCATTTAACTTTGTCACCTAAAATAGCAATCTGGCAAAGCTACTATAGTTGTATTTTAATGAATCATTTGTCTTGCAGACGGCCTTACTTTGGCTCCGCCGATCTTTGATTCTTGCCTTGACGCAAGAAAGTAAGCAAAGAAAGTCAATCCCGATAATTATCGGGACCATAAAATCTTCTTTCTTTTTTTCACATAAGCTAAGTTCGGCCGGCCGATCTTCGAACAAGTTCTCAGCTTCCCGGTCTCCCTAAGCTTTTGCTTTAAAAAGCAAGATTTTTTATGGAGGCCTATCCTCGTTTTTCGATCAATACTGCTTATAAAATCATTCCAATCAGCGTTCTATTTTTTCTTTTAAGGCTTGCGCCGTGTACGATTCTTTGCATTCCATAAGTTGCTCAGGTGTTCCCTCTTTAACCACGTATCCTCCCATATTGCCTCCTTCAGGACCAAGATCAATAATCCAATCGGCCGATTTGATGACATCAAGGTTGTGTTCAACAATTAATATGGTGTGATTTCGTTCTAAAAGAGCGTTAAACGACTTAAGCAGCGTCCTTATATCATGGAAATGAAGACCTGTTGTTGGTTCGTCGAAAATGAAAAGCGTGTGCTCATCCTTTTCTTTTGCCAGAAACGAGGCTAATTTTACCCGCTGACTTTCGCCACCCGATAAGGTACTCGATGATTGGCCCAGGTGCACATATCCCAATCCAACCTCTTGCAGGGGCCGCATTTTTTTCACTATTTTCTTTTCGGTGTTCTCCTTACTTTTTCCAAAGAATTCGATGGCCTCATCAACGGTCATTTCAAGCACGTCGTGAATGTTTTTGCCACAATAAGTTACATCAAGAATGTCCTCCTTGAATCGTTTTCCTCCACAGCTCTCACAAACTAAACTGATGTCGGCCATAAATTGCATTTCGACCTTAATTTGACCTTCGCCCTGGCATTCATCACAACGTCCACCGTCAACATTAAACGAAAAATGTGAAGGTTTAAGACCCAGTACTTTCGCACTTTGTTGATTCGAGTAGAGTGTTCTTATTTCGTCGTAGGCCTTTAAATAGGTCACTGGGTTCGATCGGGAAGATTTGCCAATGGGATTTTGATCCACAAATTCGATGGCTTTTATCAAATGCAGATCACCATCTACTTTGTCGTGTTTGCCGGTTTGTTCACCATATGCCCCAAAACGTTTGGCCAACGCGGGATACAATACCTGTTTCACCAACGATGATTTGCCTGAACCGCTCACTCCTGTAATCACAGTCAAAACGTTCAAGGGGATTTTAACATCGATATTTTTCAGGTTATTTTCTCGTGCCCCGGTAATCTGTATAAAATTGTTCCACTTTCTTCTTTTTTGGGGAACTGCAATTTTTTCCTTGCCCGATAAATACAAGGCCGTTAAACTAAGGCTGTCTTCTTCCAACTGTTTTTGATCACCGATAAACATGATTTCACCTCCATGAGTTCCTGCATGTGGCCCAATGTCGATCACTAAATCGGCGGTTCGCATAATTTCTTCATCGTGTTCAACCACAACTACGGTATTGCCTAATTCTTTTAATCTTTTTAATACTCCAATCAGTCGTTGTGTATCTCTAGAATGAAGCCCAATGCTTGGTTCATCAAGGATGTAAAGTGAACCTACCAATCCGCTGCCGAGCGATGTGGCCAAATTAATGCGCTGCGATTCACCTCCCGAAAGGGTTGAGGAAAGTCGATTTAGCGTTAAGTAGCCTAATCCTACATCGCATAAAAAATCCAGGCGATTGTTGATTTCTTTGAGCAGCCGGTCCGAAATTTTTAATTCATGTTCAGGAAAGGACATTTCACTGAATAGTTTTTTCAGGTCCACCACAGGTATCATGACCAGTTGATGTAAAGAATGGCCATTCACTTTAACAAAAGCGGCCTCCTTTTTTAGTCGGGATCCTTTGCAGTCGGGGCAAGTGGTTTTTCCTCTGTATCGGGCTAAGAGAACACGATACTGAATTTTGTAACTTTTTTCTTCAATGTATTTAAAGAAGGCGCGAATGCCTTCGAAGTATTTATTGCCGTTCCAAAGCAACTCTTGTTGTGCTTCAGTTAATTCGTAATAGGGTTTATGAATGGGGAAATCGAATTTGGAAGCATTGTTGATGAGTTGATCTTTCCATTCGGTCATTTTTTCACCGCGCCAGCACACAATGGCATTGTCATAAACTGACAGCATCTTATTGGGAATGACCAAATCTTCGTCGATACCGATAACCTTTCCATATCCCTCGCAGGTTGGGCAGGCGCCAACAGGGTTGTTAAAGCTAAACATGTTGGTGCTGGGTTCTTCAAACTCAATACCATCAAGTTCGTAGCGATGGGTAAACGATTCGGAAATGATTCCGTTTTCGGTAAACACTTTTACAATACACAAGCCATGGCCCTCGTTAAAAGCCGATTGAACAGAGTCAGACATTCTACTCAGGGTATCGTCATCGTTACTAACACTAATTCGGTCGATTACCAAATTTAATAACTTTTCATGCCCATGAATTTTCTCCAGCGTTTCGGCCGAATCGATGTTTAAGATCTCATTGTTCAATTCCAGTCGGGTAAAACCTTGTTGAAAAAGCAAACCGATTTCTACCTCCAACTCACGATTATGGTGGGTATGGAAGGCGGTTAATAATAGAATGCGTGTATTTTCGGGGAAGGAGAGGATATAGTCCACCACATCGGAAACGTCATGCTTTTTTACTATTTGCCCCGAAATGGGTGAAATAGTCTGTCCAATTCTTGCATAGAGCAATTTTAAATAGTCGTAAATTTCGGTTGATGTGCCTACCGTTGATCTTGGATTCCGTGTGTTCACTTTTTGTTCAATGGCAATTGCCGGAGGTATTCCTTTAATGAAATCAACTTCGGGCTTATGAATCCGACCTAAGAACTGTCTGGCATACGATGAAAGACTTTCTACATAACGCCTTTGGCCTTCGGCATACAAGGTGTCGAAAGCCAGTGTAGATTTGCCGGAACCTGAAACGCCGGTAATCACAACCAACTGGTTACGGGGAATTTTTAATTCAATGTTTTTGAGGTTATGTAGCCTTGCTCCTTTAATATGAATATGATTGGGGAAATTTATTTTGTTTGACATTTATCACTTAACTATTTGCTTGTTTATGAAAAATACTTATTTTTGAGCAAAGTTAACATTTTGTTCCACCATTTTAACCAATAGGAGATACTTATAGAAACAACTCTACCTTAATTAACTTCAAAACAAAAGGTAATGATCGACAGAAAAGAACTGGGCGATAATGAGTTGGTTCAATTGTATTTGGATGGTGATTTCACTTCCCTTGAATTTCTCATAAATCGGTATAAAGACAAAATTTTTACGTACATCTTGATTAATGTCAAGAATCATCACTTAGCGGAAGATATTTTTCAGGATACCTTTATTAAGGTAGTTCGTTCGTTGAACCTCGGAAAATATACCGATAACGGAAAATTTGTTTCATGGGTCATGCGCATTGCTCATAATTTGATTATTGACCACTATCGGCGCGAGAAAAATATGAGAACCTTCTCTAACGATGGATCAATTGTTGATTTGTTTAATTCCGCAAAATTTTCTGATGAGACGATTGAGGAAATGCTAATTAATGAACAAATTTTAAATGACGTTCGTGATTTGGTAGAAGAACTCCCCGATGATCAAAAACAAGTAGTGGTTATGCGCCATTATCTGGGATTAAGCTTTAAGGAAATTGCTGATCAAACGGATGTTAGTATTAATACAGCATTGGGTAGAATGCGTTATGCATTAATAAATTTGAGGAAAATTATCACTGAGAAAGGATTGATTTTGACAAAAGTTTAATTTTTTTTTAAGAATGATATACTATTTTTCGGATGGGGCCGTTTATGATTTTACAACAGAAATGATGAAAGGCCTATGAAGAAAATTTTTACCTTAAAATTTAATGTTAGCACATATTATCCAAATCAAGGAAAACCAACAATTTCCGAGTACTCAGAATCAAAAAATCAGCATCAATTTAAAGCACCGGATCATTGTGTTGAAAACATTTTAAATTTCGCTCGTTCCTATAAGGTGGTCGAAAGCCAATCAACAGGAAAAGTAGAAATGAATCTAAATTAAGGTGAACCATCATTCACCTGCTAGAATCGACAAAAACTGGCTATATTTCGTGTATTGCCAGTTTTTTTGTGTGATGTTACGATCGATGTTTTTATACTTGTCAACAGAAATTATCACATAAAACAATTCAAAAATGAACCAACAGAAATTTACTTGTCCTAAATGTGCCAATACAACGTATGAAGTGGATCAAATGCGCGCTACCGGTGGACCTTTTGCAAAAATATTTGACGTACAGAATAAAAAGTTTACCACAGTTTCGTGTAAAAATTGTGGATATACTGAATTCTATAAAGGCAGAACTTCAACCATAGGGAATGTATTTGATTTCTTTACCAGCTAAGTTATGCTAACAAATGATTAAATTTTCATTTTAGCTCAATTGCATTAAATGATCTTAATTGGTTGTTTGTGAGTTGATTGAAACTGTTTTGTTCCAATTCGGCAAATAGGTGGTCACAATATAATCTCCTATTTTTAGGTTCAGTTTTAGAAAAATCAATTAATTCAATAAACATACAAAAATGGCTATTAGCGCATTACAATTAGAGCGGGCGAAATATCAGCCTAAACTACCTAAGGCTTTAAAAGGAAACGTAAAGGTTTCTGAAGGCAAGGCAACACAATCTGTTGCTAATCAGGAAGACATCCAAAAGCTTTTCCCTAATACATATGGATTGCCGTTAATTTCATTCGAACCATCGGATGCAAAGGCAGAACTTCCGCTAATGAATATTGGTGTGATTCTCTCTGGAGGACAAGCACCTGGTGGACACAATGTTATTTCAGGTTTGTTCGATGGGCTGAAAGCGATGAATCCGGAAAATAAATTGTACGGATTTTTAGGCGGTCCCGGCGGTTTTGTCGATAACAGCTATATGGAATTAACTGCCGATATTATCGATGCTTACCGAAATACCGGTGGTTTTGACATCATTGGTTCAGGGCGTACCAAATTAGAAGAGGAAGCTCAATTTGATAAGGGTTTGGTCAATTGTATTAAATTGGGAATAAACGCTGTAATTGTTATTGGTGGAGATGATTCAAATACCAATGCTTGTGTTTTAGCTGAATATTACGAAAAAATTAAATCTGGTATGCAGGTGGTTGGTTGTCCAAAAACCATCGATGGTGACTTGAAAAATGAAATGATTGAATCATCATTTGGTTTTGATACGGCATGTAAAGTTTATTCAGAATTGATTGGGAACATTATGCGTGATTCCAATTCAGCAAAAAAATACTGGCACTTTATTAAATTGATGGGACGTTCTGCATCGCACATTGCATTGGAGTGTGCTTTACAAACTCAACCAAATATCTGTCTGATTTCGGAAGAAGTGGCTGCTAAAGAACAAACGCTTAGCGAAATTGTAGAATATATTGCTGATGTGATTGGCAAGCGCGCCGAAAATGGCGAGAATTTTGGAGTTGCATTGATTCCTGAAGGTTTAATTGAATTCATTCCTGAAATGAAAACTTTGATTTCTGAATTGAATGAATTATTGGCTGAAGGAACTCATACTGCTCAGGCTTTTTCACACGTTAAAAAATCACACCGTGTTGATTGGGTGGCTGAAAAGCTTTCACCTGCTTCATCAATTGTATTCCGTATGTTGCCCGAAGGCATTGCTAACCAGTTAACCCTTGATCGTGATCCACATGGTAACGTGCAAGTTTCAAAAATTGAAACTGAAAAACTTTTGATCGAAATGGTTGAAGTGGAATTGAACGAGCGTAAATTGGAAAAGAAGTATGTTGGTAAATTTGGTTCTCAAAACCACTTCTTTGGATACGAAGGTCGTTGCGCTGCTCCTTCTAATTTTGATGCCGATTATTGTTATTCATTAGGATACAATGCAGCCGCTTTAGCCGGAAACGGAAAAACAGGTTACATGTCATCCATTCGGAATACTACATCACCTGCAGAACAGTGGATTGCTGGTGGAGTTCCAATTACCATGATGATGAATATGGAACGCCGTCACGGTCATATGAAGCCGGTTATTCAAAAAGCACTGGTTGAACTGGACGGAAAACCATTTACTTATTTTAAAGCTAACCGTGATGGTTGGGCTATAAAAACAGATTTTGTTTATCCCGGACCAATTCAATATTTCGGACCAAGCGAAGTGTGTGATCGGGTTTCTGAAACCTTAAAATTAGAACAAGCTAAATAAAAAAGCAGATTAATAAAATCATACAAAAAAAAGCACTTCGAATGGAGTGCTTTTTTTTTTTTGTATTTTCTACTGATCCGGAAACTGCCCGAACGGATTTATATTATTTTCCTAATCGGTAGGCAATTATTTTATTGCTATTCAAAGCAGGAATAAGCAGCATTCGTTTATTTTCGATGTATTCAAAATCGGCAATGTTGATTCCTTCTTCTCTGGTATTCATTAGTTCTTCAATTTCACCTTTAGAATTAACGCTGAACAAATTGCCCTCAAAAAAAGAAACCAGGTAGCGATCACCATCTATTTTAATTCCATCAATTATGCCTTTATTAAATTGAGCAAGGATGGTAAGGATCACATTGAAAAGTTGGAGGGATAAATTAGAGTGTAATGCATTTCAATTTGGGAAATATGGTAATATTGTGTTTTTCGCATCAAGCCGGCTGGGCTCTTCATTTTTGGCTTGACCCAAAAACCCCGCCTGACCGGATCGGCGGGCAGGGAAGCAAAAAAGTCAAGGCTCCCGAACAAATGTCATCCATCTTTTTGCAATCCATAAGTGCGGCCGGGTGATCTTCGAACAAGTTCTCAGCTTCCCGGTCTTACTAATGTATTGCTTCAAGTCG
>JBGUEP010000055.1:0-37557 GCA_041821245.1 Prolixibacteraceae bacterium
TAGTAAGACCGGGAAGCTTCGAACTTGTGAGAAGATCACCCGGCCGCACTTATGGATTGCAAAAAGGTGGATGACATTTATTCGGGAGCCTTGACTTTTTTGCTTCGTTTTTGGGTCAAGCCAAAAATGAAGAGCCTGCCGGCTTGAGGCGAAAAACACTAAATAATTATATTTTCCAAATTGAAATGCAATATACTCTTATTTATTCCCCCACAACAATATCATGTGATCCCAAAGAACTGGCTTTAAAACTATTTTTCTGCAATAAATTAATCTCTTCCTAAAAAGAAAGAACCCCGATCAAACTGACCGGGGTTCTTATATTTATGATTGCAAATAATTCTTCTAGAAAATATGGAATGCAACGGTTAATCCTGCCATTACAACAGAAACCATAGTCATCAGTTTTATTAAAATGTTCAGTGATGGACCTGATGTGTCTTTGAAAGGATCACCAACAGTATCGCCAACAACAGCCGCTTTGTGGGTATCGCTACCTTTGCCTCCAAAGTTTCCTTTTTCGACATACTTTTTAGCGTTATCCCATGCACCACCTGCGTTGTTTAACATTACAGCTAAAGTAAATCCGGTAGTCAAACCACCAACAATTAGACCAATAACACCAGCTACACCAAAAATAAGACCTACGGCAACCGGAACGATGATGGCCAGTAATGAAGGAATCAGCATTTCGCGTTGAGCTCCTTTGGTTGAAATGGCCACACATTTTGCATATTCAGGTTTTCCTGTTCCTTCTAAAATGCCTGGGATTTCGCGGAACTGACGACGAACTTCGTCAACCATTGCACCCGCAGCACGACCAACAGCTTTCATCGTCATTGCTGAGAATACAAAAGCCATCATTGCACCAAGGAAAATTCCACTCAATAAAATTGGATTGAATACTGAAAGATCGTAGAAGGTTGAAAAATCTTTTAAGGATGCTTGAGAAATCAATACGTGTTTGATTCCATCAATGGTTTCAGGAGTTCCATCTAAAATGAATTTGATACCATTTTGAGCCACTTCAATACCCTTATGTAAATCAACTTTCAGCCATATTTTAATCTCTTCCATGTAGGCCGCCAACAGAGCCAATGCGGTTAAAGCAGCAGAACCAATGGCAAAACCTTTTCCGGTTGCAGCTGTGGTATTTCCTAACATGTCTAAAGCGTCGGTACGCTCGCGTACTTCTTTTGGAAGGTGAGCCATTTCAGCGTTACCTCCTGCATTGTCAGCAATTGGACCGAATGCGTCAGTGGCCAATGTGATACCCAAAGTTGAAAGCATGCCTACAGCAGCAAAACCAATACCGTAAACACCTACAGCAAAGTTTTCAAATCCACCGGCAAAGCCGAATGCAGCAATAATTCCAACAACAATGGTCACAACAGGAACCCAGGTAGAAAACATTCCCACTGCGATACCGTCAATAATAGTGGTAGCAGGACCCTGGTTCGCTTGTTGCGCAATACCTTTTGTTGGTTTATATTCGTCGGAAGTAAAGTATTCAGTAGCTTGTCCAATGATAACACCAGCAATCAAACCGGCAGCAACCGATCCGCAAATGCCCCATGAAATAAATCCGGTAGCAGCCATAATAATTACTGCAATAAAGATTAGCACAGAACTACCACCTGTTCCAATTAAAAGGGCTCTCAATAAGTTTTTTTGTGAACTTGATTCTTTGGTACGTACCATGTAAATACCTAAAATTGAAAGAATAATTCCAACAGCAGCCACAATCATTGGCGCGATAACCTTACTGGCTTGTTCTTCAGCGTTGATTGATAAAGCAGCACCTAAGGCAGCAGTTGCTAAAATTGAACCGGCATACGATTCATAAAGGTCAGCACCCATACCGGCAACATCACCTACGTTATCACCTACGTTATCGGCAATGGTTGCAGGGTTACGTGGATCGTCTTCAGGAATACCAGCTTCCACTTTACCAACTAGGTCGGCGCCAACATCAGCAGCTTTGGTAAAGATACCACCACCAACGCGGGCAAATAAAGCTTGAGTTGAAGCACCCATACCGAATGTAAGCATAGTTGCAGTGATTTCAACAAGTCTGTGTGACTCTTCCATGCCAGCTCTTACGAAGTCTAATCCAAGGAAGGAAAGACCTGTGCGCATATGTTCAGTTGTATACACCACTTTTGTAAGTAACAAATACCACAATGAAATGTCGAGTAGTCCAAAACCTACAACAACCAAACCCATTACTGCACCACTACGGAAAGCTACTTTTAAACCTTTGTTCAATGATTCAGATGCTCCCTGAGCTGTACGAGCCGAAGCATTCGTTGCTGTCTTCATTCCCAAAAAACCGCATAGCCCGGAGAAGAAACCTCCTGTTAAAAATGCGATGGGTACAAACGGGTTTTGTACACCCATGTAGGCTAAAACAGTTAAAATGACGACTAAAACAAGGAATACCTTTCCCACAACAGTGTACTGACTTTTTATATAAGCCATTGCACCTTCTCGCACGTGCTGTGCTATTTCTTTCATTTTGTCGTTCCCTTCTGAACTTTTCATCATCTGTTGATAAAATATCCAGGCAAAAACCAAAGCAGCAATCGAAGCTGCCGGAATAAGCATAAAATAATCCATAATATTAAGTTTTATCGTAAGGTTTAAAAATTAATTTCCACGCCAGTTATCCATCTTTAACTTAGTATGAGAAGTGGGGGAGATCAACGGCTCATCAAGAAGAAATAAATTCCCTAAGTTAAAAATGGAACACAAATTTATAAAAATGCAGCAGTTTTGAATATTTCGACGCATAAAAAATGAAGATTAAACAATTAATTAAACTTTCGGAAACTCTCGGTGTATTTGTAGTCAAATGCGCTATAGTATTTAGAATCAATTTAATTAAGGAGATGTTGTGTAGGCCAAAGGTCATTGAAACCTAGTCGTTTTCATCAATGATTGTAATGAAATATGTGAATATTTATACATTAAAATTGTATGAATATTTGTTTGATGTTCTTTCACAAACATTTTACCCTTCTAAATTGCTATTGGAATAAGGTTATTTTTGTCACTTTAATTTGTAGATATGATGAAACGTGTTTTATTTGTTTGCTGGGGTAATATTTGCCGCTCACCCAGTGCCGAAGCGGTCTTTACGGCAGTAGTGAAAAAGGCAGGCTTGAAAAATGAGTTCGAAATTGATTCGGCGGGTACTATTGCTGCCCATGCCGGTGAAAGAGCCGATGCCCGTATGCGTAAACATGCTGTATTGCGTGGTTATCAACTCGATAGCATTTCTCGCAAGATTGATTCGAATGTTGATTTTGATCGCTTCGATTACATTGTGGCCATGGACGACCAAAATATGAGCGACTTACTTTCCCTTAGCCGTACTGAGGCTGACCGGCACAAACTGTCGAAAATGACCGATTATTCCACTAAATACAATAATACTTCCGTTCCCGATCCTTATTATGGAGGTGATGCCGGTTTCGAACTGGTGCTGGATCTGCTGGAAGATGCCTGCGGAGGATTGCTGAATCATATTCAAGACGAAAATTAGCTATTGATCTTCAGAATACATATCTTCGGTGAAACATAGAAATTAATTAAAAATAGAATTGTATGAAGAAAACGTTAATTGGAATGGCTATTCTTTCAATTGCTTTTAGCTGTTCTACACAGCAACAGATCGTAAAAATAGAACCTCAGATTCAGGAAATTAGTAACGATGATCAGGCATTAAAGCGAAAAGTTGCAATTGCCCGGTTTTCAAACGAAACACAGTATGCAAAAGGAGTATTTTATGATAAAGCGAATGATCCAATTGGAAAACAGGCCGTTGATATTTTGTCTACCAAGTTGGCATCAACAAATAAATTTATTTTGTTAGAACGCGAAGACATGGAAAAGATCGTCGAGGAATTGAAAATTGCCGGAAACGAGGGACTTCAGAAAGTTGGTGCCGACTATTTAATTATTGGTTCTGTGACTGAATTCGGCAGAAAAAATGTTGGTGATGTGAATGCTTTTTCGCGGAGTAAAACTCAAACTGTTGAAGCTGGTATTAGCATTCGTTTGGTAGATGTTTCAACAGGACAGATCATCTATTCTGAAGAAGCAAAAGGTGAAGCTGAAACGACCAATAAAACGGTTATGGGCTTAGGCGAAAGGACTGATTATGACGCAACCTTGAGTGATAAAGCCATTTCAGCAGCCATTTCAAAATTGGTTGAAAACATTATTAATAATTGTATGGACCGACCCTGGAAATCCTATTTCCTCGCCTACGATGAGGATGGAATTATAATTTCCGGAGGTAAAAGCCAGGGATTAAAGCCTGGTGATATCTACGAAGTAATAGAAAAAGGCAAAAGCGTCAAAAACCCTCAAACCGGCATGATGATCGAGTTGCCGGGAAAACTTATTGGTAAAATTAAAATTGAATTTACCGGAGGTGAAAACCCTCAGAGTGAATTTTCAATGGTTTCATTTATCGATGGTGACATTGATAAACAAAACTTGAATAATTATTATATTAAGGAAATTAAATGATGAAAAATATACTTTTTGTATTCGCAATTGCTTTGACACTACTGAGCTCTTGCACAGGTGTTAAAACCGTAAGTTCTGGCTTGGAAAATGAATCGTTTTTGGAATTTGTTGGAAAACCAAATGATTATTTAGGAGGTGTAGACGTTAATATCGACGACGCAATTAATTTTAATGCAGAGGTTAATAAAGAGCATGCCGACCGTCCTAAAGGTAAGGTTTATGCCATATCAACGGGAAAACATGTTGTGACCGTTTCAAAAAATAATCAGGTGATTTTTAAAAAACAAATTTTTGTTTCAGCTCAGGAGACTAAAAAAATAGTATTACCATGAAAAAAGTAGTCTTAATATTGCTAAGTGCTTGGTTATTGTCATCGTGCACAACTCAAAAGCCACTTTATTCATGGGGGAAATATGAAATTGCCAGCTATAATTATTTAAAAAATAGCGATGAAAAATCAACACAACAATTAATAGAAACCTATCAAAAAATCATTGAAAAACAGACTGGGTCACGTGGAGTAGTTCCTCCAGGTATTTATGCTGACTATGGATTCTTATTGCTTCAGACAAATAATACCGAAGAAGGAAAAGCCTTGTTATTGAAGGAGGTTGAATTGTACCCTGAATCGAAAATATTTATTGATAGAATCTTAAAAATTATTGAAAATGAATAAAATACTATTGATATCAGTGCTTGCTATCACCTTGTTATCTGCTTGTACGACAACTCTCCCCATTACAAAATCGGTCGCCTATAAAGGAATTTATGATGAAAAACCGCTCACGATTTTACTCATGCCTCCCATTAATCGTAGTACAAATGTTGAAGCTAAGGAATATTTTCATTCAACATTAAATATTCCAATTGCTAATGCCGGTTTTTATGTGATTCCTACCTTTTTGTCAATGGAAATATTAAAAAAAGAAAGTGCCTACGATGCCGAATTATTTCTCGACGCACCATTAGATAAATTTGGGGAAGTATTTGGTGCTGATTTAGCCGTTTTTACAATCATACATAAATGGGATAAATCAGGCATTGCTGCAAAAGTTCTTGTCCAGGTGGAGTACATCATTAAATCAGTAAAAACGAATGAAATTGTCTATTCCCGTATTGGGGATGTTGTTTACGATGCATCTGTTTCTACAGGGGCAGGTGGTCTTGCAGGTTTAGTTGCAGACGTGGCATTGTCAGCGATCAATACTGCCGCAACAAAATATGTTGATATTGCGAGGGTATGCAACGCCTATACTTTCAGTGACTTGCCGTCTGGAAAATACAGTCCAATGTATGGAATCGACGGAGAATTGCCTGCGGGTAATAAAGTATTTCGAGTGAGTCTGAGTTCAAAATACAGGTAGGAATAATTGAAAATAAAACTAATTTTTTTGTATTTTTTGCTAAAAAATTGCAACAGAATATGAATAAGGAAGGAATCAAAAAGAAAGAAACGAAATTGTTGGAGCTTACCCATTTATTTTGTGTCCAAAATTTAGATCAGGATTATGCTCATCTCTGTAAAAAATTAGTATTGAAATTGGGTAGAAAACGAAACGTTCCTTTTCAAAGTGGGAAAATTGAAATTTGGGCAGCAGCAATTATTCACGCTATCGGTTCTATTAATTTTCTATTTGACAAATCATTTGAGCCATATGTGTCAGTAGATCAAATAAGTGAATATTTTGGGACAAAAAAATCGACTGTTGCAAACAAATCAAAACAAATTAAAGATCTGTTAAAACTAAGTTATTATGATTCTGACTTTTCAACTCAGCACGTGTTGGGAAACAATCCTTTTAATGATTTGGTTATGGTCAACGGACTTATTGTTCCTTTGTCGTCTATTCCATTAGATTTACAAGAAATGGTAAAGAATGAAAGAGCCCAGGGGCGGGATGTTGAATTTACGACAGAATAGTACTTCAATTTCAATGACTATTTGGTGCTTTAGTCAGCTCTTATTTAGGTTTTGGGATCAGAAATAAAAATCTCCACGATACGCGGATCGTTTTCCGCAATGTCGCTGTTTAATTTTATCCATTGTGTACTTTCTCTGGATGTAATGGTATATTGGTAAACGTAGGTCGATGGTTTTGAATAGGACGGATTGGTATCGATAATTCTGATTTTATGATTTTTTAAAACAGACAGAATTCTCTGGTCCGATTGTTCATTGTTTGTTCTGATGGTTAATACCTTTGTGTTTACTGGTGTGAAAAAATGTTTTTCCAATTGTTCTACACCAATTAGTACAGTTAAAATTAAAACAACAGCAATTGCGGCGGTAATGTACATACCTGCACCAATTACCAATCCAATGGCCGCAATGGCCCAAATGGAAGCTGCTGTGGTTAAGCCTCGAACATTAATTCCCATGCGTAAAATTGCACCGGCACCAATAAAGCCGATTCCGGATACTACTTGTGCCGCAATTCGACCCGGATCACCATTTTGAAACTGTGGATAGCTTTGTGGGATATAAATGGACAACAGCATTATGATGGTCGACCCCATGCAAATTAACATGTGAGTTCGTAAACCTGCAGGTTGTCGGTGTGTTTCTCTTTCGAAACCGATAAGGGCACCGGCAAAAAAACTGAGCACAATTCTGAAAATAACTGTTGAATGATCAATTGTAGTAGCGTATATAAGATGATTAAAAAGTTCTGCCATGCTGTTTTTTACTGCAATTTAACCATTTTTGAACAATATTTTGGATCCAGTAAACATTGCATGAAAAAGTCATTTAATAAAATACGAAGGCTAAATTTGGCGCCAGATTGGATAAAAACCTATACAGGGAAACGCATTGTTCAAGTTTATGCCAAACGATATGGAGTTCATAAATTGGGTGCCATTAATGAGCTTCGATTGCTTGGAGTTGAAATCACTCCGGAATATGAAAACCAAATTAAACAGTCGCTTGAATTTCTTCGCTTAGAAAGGAAACAAAGAAAAGAAAACAATAAGTTGGCGCTTGAAATTGATTACGATTCAGACAGTGACGATACCTTTGCCTATATTGCCGGTTATACCAGTGGTGGGTGTCCTTATGGAATTACGCATGAGGAAATGGCTAAATTGGATGAAAAGGAGGAAAATGAATTACAATGGGAAATACTATTTGGGGAAATTGATCTTTACCAGAACGGCCATGGATTTTAAAACGATACAATAATTTAACGAAGGAATACAGATGAAGATCAATTTTAAAAATACAGCTTTATTGGCCATTATTGCCTGCTTATTATGGTCTACCGCATTTGCTGGTGTTAAAATTGGTTTGAAGTACATGTCGCCACTGCAATTTGCCGGCATTCGTTTTTTTATTTCAGGTTTATTGATCATTCCCATTTATGGAAACCTGAAATCCTATTTTCATTTCATTCGTAAAAATTTTTCCTTTGTATTGTTGATCGCTCTTTTACAAACTGTCCTGATGTATAGCCTGTTTTATACCGGCATCAGCATGGTGCCTGGTTCGCTGGCAGCAATGGTTATAGGATCGGGACCACTATTTGCTGCATTGGTGGCTCACTTTGCCATGCACAATGATAAACTCAATATGAAAACCACTTTGGGGATTTTGTTGGGTATTGTTGGAATTGTAATTATCAACTATGGCCGGCAAGCAACCGGTATTGCCGGTGCACGTGAGTTATTGGGTGTTCTTATTCTGATTGCTAATAATTTGGTGAGTGGCATTTACAATGTGGTGGTCATGAAAAGTAAACGAAAGGTGCCTACCCTGGTGTTAAGTTCAGCCTCGCTGGGCATTGGCGGAATTATCTTAATGTTGATTTCCATTCCTCTTGAAGGGATTCATTTGGTGAAGTTTCCAACAGAATTTTACCTTTCGTTGGCCTGGTTGAGTTTTTTATCTGCTGCAGCCTTTTCCATTTGGTTTGTTTTATTAAAACGTCCGGGTGTAAAGATTTCCCATTTAAATACCTGGAAATTTATTATTCCTGTATTTGGGGCCATTTTAAGCTGGATACTTTTACCCAATGAATCGCCCGACGCCTATGCCATTATCGGGATGATTGTTGTTGCCTCAGCCATGTTGGTGATGAATCATGAGGCCATTTTAACTTTTTTACGAAAAAAGGAATTGAAGTAGACCTAAAGCTTCCGCAATCTTGGTAGTTTTGATGTTAATATTTTTTTAATTGCGATGCTTAGATGCAACAATGATTTTTTTTGTGTGTCTTTAATCCTACTATCAACTGAATCATTTACTTATGAAATACACGAATTTATTTCTCCTTTTCGTGATTTGTATGCCTTTCCTGGCAAAGGCGCAAAGCAATGATGCCCAATGGTCAAAAAAGGAATTGCGAAAACAAAGGCCTACTTACCTTGAATTGAGCAGCGGATTGAACTATTCATCATTCCGGGATTTTGCTACTTCTCCATTATTCTACAATGGTGCTGGGCTCGACTTTTCACTTGCCGGTGTCTCTTTCGATTCGCATTTTGAATCAGTTTCGGGTTTTCGAATGGTTGGGGGCCTTTACCTGGCAAGTGTTCAGCAGAATTTCACTTCGAGTCTGGGCGCTTCATTTTATGCCTACTATTCGCGTTTATATAAAGTGGAATCCTTAAGTGGTGAACGATTTAATTTTAAAACCGGAGGACGGATTGATTTGGCTACGAATGTTCGGAGCAACGGAAGTCTGGGGAACAATGGCTTTGGCCTGGAACTTATTCCCACACTATTCGGATCGGTGAAGACAACTTTTGATGTGTCGAGGAAAACAGCAATCGACAAGCATTTATGGTTCATTAAATGCCACCGCGAGGTACGGAAACGAAGCTTATCGTATCAACTCAATTTGGGAATTGTCAATACCAGTTATCGAAATGGTTACATCTACAACAATCAATCCTTCTTACTGAACGATGAGAAAACATTTGCCGGATATGTTTTTAGTGCTTTCTCAGGATTCAGAATGAACAGCTCACTCGATTACACCATCTACCTTAAAAACTGCAATGCGGTTCGTTTCACCTACCTTTGGGAGGCCTATCAAACAGGTGGAGAGTTGGATAAATTCGAATTGGCCAGTCATTCCTTTAAATTTGCTTTGTTGTTCAATACCAAATAATTGTGCCATGAAAAACTCATTTCAAACGTTCATCTTACATTCATCTGCCATCCGCCACTTGGTGATGGGCATTTTAATCATACCATT
This sequence comes from Prolixibacteraceae bacterium, assembly GCA_041821245.1. Classification (GTDB taxonomy): domain Bacteria; phylum Bacteroidota; class Bacteroidia; order Bacteroidales; family Prolixibacteraceae; genus Roseimarinus. The sequence goes on from JBGUEP010000055.1 coordinate 9,738, forward strand.
AGTTTTTTCGTGCGAAAAGGCCTTGTTTGAAGAAGATCAGGCTTCAGTTGATCCCCGGACAAATTTTGAATACCTCTGGAAGCAATGCAACGAAAAATATTCCTACTTCGACCTGAAAAAGATTGACTGGAATGAAGTTCACGACCGGTACTCGGCTCAACTGACTGATAGCATGTCTGATGATTCTCTTTTTATTCTTATGGGTAATATGTTGGATGAATTAAGGGATGGTCATACCAATTTGATTTCCGATTTGAACATTTCTTTTTACCCCATTCGCAAGCAGGGACCCGATAATTTCGATTGGCGCATTATTGAAGATCATTATTTGCCGGCTAATTATTATCATTCCGGCCCGTTTTCTCACGAATTTATTGCCAATAAACAGGTGGGCTACATTCGATTTTCTGCTTTTACAGGACAAATTAATGGAACGAATCTCAACTTTATTTTAAATCGCTATAAGGATACCAAAGGTTTAATCATCGATTTACGTGAAAATGGAGGAGGAGCTGTTAGTGATATTTTTGAGCTTCTGAGTCATTTTGTGGATACCACCACCTTGGTGAATTATTCTCGCATTAAAACCGGACCCGGGCATAACGATTTCTCTGAGGCTGAGCCGGTTTATCTGCAGCCATCGGACAGTACACTTTACCTTAAGCCGGTAATGATGCTGATTGATCGGGGAAGTTACAGTGCATCTTCATTTACCTCATTGGCAACAAAAGCATTAGACAATATTGTTTTGGTGGGCGATACAACAGGCGGAGGCTTGGGCTTACCCAATGGGGGACAATTGCCCAATGGCTGGAATTATAGGTTTTCAATTACACAAGCCTTAACACTTGATATGGATAATAGTTATGAGAACGGTGTGCCTCCCGATATTGCAATTCGTTTGGATTGGCAGGATCTTCGGCACGACGAGGTCATCGATCGGGCAATTGAGGAAATTTTAAAATAACTAGGCGCTTATCCTTTTAATGAAGTAGAGTAAGGAGTACTTTAAGTGTATATCGTTTCAAAATGTAAATTATTCCAGCTTCGGCCTTTCATTTATTGCTGTTTGAATCTGATTGTATTCTTTAAGTCAGCCTGTAAGGCCTGCATATTATTCATATTATTGTATTTTTGCTTATATATCTAATAAATAGATTATATTAGGAGTTCGTATTAAAATGGATCAATTTTTTTAGAAATTTGGACGTGTTGTGATCAGGACAATCGATGGTGAGGGATTAAGTTCTAGTGTAGAATAAAGAGAAAGGGAATTGTGAATGAATTACAATAAAATAACGCTGGCTTTTTCAGAAAAGGATGAAAGCCTGTATCGAAGGCAATACTTTAAAGATTCTATTTTTCAACTGCGGGTAGCGCTAATTTTGCTCATCGCCTTATATGCTATATATGGCTTCCTTGATGTAAGAATTTTTCCGGAGCATGCACAGCTTTTTTTGGCTATACGTTTTATTATTGTCATTCCTTCTATTTTATTGGTGTTTGTATTATCCTTTACCAAATTATTTCAAAAGATATGGCAAGCTCTTTTGTTCTCGATACTGATATTAGGTGGCACGGGTATTAGTGTTATGATGATGATGGAGCCATCAAATAATTCCTATAACATAGGCATGATGTTGATTTTCTTTTCGGGCTATTTGTTTATCAAACTACGCGCCTATTTAGCAACTCTTGCCAATTGGATCATCCTGCTTCTATTTAATATTATGGCGGTAGTTTATTCCGATGTACCTACAATAGACCTCTTAAGCAATAATTTCTCGTTCATTAGTGCCAACCTTATTGGTATGTTTGCGGCTTACTATATTGAATTTCATTCCCGGCGCAGCTTTTGGCTGAATCAGAACCTTGACCTGGAAAAATTGGCGATGGTGGAATTGAATAAAAATCTTGAAAATATAGTAGAACAGCGAACGAAAGAACTTCTTTCGGCCATGGAAAGAGTTGAGGTTTCCAATGCAAATGTGACAGCAATTATTGAGGGGGCTGGCAATAGTATTTGGGCTTTCGATCAAAATTCTAATATTCTATACATTAACCACATCTTCAAAAAAGAGTTCTATCAGTCCTTTGGAGTCCATTTGGAAACTGGTGTTAATATAATTAATTCGCTTCCGGAAGTGCTAAAACCTCTTTGGCGAAGTCGTTATGATCGCGTGTTGGCTAAGGAACAATTTACTATAGAAGACGTCGTTGAAACGCTGATTGGGACCCGATACATTCAAGTGGTTTTTAATCCTATTGTTAAAAAAGGGGAGGTTGTTGGCGGTTCCTGTTTTGGCAATGACATTACTTCCAGGAAGTTGTCAGAAATTGAGTTGATGAAGGCAAAAGAGAATGCTGAAAAAAGCGAACGGTTACAATCGGCATTTTTGGCCAATATGAGTCATGAAATTCGTACACCAATGAATGGTATTCTTGGCTTCTCCAGTTTGCTGCAGGAACCTAACCTTTCAGGTAAAGAGCGAAAGCAATACATCAACATCATCGAGAAGAGCGGCAGGAGAATGCTAAACGTGATCAATGATATTGTGGATATTTCTAAAATTGAAGCTGGTTTGATGAAGCTCGATAAAAAAGCATCAAACATTAATGTGCAAATGGAATACATTTATACTTTTTTCAAGCCCGAAGCCAAAGGCAAAAATTTGCAACTTACTTTAAAAAACAGCTTGCCCAATGAGGAAGCCATCATTATTACCGATAAGGAAAAATTTTATGCTATCCTGACCAATCTGGTTAAAAATGCCCTTAAATATACCAGCGACGGAAGCATCGAATTTGGCTATCAAAGGAAGGACGATCAACTGGAGTTCTATGTGAAAGATACAGGAATTGGGATTCCTATTGATCGGCAGCATGCTATTTTTGAACGTTTTATACAGGCCGATATAGCGAATAAAATGGCGCATCAGGGGGCTGGCTTGGGCTTATCCATTTCAAAAGCATTTGTTTTAATGCTTGGTGGCGAAATTTGGTTAGAAAGTAAAGAAGGTTTCGGTAGTACCTTTTATTTCACCTTGCCTTATCATCAGGGGAGGCCTAAAAATACTCAGGTGAATTAAGATAAATTACATTCCGTTTGAAGGTGGTTTAAATCCTATTTTTGCGCTTCTTTTTTAAAATATCGGCGCGTAAGAACTTTTTGCAAATCACGCAGGATAATCTGATGGGCTATCACTTCAACATGGGAATAGTGCGGCAATTCCAGTGAGGCCTTTACCATTGCTTTGTCTGAAATGTCAATTCGATACAATAAAGCGTAAAGTCGATCGGAACTGCCCGCTAATAAATATTCAACCTGAACTTTTACCTGTTCGTGCAATTCAAGGTAAACATTATCCATCTTCCCTGAAAAAGTAATTTCAAGGCCGAAAACTTCAAAATCCTTCCTAATCTGTTCTGCTGTTTCTCTGACGATATCTTCACCATTGAGAAAATCTTGAAGCGTATTGTTTTGTACCTGAGGTAAATTCATCCTTAATGTATTTTTGGTTTCTATAAAAAAGTGAATGTTGTATATTGCCACTATTAAGTCGTCGAATAAAAAACAAATTAATAAAAATTAAATGAAAGACATTACACCCAAAGTGACAGGTATTGGTGGAATTTTTTGTTTAAGTCGAAAGATCCGATTCAATGCAAAGCCTGGTACGGTAAAAATTTAGGACTTGAAATCAGTGAGTATGGCTTCTGATATCAGTTTTGTAAAATTTATAATCGACCAACTTCAATCCGTTGGTGAAATTACTGCAAAAAAAAATGTTTGGCGAGTATACCTTATATGCCAATGGGAAATAAGGCTGTTTCAAATCATTTATCCTGTTAACTATCAATATGTGCTGGATTATAGTTCATGAGAAATGGACGATAGTATATGAATTCATTGATGTTAAAAGTTAATTTTGGAGTGCGACCAATACCTGATCAACTAGTTTTATAGTAGGGTCTACATTGGAATTTAACGGGACAAATAGTCCGAAATTAACTCAGATACATTTAATATTAAAACATTGATGACTATGCAAAAACTTTTATTTTTTTCTTTGTTGCTGATCGTCGTATTGACTACCGGTAATGTGAATGGGCAAACCATTATTGTTGTGAGCGATGATGCCGGGGTTGGGCAAGCCTATGCCGATGAATTAAGCGCTACAGGATATGTAGTGGAAGTGAAAACGGATCTTAATGTTGAACCATCACAAAGTCAAATGGATGAATTGGATGCTGCTGATCTAATTGTAATACTCAGGAATACCAATAGTGCAGAATACAATTATCCTGATAGCTGGAACTACATTGATACTCCCATTTTAATGGCCAGTTGTTTTCTGACCAGAAGCTCTCGTTTTGCATGGTTAAATACTACCGAAGTGAATGAAGCCGACGGAGTTGACATTAGTATTGTAGACGATGCACACCCCATTTTTGAAGGGATGGATCTGTCGGCCGGAACAATGGCAATCAATTCGACCATGCCGTTGCATACCAATCCTATTGACGATGCAGGCAATGGCAGCATCATAGCCGTTTCGGCAACAACCGGAAATATTGTTATTGCCGAATGGAAAATTGATACTGATTTTTATGACGGCGGAGACTATTATGCCGCTGAATACCGTGCTGTATTTTTCACGGGAATTTCTTATGATTTTACCAATGAAGGAAAACAACTGTTCCTGAATTTTGTGAACTATATTCTAACTCTTGATGAGCAAACAAGCTCAAAAAAAGAAATGAAAGAGCAAATTACTGTTTATCCAATGCCTGCAGGAAATAGCTTAAACATTAAAGGAGTTGTTGCATCGAATTCTACCTATGAAATAGTTTCATTGAGTGGTCAGGTCCTGATTTCTTCGCAATTGACAGAAAACCGGCAAGTAGATATTTCTAGCTTAAAATCAGGATTGTATGTGATTAAAATGATGTCGAATAACCAACTGATGTCGCAAAAATTCATTAAAAGATAACACTATATCCGGTTAAATTGAAACAGATTCTTCCCTAAAGCTTGTCATTCTGAGCGGAATGCAATGAAGTGAAAGAATCTTTTCTCATAGAGCGAAATTAACCAGACAACAGTGAAAAAATAAGTCAAAAAATTAGGTGCGATGTGATGATGATGGAGTTTAGAAAACTCAAATATGATTAGCCCCGGGTTTTTCCGGGGTTTGTATTAAACTGAATTAAGATCATCCGCGGAATAAAATTGCAGGGTGTTCATAGATTTTAATTTCCGTCACGCAGATATTCCCGTAGTTTTTCACTCTCCGGATTTTTGAATAGTTTGTTCGGATGGCCTTGTTCAATAATTTCACCGTAGTACATAAATACCACATGGTCGGCCAAACGAACGGCCTGGCGTAAAACATGAGTAACCAGAATAATGGTGTAATGGTTTTTTATATCACGAAACAAGTTTTCTATTATTTTACTGGAAATTGGATCGAGGGCCGAAGTAGGTTCATCGGCCAGGATGATGGTTGGTTTAACTGCCAGTCCTCGGGCCAAACATAGCCTTTGCTGCTGTCCAATGGATAAACTGTTGGCCGGTTTATGCAAACGGTCCTTCACTTCGTCCCATAAACCAACTTCCCGAAGGTGTTTTTCAACCTTGTAATCGAGCAGTTTTCGATTGTGTATGCCTTTCAGCTTTATTCCGTAAGCTACATTTTTGTATATCGAAACCGGTAGAGGAAATGGTCGTTGCGACAACAATCCCATTTTCTGACGCAACTCCGATAAATCCTTTGGCGTGTTGAGCATATCGTCGTTTCCAATGTATATGTTACCCGAAACTTGCAATTCCCGATACAAGTCGGTCAGGCGGTTCATCGATTTTAGCAAAGTGGTTTTACCACAACCCGAAGGTCCTAACAGAACAGTAATTTTGTTTTTGGGGATTTCCAGATTGATGTTCTTTAAGATCACATTTTCACTGGTTTTCACATTTAAGTTTCGAATGCGAATGGCGGTTTCTGTTTGGTGTGGTTTGTGGATTAAAACCGGTGCAGGCATGGTTAATGTTTCGTTGAATGTGCTAAACATGATGCGATTTATTTAATGTTCGATTTAGAATATTTTGTGGATAAAAATCTTGCTGAAAGGCTTATGATGAGGATGATTACAGTTAAGACCGTGGCAGCAGCAAATGCTCGTTCTCTCACTTCCGGAATGGGTGAGCTGAGTTGAAAGAAGATGGCAAGAGGTAGGGTAGCGGCAGGTTCATCTAAATTAACGGGAATAAGGTCGGTATAACCCGCAGTAAATAGCACCGAAGCTGCGTCGCCAATGCCACGTCCAAAAGCCAGTAAAACAGCTGTAATGAAACCGGGAAAACCTTGTTTGAGCATCATTTTAAAGGCGGTTTCGGTTTTCGTAGATCCAAGTGCCATGGTGGCTTCCTGCAAGCCAATTGGAATAGTGCATAATACTTCATCAAAAGTTCGTATGACAATTGGAGTGATCAGTAATGCAACCGTAATAATTCCCGCTAACAGCGAAGCGTTTAAACCTAAATAAAGCATTAAGGTAAAACCAAATGCTCCATAAACTATTGACGGTATTCCCCATAAGGCATCCATGAAATAACGTATGGTATGCTGTGTACGTTTATAACGTACCAACTGAACATTGATGAACAAAGCGGCAGGAATACCGAACAGGATGGCAATTAATGTGGCGCCCAGGGCAATGTACAAAGAACCAACAATGGCATTTAATATGCCACCTTCGCCGCCATAATAATATCCACCTTTAGGGGCTTTAAAGATCATTTCGAACGAAAGGGCATGAAATCCTTTTACAAAAATGATCAGAATGATAAAAGCCAAAATCAGGATCAATGAATAGTTGGCAAAAGCCGACAGCCTGTAAAAAAATTTCTCTTCAATTTGCTTCCTTTGTTTCATACTTGCTGCGTTCTTAAAATAAAATACCTAAAAATTAGGTTAATGATGAGGATGATCCCTAAAAGCAATAAGGCAGCAAACATCAGTGCTGAGTCGTATTTTGGAATTGATAGCATTTCGCCATAATTATTGGCTATTAAGGCGGGTAGAGGATAACCGGCTTCTAAAGGGTTCGCAGTAATTTGTATCCGGTTGCCTACGACCATCATTACCGCAATGGTCTCACCAAATGCCTTAGCCATTCCCAAACCAAAAGCAGAGATGATGCCCGGATAACTTTTTCGGATCACTACGTGTTTTATCGATTCCCAGTACGAGGCACCCAAGGATAAGGAGGCTTCTTTCAGGCCAATTGGAACGGTTTTGAAAACTTCGATTAACATGTTGAGCATATAGGGTATGCACATGATGGCCAAAACAATTCCACCCGATAGTATGGTATATCCCGAAGTGCTAAAATGAAACAGCGGTGCTACAACTTTTGCCGTAAACGGTACGATGATCAAAATTCCCCAAACTCCATAAATTACAGAAGGTAAACCTGCCAGAATATCAATCACCGGATACATCAGGCGCATGAGTTGGCTTGAGGCAAATTGGGTCAGGTAAATGGCCGAAAGCAAACAAACCGGGGCGGCAAAAATAAAGGAAAGGAAGGTGACGTAAAACGATCCGGATATAAATGCCCAAAACCCAAATTTTCCTTGATGTGGCATCCAAACTGGTGAGCTGATGAGCTCCCAAAATGTATTGGTTTCGAGCAAAGGTTGAGATTTTATGAAAAGTATAATCCCAATAAAAAGAGGTAGTGTAAGGATGCTGATTATGGAAATTAGCATCCAGACACTGTTTATTTTGTCGATGATGTACCTTCGAAATAACATATTATTTCAGTTTTTCAATGTATTGTTGAAGGACTTGTTCATCAATGGGAACATAACCGGCTTGCTTTACGAAATTCTGGCCTTTAGTAAGGGTCCAGCGTATGAAATCGATGGTGGCTTTTCGTTGTGGTTTTCCGTTGGCTACAAAATACAATTCACGGGCAGGAGGCGAAGGATAACGACCATCGGCTATGGCCTGTAGCATCGATTCAAAGGTGCTGTAGAAATCCTCATCTGGGTCGATGAAGCCATTTTCGTTAATGTCAATTGGGATCACTTCAATACCGGGCCTTTTTTTGCCTGTGCCAATATCGTACACATAAATGGTATTGTTGTAGGCTATTCCAAAGGCATCTTTCCCAACCGCCTCGGCTAAACCGGGATCGCCAAAAATTCCAATTCCTTTCAAATCTTCCTGCATTCCTCCAAGGTATTGAGCCCAGGTGCCAGCTGCTCCACAAGCATCAGAACGTGTATAAGCAACCATGTTTGTTGGCTCCGTATTCTTGAGTAAATCGCTCCAATTTTGAATTGATCCGGTAATGAAGATATCAACGAATTCCTGACGAGTCAATCCTCTTTTATTCAGTTGGGGTAAATAGGGATTTGTTGCACTAATGGTGGGCAATACAGCATCTATAGTTAGGCCCACCCACCATACTCCTTTGTTGATTTCTTCAGGCGAAATCTCGCGCGAAAACATGCCTAAATCAACTGTTCCAGAGAGGGCATCCGTCATTCCTTTGCCAGCTCCGCCACCCGAAATGTTAAAGCGGATATCGGGATTTTCTTTTTTATATTCTTCAGCCCATTGAACCACCAGAGGATACAATGCAAAGGCACCGGAAATACTGATGGTATTTTCTTTTTTCTTCTGCGATACGCAGGCGCTTAGTAAAAGAATTGTTATTAAAAATAGGACAATTGATTTCATTATTTGGATTTTAAATTGTTGTTAATTCTTAGAGTTGAATAAGCTTGGGACAATGGTTAATTGCAAATAGACGAAGTGAGTAAATTCACTTTCGTTAAGTCCTTGAATTGCTTTTAGCGAGGTTGTTGGTAACATAAATAGAAAACCTGTTTCCAGATTACTCCATGAGTTCATTTTGTATTTTACAAGGAAATCGTTTTCAAACCCCAAATTTTTATTGGCAGGGCTTGAAGAATTTATTTGAGCTAGTTGAAAATAATGTCCGGTATTGATCACAACAAGCTGTTTTGAAAGGGATAGGTCCAGATAAAAGTAGTAGTCGATTAATCCTGCCTGCACGGTTGACGTAGCGATATTGTTGAAGAAATCAAGACCTCCAAAATAACTGTGACGAGTTCCGTAAAGGAGATCAAAAAGTTGCTCCGAAGTTTGGCCATTTCCGCTTATTGGGTTTCCCGACAAATACCCAAAGCCTACACCACAATGCAATATGCCGGATCGATAACTGGCATCAGCATCAAAAAGGAAGGCCTTAACTTTCATCTCTTTTTGTGATTTTCCGTATTGATAATAGGCATCGGCCCAGATATTAATTTTTTCAGTTTTGAATTGGGAATAAAAGCCGGTGGTATGCTTGAAGAAGAGGGTATTGGTGGTGTCGGTTGCCGTAGATCCTGATGAAATGTGAAGAAATGACAGATTAAGACTAGTATTGAGTGTACGGTTAAGCCTTAGGAAATTGAGGCTTTTAATTCTTTTTGAAGGATAAAAATTATTCAATGAACTTTCCTTAAACGTATTCCATGATCCACCCAAATTAGCATTCCAGGTTTGATCATGGTAGCTAATTACTGCGGCGTCGTAAGCCATCCCATTTTGATTCCAGTTGCGTGCCGAGAGTAAACGTTGATTGTCGTAGGCCAGTTGTTGCCTTCCTAATGAAAACGAAAGATCTTTGTTTAGTTTTAATTCGGCAAATCCTTCAAATAAGGTAAGGGAGGCATCGTCGCCATAAACTCCTGTAGAGCTGGAAAGTTGTTCATCGCCCCAAATTCGGACATCTTGAGGTGTAAATATAAGTTTTAAGTCTTCCGTTTCGTACTGAAAAGAGCAACGCATTCTTTGCGAAATCAGCATGCATGGAACTGCACCTTCAGGTGCCAAAGCTTGATAGCCATTGCGCAGTTCTCCTCTATCACGCAATTGGGCATCGATTTTAAATTGTGCGCTTGAAGGCGTCAGGGCAAAGAGTAAAGCAATAAATATTGGCAGAGTTGTAGCGGTTTTTCGTTTCATTCAAATCATCTGAAGTTTAACGAAACGAAAGTAGGTGCTCTTATCAAAGGATGAAACCGCTTTAAAACGTAATCAGTAACTAGGTAATTGTACGCAAGGAATACGTTTAAAAACGTAGCGAAAATCTAAACTTCGACAATCTTATTTTTTATGGCATACATCACCAAGCCTGCAGTATTTTTTGAATTGGTTTTAGAGAGGATGTTCTCACGATGTTTGTCAACGGTACGTTTACTGATATAGAGGTTATCTGCAATTTCCTGATTGGACCATCCTTTACAAATTTGGTATAAAATTTCAATTTCTCTTTCAGAGAGATCTATGTTTTGTAGAATGTTTTTTTTGCGGCTGATACCTTTTAAAATTGAGGATAGAATTTCCTGAGAGAAATAATTTTTCCCACTTAAAACCTTTAGCATCGCATTTTCCACTTCCTGGATACCTGAGTTTTTAAGGATAAAACCTTTGACCCCAGAATCAATCATACTTGAATAGTATTCTTCGTCGGAGTACATCGATAAAGCAATGATATTTAATTGAGGATAAAGCGCTAAGGCTTTTTTTGAAGCGTCAACACCATTTAAAACCGGCATATCTACATCCATAAAAACAACTTCAGGACTTTGCTCTTTCAAAAGCAGCAGACATTCTTCACCGTTAGATGCTTCGCTTATTTTTTCTACATAGTCGAAATTGCCCAGTAAGAGCCGCAAACCCTCACGAAAAAGTTGATGGTCATCCACCAGCATTATGCTAATTTTTTGCATATCCTTCTAAGTTTATAAGTACTTGCACCTGAACGCCTTCTCCAATTTTAGAGTAAACGTCAAAGTTCCCATTCAGTGATGTAATTCGTGATGAAATGTTTGAAAAACCAAACCCTTTTTGAATTAAATTGTTTTTTTCAGCATCAAAGCCAATTCCATCGTCAATGTATTTCAGGTGGATGGATTGTTGATCGACCAGTAAATCCATGTAAATATTATTCGCATGGGCATGTTTTAGTGTGTTGGCAATCAGTTCACACATTACACGGTATAGTACCACCTCAATGTTATATGAAAAGCGTTGATTTTCGATATTACTATTAAAATGGATCAACGGGCTTTTGAGAATTTGTAACTTGACAATGAATGATTTCATCGCTTTTCGAAGTCCGAAATTATTCAAAATGTGTGGGCTAAGTTTGTTTGATACTTCTTTTAAGGATTGAATGGACTCATCAATTAATTTTTCAGCGTTTACCAAAACTTCCCGTTTTGTGGATTCAAATGTATTTACTGAGGAGATTGCCATTTTTACTGAAGAAAGAAGAGGGCCTAGTCCATCGTGTAATTCCTTCGCAAAGTTTTGACGTTCAGTTTCTTCAGTTTTGATAATGGCAGATAGAACCCTGGCTTCGTTTGTCTTTCTCAGATCGTCGAGTTGCTTCTGAATATTAAATATTCGTTTAATAAACATCAAACTAAGAAGCATAATAACAGAAATGAGTACGCCAATCCAGCTACTGAGCAACAAGGAAGTTAATCGGTTGGCTACATCGTAAACCTGAAAAAGCTCGAACACCCGGCGAAAAGCCATAAACAGAAAACCAATAGAAATAAGCCACCACGCAATATTCGTTTTGGTGCGTTTGGTGAGTGACAGGGCAATAATGGCAGCGGCAAATTGCAAAACAATTGATAGGATCAGTGCGATTTTTATGGCCATAGCAAATCGGTTTTGTGCGAAATTAATCTAATTCACTAGAAATAGAAAGCACTTGTTGATCAATAATAATTTGATCGACAAGTGCTTTATTTGAATCTACTGACTAGTAAACTTATAGCAAACTCCAGCCTTCGCGGTATTGGTAATGCAATTTTGCGGTAGCAGCGCCATCTTCGTCGTTCACGAAGGTTTCGGTAGCAGGATCCCACTGTAGTGTGCGCTGTAAATCGCAGGCAATGTTACCAAGGCTGCAAACGGTACAACTGCGGTGGCCTGTTTCAACGGGAACTGTTGGATCAACCCGATCTTTCACTGATTGGATAAAATTAACCAGGTGAGGAACTTTGGTTTCGTATGGTCCATCTGATTCTACTTTGTCAGCAGGTAGGAGTTTGTCGTCGGAGGCTGCAAAATGTCCACGCGAAACTTCGATCCAGCCATCTGTACCTTCAAACTTCACCCCTTTTGTGCGTTTTTCGTCAAATGGTTCCGAAGTCATGACAACACCATTGGCATATTTAAATTGCATAAATTCAGTGCCGTCACCAATGGGTGAAATTTCGACCGGACCACTTTTGTCCATGTCCAATCCCCATTGTGCAATGTCAAACATGTGTGCTCCCCAGTCGGTGGTAAAACCTCCGCCCATTTCTTTGTACCAGCGCCAGCCACCCCAGAATTGTTCGTTTTGGTCGGGATCAACTGTGATGGGTGGGTCTAATTGTGCATTGTAGTGAATTGGAGTTGGTAAATTAGCCAGCCATAAATCCCAATTCAGATCCTCAGGTAATGTTTCTTCGGGTAAATTGTAGGGAATCGGAGGAGCGCCAACATAGGCATTCACTTTTTGAACCTGTCCTAAAGCACCTGATTGTACCAACTGAACGGCATGCTGAAAGTTTGGATCAGAACGCTGTTGGCTACCAACACCTAAAATACGGTTGCTTTCGCGAACAACTCTTCTTAATTCCTGCCCCTCTTTAATGGTAAACGTCAGTGGCTTTTCCAAATATACATCCTTGCCTGCTTTAATGGCTGCAATTGCAATCATAGCATGAGAATGATCGGGAACAGCAATAACAACGGCATCAATATCCTTGCGTTGAAGAAGGTCCTGATATTTCTCGTAGGTTTGTGCTTCTGGTTCAAGGCCTTTTTCAGTGTAAAAGGTTTGTATCTTTTTTTCGAAACGTTTGCGTTTAACACCGTAAACATCACAACCGGCAACGATTTTAACACCTTCAATGTTGATGAAACCATTCATTAAAAACATGGCTTGCTGGCCCATTCCAATAAAACCCATTCGGATTTCATCACCTTCTTTTTTTGGTGTACAGGCCACCATCGAAGGAAATAATGCGATTCCTGCTGCACCTAAAGCAGTCGTTCCAAGGAATCTGCGTCTTGAAACATTTTTGTTTTGTTTATTGTCCATTAGTTAATCTATTAATAAAAAATTTAGGTTATTTATAGTGCCCTGAAATTAGGAATGTTCTTAGAATAATCAAATCTTATTGATCAAAAAAATATTTAAAGCCTAATCAATAGTTTTTTATGATTTTTTGAATTTTAAAAAAGATTCAATTGTGCTACACTCACAGCACCCTCCAATGCTAAAAGTTTCTTTTTAGTAGAAAGCCCACCAGCATAACCTACCAAATTTCCGTCACTGCCAATTATTCGGTGGCAGGGTACGATGATTGAGATGGCATTTGCTCCGTTGGCCGATGCTACCGCCCTGACTGCTTTTTCATTGGCTAATTTTTTGGAAAGTGCTAAATAGGTCATGGTAGAACCAAAAGGAATTTGCTGTAAGGCTTCCCAAACACTTTTCTGGAAATCGGTGCCCACGAACAGTAAAGGTACGGTGAATTCTTTTCGGTTTTGCTGAAAATATTGATTCAATTGGTTTTTTGTTTCATCAATAATTTGGGTGCTTCCTTCTTTAAAATCGGCATTTAATGCTGTTTGAATGCGACTATCAATAGCTGTTCTCATTTTTCGATAGCGCCAATCGACCAGGCACAATTGATTTTTAAAGGAGCCCAAAATCAGTTCGCCAAAATCAGTCTTATAGTATTGAAAGGTGATAATGTTTTGATTATTAGATGGAAGTGTTTTCATTTAATTGTCGATTAGGGTTTTGTTCCAAATGTTGGATTAAAGTTATGTAAATATTTTGCGGATACAACAGAGTACTAAAAAGCATTGTCTGTTATATATATTTTAAAAAATTAACCAAGCGGTTAAATTGAATGGTTAATTGTTTTGAAATTGATAAAATGATATTTACTTTTGACCAAGCGATTTAACCAAACGGTTAATACTAAAAAGTATGAATCAATTAAAAGAGGATACTGAGCAAAAAATTATTCAGGCAGCACGCGAAGTGTTTATTGAAAAAGGCATGGATGGGGCACGGATGCAGGAAATAGCAGATCGGGCTGGGATTAATAAAGCCTTATTGCATTATTATTTTCGATCAAAGGAGAAAATGTTCGATGCTGTTTTTCAGGATATTGCTATGGAAATTATTCCGAGATTTTCGCAGCAGGTGAAAAACACTCAGAATTTGCAGGAGGTAATTGGCTCATTTATTGAATTTTACAATAATACTTTTCGACAAAATCCATTTTTGCCCCAATTCTTTTTTCATGAGATATGGCAACATCCTGATAAACTTGCTGCATTTATGAAGTCCCAAGATGTGGATCCGGCAGAAATGCTTAAAAAGAATCAGCATCGGATTCCGCAATCTGAAGATACTGAATTCCTTGGGCAGCACATGATTGCAAATATTTTGGGGATGACACTTTTCCCTCACATCGCACGACCTCTTTTTCAACGCTTGTTTTTTGAAAATAGCGATGTGGTTTACGATCAGTTTCTCGCTGAACGGACCGATTTCCTGATGAAATTTATTAGTGGTTCAATTGATCTTGATGCTGTTAAATTTGATGAAAACCCCGACGATGATTTTTGATGAATTAAATCCTATAACAATGAATAAATTATCAATTCTAATGGTTTTACTGTTGCTAATTCCCTTATCAGGAATTTCGCAAACAAGGCTTACGCTAAATGAATGCAGGGACTTGTCTCGGGAGAATTTCCCCAAGATGAAGCAGGTGGAAGTTTTGAACAAAATTGCAGAGCTGAAAAATAGGAATACACAGTCGAATTATCTGCCTCAAATCGACTTGAAAGGGCAGGCCACCTATCAGTCCGATGTAATTGAAATTAATTTGCCCATCCCCAATTTTTCCTTCGATCCGGTTTCGAAAGATCAGTACAAAATGTATCTCGATGTAAAACAAACCATTTGGGATGGAGGAATGACCAAATCGAAAAAAGAGTTGGAATTGGCGGGGCTGGAATCGGATGTTCAAAAACTTGAAATTGAAATTCAGCAGGTATACACCATGGTTGATGCTTACTTTTTTGGAAATCTAATGGCTGACAATAACCTGAAAGTATTGCAGGCTCAGCAGGCTGTGCTCGAAAGCCAAATTCAGAAATTGGGAAGTGCCATTAGCCTGGGTGCTGCCCGCGAAAAAGAGAAGCTCAAGTTGGAAATGGAAAACCTGTTGATGGATCAGAAAATGATGGCCTTATCTTCACAAAAACGTTCGTTTCTCGAAATGCTGGGAATTCTTACCGGACAGAGTTTGGACGAAAATACAAACTTAATAGTGCCGGAAAATTTGAACAAGCAGACAGAACAATTGCGTCCAGAACTAAAATATTTCAATTTGCAAACGCTAGAGCTCAATTCCGGCGATAAATTGTTGAAAGCCACCCGTAATCCTTTGTTTTTTGGTTTTGGACAGGCGGGATATGGGAAGCCTGGATTTAACATGTTGAGCAATGAATTTGCACCTTACTATATTGTTGGGCTGGGTCTTAATTGGCGTGTTATTGATTGGAAGAACTCACAGCGCAATCGTGAAATTAACATTCAAAACAGAGCAATGATTGCAACACTTCAAAATGATTTTTTACAAAAACAAGCCTTGCAGAAAGTTGATGCCGCAGAAAAAATCAATAATTTGAAGGAACTGATCCAGACGGATGAAAAAATGGTCATCGGTCGAAAAGCAATTGCCGAAAGTGCTTCCGCTGAATTGCTCAACGGGATCATAACTTCCACTGATTATCTTATCGATTTGAACGCACAAACAGTGGCTCAAATCAATTTGGAAATGCATAAAATACAACTGATACAAGCCATTGTCAATTACAATTCAATTTTAGGATATTAACATTCAAAAGCGATTAAAATGAAAAAAATATTTCCTTATCTCATCATGCTTACCGCATTGTTTTCATGTGATCACCGCAGCGATTTATCCGATGCCTATGGTAACTTCGAAGTACAGGATGTAATTGTTGCATCCGAAGCCACCGGAAAATTACTCAGTTTGCAGCTTGAAGAGGGTAGTACTGTAAACACCAATAAATTATTAGGGGTGATCGATACCATTCCTGTTGTGTTGCAAATGAATCAACTGGATGCACAAGTCGCAGCAGTTCAATCAAAAATTGCCGGAGTGAAGGCTCAAATTGCCGCACAAATTCAACAAAAACAAAATTTGAAAGTGAATGTCGACCGTGTCAATAAGTTGTTTGACAGCGGTGTGGCTACTCAGCAACAGAAAGAAGATCTGGACGGGCAATTGAAACTTATAGAAAAGCAGATTGATGCGTCTAAAACACAAATTACTTCCATCCAAAAAGAAGCGGCAGTTCTGTTGGAGAATAAAAATGTGCTGATGTATCAACTTTCAAAATGTAAAATTTACAGTCCTGTTAAAGGGGTGATATTGGAAAAATACGTGAAAGCCGGAGAAATGGCAGTTGCCGGAAAACCTTTGTTTAAAGTGGCCGATTTATCTTCCCTTGAATTGCGTTGCTATATAACCGGAGATAAATTACAGCAAATTAAATTAGATTCAAATGTTAAAGTGCTTATTGATAATGGCAAAGAGGCAAAAAGCGAATTGGATGGAAGGATTTCATGGATTTCGAGCGTAGCTGAATTTACGCCAAAAGTGATTCAAACCAAGGAAGAACGTGTGAAACTGGTTTATGCCGTTAAGGTAATGGTGAAAAATGATGGACGTTTGAAAATTGGCATGCCCGGCGAAATGGTCATTACCAATGTTGTAATGCCACAATAATAAGTCACTGGTCATTAGTCATTAGAAAAGGCAAAAAAAATTGCTAATGACTATTGACTGATGACTATAAATCTTGATTTAGCATGATTAAATTCGATAATATATCAATGAGTTATGGCGATGTTAAAGCCTTAAAAGGCATTTCGCTTGAAGTTAACTCCAATGAACTGTTTGGCCTTATTGGTCCTGATGGTGCCGGGAAAACTTCACTGATCAGAATTCTGGTTTCACTTTTGTTACCGGAATCCGGATCGGTTGAGATGAATGGGTTAGATGTGGTTTCGGAATACAAAAAAGTGCGAAGAATGGTGGGCTACATGCCCGGTCGTTTTTCACTTTATCAGGATTTAACTGTGGAGGAAAATCTGAATTTCTTTGCATCGGTGTTTGGAACTACAATTCAGGAGAACTATCATTTGATTGAAGGCATTTACAAGCAAATAGAACCTTTCAAAAACCGCAGAGCAGGAAAACTCTCCGGTGGAATGAAACAAAAACTGGCCCTCTCCTGTGCATTGATTCATAAACCTGAAATACTTGTATTAGATGAACCAACCACCGGTGTGGATGCCGTTTCCCGGCGTGAATTTTGGGATATTCTTGATTATTTGAAAAGTCAGGGAATTACCATATTTGTTTCAACGCCTTATATGGACGAGGCTTCACGATGCGATAGGGTAGCTTTAATTCAAAATGGTGAAATCATGACCGTTGACGAACCTGCAAAAATAGTACAACACTTTGGCAAAAACATTTGGAAGGTGAAATCAGACAATACCTATCAGTTGCTCACCGATTTAAGTGCCTGGTCACACACCGAAGCCGTATATCCCTTTGGACAGTTTCTGCACCTAACTCCAAATGAAAAGGTGAGCAGGGAAATGGTGGAGGAATTCATTCAAGGCAAGCAACACGGCAACATGGTCATCGAAGCTGGGTTTTCAGGTATTGAGGATGTTTTTATGGATTTGATGAGTAGAAATTAAATAGTATGGTACAAAACCAAAAAGTCATCGAAGTAAAAGATTTGGTCAAGAAGTTCGGAAACTTTGTGGCCAACGATCACCTGACCTTCGATGTATATAAGGGCGAGATTTTTGGATTTCTTGGCGCCAATGGAGCTGGTAAGACCACGGCAATGCGAATTCTATGTGGTTTGTCAAATCCTACTTCAGGAATTCTAAGCGTGAATGGTTTCGATGTGTACAAGCAAAGCGAGTTGATTAAAAAAAGTATTGGTTACATGAGCCAGAAGTTTTCATTGTACGAAGATTTAACGGTTGCCGAAAACATTCGTTTTTATGCAGGTATTTATGGAATTGCCTGGAAAGTGCGCAAACAAAAGCAGGAACAATTGCTCAATCAATTGCAGATGCCTGATATTAAAAATAAGCTGGTAGGTTCTCTTCCCTTGGGCTGGAAACAGAAATTGGCCTTTTTGATTGCACTCATTCACGATCCTAAAATCGTCTTTTTAGACGAACCAACCGGAGGTGTTGATCCCATTACCCGTCGACAGTTTTGGGCTTTAATTTATGAAGCTGCATCGCGGGGAATCACCGTATTTGTAACCACCCATTACATGGACGAGGCTGAATATTGCGACCGTGTCTCTATTATGGTGGATGGTCGAATTGATGCTCTGGATACCCCGGCTGAGTTGATGAAAACTTATGGTGCCGCTAATATGGATGAAGTTTTCCTGCAATTGGCCCGTAAAGCAAAGAATGTAGAGTGATGGCTAATGGCTTATAGCTATCAGCCAATAGCTTATAGCTAACGGCCAATTGCTTATAGCCAATAAATAAGGACTTAATGACTATGTTATATGAATAGATTTCTGGGATTTATAAAGAAAGAATTTTACCACATATTGCGCGACCCGCGAACTTTGATCATTATTTTGGGAATACCAATTTCACAATTGCTGTTGTTCGGTTTTGTTGTGCGAACTGAAATTCAGGATGTAAGCATTGGTATTTATGATCAGTCGAAGGATAATGTGACCATGCGAATCATTAATAAATTGTCGTCGAGTGGTTATTTTTTACTGGAGGAAGATTTACAAAGTGATCAGGGAATTGAAGAAATATTTCAAAAGGGCAAAATCAAGGAAGTCATTGTTTTTGAAGCCGGATTTGCTGAAAAACTGGAGCGCGAAGGAACGGCTGCGATGCAATTGTATGCCGATGCCAGCGATCCCAATGTGGCCCGTATGGTGACCACGTACACTCAAAACATTGTGAATTCATTTCTGAAGGAAGAATATCCTTTACAAAATGCGCCAATGCAAATCATTACCAATGTTCGAATGTTTTATAACGAAGAAGCCCGCAGCGTTTTTATGTTCGTACCCGGCTTGATGGCCATGATCATGATGTTGATTTCAGCGCTCATGTCATCCATCTCCATTACGCGTGAAAAAGAACTGGGAACCATGGAAATTTTATTGGTTTCGCCCTTAAGACCCATTCAAATTATTATCGGGAAAGTTGTACCCTACCTGCTCATCGCCTTTGTCGATGCCATTATCATTATCGCCATGGGGAACATGGTGTTTGGAATGCCCATTAATGGTAGTTTAACTTTGCTGCTGGCAGAATGTTTTCTGTTCATATTTCTGGCCTTGAGTCTAGGGATTTTGATTTCAACCATGGCCCCAAATCAATTGATTGCCATGTTTATTTCCATGATTGGTTTAATGCTGCCTACCATGCTACTGTCCGGCTTTATTTTCCCCATCGAAAATATGCCAAAAGTATTGCAATGGTTTAGTGCAATCATGCCGGCACGTTGGTTCAATGTAATTGTGAAGGACATAATGCTGAAAGGTGTGGGATTCAAATTTGTGCTGAAAGAAACGCTCATTTTAGCTGGGATGACTGCTGTAATTGTTTTCGTAACTGTAAAAAAGTTCAAAATCAGGTTGGCCTAAGCTTCTTCCTATTGATCATTGACTAATTATTAAAAAGATATGCGAACATTATTCTATATACTTCAAAAAGAGTTTATTCAAATTTTAAGGGATAAACGCATGCTCATTATTATATTAATGATCCCTGTCATGCAAATGCTTATTTTGGTATATGCTGCCAATTTGGATGTTAAAAATGCACACCTTTTGATCATCGATCAGGATATGAGTCAAACCTCAAGAGGTCTGGTCAATAAATTTTCCGGATCACCATTTTTCAAAATTACGGCCACTACATTTAATGAAGAGGAGGCCGACTATCTCATGAAAAGCAACAAAGTCGATATTGTTCTTAAAATTCCGGCTCAGTTTGAGCAGTCTTTGATTCGGAACGATAAGGCAGGTTTGCAGTTAATTGCAAACGCCATCAATGGCTCGGCCGCCGAAATTGCCACGGGATATGCCCAAATGGTAATTTTTGAATTCAATCGAAAGATCATTACAGAAACCTTTGGCCTGGCAAAGATAGAAGCGCAAGGAACTATTCAGCCAATTGTGCGGTTTTGGTACAACGATTCACTCGATTATAAACACTTTATGGCGCCCGGGATTCTTGTTATTTTGGTCACCATTATTGGAATGTTTCTTTCCGGAATGAATTTGGTGAAGGAGAAGGAAATGGGAACAACGGAGCAGTTAAATGTTACGCCCATTAAAAAGTATCAATTGATTGCCGGTAAGTTAATTCCGTTTTGGGTAATCGGTTTATTTGATTTAGCTTTTGGCTTAATCATTGCCCGAGTTGTTTTTAAACTTCCAATGGAAGGAAGTCTATTGGTGTTATTCAGCTTTGCTTCACTTTATCTGGTTGGTATATTAGCCGTAGGATTGCTCATCTCCACCTTTGCCGATTCACAGCAACAGGTGCTTTTTATTGGCTACTTTTTCATGATGGTTTTTATCATGATGGGTGGTGTGTTTACTTCAGTCCAAAGTATGCCACATTGGGCTCAAGTGATCAATCTGATTAATCCAATCAGCTACTTCATTGATGTCACCAGAATGGTGCTGCTTAAAGGAGCTGGTTTTAAAGATATACTACCGCATATCCGGTTTACCCTTGTTTTTGGAATCCTGATGCTCTCGTTTGCTATACTTAAATACCGAAAACGCGCATAGGCGCATACGATCAGACAATCAACAGCATCAGAAGTTCGATTATTTTGTTTCTGTCCAGATGTTTTTTTGCCACACACCGGCACCATAGCTTGCTACAACGAGGTCGCCACTCAATTTATTCAATTTGATGCCACTAACAATGGTTTTTGGAAAACCTTCACAATAGGTCCATTCTGCATCGCTTGTTGCTTTGGAATACAATCCGGCATCAGTTCCAAGATAAAGCTGGCCGTTTTTGAAATCGTAACCAATGCATTGAGCCGGAACATTCGGTAAACTTGTACCAGAGGTATTCGACCACGATTCTCCATAGTTATCTGAAAAGAATATTTTGTTGTCTTTTTCAAAACCACTAAAGGTGATCCACAATTGATTGGGATAGTAAGGGTGAACATAAATGGCAGTAATTTTTTCCGTTTTGCAAATTTCTTCAATTCCATCATATTTCACTTCCTCCCAGGAAATTCCACCGTCAGTGGTTCTTTTTATTTTTGATGATGACCAGGGTGACCACATGCCATAATAGATTGTTTTGGGATCCGAAAAGCAAATATCAATGGCCTGAGCTGCATTCCATTCTTTATCGAGTGTTGTTACTGAAATTGAATCATCGTAAATCTGGTATTTATTGAACAATGAATTCGGGCTCTTTGAAATTCGCGGAACCTGATCTGTCTGGATGTAAATGACATTTGAATAAATGGGATCCATCACAATTGGAGAATCGTATTCATAAAGTTGAGCTCTGAATTTTAGTATTTTTTTATTGTTGAAATTTTTAACATTGGTGTTAGAGCTTACAAAAAAGACCTCTTCATTGCTTTGGCTAATCAGCGATGAACCACCATCTCCTCCATATACATAATTCCATTCTCCGTCCGTATCTCGGTAATAGCTGCCACAATCGTGCGTGCCACCGATCATTACTCCCGGATTATTTTCGTGAATGTCTATTCCGTAAAATTCATTTGTTGTTAGGTTGCCATTGATGCATTCCCAATTTAGACCGCCATTGATCGATTTAAAAACACCGCCATCTGTTGCTGCAATTACAAATTCAGGATTCGATTCATCAGGAAAAACTACTTCGTGCAGGTCACTGTGAATGCCGTTTTTGTTTAGACTAATGAATTTGGAACCGTTGTTATTTGCTTTTTTTAAAGTGATTCCGCCCGCAAAAATTTCGCCACCAGGTGCAATCCGTATCAGCTGAGTATGCGAAATCCCTGACAGCTTTTCACTGGTCAGCACTTCCCAGGTCAAACCACCATTTTTGGATAGTTCAATTTGATTTGGTGTTTGTTCCCAGTTTTTGTTTTTTAAATCAGAATAGAAGGCATACAAATAGTTTGGTTTTGTTTCATCTACTGCGATGGAGATTAAAGCGTTTTCAAATACACCCAGTAGTTTGTTTTTGAGATCAATCCAGGTTAATCCTTTGTCCTCCGTTTTGAACAGTTGATTGTCACCGCTAGAGTATAAAACTGATGATTCGTTTGGTTGAAATAAAAGGTTGTTTAGCTTGCCTTTTTCCGTTCTTAATATTTCCTTCCAGGAGAGTCCCGCATCGTTTGAATGATAAATTGCCTGGCTGGAGCATGCATAAATTTCTTCAGAGTTGTTGGGATCGATCACTATCTTTTCAAAATATTCATCAGGCTGATATACAATTTGGAGTTTTTCCCAGCTGACTCCACTGTTTGTTGATTTGAAAAGTCCCATGGAATATCCTTCATGCCATTTGAGGGTTCCGTTCGACCTGTTTTTGGTGGCAATATATATTGTGGAGGGATTGTTTTTGTCCACAGCAATATCCCAGACACCACCGGTGACTACCTCTGATGTTATAGAAATCCAGGAGTCTCCACCGTTTTTGGTTTCCCAAACACCCGCTGAGCTTGCACCGGCCAGAATGTGATTCGAATTGACCGGATCCACCCATAGGGCGGCAATCCTGCCTTGTCCAATGGTACTCGATGTCGAATTGGTAATCCGGTAGTCAGGGCCAATTGATTTCCATTTGGCTGTGTCGCCTGTTTCAACAAGAGCTGCTGATTTTAACAATGAATTTTGAAATAATGATCTCCTCGATCTTCTTTTGAGTTGTTTTTCATTTTTCTTCAACATCTTCACCATTTCGGTGTGATGTTGAAGTGGATCAATGCTTTTTTCCTTTTGTGAAAATACCTGTGTTTCACAAAAAACAAGCATGAAAATTAATAATATCACCTTTTTCATAGTAATGTGACAAATGTTTGTTTTTTAATTGGAATGAATGCACGTAATATACAAATTATACTGCTTTATACACAAAAAAAGCGGGTTATCAATTGATAACCCGGCTGTTCATAGTTTAGTTAGATCAGAAAAAAGATGATGGTATAAAGAGAAAAGGAAGATTATATTCTTAACATTCTTTAAAATTTGCATGCAAGATATAACTAATTTTAATTTTTTTAAAATAATTAACTAAAAATTTACATGCTCAACATCTTCTGCAAACGTTTTCGACGGGCTTTTTTATGACTATTCACTTGTAGCTGAGTAAATACCTTAACATAAACAGTGTATTTGTAAATTTGTGCGTATTGATAAACATTCGTCTTCTTTTTAAAATCATGGGTTTTATTCGCTATTTTCAAGCGAAAAATATCTGGTCTGAAATAGATCGATCTTTTGTTAAGTTTTAATTACTTTGATGCTAAAATCCGGATTGAATGAGCAAATTTTTGAAAAATGTTGCAGAGTATCTTTTTAGTCAACATGCGAATGGAATGGAACACCTCAATGTTGTATTTCCTAATCGAAGAGCTGGTTTGTTCTTTCAGAAATATTTAAGTCAACTGATTCAGCAACCCTTGTTTTCGCCAAATGTTCTCACTATTTCTGATTTAGTTGGACAGTTTTCAAGTTTAAAGGTGGTTGATCATAACGTCCTGATTGTGGAGTTATATCAGGTTTTTGTGGAATTGACTCAGTCCGGTGAATCGCTGGATGATTTTTACTATTGGGGTGAGATGTTGTTATCCGATTTTGAGGATGTGGATAAGTATTTAGTGGATACCAAGCAGTTATTCAGCAATATACAATCCTTAAAGGAGATTGATTATGGACTGGATTTTCTGGATGAAGAGCAAATACAGTACTTATCGACCTTTTGGTCAAATATTTTGCAGGCCCGGCAATCCGGTTTTAAAGATGAATTTCTGAACATCTGGAGAAAATTACTGCTGATCTATAAAAAATTCAACCTTCAGCTCGAACAAAAAGGATGGGCCTACGAGGGGATGATGTATCGGAAAATGGCGGAACACATCAGTTCTTTGGATGAATTTGATCAGGAAGCGGGGTATGTCTTGGTTGGATTTAATGCCTTGAATAAATGTGAGGAAAACCTTTTTTCATTTTTGCAAACCAAAGCGAATGCCAGTTTTTTTTGGGATTACGACGATTATTATAAGGAAGCACAGCAGCATGAAGCCGCATTGTTCCTTCATAAGAATATGTTGAAATTTCCAATGCCGGACGATTTTGATGTTTCATCGCAGAATTTCAGTCAGTTAAAGGAGATTGAAGTAGTTGCAGTTCCCGGATTTGCAGGCCAGGCTAATTTTGCTGCCAGTTGGCTCGATTTGAACAAAGAACAGGTGACGAATCAATTCGACAATACGGCCTTGGTCTTGTGCGATGAAACATTGCTGATTCCCATGCTGAATTCAATCCCTGATAGTGTTTCCGATTTAAATATAACTATGGGCTTTCCGGTGAAAAGTTCGCCGGCTTATGCATTGTTGAAAGGATTAATTGATGTCGATCGAAATAGTCGATTCAATAAAAATGGCGAACTGGTTTTTTATTTTCGAAATGTATTGGCCTTGATGAGTAATCCTTTAATGAAAGAATTTATTGGACATGCCGGTGATCAATTCGTTGAACAGATTCGAACTGAAAATAAAATATATTTGACCGGAACCGATTTTGAACAAGTTGATTTTTTGAACATTGTTTTTGCCTTACCAACCACAGCACAGCAATGCAAGGAGTATCTTCATACGATTCTGAAGACTTTTTTTGCGACCAATACCACTACCGATCACATCTTGAAGGAGTCGTTGTATCAATTGTATTTATCCATTAATCGTTTGCACGATTCACTTTTTGCCGATGGAACAAACATTGGTAAACTGTTTTCAAAAAAGCTCTATTACCAGTTGTTGCTTCGTCAACTCGATCGATTGACCATCCCATTCGAAGGAGAGCCTCTGTTGGGCGTGCAATTGATGGGTTTTCTAGAGACGCGTTGTCTCGATTTTGACAACCTTATTCTGTTGTCATTCAATGATGATAAGTTGCCTGGAAATTCACATCGACATTCGTTTGTTCCCTATTCCTTGCGCAAAGGTTTTGGGTTGCCGGTAATTGAGCAGCGCAATGCCATGTATGCCTATTATTTTTACCGTTTAATCCAGCGGGCGAAAAAAGTGACCATGGTTTATGATTCGCGTACAGATGGATTGTCGGGTGGGGAAGTGAGTCGCTTTGCCACACAATTAAAATTTGAAGCAAAACACCTGGTTTTAAATGAAAAACAAGGGATATTCAACTTTGAGCCCGGGGCTGTGCAAAATATATTGGTCGAAAAAACCGAGCCGGTGGTTTTGAAAATTAAAAATTTTGTGCTGAATAAAAGGATTTCGCCCAGCGCATTAAATCGATATCTGGAATGTAAATTAAGTTTTTTCTTTAAATACATCGAAGGAATTAATGAAACCGATGAAGTTCGCGAAGATATCGATCATTTGATTTTTGGACGTGTTGCGCATAAGGCACTGGAATTATTACTTCTCCCTTTTGTTGGTAAAGAAATGGATGCCGCTGACTTTAATTCTATTTTAAAAGATAAGAAGAAGCTAAGCCTTGCCTTAAATCATGCGCTGCAAACTGAATATTTTAAAAAAGGAAACTTTGAGCTGAATGGCCGTAATTTGCTGGTATACGATATTATTCTGAAATACATTGTACGTATTTTGAAGTACGATAAAACAATTGCTCCCCTGAAAATTCTTTCCCTTGAAAAAACCTACGAACATAGTATTAACCTTGATGTCTTTGGAGAGAGAGCCAATGTGCGATATGGAGGTGTAGTGGATCGATTGGATCAAACAGCCAATAAAATTCGGGTAGTTGATTACAAGACCGGTGCTTCTGAAAATCAGTTGTCTTCATTGGACAAATTATTTGAATCGGAGAAGCAACAAAACAAGGCGGCATTTCAGACCATGTTGTATGCCAATTGTGTGGTGAATCAATTGGACGTAACACTGCCTGTTGTGCCATCAGTCTATGGTGCACGAAGTGTATTTATGGAAGATTTTAATCCTTCGTTTCAACTCTCAGGAGGTCAGTTAATTTACCAGGCCAATGCCGTTGAGTTTGAGTCCCGGCTTCAGCTTCTGTTGGAAGAATTGGTGGATGTGGATGTGCCTTTTACGCAAACTGCGAAGGTGGCTACCTGCAAGTTTTGCGATTATAAAGGTATATGTAAACGTTAAAAAGTTTAATCTTCCTCTAATAAGTCAGGTCGAACACGTTTTGTAAGTTCGTATGCCTGGTTTTCGCGCCATTCATTAATTAATTTTTCATTGCCCGAAAGTAATACTTCGGGTACGGTCCATCCCTTGTAATTGGCCGGCCGTGTATATACCGGTGGGCTTAAAAGTCCATCCTGATGAGAATCCATGAGTGCAGAAGTTTCGTCGGACAAGACCCCTGGAATCAAACGTACAATGCTGTCAACAATTATGGCAGCGGCAAGTTCTCCTCCGGTAAGGACATAATCGCCAACCGAAACTTCTTTAGTGATATAATGATCTCTGATTCTTTGGTCCACCCCTTTATAGTGTCCACAGAGAATCATCAGGTTTTCACACATCGACAAGTGGTTGGCTTGTTTTTGGTTCCATACTTTGGCGTCCGGGGTCATGTAGATGATTTCGTCGTAATTCCGTTCTGCTTTTAAATGCAATATTGCCGATTCAATGGGTTGAATCATCATTACCATTCCCGCAGTTCCTCCAAAGGCATAGTCGTCAACTCCCCTGTGCTTGTCACTTGAAAAGGGGCGTATGTCGTGCACATTAATTTCAACGATTCCTTTTTCCTGTGCTCTTTTTAGCATCGATTGGTTAAATGGACTTACAAGTAATTCGGGTAATATGGTTAAAACGTCAATTCTCATTCTTTAATTTTTTGCAAATGTAGACGAAACTGTTTAAAGTTTATCCCGACAAGAATCTAAACAATGGAATAATATTGAATCAACATCGAAATAATTAATAAAAGAAAAAGGTGAACTTTAATCGTTCACCTTTTTTTTCCCCTCTAATTAATCTTCTCCCACAAAAAAAACTTACTCTAACTAACTAACTAACTAACTAAACCTAAACTAACTTCAACCTAAATATTTTAAAATCCCCTTTTGCTTATTTTTTTCAGGATTGCGCCTGACAATGACTATTTAGCAACAGCTGTGCCAAAATCTTAATGTGTTGATCTATAGACGATATTTTGTTTTTGCAGGCGTATGAACGATTCATATTGGGACATTTTATTGTAATCTGGGAAAAATTAATTTGCGATGAATTTTTTTGCAATAAAAGGCAAATCGTTATTGTTATTTAATGACCACAATGAATAACCTGGATGATTTCGGAGAATTCATTTCCGGATAATCTCGGATCACATTGAAAAGTTGGGGGGAGAATAAATTAGAGTGTGATGCATTTCAA
>JBGUEP010000056.1:0-36546 GCA_041821245.1 Prolixibacteraceae bacterium
GATCTTCGAACAAGTTCTCAGCTTCCCGGTCTTACTAATGTATTGCTTCAAGTCGAATAACATTTATTCGGAGGCCGGTCGCAATGAATGCAATTTCCGCATTAAAATAACATTCTATTGTTTCTATAAAAGTGATACACATCATGCACTGTAGAACCTGAAAGTGCGATGGCCTTCAGAAATGGCGGGCCAGTGAAGGGGTGAATTGGGATTCCTTAGAAAAACCCAAAAGAGGCATGTCCTTCTGCTTTTGTAGTTTTTCTTAGGAATTCCAAGAGCGGGAGGAAGCATCATTTCTGATTGATTCTTTTGTATACTTTTCTCATCAAAGAGAAAAGTATAAGCCTGTCTGGCTTGAAGACATAGTTTTGCAATTGCACTAAATACTTTGAATGAGCGATAATCTGCAATTTTTTTTATTGATCCATGAAAACTGTTTCCCCACAAGAATATAATGTGATCCTTGCCTTGGGGAGTGATATTTGAATTACAGCCGTATGCTTAAATGGCCACGTATTTTTCAAATACGTGGCCATTTAAATTCTATTAGAATAAAGCAAATCTTACAGAGGAATTAAGCCTTCAGTTTAAGCAACTCCAATTCTAGTTTGTCAAGCTCGCCAAGTGTATTGTTCTCCGAAGTTGAATCGGCAAGCTGTGTTTTGTTCTTCACAAACAATTCTCTGTAATACTCAATACCTTTGTTCAGGTTACCGAGGAAATTATCGAAATACTTCTTTTGCTTGCCTTCTATTGGTTGAATGGCATCTTCGAGTTTTCCGGTAATGTATTCCACATACATACTTAACTCTTTAACAAACAAGTTGGGCCGATCAGTACGTTCCATTATATTGGTTCTTCCGTAAATGTGATCCACCATCTTTTTAAGCGAATAAGTATGTGAAAAGTACGCCAGGTTTGGACCGGGACAAATACTCACATCAGTACCTTCTATTTTAGTATCCAGGTCATGTGCCATGAGTGTCGATGCGGTTAAGCCGTTACACAAACAGGCTTTATCGGTAATTTTAAACAGTTCTTTTTCGTAGGATATTTCATCCAGGTTCTGCTCCTTGAGCTCGCTTATTTTTTTGCGTTGGTATTCTTTTGACGCAGTACAAGTTCCTTCATCGGTAAAAACAGGGAAAAGTGCCAGGTATTTTTTGACACAGGGGAAGCCATATTTTCCGGCTTTATTTTGTGCTTCTTTTTTCAAATCCATACCCGTTCCACGTACGTTATTGAAAATAACCCCTAAAGGTGAAACTTCACTCATGTACAAATCTTCTTCTTTAGACTTGCAAAGTACGTCAAGCGTTTGCTCATCAACTGTTACCGCTTCCGGCACCAATAAAAAAGGAGTTCCCCATCCTATGGAATCCAGCTGGTAATAGTTCAGTAAAAATTCGTGTTCGGCATTTGAGCCCACTCCCCCCTGCGCCGTAATCTTTACCAGAAAAGGATTTTCCGGTACCGGTTTCCCTTTTTCGGCCAGAGCTTTCACATAAATATCGTTGACCGCTTTGATCAACTCTTCTTTGTTGTTTTTAAACTCTTCGAGAACAGGCCCCATTAAAAAACCATCGGTAGCAAAAGCATGACCGCCACAGTTGAGACCCGATTCGATGCGATATTCCGAAACCCAAATTCCTTTTTTTGCTAAAAACCGTCCTTGAATTAAGGCTGATCGGTAATCGCTTACTTTCAGAATGACTTTCTTTTTAAGTTCTAATTGTGCGTTGGGATAAAAATCTTCAAACTCTTCGAGGTAGCTGTACAGGCGAGGATTCATTCCGGCCGATAGCACCAACGACGAACTTAGCTTGCTCTGTGCAAATCCGCGCAGGGCCGATTGGGCATCACTTTGGATAGATGGTAACTTTTCACCATTCTCATAACGATCACGATCGAGTTTGGACATGATGTTTACATCAATTTCTCCTGCAACCAGGTGATCTTTTAAAAAGTCGGAAAGTTTATGCTTTATATCTCCCGTGCTAATCATCTGATTAAATTTTTGCTTAATCGCAGACACATCGGGTAATAATTGCATGTATTTCTCCAACTCACCTTCGGTATGTGATATCGATTTTTTAAGATTTTCAAATTTATGATTGACAATCTCCAGTACCGTATTCAAATAGGCCGTAATGCGTTTGGCCCGATGATCTTCTTCTTTGGTACTTATTGATTGAAACGGGAGGTTAAATTGACCACAATAAAACTCCCTCATCTTTTCCATAATGATGTCATCGACCAACGATATTGCGGAAGATATTCCGTAATGTGCCACTTTGATAGGTGAATCGAGGGTATATCCCAGTCCCATCACCGGAATATGAAAACTGTGTGGATTATTCTGAAAACTCATAAAATGCAATTCTAGACTATTTTAGGGGCGTAAAAATAGCGTTTATAAAATAAATGGCGTCT
This sequence comes from Prolixibacteraceae bacterium, assembly GCA_041821245.1. GTDB lineage: Bacteria > Bacteroidota > Bacteroidia > Bacteroidales > Prolixibacteraceae > Roseimarinus. Next base: position 2,434 of record JBGUEP010000056.1, read on the forward strand.
TCAATAAAAAATTTCACAGTGAAGTTTAGAAATTATGCCCTAATGCCCTAAAAAAGAAATGTGTAAGAATTGAGTTTTTTTACCATCATTCAAACATTGGGCGTAAATTTTTGAAAAATTGGCTTTCGTTAGAAAAGAATGAATAAAAAAAGAGGCCACTTTGCAGGAAGCCTCTTCGTATTTCTATTAGATCTCATAAATGAGTTCAGCAGTTTCACTATCGCGAAGTGTTAAAATTGATTGGTACAAACTGGCAAACGAAGCACTGATCCAAATTAGTGCCGGAAAAACTCCCACAATCAGGCAAATCAATCCGAGTATAAAAATAGGAATAGCCATCAATGCTAAGCCAAAAATAGTCCATCCGTGGCCTTTGGTCATTCTCCAGCTTTCTTCAATGGCACGAATGGGATCGAGCCCTTTGTCCATCACCAAATTAGCAACAAATGCCAAACGACAAGCCACAATAATTCCCGGGATAATCAGTGCAACAAAACTCATAGCAACAATGGCAAACTTAAGTAAGTTGGCTAAAACAATGTTAAAGTAATTGTTTTGAAATCCACGAATTAACCACCGGGGTTCAGGTTGTTGATCCCTTGCTGCCTGTATAAACATCATGGTGGAGCCGAAGGTGAAAACGGGACTTATCAAAATCATAATGGCCAAACCAAACAAAATAGCCATTAAAATCCAGCCAGCCATAAAAAAATGATCTGGTGCATTATAGGAAAACACATTGGACGCCCAGCTCCAGTCTCCTTTACTGAAGTCTTTTCCTGAAAAGGTATAACGAGGCCCTCCCTGAAACAGACCACCTACAATTATTGCCAGAAGCAACCATAAAAAATATTTTTTCATGGTGAACCATCCGTTGCCTAAACTCTCACTAATGGTGGGTTGATGAAAATACCTGATTTGATCCATGACATTTAATTTTTAATTACCAAACAAAAGTAGATGCTTTTGCTGATTTGCCCTAGCTACCAAAGTAGTGTTTTGTGCTTTCACTACTTTAGTCGCTAGAGGGCAACTTTAGTCGTGCCTATATTTGACCCTGTTCTTTCAAACCATTTATGTAATTTTAGAAAATGCTACAATTGGCCTTTATATTCGCATTTATTATTAGTGCAGCAGCTACTACATTTGGCCTTTTATTGTCCAATAATTTGCGCAAACAACACGCAGGTCAAACCATATTCTCTACCCTGCTGTACGAACAAATATTTGTGTTTATTTTTGCCTTGTACAGCATCTGGGGTTTCATTTTTTTCAAACTTATTTTTTCCACCGAAGTCCTTTCAGAAAGTTTGGTCGAAAAAATCTCAAGCGTACAAACCATTATCGCCATTCCCTTTCAGCTTTTTTCGTGGTGGTTTCTCATTCAGTTAATTTTTGAATTGGTACAAATCAAAAATATTCGAAGGAATTCAACACTCGTACTTGCTGCACTAATTATCCTACTATTTCCTGTCTACTGGTTTTTTTTCAAAAAATCGGCGTTTCATTTTTCTATTTTCCCCTTATACTGCATTGTAAACAGCATGGTGTATTCATTCATTTTTATTACCCTTCTGATCTCCAAAAAAACCTTACTAAAAAAGAATACAAAACTGATAGCCGCCCTTTTCATCTGGATTTCAGGCTTGCTACTTTCTGCAGGAACACTTTTCTATTCCATGCACATTCTGCTCACCTTGGTTTTCATCGTACTTTTTTTTATACTGAATCTTTGGCCTGTACTTATCATTGCGCGTTTTGTTTCCATCGCGATTGAATTACCAACGAATCAAGTAGACCAAGATTTTGAAGCCCTTAGTCTGTTTTATGAAATTTCAAAACGTGAAGTAGAAATTATTGAATTGATTTGCGAAGGGCTCACCAATCAGCAAATTGCCGATAGCTTATTTATTTCGCTACAAACCGTAAAAGACCACACCAGCCGAATTTACCTCAAAACCCAGGTAAAGAACAGAACACAATTGGCCAATCTTTTCAGAAAGAATTCATAAAAAAGAAACCTGTTCGATTGCTCAAACAGGTTTATCAGAGTTAATTAAAGCAATGGTTTATATCAAAAATTTCATCAAGAACAATACTGCTAAAACAGCCGTTACAATTGAAATGTCTTTTATTTTTCCGGTCAATAATTTCAGGATAACAAAGGAGACCACTCCAAACATAATTCCTTCCGAAATCGAATAGGTTAAAGGCATCATCACAATGGTGAGGAACACCGGAATGCTTTCGGTATAATCATCAAAACTGATGTTTTTAATGGGACTCATCATCATGGCTCCCACCAATATTAAAGCAGGAGCTGTTGCAGCACCCGGAATCATCAAAAATATTGGAGACAAAAACAAGGCAATAAGGAATAAACCGGCAACGGTTAATGAAGTTAAACCCGTACGGCCACCTTCTGAAACCCCTGCAGCACTTTCAACGTAAGTTGTTACGGTTGAAGTACCCAACATGGCACCCACTGTTGTTCCAACGGCATCGGCCATCAGCGCTTGTTTCACCCTTGGAACACGACCTTCTTTATCCAGCATATTCGCCTTCGATGAAACCCCGATTAAGGTACCAACAGTATCGAACATATCCACAAACAAAAATGTGAACACTACAACCAACATATCGAGAGTGAGCATCTGATTCCATTCGAATTTCATAAAAATTGGGCTCAAGGATGGTGGTGTTACCTCCAATGAAGCTGGCAAATGAGTAACTCCAAATGGAAATCCAATGATGGTCGCAATTAAAATACCAATCAACAAAGCACCTTTCACTTTTAAGGCTAACAATGCTCCGGTAATGATTAAGGCAATTAAGGCCACAATGGCGCCTGCGTTGTTCTGCAAGTCGGTTAAGTCGCCAAGGGTAACGAATGTTGCATCGCTGTTGACAACAATTCCGGCATTCTTCAAACCAATAAAAGCAATGAATAAACCAATACCTACTGAAATGGCATGCTTCATATTATTTGGAATTGAATTCACAATCATTTCGCGAATGTTAAACGCGGTGAGGGCAATAAACACGAGACCTTCAAGAAAAACTGCGGTTAATGCAAACTGCCATGAATGACCCATTCCCAATACAACGGTAAAAGCAAAAAAGGCATTCAAGCCCATTCCTGGTGCTAAAGCGAAAGGTAATTTGGCATATAAGGCCATTACCAGTGTTCCAACAAAGGATGCCAGCACAGTAGCCGTAAATACAGCACCTTTGTCCATTCCTGTTGCACTTAAAATATCGGGGTTGACCGCCAGAATATAAGCCATGGTCATAAATGTGGTAATCCCGGCAATGACCTCGGTTCTGATGGTGGTATTGTTTTCTTTAAGTTTAAAAAATTTATCTAGCATAATCGTTTTTGTTAAATTGTAACTATTCGGTGGTTAAAATGCATTTAAACTTTAGGCATTCCTGTCACTCCAAACTTTAGTCACTTAAATGTATTTAGTTAAATGTCCATTTAGCTCCTAAGGTTGGGTATACTTTAAATCCGGCCATACCGGCGAAGTTGTAACTCAATTCTACTTCGCTACCCACAGAAAAACTTTTGTTCAAGTTGTACCACAATTGAGGTTCCGATAAGAATACAAATCCAACATCCTGAAAGTTGGCAACAAAACCATCATTAGAAACAGTATGTTTTTCAGTCCAAAGATCGGCAAAACCGGTAAACGACAATTTACCTTTTAACATATTCAGGTACCAGACACCGGTTAACTGAACATTGTGCGGATTTGTCGGATTACCCTGTGCGTTAGCTTGTATGTTTTTATACATTAGAGAAACAGAATAACCTTTTGAAAAATCAGGGGCATTCCACGAATACGTCCCCCCCAACAAATAGGCATTGTTAATGGCTAAAGGAATTACACGATTCAGACCACCATTGTATTCCACATGTACCGATAATGGACCATCCCATTTTTTTAACTCACGGGCAATTTCCCAGTAAGCCTCAGTTGGACCGGCTGCAGAGTGGTTAAAATCGATGAAGAAAAAAGTGCTACCGTAAGCATCAGGAGCAAATTTTTCCATTGTCGTCGTCAAATAATTCCTATCAGAACGAAAATCATAGTGCAACTGAAGATTTTGTGATTTTACAGCCAGCGTTGCAACCAGCAGAAAAGCAATTAATGTAAATTTTTTCATTGTACAAGTGGTTTATGGTTAAGAAAATTCATTCATTCAAATTAAAGCACGCGAAAATAAAATTGTACATCAAGAATTTTCCTGATCAATGGCATTGTTTAAGAATTGGTTCAAGGGGGCAAGGTTTCGGTAATCCTCTACGATTTTGTCGATAAGGTCCGGTGAAAATAATTCTTCGTCGCTAACCGACCTCGAAGCCGCATAGGATTTGTACCTGAGCCAATCGATGTGCTCAAAATCTTTGGAGAATCCTTTTGGTGCAGTTTTCAGTTTGTCATCACTAAAAAAGTTGAACTTCGAGGTAAAATCGGGATCCTCAACAAGCTCTAAAAAATCAGCGGTATGTTCAACTATTTCAGTGCGAATCGCTTTTAATTTATTGGCTTCCGGCATATAAATTCCTCCTCCCAGAAATGATGCACCCGGCTGAATATGAAAATAATAACCCGGACTTCCTCCCTTTCGGCCATCACGGGCAATAAAGGTACCGAAGTTGCTTTTATACGGCCGCTTGTCGTTCGAAAACCTCACATCACGAAAGATTCGAAACACACATTTTTTAGGGTCCTGAAATGGCATGGTTGAATCAAACGATCGGATTTCATTGATCAATATTTCGGTGATGTGCAGGAATTGTTGTTTGGTTTTTTGGTAGGTTTCACGGTTTTCGTCGAACCATTCGCGATTGTTATTCTTTTCAAGGTTCAACAAAAAGTCATAAATTTCTTTCATACCTTCGTTTTTTAAAATTAAAAGGTTTACTAATCGACCGCTAATTTAAGTCGTTTAAATTACGAAATGATTTAAATGTTGAAAACAGATGATAAAAAACAATGGATGAACTGCATGCACTAATTGTTGCCGGAGGAACCGGAAACCGAATGAATTCTGACATCCCGAAACAGTTTATGTTATTAAACAATAAGCCTGTTTTGATGCAAACCATCCTTCAATTCATAAAATTTGATCCGAACATCAACATTATTTTGGTATTGCCCATAGTTCAAATTGAAATTTGGCAAAGGCTCTGCAAGGACCATCATTTTGAGATAAAACATCACCTTGTAGCCGGAGGCCAGGTTCGTTTCCAGAGTGTAAAAAACGGACTCGATGCCATTTCCGAAAACGGCATCGTCTTCATTCACGATGGTGTACGGCCATTGGTGAGCCAGGCCACCATTCAACGCTGTTTGGATACCGCTTGCGAAAAAGGCAATGCCGTTCCTGTATTACCACTCATCGAATCCTTACGCCAAATTGAAAACGAAAATAACAAAATGGTGGACCGTTCTCAATTTGTAACGATCCAAACACCGCAGGTTTTCAGCGTTAAGGAAATTAAAGCAGCCTATAAACTTGGATTTGACCCTGCTTTTACCGACGATACTTCGGTTTTGGAACGAACCGGCGCTAGCATTCATTTGGTTGACGGGAATCGCGAAAATATAAAAATCACCCACCCCATTGATTTTCTAATTGCCGAAGCATTGATGAAACAAGTTTAGGATAATCAAAGAATTAGGAAACGCCCGATCCAAAAAAAAATCCGGCTCATATAGCCGGATTCGTATTTTATTTGTCGGATAGAAAAAAGGTTAAATAATGAGCAAATCTTACAAAAGTTTTGCCACTACCGACAGATTATCGGTACCAATCTAAATTGGTTGTACCCCCTGAATTTGCCCAGGTAACAAACTTCGGATAAACATGATCGATACTCACCTTTTCTGCAGGAGCCGAAAATCCCTGATAGATATTTAAACCCCATGGTAAATTTCTATTACTTTTATAATAGCGCCCTTTGGAAGAATTACTATAATCGTCTTTACTTCCCAATAGTCCACCACCTTTGCCAGTTGGGGCTAAATCGGGCAAATGAACTTCACGTGATCGGTCACCATTGACACAGATAAAAGGATTATATGGAACACCTCCTAAATTTGATGAATTTACTGCAGGGCTAAAATGAATCACCAGGTGAATTGTTTTACCTTTTAAAATTTGAGTATCCTCAGCAACGAAAATAACACTGTTCCCTCCATCTCTTTCAACACCATTACTTTCGACACTGGCATAACCAACATTCAATACTTGATTTTCAATACTATCAATAAAATTTGATGCTATCGGTAAGGAAAAGGCAAATCCATTACGAAACGAACCTCCAATATTAACAATCGTAAAATCTGCTTCTATCGAGGTGATTTTGTTTTTTGAATTGGCAATCATATTAAAGCTGTAATTCACCACCAAATCGTTAAAATCATAATCACCTTTACTTGGCCATAAATCTTCGAAAGCCAATGAACCTACTGATCCTTGCGAAGGCGAATAATTGTTAAACGTTTTATCCGGATCGTATGGGAAATCATCAATTTCGTCGTTTACTCCATCCCCGTCGGAATCATTGGCAGCATCAATGGACTGAACAGCACTTTGACTAACTGCGCTATAAGGATTAACGGTTGCATAAAACACAGCATCGTTAAAATCATTGTCGCACATTCCCCAATTTCGTGGAACATCTTCGAAACCTATCAGTAATAATGATCGGGTTTTATCATTCAGCAATACCATATGATCTTTTAAGGAAGAATTCGTTTCGCTATTTAAGTACGTATTTGAAAAATGTACCCCATTACCGTTACCTACAGTTGAGCCATTCCAACCATTCGCAACAAGAAACCATGAAACAACCGTGCCGGCATTAAAACGTCCAAGATGCACTTTATCACCTGAACTTAAACCTCCCCCACTCCCATTCATTGACGTATTGGGAAAAATAATTTTCAAATCACTAATGTCATCGACTGATCCGGGAGCATTACCTGCCTGATAGGTGTAATAACCCAATGCGTTTCTCCAACCTGCACCTTCAGCCACAAAGGTGACCCAAACATCGGCGTTTTTCGTCAAATAAATGTTCGTAGCCGCTCCGCTCAAATATTCCGGATGGGATTTAGTTAATGGGGTACCTTCAGGCAAGGAAGCATTGATGTCATCCAGTAAGTTTCTTGCAATGTTGTCGCGCCCCGTCAGGTAGGAAGGAACACCGCTGCTATTGTACGATCCCATATAACTAAATGCAACAGCCTCTGCCGATTTCAAAGTACTATTCGAATTTGAATAGCCCGAGGTAAATTCATCGTTCCTGTCTCCATTGTAATAGGCGCTCAAATCCAAATCAGCAACATTGCCAGTTATAGGAATAGCAATGTTAGTGATTAAACCCACATAATGCGATACCAATAATAAAGTATCAATAAAGCTTGGAACAGAGAAAACGCTTTCGTACACTCCATTTTCATCGAAGGTTCCCTTCACAAGCGTCAAGCTATCAATCCCTTGACGATAGTTGACCAAAGAAAATACTACCCCTTCAAGTTCAAGAGGAGCATCAATATGAATTTCAACATTTCGAGTTGTTTCAAAATTAAATCCTTCAGGAATTACTATATTTTCTAAAGTCATTTCTTGATCACTATAAGGATCATCTACTTTTAAACAAGAAGTAAAATTGAATAGAAGCCCAACCAAGATGCTAAAGTATATAACACTATTTTTCATTTTCATCATTTATTAATTTCTATAAAGTGTAAAACAAACCTGAGGCCAAATTATTTATGATTGGCGCTAACAAGTTAGAACCAAATTTTCTAATCACCTTTTATTTCGATTAAAATTAATGGCCAATAAAGATATTGCTAGCTATATCACAATAAATAAGCGCATTGATCTTGCTATAAATAAATTTCAATTCCTGGATTTTCAAGAGGAAAATCAAAAAACAGCGCATATAAAATATCATTCTTTACGCTGTTTGTTTTGTAAAGACTTTGTAAGCCCTCTTCGTTTTCGAAGAATGCTTTTTCCAGACATTTCAACTCGAAACCTTTGCTGTTCAAGAAGAACGAAACAAATAGCCAAATAAAGCAGACTCTTCAAAAACGAAGATTGAGACACAAGAATTTAAGTCCACAAAATTAAAGATAGAATTGCACTATACCTGCAAATTTTTTTGTAATTTGTTTCCCTCAAATCAATCTGACCAGAAATGAAAACTACTCTAACTCAAAAAGCATTGCTCATGCTGGCAATCTTACTGGCTGCTTGCTCTTCAAATCAAAAAAAAACAAATAATGAAACCTCCCTTGATATTTTCCAGGAATATGTAAGCGGTGTAAGCACCGGAGCTATTAAACGTTCGGATGCTATTATTGTAAAATTCACCAACAACATTATAGGAGACAATCAAAAAGGCACTGAACTTGCTTCAAACATCCTAAAATTTGATCCAAAAATTGAAGGTACTGCCAAATGGGTGAATGCCGATGCCATTGAATTCATTCCAACAGAGTTGCTGGAATGGAATACCAGGTATACCGCAACCCTGCAATTGGGGCAACTCACCCAGGTTTCACCCGAATTAAAAAAATTAAAATTCACCTTTCAAACTCCGGATAAACAATTTACTGTCAGCACTTCCGGCCTTTCCATCTCTCCAGCTGGCGACGGTACTTATGAAACAAAGGGTGAAATACACACTTCTGACATTTTCGTTTCAGATGAAATTGAAAAGATTTTAACGGCCCAACAAGATGGCAAAAAGCTCGCCATTACCTGGGAACACCATCCGAAGTCCTACTCCCATTTGTTCACCATTGCCAACATTCAGCGAAAAACGAATGAATCAAAACTTCATATAATTTGGGATGGTGGCACCATTGGCGCCAAAAACAATTCAGGTGAAAGCGAGATTAACATTCCGGCTATCAATAATTTTAAAGTTTCACAATCAAGAGTTGTTGCTCAGCCCGATCAGTATGTTGAAGTACTTTTTTCAGATCCGATAAACACGACAAACGATATTCGAGGTTTTATCCAAATTGACAATTCAGTTGCCACACGATATACCATTCTTAATAATGTCTTGCGCATTTATCCTCCAAGCCGCATGACCGGAATTCATACCCTGAAATTGAATGGGGCAATTGAAAGCACACTTGGTTATAAACTGGGTGATGAAGTCACCTCGGCCCTAAATTTTGGTGGAATCAAACCTCAGGTAAAACTTTTAGGAAATGGGGTGATTGTACCTCAAAGTAAAGGCTTGTTTTTTCCATTCGAAGCCGTAAGTCTTAACGCTGTTGATGTGCGAATTACTAAAATATTCACCAACAATATTATTCAGTTTTTTCAGAATAACGATTACAATTACCACTACAACATTGAACAAGTTGGTCGAATCATACATCGTTCAAAAGTTGACTTAAGTAACAAAGGAGCTACCGATTTAAATTCATGGAATGCGTTTAACCTCGATCTGTCCAAGCTCATCGAAGTAGAACCGGGAGCCATTTACAATGTTGAAATTGGATTTAGAAAAAACTATTCGCTGTTTAATTGTGAAAGCAATAGCGAAGAAACCGATCAATTCGTTTCCATTGAGGATGAAGAACTTTATCCGGAACAAGATTATCGGTCCGTTTTCTGGCGTTTTCATTACAGCTGGAAAATGCAGGACGATGCTTGTTCTCCATCCTATTATTCGCCCGACCGTTTTGTCCAACGTAACATTCTGGGCTCCAATTACGGAATAATTGCGAAAGTCGATCCCAACAATAAAACCTATATCTACATTACCAACTTGCTCACAGCTGAACCTGAACCGGCTGTTCCCGTTGAGCTGTATGACTACCAGAACCAACTCATTCAAACGGGTAGCACCAATGGCGATGGCATGCTAATGATTACTGCTGAGCGGGAGCCTTTCCTACTGGTAGCCAGAAAAGACAATATGGTAGGCTACCTGAAAATTGACAACAGCACCATTCAATCCACCAGTAATTTCGATGTAGATGGCAATCGTGTTCAAAAAGGTCTGAAAGGTTTTATTTACGGCGAACGAGGGGTCTGGCGCCCCGGAGATTCGATCTTCGTATCCTTCATACTGGAAGATAAAATGAAAAATTTACCCCCTGGGCATCCGCTTATCCTGGAGATCTACAATTCAAAAGGACAATTCGTTAAAAAGATCGTAAAGGTGCGTAACGAGAAGTACATTTATCCCTTCTATTTCAAAACAAATCCCGATGACCCCACCGGCAATTGGCAGTTAAATTTAAAAGTTGGTGCGGTCCGTTTTTCAAAAACTATTCGAATTGAAACGGTAAAACCGAACCGACTCAAAGTTGAAATTAATTTTGGAGATAAATTGCTATCAGCTCAACGCAGCACAAAAGGGACACTCGAATCGAAATGGCTACATGGTGCACCGGCAAAAGAATTAAAGGCCAAAGTAGATGTCACATTTACTCCTTACGCTCCAAAATTTAAAGCCTATAAAAATTTCGATTTTTCAACGCCTTACAACAATTACAACAATGAACAAACCACCATTTTCGACAATGTATTGGATGAACAGGGTAAAGCTGAGGTGAACTTCAAATTTAAACCAAACAACGAAGTCAATGGATTTTTAAAAGCCACTTTCACCACCAAAGTTTTTGAAAAAGGCGGCGATTTCAGCATCAATTCATTCTCCAGACCCTTCTCGCCATACATCGATTATGTTGGGTTAAAAATAGACTGGTCGTATAAAAATTGGAATAAGTTGAACAATGACGAGGAACACACCATCGAGGTCGCAACAGTTGATGAAAACGGCAATCCACTTAGCCTTTCGAATGTTGAGGTAAAATTGTATGAGCTCGACTACCGTTGGTGGTACAACAGCAACCGCGAAAATTTAGCTTCGTATGCAGGTAAAACTTACCACAAACCGGTGTTCAGCACAAAGATAAACAGCACCAACGGAAAAGGCACGTTCCGAATTGGTAAAAATGAAGATCGCTGGGGAAGGCATCTCTTGTTGGTTAGCTCACCAAACGGCCATGTTACCGGACAAATAATTTACTTTGGATGGGCCTGGGGACGCGAACAGAAAAAAGGCGACGCCCAAATGCTGGCATTGGTCACCGAACAGGATCACTTTAAAGTTGGTGAAGAAGTTACCGTAAGTTTCCCTGCCAATAAGGAAGCCAAGGCACTGATCACTTTTGAAAACGGCTCAGGTATTATTGGTCAGGAATGGCTGAAAAATCTTTCCAACTTTACGCATTATACCTTTAAAGCCACTCCTGAAATGGCGCCCAACATTTATGTGCATGTAACGCTCATACAACCCCATGCACAAACAGCCAACGATTTGCCCATTCGACTTTTCGGAGTTACACCCATAATGGTTGAAGATCCAGATACCCGCCTCCAACCACAACTGAAGATGCCCGAAGAGGTTCGCCCTTTACAGGAATTTAGTATTCAGGTAAGCGAAGCCAATAAAAAGGCTATGGACTATACTCTTGCCATTGTTGACGATGGCTTACTGGACATTACCAATTTCAAAACACCTGAACCCTGGGAATCCTTCTTTGCACGTGAAGCATTGGGTGTAAAAACTTACGATTTGTACAATTATGTGATGGGGTCCTTTGGAAGCCGCCTTGAAAGTATGTTTGCAGTTGGTGGCGGTGATCAACTCTCCGACAATTCAAAGAAAAAATCGGAACGATTTAAGCCGGTTGTGAAAGTGCTAGGACCCTTCCATTTGAATGCCAACTCAAAAGCAAGCCATAAAGTTACCTTACCACAATACGTAGGTTCAGTGCGCACCATGGTGATTGCTGCTGAAAACGGATGTTATGGACAGACTGAAAACACCATGCCTGTTCGCGAACCATTGATGGTTTTGGCCACCCTTCCAAGGGTCCTCTCTCCAGGCGAAACAGTAGATTTACCGGTCACTATTTTTGCCATGAAAGAAAATGTAAAAAAGGTGAAGGTGACCATCACATGCAACGATTTACTGCAACTTCAGAGCAAAGCGGATACTATCGTTACATTCGATGCAATTGGCGAAAAAGATATTTTCTTTAAAGTGAAATCGGCTAACAAAACGGGAATTGCCAAGGTGAAAGTTGAAGTTTCGTCGGGAAGCGAGCATAGTTTCCATGAAATTGAACTGGACATTCGCCAGCCCAATTTACCCACCCAGGCATCGCAATTCAAATTGCTTGAACCAAATGAAAAATGGAATACCACACTTTCCACTCTTGGGATGGAAGGTACCAACAAAGCTCAAATTGAAGTAGCTTCAATGCCTCCGCTTAATTTGGGAACACGACTCAACTACCTCATTCGCTATCCGCATGGATGTATTGAGCAAACCACCTCGTCAGTTTTTCCACAATTGTATTTGCCGGCATTAATCGACCTCTCTACCGAGGAACTCGATAAAATCAAGTACTATGTGGCAACAGGAATCGAAAAGTTGCAACGTTTTCAAATGTCCGACGGAGGTTTCTCCTATTGGCCAGGCGGGAGCTATTCATCCGACTGGGCAACGTGTTATGCCGGCCATTTCCTGATTGAAGCCGAACGTGCAGGGTATCTGGTCCCCGGAAACATGAAGGCTGAGTGGATGAAATACATGCGAAATCAAACATCAGAATACAGTTCCAAAAAACGCTACCAATACGATCAGTTTTCGCAGGCCTATCGTTTGTACCTGTTGGCCATGGAAGGCGAAGCTCAGATTTCATCCATGAACCGTCTGCGGACCGTTCCAAACATGAACAACCAAACAAAATGGTTACTGGCCGGAGCTTATGCACTGGCTGGAATGAAAGATGCAGCTTACCAGGTAATCGACTTCAGAAATATGGTCCCCGATAAAGCCTTCGAGGAAAATTACGGTTCCTATTTACGCGACGAATGCATTATTTTGCAAACCTTACTAACATTAAACGAGCTGGAACAGGCTGCCGGAATAGCCCTTGATGTTTCCAAAAAATTGTCGGACAATCAATGGTACAGTACACAAACAACAGCTTATGCATTGGTAACACTTGCCCGATTTGGGAAAGTATCAGGATCGGCTAAAGGAATGAAATACAAGTTGGGAATAAATGGAAAGTCTACTTCAAAAAATAGTACGCAATACATTGAAACAAGCCCCATTACCTTCGATAAAAACAACAATGCCCAACTCGAAATACAAAATAATGGCACAGGCGTTCTATTTGTGAATGTGACGAATGAAGGGGTAAAACCTGGCGTTGATACTTCTTCCGAAGAAAAAGGCTTACAACTTATGGTCAATTACTATGATCAGCAGGGAAACAAAATTAACCCTGCAATTATCAAACAAGGCTTAGATTTTAGTGCAAAAGTTACTGTATACAATACCCAAGCCTCCAGAGTGAAAAATGTTGCCCTTAGCCAGTTATTTCCGGCAGGTTGGGAGATTATCAATTCAAGGTTATTCAATACTTCAGTAGCAAAAACCAGTTCATTCGAATATCAGGACATTCGTGATGATCGGGTGTATACCTATTTTGATATCGCCGGATACGAAACCAAAACGTTTATAGTGAATCTGAATGCTTCATACACCGGCGAATACTTACTTTCACCTGTAAGCTGCGGTGCCATGTACGACCATAGTTATTATGCAAAAGTAGCTGGAATGAAAGTAAAAGTGCTAAAAGAATAAGTTTTGGTGAAAGCTATTGAAAATTCAAAGCATAAAAGATGGTGGTGGCTCCCCGCAGTCACCACCATTGCTCTTTTCTTCTACCTGATTACGCCCACGCCAAAATTCGATGTTCCAACTTCAACGGTAGTTTTTTCAAGTGACAATGAGTTGCTGGGAGCGCGAATTTCCGATGATGGACAATGGCGTTTTCCCAAAACCGATTCAGTTCCCTTAAAATACGAAACAGCAGTTCTTACATTCGAAGATCAATACTTTTATTATCATCCGGGCATTAATCTACAGTCACTGGCAAGAGCACTCTGGCTCAATCTGAAAAACCGAAAAGTGGTAAGTGGAGGAAGCACCATTAGCATGCAGGTGGCACGCCTGTCGAGAAAGAATCCACCCCGAAATATTCCCGGCAAATTGCTGGAAATGGCCATGGCCATTAAACTCGAACTCCGAAAACCGAAACGCGAAATCTTACGACTTTATGCTTCATCGGCACCTTTTGGTGGAAATGTGGTGGGGATTGATGCGGCTGCATGGCGATATTTTAGGCGGCCGGCCCATCAACTCTCCTGGGCCGAAGCCTCAACATTAGCCGTATTACCCAATGCTCCGGCCCTTATTTATCCGGGTCGAAATTCAAGTAAACTAAAATATAAACGCGATCAACTTCTTCAAAAACTTTATCACCTTGGTGAAATTGACACATTCACCTACACCTTAGCCTTACTTGAAGAATTACCGTCAAAGCCAAGCTCCTTGCCTAATATGGCCAGCCATCTTGTTGAAGAAGCCCATAAAGAATACCGAGGCCAACGCATACAAACCAGCATTCAATACGAGTACCAAATAAAGGCAAATACTATTGTTGAACGACATTCCGCCACTTTAGCAGAAAACGACATTCATAACCTGGCAGCCTTAATCGTGGATGTTGAAACGGGGGAAATCCTCGCCTATGTTGGAAATTCCAACGATCCGGAGAATATGTATGGTGGACAGGTGAACATCATTAATTCCCCACGCAGTACCGGAAGTATTTTAAAACCATTTTTATTTGCATCGATGTTGCATAATGGGATTCTATTACCTCAGACCCTTGTAAAGGATGTACCCATTAATTTCGCAGGTTATTCTCCACAAAATTTCGATTATACTTACTCAGGCGCAGTTCCTGCAGCTAATGCATTAAGCCGTTCACTCAATGTTCCGGCCGTTGAAATGCTACACCAATACGGCGAAGTCCGTTTTCTTGACGTTTTAAAACAGCTGAACTTTACCACCTTCAACCAATCAGCCGAACATTATGGATTATCTTTGATTTTAGGAGGAGGAGAAGCAAGTTTACTGGAACTGGCCGGAGCTTATGCTTCATTGGCGAGAATTCTTCAACACTTTAATGTCGAAAAAGCTTACTCCCGTTCCGATATTTTCGTTCCACATTATCTGGCCCAAGCCAAAAACGAGAGACTCTATCAGGACCAGGCAGTAGTATCGGCAGCTGCCATTTATGAGACCTTCGAAGCACTTCAACAGGTTAACCGCCCGGAAGAAAGAAGTGGCTGGTGGAATTTTAGCTCAAGCAACAAAGTAGCCTGGAAGACCGGTACGAGTTTCGGATTTCGCGATGCCTGGGCTATAGCCACAACACCGAAATTTATTGTCGCGGTTTGGGCAGGAAACGCAAATGGCGAAGGTCGTGCAGGACTAACCGGTTCAAAAGTCGCTGCTCCTGTTCTCTTTGACTTAATGGATTTTCTACCTCAATCGGGCTGGTTTCAAAAGCCGGTGGAAGAACTAACTTTTGTTGATGTTTGTGCCGAAAGTGGTTACATCGCCTCGTCAATTTGTCCACAAAAGGTAAGCTGTGAAATTCCACTTTCCGGTTTAAGAACCGGTGCATGTCCATACCATTCTATTATCCATTTATCGGAAGACCGTCGCCATCAGGTGAATTCATCGTGTTATCCTGTGAATAAAATGGTGCACGATTCAGTATTTGTTTTGCCTCCTGCCATGGAATGGTATTACCGAAAAAAACATCCAACTTACACCGTTTTACCTTCTTTTTTGGAAGGTTGCGGGACCAGCTCCAAGCTAACTGCCATTGAACTCATTTCTCCACGCAACCTGTCAAAGCTCTATATCCCATTTGAGATGAACGGAGAAAGGGGAAAAATTGTTTTCGAGGCCGCACATCAAACCGGAACCCGACTCTTTTGGCATATGGATGGCACGTTTATTGGAGAGACCAGTCAATTCCATCAAATGGCTTTAACGCTTGAGGCGGGAAAACATACGCTGACCATAATTGATGAAGATGGAAATATTCTGGAGAAGAGTCTAAACATTTTATCGGAAAAGTATTAACATTTATTATTTTTACAAATCCTTACTCTAAAAACTAACTGTTCATCAAATGAAAAATCTGCACCACACTTTAATATTTGCTTTAACAGCCCTTTTGTTTGCGGCATGTAATCCCAGTATGCAATCGTTTAAAAAAGGAGACTATTACGAGGCCACAATAAAGGCGGTGAGGTTACTTCGGAATAATCCTGAATCGAAAAATGCCATAGAAGTCATTCAGAAAAGCTATCCGATGGAATTGGATTATGAAAGGCAGCGAATCAATGAACTCAGCATATCAAATCACCCTGACAAGTTTCTGAATATCGTTGAAACGTATACCCGGTTAAACAATCTGGCTGATGAAATTTCAAGATGCCCGGCAGCACTGGAACTATTAAAGCCAGTCGTTTTTTTCCACACTCAATTACAGAAAGCCGAGGAGCTTGCACTTGATGAACAATACGATGCAGCCATGCGCCTGTTGGAAAGCAACAATTACCTTGATGCCCGTTTGGCCGTTCAACGATTGGAATGGGTCAAACAAAAGAATCCGGAATACTCAAATATTGATGAAAGAGTTAAAGAAGCTAAAAATTTAGGTACATTAAGAACAGTGGTAGAGTTAAAACCGGAATTACATGCAAATTTCGACATCAATTCAAAAGTGTTCTACCTACGCCTTTTCGATTTTCTGGATAAAAGAATTGAAGATGAATATATTAAGTTTTATCAACCAGACTTTGCCGAAAAAATCAGGTTAAAACCTCACGAAATTGTTACTGTTCAATTCATTGAATTTCAAATATCCAATTTAGTCGAGCGAGAAAAAGAAAGTAAATATGAATCCGATAGTATTGTGGTAGGAACCTTTACCGATAGCGATGGAAGCGAACACAATGTTTCAGGAACAGTAAAAGCAAGCGTTAGTCTATACGAAAGAGAGTTGGTGGCAAAAGGAATTCTTGAAATTAAAATTATGGATTATACAACCAATGAAATCATTGTTTCACAGAAGTTTCCTTCAGATTATATCTGGAAGAATGAATGGGCTTCGTATAATGGCGACGAACGTGCAGTTCCCAGTCAAATTCTGAACTTAAGCAAAGTGAAACAACAAATGCCACCGGCCCCACAAGAAATGTTTTTATTGCTAAGCGACCCCATTTTAAATAACGCCACTCAGTTTCTCAAATCGTATTACAAGAAAAAATAAGCAACATCAAAGTTTGCGTACCGTCACGACTACCGAATAATTATTAATGTTAATTACATCAGTAGTATACGGGAATGGACTAACTTTTATAATTTCAATGACATGCCCTTCGAATGTTGTACTACATCCGGTACTGTTGTAGCTATCGTCAAAACACATTTTCAGTGGGAAATACTCACTATTGATATATGCTTTGAATTCAATATCAACTTCACCACCTGAACTGCAAACCACACCAACCGGACAACGATCGTCATCGATACCTACAATTTCAAGAATTAAATTATCACTCACACGCTGTGGTGTCAGATTTTTCATCACAATATTGCCTTCCGGTACCTTTTCCTGATAATACGAAACTTCTTTCGTACACGAAACAAAAAGAAAAAGCAATAGCGTGATTTCCCCCGTTAATCTATGAATATACATGCTTAATCTATCTAAATTACCCCTTCGTCAAAAATATGAATAATTAATGAAATAAACGTTTGATTAAAAATGTTATTAAATTATGCTCTTTAGCTTGCTTTTATATAATTTAGTGAATCCGTTCCGGATGATCACTGGTGCCGGATAAATCTATATTCATCAAAGAAAAATGAACATTCATCGAATAAACTGTACGTTTTTTAAGAAAAGTGATGAAATTGTTGAAATAGAATGTAATATTTATAAAAGAACTACTACACACAATACAAAAACATTTATTTACCGAAACACCAAAACATTATGAAGAATTTAAAAGGACTAATCGCATTTGCATTAGCATTTATCGTTTCACCGGTTTTTTCATCCGAATATCAGCTCAATTCATATCAATTAAAAAACGGTCTTACTGTAATACTGAATGAAGATCATTCCCAAACAAAAGTTTATGGTACCGTGGCTGTCAGAGCAGGAGCAGTTAACGATCCTGAAGATGCTACGGGCCTGGCCCACTATCTCGAACATGTTCTTTTTAACGGTACAACAAACGTTGGAACCATTAATTGGGAAGAAGAAAAAGTTCACTACAACAACATCATTGATCTTTTTGAAAAATTGAGAACAACAGAAGATGATGATGAACGTAATACTATTATTGACCAAATCAATAAAGAATCAATTGCAGAAGGAAAATATTTCCAAACCAAGGAATTTGTATTGTTACTCGAGTCAATAGGTACTTCAGGTATCAATGCCGCAACAGGTTACGACTATACCTTTTTTCATAGTCTATTTCCTCCCTCACAATCAGCAGCATGGCTCGAGATTTACGCCAACGAATTTACCAATTCTGTTTTCAGAAACTTCCAGGCTGAACTCGAAACTGTTTACGAAGAATATAATATGGGTTCTGAAAATCCTATGGGAAATTTCTTCGACACCGCTTTAAAAAATATGTGGGAAGGTTCGCCCTACGGGAAAGACGTGCTTGGATACAGCAAAGATCTTAAAAGTCCTTCATTGAAAAAGTTGATCGAATTCTATCAAACATGGTATGTACCATCCAATATGGCACTAATTCTGGTAGGCGATTTCGATTCAGAAAAAATTAAAGGTGAAATTGAAGCAACTTTCGGAAAATGGGAAGCTCGCCCACTAGGGAAAGAACTGAATGTTGAAAAAGTTGCTTTAAAGAAAAAAACAAAAATAAGGATCAAAGAAACACCATACAATATTGGTTTATGGGGATTTAATGCTCCTTATACCACCGATAACGATGTAGTGAAAATGCAATTATTGAATGAAATTTTATCAAACAACGCTTCCATTGGACTTTTGGATCAACTTCAAACCGATGGTGATGTCATGTCGATTGGATCATTCTATTTACCAATGAAAAGTGCCAGTATTTTTGCCATACAAGCCATTCCTAATTTCGATATGGCTCAAATGCGACAACTTAGTCCTTCAGAAATTGACGATCTTATATTCGATAAAATTGAAGAAATTAAAAAGGGCAAAATTGATGAAAAGCTACTGAGTTCAGTACGTGACAATTACATCCGAAATTTTTCAGTTATGCTGGAAGATTTTGGTGGCAGGACTCAGTACATTATCGAATACTTTACCGCAGGAAGAGACGTAAATCTAATCAATACCTACATTGACGAATTGAATAAAGTAACAGTCGACGACATTGTTAAAATAGCCAACCAATACTTAAACAACACCTATCTGGAACTAACTTCATCAAGAGGTGAAATAAAATTGGAAGAAATAAAAAAACCAGAGATTGAACCTGTACTGCAAACGGTAGAAGCACCGTCTGAATTTGCCAGCTACATGGCTGATAAAATGACTCCTCCACTCGGAAACATCAATTACATCGATTTTAATGCTGATATTCAACGCACCAACATTGCAGACAAAGTAAAATTGTACTACAAACAAAATACGCAAAACGATATTTTCAATTTACTCATCAGCTACAAAGCAGGCACCGAAAAAATACCTACCCTTGATCTGGCAGCTCAACTCATGAATAACGCAGGTATCAGGGGCAATTATAAACCGCATGAGCTCAAAAAGAAAATGGGAGAACTGGGCTGTACCTATAGTTTCAGCGCTGGAAGCAACAACCTAAATGTTTCTATTTCTGGTCGTGAAAAAAATCTGGAAGAAGCCTGTAAGCTTATTTCGATGATCACCCTAATGCCCGATTTGGACATTAAACAATACAACAGTTTAATTGGGATGGAAATGAACAGCAGAAATATTCAAAAAAATGATTTCCAAAGTATTTCCACAGCCGCAAGCTCCTACATTATTTACGGCGAAAACTCGCCATATATTAAACGTTTATCATGGAACGACCTTAGTCTGGTAAATATTAACAGCCTGACCTCAGATTTTATGAAAGCCACCAAATATGAAGCAACTGTTCATTATGTAGGCAATACTCCTTTCGAAGAAGCTAAATCACGGTTACTCAATAGTCTGGCCTTTGCTTCTGGTCGACTGGATGCGGTAGAATTTTATCAACGACCAATTAACCAAGCCACTGAAAGCACCATCTATTTCATCAATAAACCCGGAACCCGTCAAAGTAACATTACCATAATGGTGCCAGCCAATGAATCTTTTAAAATTTCAGACGATGCTTCAATTAATGCTTTTTCAAAATATTTTGGCGAAGGCTTAGGAAATATTTTCTTTCAGGAAATTCGTGAATTTCGCTCAATGGCCTATAGTGCGTCTGCATCTGTTTATACTCCTTACATCGAAAACAAACCGGCATTTTTGGTCGGAAGAGTAGCCACTCAAGGGGATAAAACCAATGATGCTATGACGGTCATTTTTGATCTTTTACAAAACATGCCGCAAAAAACAAATAAAGCTGAAAGTGTAAGAAGTAACCTGATGTATGGTTCAATTATCAGTCGTCCAAGTGATCGCTATCTAACACAATACATTGAAAGTTGGGAGCGACTAGGTTATACCGAAGATCCAACAAAGATGAATCAGGAAGGCTACCAAAAAGCCCACATGGATTACATTAACTCTTACTTTACCAGCAACATTAAAGGAAAGCCAATTTCGGTAGTTGTTGTGGGAGACAAAAAGAAAATTGATACCAAGGCGTTTGAGAAGCTGGGGAACTACCAGTACTTAAATAGCAGCAAATTATTCAACGAATAAAAGTTCAATTGTGATCACATTATTAAGGGCATTACTTCATTGTAGTGCCCTTTTTATTCAACTTACAGTAACCATTTTTGTGGTTTATTCACCAATGTGTTGAGTTAGTCAAAGGAAGAAAAATAAGCATCCAAATAAGCCAGCCGAGCACTAATCCATTGCTGAATATACTCTTCTTCCTGATCTATATCAGGAATCGACTCTGGCCAACGTTCAAATTCCCGATCTGCAGATCCTGAAATATTTAAAAGTTCAATATTTTTTTCGAACAATTGAAACAGTATTTCACTAGTTACAATAGATTCTCTTAAATGAAGCCACCTTGCAGTTAATTTATATTTAAAATTATCAGGATCAATGGAATAAAAGCGGTTGTAAATTTCAAACAATACAATCCCTTTTTCATTTTTTGGTTGTGAATCCCAATCACGCCCCCATGTAGCATCCATATCCCAAGGGCAAAAATAGAATGCCCCGCCAAATTCCTTACAAGCTAACATCAAATTCTGGCCTGTATTGTCGTATCCTTTTATAATATTCACTAAAATAAAAAAGTCAATAAATTGATCTATTTTTATATACGATGAATATTTTTCAGAAAATTCCTTATCATCGGTATTTACAACAAAATCGACCAAGTCGTATAAAGGTTTCCAGGTGGCTTTTTCATCTGTATCGGGATACTTCTGCTCCCATCCTGCCCAAATCATTGCATCATCAATAGTGTCGCTGATCTCAAGAAAACGAGATACCTGATTCCAATTTTCACATTTGTACAAATATCCTTTGTGGTCTTCATCAAATCCCAATAATTCACCATCAACCCGATTTGACAAAGTATAAACCCCATTGTATCGATCATTT
The DNA here is from genome assembly GCA_041821245.1 of Prolixibacteraceae bacterium. GTDB lineage: Bacteria > Bacteroidota > Bacteroidia > Bacteroidales > Prolixibacteraceae > Roseimarinus. Next base: position 24,201 of record JBGUEP010000056.1, read on the forward strand.
ATAAACACCTCAACATATTGACCTTTAATTGTAGAGGGCAATACATCCTTTCCTTGTTGTAATGCATCTTGCTGAATGGCGCCCCACAAATCGAACGAGGCCCTGTTCCGTGCACAACTTAAATCGGAATATAATCCATCCAGAATCCAATCATCCTCATTATCCATGTTAAGCAATGGAATTTTTTTACTATCATTCAACTCTGAGCTATTGTTCAGTTCAAAACCAAATGAAGATTTTGGACGGCCATTTGCAGAGCCTCCACGACGTTCAATGCCACAAAATTCAACAATCGTTTTATTTAAACATGGATCACTCAGGTAAAACAAAGCCGCAACCTTAGGTTCATCAGGGATAGTATTATTTGAGTGTTCAATGCATATGGTAGGCAACAAAGTAAATTTTAGTTGATAATCCTTTATGTCGTTGCTTGCAAACTCTACCTGCAAGTTGACAATAGTTTCTTTATTTATTGGCCCAAAGCTAAAGGATTCATTATTTGAAAGAATTTCACCATTTATACTCACCCCACTTATCTCCTGGAAGTAAATTACAGGCGAATATTCAGAAAAATCGCTTACCGGGCATAATGCCAATCCACATTCATCATCAAAATAAATTTTGTGATTATCAAAAGCCAATACCGATGTTTTTCCAAACATTTCAGGAGTGTAAGTAACTTCGGTATAACAAGCATTTAACAAAAGGACAATAGAAATGCCCAACCATATTTTAATCCAATATTTTCTCAAAATTCGTGACTGATTTAATCTAAGTCAACTATTCGTTAAACGCGGTATTGATGAAGGATAAGTTTTCTGGTTTTGCAGACCAAATCTTACGCAACATATTCCACGTGTTCTTATAATTTCCGCTTACTGCTGAATTTTTCACAAGCATTTTCCCGTCAATATCCCGGTCGTAACAATCGCCATACCTTACTCCAATATAATTTCCGTATAATGTGCAATTATCAACCACCACCTGGTGATTTGAAGAACTAAAGCCTAGCTCAACACCCTGCTGGCAATTGGTGAAAATGCAATTGGTGATGGTATGTATCTTCACTGCCGGATCAACACTCGACATTGCTATCCCTTCATGAAAACACCCTTCAAAAACACAATTTGTAACGTTCACAATTCCGCCTTTGTCTCCACCAGAATCAAGACCATCGTCTTTGCAATATAAAAACATAGTATTCGTAATATCGCCATCGATGTCATTCAAATAGAGTCCATCATTATCGTCATCCTTATATTGACTACTATACTCAGGATAATCAGCAAAATAACAATCATCAACCGAGGCATGACCAAAATTAAGTTGTCCGGTTGTTTTCACTCGTTGAATGACTAAATTACTAAGTGTTAACTCAACATTCAATGTAAAAAACACCTGTCCGGGAGAATCAAAAAAGTAACAAGAGTGAATAGTCTGTTCTGTATTAGTTGAATAAAAAAGGGCTTGATGTTGGGCATGTCCATACTGATATCCTTCACCTGAGTGATAAGAAAAGCGTGTAAAGAATGAATTTTTCGCTATAATCTTGGCCTTACTCCCTTCAGATATAAATCCTCCAAAATATTTTTCACTGTCGCTACAGGTCACAAAGATTGGATTGTCAGCCTCTCCATTAAATTCAATTGGGCCTTGGTTGGTGATGTTCACTCCTTCATCAATAAGGACAATAGTCCCCGGCTGTATACTTAAACTTCCTAAAATGCTAATTTCTAAATCAGCATTGATGTGAAGAACTGAATTTTGAGGAACTACATAATCGGTATCGATTTTACCACTCAGTTTTATCTCTGATGTGCTTGCCTCAGCCACCGTAATCGTTAACTTTTGTGGACCGACCATTGCCTCAATTTGACCATTGGTAATTGGCACTGAAGTGCTCCCGATTCCTCGTTTCATTAAAAAAACAGAATCTTTATTGACTGAACATTCCAAATTAACCGTGTTGGTATATTCTCGATTTTTAACCCGTAAAACAACAGGAGTTGCTATTTTCGACAAATAAAATGAAGGGCAAACCACTTCAATGTCTCCACTAAAATCTTCTGATAATACCAAATCCGTAGGAACCCATTCCTTTAAACCCCATTCTGCATATACCCGGTTATCATAAACCCGTTCTGCATTGAGTAATACGAAAAGGACGGTGTCTTGTTCGTCCAAAACCATTTTGTAAAAACCGGCATCAGGCAATTCCAGTATCCCTTTATAAAAACTACGTTTTTCCCCGTTAATTTCAATTGCCTCAACATTGCCCTGCTCCAATACGAATGGGGCATAATACTCCGTTTTACTTTCAATTTTTGAGGCTTTAATATCTCCCTGAAGTAATGTATCATCTTTATCACATGCAAAGAATAGATAGGATAACAGTAGTGCCAGCAAATACGCTTTTCTCATATTTATTGTTTTGAAATTTGATCGTTTATCCAAACAACCCTATTGCTTATAAACTCCTGTTTTTCAGCAATATTTTTTTCGAATAACTTTATACTGGTTGCATTCATATCGAATTTTGATTGACTAATCACCTCCGGAATCTCATAAAATGGTTCAACTTCAGTTCTTAGTTCTTCAAAGATTTGTCCAATTCTATCATTCGATAGAGTAGCGCATACAAATTGAAGTTCCTCCAGGTACTTTTGGTACAAAAAATCATCCATTGCAATGGTGTAATCAATATCGTCTTCAATCGAAAAAATTAGTTTATTTCCAATTTCCTTTAAAACGTCATCGTAGGTTTCATAGTTTCTTGTTCCATAAACCATCCCAACAGACCAATCTCTTCCAACCTCATGCGGTTGTTCAGCAAAAATATCATCATAGTCCCATGGTAATATGTCGAAATATTTCATCCCATCTTTGTCACTCGCATACAATGAAATCTCGTCGGTATAGTCACCATTCTTCAGCAGAAAATCAATAATAATTTTCCGCATATAGTTTGTTAAATTTAGCCTTTTCGAAAGTTCGTTATACAATTCTTCACCAGAATAATCTTTGAGTAGGGAATAAATTTGCCGATACAAATCGATGTAATAATCACTAGATAAATTTGTGATATTTGTATTCAATTCAAAGTCACTAACGCCATTTCGGTAGTAACGACGAATAACAATTTCTGCATTCCTATTGTTAAACAAATATTCTTCAGGGTCTTCAATAAACAGGTATAAACCCTGATGCTGTTTATTTATTCTGACTTGCGTATAAAAAGTTTTCAATGGCCATAATCCGAATTCATTCAACAGCAAATGAGCTAAACGATTTTCGATATACGTGTAGTCAGCTACCAATGAAATTAATTTGAATTTTTCGTACCCAATGGCAGGGTTATCACTAAATGCCATTGTTTTATCGAGGTTAACTGAAAAGCTTTTACGTTGATAATTTGTAGCCGTTTGTCCCCGAACATGCATTTTGTCCAATTTATATTCGATTCCTTCAAATTCCATTTTAGGCACAGGAACAATATCGTACCTAATTTTGCGAGATTCTAATACTTTGATAAATAAGCTGTCCTCCATTTTAAAGTCATAAATTCCCAGCTCCTCCGGAGAATAAATAACTTCCTCCTTGTAACATCCCTGCAACAACAGGAGGAATACCAGAAAGACAAAAATTAATCGTTGCATAGAAACCGTACTTAAAACCATAAAAGAATAACAAAAATAACAATTCTACATCAAGCCTGCCCTGTATTTTGGCTTCACAAATGTTCTGAATCAAAAATTGAACAAATATGTTTCAATTTTCTACATGTTAAAATTTAAACGTGAAATCAATTCCTAAAGTATGATAGGAATAAGGTAGAAATTGGGTGAGTTCTTTGTCATTCCGATAATATACTTTCAAAACTCCCACCTCTTTTACTTTATATTCACAACCTATATAAGTCTTCAGTTTTGATGCATACAATCCAGCAAAATCCCAGGGCGTATAAAGTTCGGTTGAAATATATGGCTCAATTTTAAATCCTTTTATATTATATTTCAATTTTACCCGGTTACGCACCAAATTATTTGTTTTATCAGAGCTGGCAAACCAATTTGCCTCATCATCAACATTTTGATATTGTATTCGATAAGAGGTTTTAAAGCGGTCAAATTTATAATCTGCCTCCATAGCAATGGCATAAGTATGGTTGTACTTGTACTCGTCTTTATAATTCTTTCGATTTTTTGTATACCGATAGCTTGCTTCAATAGCAAGAAATTTAAATGGAGAATAATTTGTCCCGATTTCACCATGAATTTTCCCAATTTTTTCGAGATCTTGCTCCAAGCCAAACTCAACATTACCAAAAAGCTCAAGATTATTGAAAATCTCTTTTTCAGCGCCAATAGATGTCCTGGACCTTAAGTCGCGAATCACCTTCACATTTTGAGCCTGCGCCAGAACTGGCGAAATCAGCAGTACAGCAACAAAAAAAATAAAAACACGCATAAAGTAGCTATTACATTCTCCTTCTACAAGGCAAATCTCCTTACAAATTCTTGAAGGTACAAATATACCAATATCAAGATTATTCAAGCCTTATTTTATAAACAAAATAAAAGTGTCAGGAAATCCCGATTAATTGTAAGATAACTACAATCAACTACACCACTGTAGGCTTTTGCTGTATCGATAAACAAGAATTGGTATATACAAGAATAAGTCATTCGATCACGAAGAATCAAATGACTTACTCCAATTTATGATGAAAATTAAAAAAATTTAGTTGTCCTATGCGGGCTTTATTTAGGCTCCTTCCACTGTTCCTGCAATCTTTAACACTATCCTTTCAGCATTTGATGTTACCGTAATGGTTTTAGAAAATGCCCCAACCCTATTGGTGTCATATTTTACTTTTATTTCACCGGTATTGCCTGGAAGTACAGGATCTTTTGTCCACGAAGGAGTAGTACATCCACATGAACTTTGAACATTCGACAAAACCAATGGGATGTTTCCTTCATTGGTAAATTTAAAAACACAACTTCCATCACCCGCTTTGGCAATTGTTCCAAAGTTATGAGTGACTTCTTTAAATACAATTTTTGCTTTTGAAGTGCTGTCTACAACTGCGGCATCCTGAGCTTTAACGCTGATAAAACCAACCATTAAAGCAAGTACAAAAAATAAACGTTTCATAAAATTCTATATTTTTTTATTATTAGATGTATAAATAATTCCAATTCCATAATCTGAAATAAAATTCAGCGTACAAAGAAAGTAAAAATGATGCTTAATTGTCTGCAAATAAGCTTTAATTTACACTGGAAATTGTTATAAAAACAAGGTAATACCAACATTTAAATACGCGACTCCTGAACCCAATTCCCCAAATAGGAGAATGTTTTCGGTTAAAGGATAATTTGCCCCTAAAAAAATACCCGATCCGCGAAAAATACTCCTCTCGCTTCCACCATATTCATAGTTCGAAAACTGGAGGCCCAAACCAACACCAAAGTAGGTGTCCAAATTATCAATAATGGAATAATGGAAAGTTGATCTTGCTCCTGCAGTTAAATAACTCCCTTTATAATTATTAATTCCGATACCTATGCCCATTCCAATAAATGGTCCAACTCCAATCGATCCGGTTTCTAAAATACCATCCACAATGCAATAATCCAACGATCCGGACACTAATGGATATCCCCGCATGCCGACCCCTAAATTCAGTAATTTATCGTCTTTTAGAAACAGAGGATTCTGGGCTTCAGTAATTAGAAAAGCCACAAATAAACCTGCTAAAATTAAAAATTTTCTCATACGAATCTGCTCTATATATTTTGTTATTGAGCGGCGAAATTAAGTAATTCAATTCAATTTATCGGAAGTCGCGTTTACGGATACGCCATACTTGCTGTAAATAATTGGTGGTTTGTTCACACGATATCAATAAATCACCCTTAGGATTGAAACAGATGCCTTCGGTTTGCGCATTCTGCAACATTCCCAGATCAATAAATTTAGGATCATTAAAAAGATTCTTTCCATTTTTATTGAAGATCCACACAAAGGATTTAAAATCCTGATAGCCTAACAAAGCAATTTTTCCCCTGGAATTGATATCAACTCCGGTCACCAAACCCTCCACATTAAAACTATCGATGGGCATAAGACTATAATTTCCGGGAACATTAGGCATGGCATAGGCCTTTGTTATATGGTTCAACCAATCCTTGGTGAATACAAAGAGCGAATCGTTGCATTCGAATAAAGCCTCACAATCATAAGAATTGTGCCGGAATAAAGGATTAAAATCCCTTTGGTCCGCAAAGTTGAAATAGATTTTTTCAGCTTTTATATTTTGAAACGGCTCATTCCCAATTAAATTCTTTTCAATTCGAAGAAGGTGAAGATCGGTTCTTCTGCCATCGTTATTCCCGGTTTCTGCAATAAAAATGTAGCGATCGTTTTGAGCAATATCTTCCCAGTCTAAGTTTGTCGCATTGGTTAGCCTCAGTGTTATTTCTAAATGGCCTGTTTTTATATTAAGTCCATATATTTCATTTTTACCACCACTATCATTAAAGGTCCACAACATTTTTTTCCAATAAATGATCCCGGAGTTTTCTATAAAAACAGAATCTAACTTTGCGATATACGTTTCAGGAGCCTCTTTTCCGGATATACTGCTGTTCTTTTTCCTGGTATTCCATTTGCACGAAGAAAATAAAAGCAAAAAAACAAGTGCGATAATTAGTGAAAAACGATTCATTTTTGGGTCAATTTAACAAGGTCCAATTTAAAGTATTTTTTTTTTAATTGCCTAAAAGTCCTTACAATTAATAAAATTTTAATCTTTATAGTTCATCCTGTATCTTTTGTTGTTTTGTATGCCCCAAGCTAAGTAAATGGTCAATTTTTCCATTTTCTAAATTCAAATGCCTATTCACTAATGACTTTTTATATATTTGTACACTTTTTAAAAATCAGGCTATTGGCTCATTATGACAAAGCAATTTACAGAATACAAAGCATTCGATTTATCACAAATCAATAAAGACATTCAGAAACGTTGGGAAGAAGATGATACGTTTCATAAGAGCATGAGTACCCGTGAAGGGAAACCCACATTTGTTTTCTACGAAGGGCCCCCAAGCGCCAATGGCATGCCTGGCATTCACCATGTAATGGCCCGCGCCATTAAAGATATTTTCTGCCGGTATAAAACCATGCAGGGCTTTTTGGTGAAACGCAAAGCAGGTTGGGACACCCACGGACTACCTGTTGAATTGGGTGTTGAAAAAATGCTGGGCATTACCAAAGAAGATATTGGTAAAACAATTTCAGTAGCCGATTACAACGCGGCCTGCCGGAAAGAGGTGATGAAATATACCAAAGAATGGGAAGAACTCACCCGCCGCATGGGCTATTGGGTCAACATGGACGATCCATACATTACCTACGACAGCCGCTACATCGAGACCCTTTGGCACCTGTTAAAACAAATGTACAAGAAGGGCCTGATCTACAAAGGTTACACCATTCAGCCTTATTCTCCGGCTGCAGGTACCGGATTGAGTTCGCACGAATTGAACCAGCCCGGATGTTATCGCGATGTAAAAGATACCACGGCAACGGCCCAGTTCAAATTGATACGTAACAAGGCATCTGAAAAACTTTTTGCCAACGCCGATACCGATGTCTACTTTTTGGCATGGACGACTACTCCATGGACTTTACCATCGAACACTGCACTGGCAGTTGGGCCAAAAATCACCTACGTAAAAATACGCACATTTAATCCCTACACAGGCAAAGCCATTACCGCAATTCTGGCCAAGGAATTGGTGAACAATTATTTCAATCCCAAAAATTCAGATTTGGAATTAGAAGCTTATGTTGAGGGAGCAAAAGCCATTCCGTTCAAAATTATTGACGAATTTAAAGGTGTCGATTTGGTGGGAATCAACTACGAACAATTGATTCCCTTTGTCAAGCCCGATGGCGATGCTTTTCGGGTTATACCGGCCGATTATGTCACCACCGAAGATGGTACCGGCATCGTTCACATCGCTCCTACTTTTGGTGCCGACGACGACCGTGTGGCCAAACAAGCAGGAATTGTTCCACTCATTATGGTGGACAAAGAAGGCAAACGCCAGGCAATGGTCGATCGTACCGGTAAATTTTACCACATTGAAGATTTAGATGAAGACTGGGCAAAAGCCTATGTGAACGAAAAAATATACCGTGATTTTGCAGGCCGTTATGTAAAAAACGCCTACGACGATACTTTAACAGAAAGCGATTCAACCTTGGACATTGACCTTTCCATCATGTTAAAACATGAAAATAAGGCCTTCAAGGTAGAGAAGCATGAACACAATTATCCGCATTGCTGGCGGACCGACAAACCAGTTTTGTATTACCCACTTGACTCCTGGTTCATTAAAACAACGGCCATTAAAGACCGCATGATTGAATTGAACAAAACCATTAACTGGAAACCGGAAAGTACAGGAACAGGGCGTTTTGGAAACTGGTTGGAAAATCTGGTGGATTGGAACTTATCACGTTCACGTTACTGGGGTACTCCGCTGCCCATCTGGCGAACAGAAGATGGTGCTGAAGAACTTTGTATTGGTTCAACAGCCGAATTAATGGAAGAAATTGAAAAATCAATCACTGCCGGATTCATGGATAAAAATCCTTATCAGGGATTCCAAATCGGTATCAATTCCAAAGAAAATTACGAAAAAATAGATCTGCATCGTCCTTATGTCGATGACATTATTTTAGTTTCTCCAAAAGGGGAAAAAATGATGCGAGAATTGGATTTGATCGACGTTTGGTTCGATTCAGGTGCGATGCCATATGCTCAAATGCACTATCCTTTTGAAAATAAAGACAGCTTTAAAGATGTTTTTCCCGCTGATTTTATAGCCGAAGGAGTGGACCAAACGCGTGGATGGTTTTTTACACTTCATGCCATTGCCACCCTGACCATGGACGATGTAGCCTTCAAAAACATCATATCCAACGGACTGGTGCTCGACGCAAAAGGAAATAAAATGAGCAAGCGCCTGGGCAATGGAGTTGATCCCTTTGAGGCCATCGAAAAACATGGTTCCGACCCTTTGCGCTGGTATATGATTACCAATTCGCAACCCTGGGATAACCTTAAATTCGACATTGCCGGCGTTGAAGAAGTTCGACGTAAATTTTTTGGAACACTATACAATACGTATAGCTTCTTCTCATTGTACGCCAACGTTGATGGCTTCACGTATGCCGAAGCTGATGTGCCCATGAATGAACGCCCTGAAATAGACCAGTGGGTGATTTCACTTTTAAATTCACTGGTGAAATATGTTGGTGAATGCTACGAAACCTATGAACCAACACGCGCAGGCAGAGCCATTTCCGACTTTGTTAGTGAAAACCTGAGTAACTGGTTTGTTCGCTTAAGCCGTAAACGTTATTGGGGTGGCGATATGACAACCGATAAACTATCAGCTTATCAAACCTTGTATACCTGTCTGGAAACCGTTGCAAAACTTGCAGCACCAATCGCTCCGTTTTACATGGATCAATTGTACAACGATTTAAATAAGGTTTCGAACAGAGAAATTAATCAGAGTGTACACCTCGGCAGCTTCCCAAGCTACCAGGAAAGCCTGATAAACAAAGATCTGGAGGAACGTATGGACTTGGCTCAAAAAGTATCGAGCATGGTGCTGGGCTTACGCCGAAAAGAAAAATTGAAAGTCCGTCAACCACTGGCAAAAATTATCGTACCGGTTTTGACCGATAAGTTTAAAGAGCAACTTCAAGCCATCGAAAACATCATTCTTTCAGAAATTAATGTGAAAGAAATTGAATACATTACCGAAAATACCGGTGTTATAAAAAAGAAAATTAAAGCCAATTTCAAAACACTGGGACCCAAGTTTGGTAAACAGATGAAGCAGGTGGCTAATGCAATTTCCGGTATGAATCAAAGTGCAATCAACGACATTGAATCAAACGGAACTTTCAGCATACAAATCGAAAATACTCCGGTGAACATTTCATTGGACGATGTTGAAATTATGACAGAGGATATACCGGGATGGTTGGTGGCCAACGAAGGAAAAATTACTGTAGCTTTAGACATCCACTTAACAGATGACTTACGTCATGAAGGAATTGCACGGGAATTTGTAAATCGAATACAAAATATCCGTAAAGACAGTAATTTTGAAGTAACCGACAAGATAAAGGTTCAAATTCAAAAACACCCGAATTTGAACATAGCACTGGAGAAACATCGTGAATATATTTGTAATCAAACGCTTTCCGCTGATCTGGTATTGGCTGACACTTTAAACAGCGAAAATGCTAAACAAGTTGACATTGATGATGTAGTAACGATGATAATTGTTGAAAAGCAGGAATTAACCTAAATACGTATAGAAAGCCATTCAATTTTTTTGTTATTTTTGGTTAATTTTAAACAAACACGTAAATTCCTAATACTATTGATATGAGCGAGAAAAACAGGTATTCAGACGAAGAACTCAAGGAGTTTAGATTACTAATTAATGAAAAATTAGTTAAAGCTCAGCGCGATTACGATATTTTTAGAAGCTCGATAAATCAGAGTGACGACAACGATACACAAGATACTTCACCAACTTTTAAAATTTTAGAAGAAGGTGCAGCAACGCTTTCCAAAGAAGAAGCGGGAAAACTTGCCCAACGTCAGCTCAAATTTATTCAACATTTACAAGCAGCTTTAATTCGTATCGAGAACAAGACCTATGGAATTTGCAGGGAAACCGGCAAGTTAATTTCAAAAGAACGATTACGTGCGGTGCCGCATGCTACACTTTCAATTGAAGCCAAAAATCTGCAACGTTAAAGAACAAACAATAGCTTAACAATTGAGAGTTAACAGCTCTCAATTGTTTTTTATACCTTTTAAAAATGTCGAAAAAACAACTGGCCTTATTGGTCATCTTTATTATTCTAATAGCCGATCAAATTTTAAAAATATGGGTGAAAACCCATTTTTATTTGGGTCAGGAACAAAAAGTTATTGGAGATTGGTTTATCCTTCATTTTGTTGAAAACAGGGGCATGGCGTTCGGATTTGAATTTGCCGGCCGCTTTGGGAAAGTGATACTAACCATTTTCCGACTCATTGCGGCTTCAGCCATTATGATTTATTTATTAAAACTAATTAATAAAGGAATACCTACAGGTTTAGCCATTAGTATAGCCATGATATTTGCCGGGGCTGTTGGGAACATTTTCGACAGTGCATTTTATGGTTTAATATTTAGCGACAGTTATGGTCGGGTTGCAGAATTTCTGCCCGCTGCAGGAGGCTATGAGACCTTCTTGCATGGTTCGGTGGTAGACATGTTCTTTTTCCCGCTCATCAAAGGCAATTGGCCAAGTTGGTCACCCATCAATGCCGGAGAATCATTTCTGTTTTTCCGACCTGTTTTTAACATTGCCGATTCGTCCATTACAGTTGGAATTAGCATTATTCTGCTTTTTTACCGGAAGTATTTTAATGAGATGGACAAGAAAAAAGAAACAATTCAAGAAGAAGTTTAAGCTTTTCATTTTTTTACTTGTGTAATTAGAAGCAATTCACTAAAATTGCACACCGAAAAACGAAAGTTTTTTAAATACCTACTGAATATTATTTTTTATTAAATAATAGGGCCTATAGCTCAGTTGGTTAGAGCACCTGACTCATAATCAGGTGGTCCCTGGTTCAAGCCCAGGTGGGCCCACAGAAACGAAGGAGATGATTTTTATTAATCGTCTCCTTTTTTAATGCAATAAATGAAAGCTTACATTTATATACTTTTCAGTGAAAACATGAATAGATTTTATGTTGGCGTCACTCAAAAATCCGTAGAACAGCGTCTTGATAAACACAACACTCATGCATACGGTAGACATCGCTATACAGCATCCGATACTGACTGGTGTGTCTTTTTTGTTATTGAAGTAAACAATTATTCCCATGCCGTAAGAATTGAGCGGAAAATAAAATCAATGAAAAGTAGAACCTACATCTACAATCTAAAGAAGTATCCTGAACTTCAACAAAAATTGATCGATCAAACGAGCACCTGACTCTTCCGATAGTTATCGGAACAGGTGGGCCCTGGTTCAAGCCCAGGTGGGCCCACAGAAACGAAGGAGATGATTTTTATTAATCGTCTCCTTTTTTAATGCACATCATGAAGGCTTTCATTTACATACTTTTCAGGGATCATGTGACATTGTTGTGGGGAAATGATTTCGGATCACATGATATTCTTATTGGAAAAAGTTTTCATGCATCAATTTAAATAATTGCAGGTTATTGCTTATGCAAAGT
>JBGUEP010000057.1:0-35893 GCA_041821245.1 Prolixibacteraceae bacterium
CTTAATGAGTTATTAACATTTTTATTGTCAACATATATCATGAAGGGACAGTCTTCAATATTCGGTCTTCGGTCTTCGGTCTTCGGTCTTCGAGCTTGTCGAGAAGTCGAGAAGTCGAGACGTGAGATTTCGCATACTCTATAAGCTTTTCAGTATGCTGATTTATTAGTGCTTCTTTCTTTTTCTGACTCCAATTCTGAACTTGTTTTTCTCTTTTAAAAGCCTCGTCAATTCTATCAAATTCTTCGAAATAAACCAACTTTACTGGTCGGTGTTTCCGGGTGTAATTTGCACCAATTCCTGTTTGATGTTCCAATAGCCTTCGATCAAGGTCATTCGTACTTCCTGTATAATAGGTATTGTTTGAACACTTTAGTATGTACATGAATCCTTTCACTCTGCCGAGGTTTTGGTCTCCTAGCCTGCCGAGGAGGGGTATTGCATCGTCACACAATGTAACGACCCGTGTTGGCGAATGAGTACAGAACAGTCGATGGGCACAATTTCCCGATCAGGAAATGCATTTTTAATTGCTTTTAGTGCTGGTTCATCGGTCTTGCACTTGTAAATTGGAAACAATACGGCTCCATTGATGATCAGAAAATTGGCGTAGGTGGCCGGTAAACGGTGATCGTCTTCAGGGTCAAGTATCGTCGTGGCCATCGGAAGTGCAATTAAACGGTAGGATTCGCCATTGGCTTGTGTGAATGTTTTCAGTTCCTCCTCCATTTTAGAGAGGGCCTCAAAATGTTCATCATTTGGATCGACACATTTTACATATGCGATAGTGTCTTCGCTGCAAAAACGTGCCAGCGTATCAACATGACTATCCGTATCATCACCCACCAAGAAACCATTTGTTAACCAAAGAATACGTTCGGCTCCAAAAAACTGTTTCAGGCATCCTTCAATTTCCGATTTCGACAATGAGTCGTTTCGATTGGGCGAAAGCAGGCATTCTTCAGTCGTTAAAATTGTTCCGATGCCATCCGATTCAATGCTGCCGCCCTCTAACACAAAAAAGTTCATGTTGCTGTATTTGTGTTCTGGAAAAGCACCTTCCGCAATAAGCTTTCGGGTAATTTGATTGTCGTGATTCGCAGCAAATTTCATTCCCCAGCCATTAAAGCAGAAATCGTAAACCACAGGTTGGCCTTGGTCGAATACGGTGATTCCTCCATGGTCGCGAGCCCAGGTGTCGTTGCTATCCATCTCGTAAAACGAAATGTTGTTCAAGATGTCTTTTGGTAATTTTTGTTGAAGGGCTTTGCTGTTTGGGCAAACAATTATTAGTGGTTCGCGTTCAGCAATGGCTTTGGCAATTTCAAAAAAGCAGGCTTCTACCTCATCGATTAAATATGCCCAATCGGAATTGACATGTGGCCAGGTGAGCTGAACCGCTTTCTGTTGATGCCATTCGGCTGGAAGAAAGATTTTGTTATTTGTCATATTAGCAAAATAACGACGAAGATAAAGATTTTGGGATTAATTGGATATCGATTGCCTGGTTTGCTTACAATCTTTTATTTTTGCTGCTCAAAATAAATTAAGATGAACGATAGAGTACCTGCAACTGAACTGCGTTTAAGGATGAATTCTTTTTGCCAGATCATGGATGATCAATGTCCCGATTGGGAAATGGCTGTGATCTTCAGTAAAATTAATCTTTTGTATTTTACCGGATCGATGCCTGAAGGGATGTTGCTTGTTGAGCGCAAGAACGGTGCGGTATTATGGGTACGTCGAAGTTATGAACGGACCATAGAGGAATCGAATTTCCCTGAAATAAAACCCATGGGATCCTACCGTGATGCTGCAAGGATGTATCAGCATTTTGCGAAGCAGGTGTACCTTGAAACCGAGTTTGTACCCTTGGCCATGTTTCAGCGTTTTCAAAAGCATTTTCCTTTTGAATCGTTCAAATCTTTGGAATTTCAATTGGCTCAAATACGTTCGGTGAAGAGTTTTTGGGAATTGAAGTATATGGAGCAGGCAGGTGCAATTCATCAGCATGTATTGGAAGAGTTGGTGCCCGAATTGTTGCATGAAGGAATGACTGAGGCAGATCTTGCCGGGGAACTTTATCGGGTAATGATCCAGGAAGGTCATCAGGGAATAGCCCGTTTTGCCATGCATGACACTGAGATTATTGTTGCTCAGCTTGGATTTGGTGAAAACTCCTTGTATCCAACAAATTTCGATGGTCCCGGTGGTAATCTTGGATTAAATGCTGCCGTACCGGGTTTGGGAAGTCGAAATCGAAAATTGCGGAAAGGCGATCTTGTTTTTGTGGATATGGGATTAGGTGTGAATGGTTACCACTCTGATAAAACGACGACTTACATGTTTGGACAATCCTTGCCCGATGAGGTGATTGCCATTCATCGTCAGTGTGTTGAAATTCAAAACAAAATTGCCAAAATGCTTGTGCCAGGCAATGTGCCTGAAACGATATACGAAACGATAATGGGTGGTCTGGATGCTGAATTTCAGAAAAATTTCATGGGCTTTGGAAATCGTCAAGCAAAATTTTTGGGACATGGCATTGGCCTTACTGTTGATGAGTTTCCTGTTTTGGCCAAAGGTTTTAAGGCTCCATTGAAGGAGAATATGGTATTTGCTGTTGAGCCTAAAAAAGGCATCGACGGTGTTGGCATGGTGGGTATCGAAAATACTTTTGTGGTGACTTCCAATGGGGGACGGTGTATTTCGGGAACCAATCCTGGTTTGATTTTAGCTGAATAATAAAATGAATTTCATGCCAATTTTTGAGTTGTGCGTCATGCAAGCAGACCGAATTGCAAATAATAAGACTAGTGGCATGATCTTGTGGTTATTATAGATTATGTTTGACGAAAATTAAAGGAAGATTGAACCATGGAAAAAATAATAAAACTTGACAAATCAAATATTGACCATGAACACATCTGCTGTGCTATTTCTGACAAAAAGTGCAAGGATAGTTACGATCTAAAAAAGAACTGGCTTAAACAAGAGTTTGATAATGGATATGCTTTTCGCAGAATTGATGCAAGAGCAAAAGTATTCATTGAATATGTTCCAGCCGAGAAAGGTTGGGTTCCGATTGAGGCTCCAAATTATCTATTGATAAATTGTTTCTGGGTGTCAGGTCAATACAAAGGAAAAGGATATGGTAAAGAATTATTAAAACTTGCTATTGAGGACGCAAAATTACAAGGAATAGATGGATTAGTAACAGTGGTTGGAACCAAGAAGTTTCATTTCATGAGTGATACCAAGTGGCTATTGAAACAAGGATTTGAGACTTGCGAAAAAACATCATCTGGATTTAGTTTACTGGTAAAAAAAATAAATCCAAAAGCGGACAATCCAAAATTTAAGGATACGGTTAAAAGCGGAAAGTGTGATAATAAAATTGGATTAGTTGTTTATTATTCGAATCGTTGTCCATTTTCTGAATTTCATGTTAGAACTTCAATGACCGAAACCGCAAAAAAAAGGAATTTACCTTTGGAGATCAAAAAGCTTGATACTTTAGAAAAAGCACAATCCGCACCTACACCTGCAACGATTTTTAGTTTGTTCTATGATGGGGAATTCATTACAACTGATTTGAGTGTGTGTATGGATAGTAGATTTGATAAAGTAATTGAAAAGAATAAATAAAGCACGAACGAACAGCTATTTGTATGTTCTGCCTGGGTTAAGTTATTTGTACTTTATTTCGGGAACAATGTTTATTCAGTCCGTTTGACCTTAATTTGATATTCCTTCGATTAATGTTCTATTAGTGATGGATTGTTTTGCCACTTTCAAATCGTAAACTACCATAATTGCAATCACCAAAGCAAGGACAATAAAACCTGCAAAGCCTGTAACGCCCAAGTTTAGGTCGTTGCCACCCACTAAAAACATCAGTGGTATACCTGCTGAGGCATTCAGTGTTCCATGCAGGATGGATGTACCAATGGTGGAGTGCGTTTTCATTCGAATAAACAAAAATAATGGTGAAAGTAAAATGCACCAAACCACCATCATGCCAACTCCAAGGTAATTGTGTTGCGGATAATTATGTCCCATGAGGATAAGTGGGGCGTGCCATATTCCCCATACAATTCCGATGCGCAGTGCAGCATCCCAAAATTTGAGGTGTTTGTATTCCCGTACCATAAATCCACGCCAGCCGGTTTCTTCACCAAAAGCGGCCATTGCATTGATTGAAAGGCCCGCAATAAGGGTTTGACCAATCATTAGGTAGATGTATGGCACCGGGAGGCTGTCGAGTTTTGCCTTTTGAAATTCGACTTGTTCGGGTGTCATTTGTTCGGCCATACGTTGCCAGAATCCGGTCATTTCAGAGGAGAATGAAATATCAGGCCAAAGCAGGTTGACTGCAAGCACTAAATAAGCCACAATAATCACCGCAGGCCATGCGGCAAGGTACCACCAGTTCGGGCGGAAATTGATTGCCCAACTTTTAAGACTGCTTCTTTTATAAAGAAACTTGTCAACCAGCAAGGCAGATAAAAAAGGCATATACATGTAAAGGACCGCCATAATCGTAAAAGAGGTGGGATCCTTTTCCGGGAAAATCAGGTAGTAAGCTCCTGCCAGGCAATAACTACCGATGATGACAATAAGCAGGTAGGCATTAAGTGCGTTTATTTTGAATGAGTTTTTCATAACAAGTAAAATTCAAACGTTTAATATGCACTTAATAATAGTTATTCATGTATTCATACTTTACTCCATCTACCGGATACTCTCCTTGTTGAACCGAAAATGCAGCGCTGTTAAATCCCGCAAAAATTCCGGCTCCGTTTTCAACATTCGAAAAGGCTTGTACTGGCTCGGAGAAAAAATCATCGCCATACCACTGTTGGGCATAGCTGGAACGTAAATAAAGGTACGCTTCTCGTGTAATGGATTTTAGTGTTATGGTGTATCGATTAAATTCTCCGATTTTTTCGGAGTCTGTTTGCGAACCATCATCGTAATAGTAGTAATTTTTATCAACCGAAAAGCTCAAATCATATTCTTTCCCGTCGATAAATTCATCGGTAAACAGATTGTACCTATTGGATGGTGAGCCAAATAAAAAATCGTTGGCATCCTCCTGGTCGGGATTCAACAGACGGTCATCGGAACTCACATTGGATACATTATATTCACTCACGTAAATCACTCCTGAACTGTCGGTTTCGTCCTTGTAATTTGGACTCCAGGAACCTGATATGGAGTGAATGGCCAGTTGATAATAATTATTTTCCCCTTCAGTGTCCTTAAATTTAATGTGGAAAGTTTGATAGGTATAATCATAGCCGTTCTGATTTTCGGTAGTCTCTTCATTGGAATAAGCAATGATTTCAACCTTTTGTGGAATAAACGTTTCTGTTGAAACACTTTCATAATTGGGGTGTGAAACCTCCAGACGATACGTTTTCCCTGCAATGGCCCTGGTTGTTGAGCTGTGATAGCCAACCGTGGGGCGCGAATCGCTTGTATAACCCCAGTAATCAAACTGGTCCGATTCAGGATATTCAATGGTGTAGGTGCTTAAGGTCTCGGTCTCCACTCCATCAACAAAAAGTTTCACTATGGCGTCATCGGGCCAAACAAAAGCATGTTCTACACCGGGGATGGTTTTGCTGCTGGCTAACTTCACATCAATGATACTATCGGCAGTGATGAAACTGTTGATCACCAATTTGGGCTGAATCAATTTTTTATCAAATTCGATCACCTTTTCGCAGGCAGTGAAGACGAGGATGAATAAAATTGGGATGATATAGTAGGTTTTCATAGTGCTGTCTTTAAAATTTGAATGAATAAGATACGGATGGGATGATGGGAAATAAACTGAATTGTTTTAATACCGTTTCCGGTTCGCTTTCACGTACATATTCGCCGGTGATATCGTTGTAAATGTAGTCGCCTCCTTTGGTTCCCCATTGCAACATAAAAGGATTTTTGCGATTGTACATGTTATAAGCCGATACACTCCAGGTGCGGATTCCATGTATTTTTTCCTTGTGAAAATTCATGCCGAAATCCATCCGGTGATAAGCTGGCATTCGGTAATTGTTACGTCCATCGTATTCTTTTAAACTTCCTGAATACCAAAAGTTATTGTTATTCTCCGATGTTTCAGCTTGCGGATATTCCATTACGGCCAGGGTAACTGCATTGCCGGTGCCATAAACCCAGGTTCCACCAATGTCGAACTTGTCGCTGAATTCGTGCGTAATGACCACACTAATGTCGTGTCGACGATCGTATTTTGCAGGGAAGGGATTTCCAAAATTGAGGTTTTCAAACTGGCGTTCGGTTTTTGACCAGGTATAGCCAATCCATCCTGTAGTTTTCCCCATTGTTTTTTCCAGCATAAGTTCAGCTCCATACGACCAGCCGTCACCTTTTTCCACTTTACTTTCCCAGTTGGTTGCACTCCCCATAAATGATGCTCCTTCTTTGTATTCAATTAAATTCAACATGGTTTTATAGTAGCCTTCCAGGGTTAAGCTGAAATTTTTAGGGAGGTTAATGGCTGTTCCCAAAGCCACCTGATCGGAAATGGGAGGGGCAAAATTTTTGGTGACAGGCAACCATAAGTCTGTTGGCATACTAATTCCGGCTGTCGTTAGCAAGTGTACATGTTGAGCCATGCGTGAATAGGATGCTTTTAAGGAAAGATTGTCGCTGGCTTTAAAACGCAAAGCGAAGCGGGGTTGGAGGCGAATGAAGGTTTCACCATCCACCATAAACATCGACAGTTGCGCTCCTGCATTCAATTTAAGGTTTTCCGAAATGGTGATGTCATCCTCAATGTAGGTGGCAATTTCGTCGGCTAAAATATTACGGTTTCCAAACGTTATGTCTATACCAGCTTCTTCATAATCGACGTCCACATTTCCGAATTTCAATCGCGTTACGCCTGGTGTAAAATGGTGATTGGTGTAACCGGTTCCAAATTTAACATCGTGCCTTGGCGATGGGAAATAGTCAAAATCTACTTTGGCCGAAACATCCTCAATGCCCGAATTATACCTGAAAAAATCTTCATTTTTGCTCTTGTCGGTCAGGTTTTTAGTGATAAAGTTTGATTCCACCTCGAAGATGTATTTGCTGTAGGTAACGGTGGTATTGCTAAAAAGCCTTTTGCCCAACAAATAATTCCATCGCAGGGATCCTATCGAGTTTCCCCAGCCTAAGCCAAAATTGGTGCTCGATTCGTAATTGCGGATATCATTATCCCCATTGAACGATTTATATTCATCTTTTGAACCACCGTAGCCTTTATCTTTTCCTAAATAACCGCTTAAATACAAGCGGCTACGATCGTTGAATATGTGGTTCAGTTTAAGGTTGAAGTCGTGAAAATAGGCGCCTCCATGAGCTTTGGCATCATTCATTGTATTGGCATAAGCAATAATGGGTTGGGCCAGAATATCCACATAAGTGCGGCGGGCCGAGAGCATAAATGAAGTTTTATCTTTGATGATGGGGCCTTCCAGGGAAAATTTTGAAGAAACGATTCCAATGGAAAAATCACCTTTGAGTTCTTTCATGTTTCCGTCTTTCATGCTAATGTCTACTACCGAAGAAAGTCTTCCGCCAAAACGTGCAGGAAATCCACCTTT
The DNA here is from genome assembly GCA_041821245.1 of Prolixibacteraceae bacterium. GTDB lineage: Bacteria > Bacteroidota > Bacteroidia > Bacteroidales > Prolixibacteraceae > Roseimarinus. The sequence goes on from JBGUEP010000057.1 coordinate 7,623, forward strand.
GTAAAGTTTAACGGTTTTAACCGCATCGGGATTAAAAACCGAAAAGAAACCCAGTAAGTGACTGGCATTGTATACCGGAACTCCGTCAAGTAAGAAGAGGTTTTGGTCGGGACCGCCACCACGAACGTAGATGCCGCTGGTGCCTTCTGTTCCCGATTGTACTCCCGGTAGCAATTGGATCACTTTCAGCACATCGGCCTCACCCAAAATCACCGGTATTTTTTGTATGTTTTGAACTTGTAAGTCCACCATACTCATTTGAGTATCTTCAACTTTATTGATTTGGTTTCCCACAACGGTAACTTCTCCCAATTCATCAGAACTCGGTTCCAGTTCAATGTTCATGATTTGATCGGATTGAAGATCCAGTTTAAATTCCATTGACTGATATCCAATGTAGGATGCAACAATGGTTGTGGGACCTTTAGGCAGCGAGATGCTATAGTATCCATAGTTATTGGCTGTGGTACCTAAAAATGTGTTTTTATTGTAGAGGTTCGCATTGATCAGTCGTTCACCCGATTGTTTGTCAGTAATATACCCACTTATGGTCACTCGTTGGGTAAATCCTGAAACCGTGAGGAAAAGAAAGAGCAAAAAAATAGTAGTTCTCATGAAAAAGGGATTTGAGTTGTTGTCTTTGTGATATCCGGCGACAAAATCATTTGAAATGTATGATTGTGTAAATTAAATTTTGCACCAATTAATTAGTACTATTAAATAACAAATCTGGTGTATGATTGATGAATAATAGATAAAATAAAGTAGAAATGGTTGCAATAGTGCCATGATTATTTTAGTTGTTTGCAAACCAACCCCTTCTAAAACCCACAAATAACTGTCATCCCGAGAGCTAACCCAATTTAATTGGCCACAATATGCAAATGATCACCCGAAACTATCCTGCAAAATTATAGGTGTTGATTAAGAATCGTGGGTGTGTAATCCGCATTCTTTTTTCGAATCACTTTCCCACCACCATCGTCCGGCACGGAAGTCGTCACCAGCTTGAATGGCACGGGTACATGGTGCGCAGCCAATGCTCACAAATCCCCGGTCGTGCAATACATTATAGGGAACATGTTTTTCTTTTATGTATTGGGTGACATCATTTAAGGTCCAATTGTAAAGTGGATTGTATTTGAACAATTGGAAACCTTCGTCCCATTCAATGGCCGCCATACTTTCGCGGTTCGAACTTTGTTCGGCACGTAAACCTGTAATCCAAACCTTGTGTCCTGAAAGGGCTAGTTTTAAAGGTTTTACTTTTCGAACAAAACAACATTCTTTCCGGTTTTCCACCGATTCGTAAAAACTAAAAGGGCCTTTTTTGCTTAGGATGTTTTCCACATCAACAGCTTCGGGGTGGTAGGTTTTAATGTCGATCTTGTATTTTTCGATGGTTCTGCTAAACACTTTATAGGTTTCTTCAAATAAGCGTCCGGTATCGAGGGTGACGATTTCAACAGGCAGCTGATTGGTGCAAATGATGTCGGTGATCACTTGATCTTCATAGCCAAAGCTGGTAGTGAAAACCACCTGGCCCGGAAATTCCCGGCACAACTGTTCAATGGCTTCTTGAATTGATTTTCCTTCGATATTGGGTAATGTGCTCATAGTAACTATTGAATAATTTCAGGCCAAAGATAAAAAAGAAACCTTGATTTCCGCTGTGCAAAACATGCCGATAACTTATTTAGAATGCGCTTTCATTTCACATTAAGGAAAATTAAATTTGACCGTTGACCTTATTGATGCAAATGAAACGAACGAAATTACACCTTTACTTGTTGCCATTTCTGTTTTTGCTGGCCGGATGTAAAACATCTCAACTTCCGCCAGCCAATTATTATAACCCTGTTTTTGATCAAAGCAATAAGAAGTACATTCGAACGGCATCAAATAGGGTTGATCTCGATACCCTGGTCTTAATTCGTTCGAATCTTCGTGAAATTACGGAGGTGTTTATCGATACCCTGCGTATCTCTAACCTTTTTATTATTGAACGGGCCGATTTAGTAGCGCCTCTTGAGCTAATTAACGAAAAACCACCAAGCTATGATACTTTTTTGGTGGTCACAAATTACAATTATGTTGCCAATTATATCAATACTTTGTTTCCGGTTATTCCCGATTCGGTATTGAATAAATTGCAAAACATATCGGGCAGTGTTTTGCCAAATTTGGATAGCCTGAATGCTACTCCTTCAACAAAGCCAGGGGTGAAGGAAAAGGGAGAAGAGTTAAAAGCAAAGGAAGAAACGAAAGAGAGTAACAATACGGACTGGATTCCTATGTTTTTATTGAGTAAAACGAACAGGCAGGCAGCTAAAAGTCGAAAACTCATTGAGCAAAATTTAGCCCATGCGCAGGAAAAAAAATTACAAGAAAATGAAGCTGCTGAAAACGGACTGGCCGATCAGTCTACAAAAAATGAATCAGGATTGAATGGTCAAAATTTGCAGAATGGTAAAGCTACTGTTAAGCAGCCACCGAAAATCATCAAACAATTTTATACAAAAGAAGAAATTCTAAAGGATTCCACCCGAGATTTGTTGGACGCAGCATCGATTCTCGATGATTTATTAACTGAGGCGGTTTGGGAAATTGGCGATTCCATCCCTTTTTATCAGGTGAAATCGGCTTACTTTTTGGATTCTGCTTTGGTGTTTTATTTCGATACCATTTATGAAAAGATTTTTGATCCGGAAAAAGTTGTTCCGCAGCTGGCTTACGATTCGTTGGTAAAGGTTCATCTTGACACCATTTATGATGAATTCGAATTATTCATTAATGAAACCATTATTTTCAAAGTTCACCATCCTGAAATAGACGACATTTATATTCCAATGGTAAAAGTGCAAGGTGGCACCTTTAAATTTGGGAGCAACGAGTACGACGACGATGAGCGAAATGCACACAATGTTAGTGTGAGTAGTTATTTGTTAGGGCGATATGAGGTGACGAATAAATTGTTTACCTATATTTTGAACGATATGAAATGCGATAGCCTTGGCTTCATCGATGGCATTAAAGTGATCGATCTGCAACATCCGCTCACTAAAATTCGACAGGATAAATTCACTAAAAGATTTGAAGTTGTAGATGGATACGACGATTATCCGGTTGTGAATGTTTCGTGGATCGGGGCGCAAATGTTTTGCAAACTGGCTGGTGGACGTTTACCAAGTGAAGCCGAATGGGAGTATGCAGCAAAGGGCGGAATTTATGCCAAGCGTGTTTATAACAATCATCTGCAAACCGATTATGACTATGTGAACCTCTATCCGGGAGGTAACTATATGAGTGACTTGGGTTGGATTGTCGATAATTCGCGAGGTCAGGTTTGGATAGGTGGACGAAAGTTGCCCAACGAGCTGGGATTGTATGACTTGGGGGGTAATGTTTGGGAATGGTGTTACGACAATTACAGCAAAGACTTTTTAAAGCGGAATGGCAAAAGTAACAATCCCATGTGTCTCGAAGGCGGTACAAACCGGGTGAATCGAGGCGGGAGTTGGAGCAGCGATGCGGTATATTGCCGTTCGACCAATCGGAATTTCCTCAATCAATTTGCATACAATCAATATCTGGGTTTCCGCTACATGCGCGAATGGAAGTGAGGATAGAGTTAAAACAGGTGCATGCTGATTGAATTTTTTATTATTCTTGTTACATTTACACGTTGGGTAAGCAATATACAAAAGCATGAATACAAAATATGATGTGATTATTGTTGGTGCCGGTCCTGCCGGCATTTTTGCTGCATATGAACTGGTTAAAACTCGTCAGGATATCAAAATTTTGATGTTTGAAAAAGGACCGAACATCTATAAAAGGAAATGTCCGAAACATACCAATGGTGGAACATGTGTTCATTGTAAACCTTGTCACATTACTACCGGATGGGCAGGAGCTGGTGCTTTTTCCGATGGTAAACTTTCCCTTTCGCATGAAGTGGGAGGGTCTCTTATCGATTACATCGGGGTGGATAAAACCATTGAAATGATCAAATACACCGATGACATTTACCTGGAATTTGGTGCCGACCCACAAGTACATGGTGAAACAATTACACCGGCGATGCGCAAAATTCAGAAAAAATCAATCGAAGCCAACTTGCGATTGGTCCATTGCCCGGTCAGGCATTTGGGAACTGAAAAAACGCAACACCTGTATCGCTCCTTATATGATTTTCTTACAGCGAAGGGCGTAGAGGTTTTGTTTCGTAAGCCGGTGGAAGATTTTTTATTTGAAGATCACAAGGTGATTGGGGTGAAAGCAAAAGGGGAAGATTTTTTGGCGGAACATGTGGTGGTGACCATTGGGCGCGAAGGGTCGGATTGGTTGCTCCAAAAGTGCACACAACACCAACTCGAAACCGAAGTGGGAATTGTTGACATTGGAGTACGTTTGGAATGTCGCAACGAGATTATGAAAGAGATCAACGACAATTTTTATGAAGCCAAACTCATTCATTATACCCGAACCTTCGACGATAAAGTGCGCACTTTTTGTTCCAATCCGGGTGGTTTTGTATCCTCTGAATACTACGATAACAATTTAGCCGTAGTTAACGGGCACAGTTATAAGGACCTGAAAAGTGACAATACCAATTTTGCTTTGTTGGTTTCTCAAAAATTTACCGAACCCTTTAATTCTCCCATTGAGTTTGGAAAGCACATTGCCGAATTGGCCAACATGCTTACTAAAAATCAAATTTTGGTACAACGTTTTGGCGATCTTGTTCGCGGACGCCGAACCACCCAAAGCCGACTGTTTCGAAATAATATTATTCCAACACTTAAGGATGCAGTACCAGGTGATTTAAGTTTGGTTTTGCCCTATCGCATTATGATCGACATTATCGAAATGATTCAGTCACTCGACAAGGTCAGTCCCGGTTTGGCCAGCGACGAAACCTTATTGTATGGCATTGAAGTAAAATTCTATTCCAATAACATTAAGGTCAACGAAGGATTCGAGACGACGTCAATCAAGAACCTCTATGTCGGGGGTGATGGCGCAGGGATTACCCGTGGTTTAATGCAGGCATCGGTGAATGGCGTGCTCATTGCCCGAAAGATTTTGGAGAACCTTTGTTGATGTTCTTGTGCTTATGTGTCATTTGTCACCATCTTTTTTTTGACTTCTTTATAAAATTGCTGCACTTGAATAGAGCTTATGTTCATTCAAATGCTTAAATTGAACTCAAACCAAGAATAGACACCACATGCTTAATCAAATCATTAATTTCAGCATTAAGAATAAACTGATTGTTCTGCTGTTTACCCTTTCGCTTGCTGGTTTTGGAATTTATGCCATCACACAAATTCCATTAGGTGCTGTGCCTGATATTACCAATAATCAGGTTCAGGTAATCACCACCAGTTCAAATCTTTCAACGCAGGACATTGAGCAGTTTATAACCTATCCGGTCGAACTCGAAATGTCGAATCTTCCCGGTGTACAGGAAATCCGCTCCATCTCAAAGTTCGGCTTATCAGTTGTAACTATTGTTTTCGACGATGATTTAGGAACTTATTTGCCCCGACAATTGATTGCCGAAAAAATCAAATCGGCTTCTGCTAATATCCCTGAAGGATTTGGTAGCCCTGAAATGGGACCCATTACCACCGGATTAGGTGAAATTTACCAGTACATTCTGGATACCAAACCAGGTTATGAAGATAAATACACGACCATGGAGTTACGAACCATACAGGATTGGGTTGTTCGTCGTCAATTGTCCGGAATAAAAGGTGTGGTAGAAGTAAATACCTGGGGAGGAATTCTTAAGCAATATGAAATTGCGGTGGACCCTCAGAAATTAAAGGAATTTAATTTTACACTCATCGAAGTTTATGACGCACTATCGAAGAACAATAGTGTGGCTGGTGGGGCCTATATCGAAAAGCAAAATCAAAGTTATTTCATACGTGGCGACGGTTTGGTGAAAAACCTGGATGATATTAGATCCATTGTGATAAAAAACGTCAACGGTATTCCCATTTTAATTCAGGATGTGGCTAAAGTGCATTATGGAGCGGCCAACCGTTTTGGTGCTATTACCGCAAACGGGCAGGGCGAAAAGGTGCTTGGTCAAATTATGATGCTTAAGGATGCCAACTCCAACAAGGTAATCAGCGAAGTTAAAAAGCGTGTTGCTGAAATACAGGATAATTTACCCGAAGGTGTATTCATTAATCCGATTATAGAACGCAGTGAGTTGATTGGTAAAACTTCGATGACTGTACTGGAAAACCTCTTGTTTGGATGTATCATCGTGCTGTTGATTGTTGTTCTCCTGCTGGGGAATTTCAGGTCTGGGTTGGTTATTGCTTCATTGATTCCTTTATCGTTGTTGTTTACCATATCGATGATGTACATTTTTGGGATCGATGCCAACCTGATGAGTTTGGGAGCACTCGACTTCGGTATTATCATCGATGGGGCGGTAATCATTGTTGAATTTATTGCAGTAAAATTAACACTTCAGAGCAAGGAAATTACGGCAACAAACAGTGAGGATAGAAGTTCGCTCATGGATAAAATCACCTTTAGCGGTGCGTCTAAAATGATGAACTCAGCAATTTTTGGCCAGGTCATTATTCTGATTGTTTTTATCCCAATTTTATCGCTCACCGGGGTGGAAGGAAAAATGTTCCGACCAATGGCCCTATCGTTTAGTTTTGCTTTATTGGGAGCCATGTTGTTTGGATTAACCTGGCTGCCGGTTGCCTCGTCCTTGTTTCTAAAACCAGTTAAAGAAGAAGATAAATTCAGAATAACCCGTTGGATCATGAAATGGGTGTATCGTTCGTACGATCCCGTTATTCGTTGGTCCTACGATCATAAAAAATTGATTTTAGGATTGTCACTGGCTTCGTTAATTGGCACCGGAATCTTATTTTCAAAAATGGGTGGTGAATTTGTTCCTACACTCGATGAAGGCGATTTTGTAATTCAACCGGTGCTTAAAACGGGAACATCGCTATCAAAAACCGTTGAACTCACCACTCAGGTGGAAAATATACTGATTGATAATTTTTCCGAAGTCGATCAAATTGTGTGTCGTATTGGTGCAGCGGAAGTGCCAACCGATCCCATGTCGATGGAGGAAATAGATATGATCATTAAACTTCATCCTAAAAAAGAATGGGTGAATGCAAGTTCGAAGGAAGAATTGGCCGATAAGTTCAAAGAGAAACTTTCTTCCATACCAGGCATCGACTATGAATTCACTCAGCCCATTGAAATGCGTTTTAATGAGTTGATTACGGGAGTTCGTGCCGATTTGGCCATTAAGGTTTTTGGCGACGATCTGGAGGTCTTAAATCAAAAGGCCATCGAAGTGAAGAATTTAATTGATGGTGTTGAGGGAGCTGCCGATGTGATCATGGAAAAAACAGCCGGATTGCCACAAATGAGTGTAAAATATAAACGGGATAAGTTAGCATACTACGGCCTCGATATTGAACAAATGAATCGTTATTTAACCATGGCCTTTGGTGGTGAAAAAGCCGGAAGCATATTCGAAGGCGAAAAACGCTTCGACATGGTGATTCGACTTCAACAACCTTTCCGAAATGACATTGAACACATTCGTAATTTGTTTGTGGCTTTACCAAATGGGAATCAGGTTCCGTTGAGTGAATTAGCCGCCATTGAATATGCCTTTGGTCCTGCTAAAATATCCAGAGACAATACGCACCGAAGGGTGGTTGTAAGTGTTAATGTAAGGAATAGGGATCTCGAATCGGTAGTGACCGACATACAGGCAATTTTAGACCAAAAGCTTGATTTGCCTCCTGGTTATAGTGTGGAATATGGTGGACAGTTCGAAAACCTTAAAAATGCGACCAATCGTTTAAAACTGGCGGTACCTATCGCATTGTTGCTCATCTTTATCTTTCTTCATTTTGCCTTTCAATCCATTCGTGAAGCCGCCATGGTATTTTCGGCCGTTCCTCTGTCAATTGTTGGGGGAGTATTGCTGTTATGGGCACGGGGGATGCCATTTAGTATTTCGGCGGGAGTTGGATTCATCGCCTTGTTTGGAATTGCGGTGTTGAACGGTATTGTGCTCATTGAACATTTAAAAGAATTGAAGGAGCAAGGCATTACCGATATGAGGGAACGCGTATTGAAAGGGACTCGTGAACGTTTAAGAGCTGTAATGTTAACCGCTTCGGCAGCTGCAATGGGATTCTTCCCAATGGCCATTTCTGCATCGGCTGGAGCTGAGGTGCAACGACCTTTGGCTACTGTGGTCATTGGCGGATTAATCACTTCAACACTGTTAACCATGATTGCGCTTCCATTGTTATATGCCATTCTTGACGATGTGGTTGGAATCAGATTTCGACCTTTCGGATTAAAACGTGCCAAAATAGTTCCAATTCTACTTTTATTCCTGTTGCCGGCATTCTCATTGAATGCGCAGCCTAAGGTGCTTTCTATGGATGATGCCATTCTGATGGCCATTCAAAACAATACAGAACTGAAAGCCTATCAATTAAAAGTGCAGGAACAAAAAGCATTGGAGCCTGCTGCATTCAACATCGATAAAACACATGTGTATTATCAATACGACGAAAATAATGTGGCCGACAATAACTATCCCATTGGTGTATTCGGTATTGAGCAAGCTTTCGATTTTCCAAGCGTTTATGGTGCACAGAAAAAAGTTTCCCGCTTGAATGTGTCGGTGTATGAAAAGGAAATGGAACGGCAGTCGATGATGCTGACCAAACAGGTTAAACAAGCCTATTTACAGTTGGTCTATGTGCTCAACAAACAACATCACTATTTATTAATCGACAGTTTGTACGAGGGATATGTTCAGGCAGCCGAATTAAACTATCAGCAAGGGAACAGCACTTATCTGGATCAATTGAATGCGCAATCCGCCTTCAATCGTGTTCGCTTGGTGCAAAGCCAGTTGGCCGATGATTTGAAAATGGCCTATGAAAAATTACGATCGCTTATTCAGAGCGAAGATGAAATATTGGTACTTTATCAAACCTTAAATCAGCTCACAATCGACCCCGGAAATCTTGAAGGAGAAGCCGGGTTTATGCAAATGCAGCTGATGTCGCAAAAGGAACTGGCTTCACAGCGGGTAGAAAAAAACAAACTGTTACCGGGATTTAATTTGGGCTATTTTAGTGGTACAAACCAGTACGACAATGCCCAACGCTATAACGGCTTTAACGTGGGCGTGACCTTACCCTTGTTTTTTGGCGAACAGAAGGCTAAAGTTAAGGCAGGTGCCTTTTCCTATGAGGCGGCACTGAAGCTTCAGGAGAATTATCAAATACATTATCGTTCGCAATTATCGGTGTTAAAAATGGAATTGGCGAAATACAACGAGGCCATTCGTTACTATCAGGAAAATGGGAAAACACTATCAGAAGAAATTATCCGATCGGCCGATATGAGTTATCGTAATGGATCGATCGACTTTTTCCGTTTGGTACAAAGCATTGAAAATGCCATTCAAATTCAACTCGATTATTTGGAAAGCCTGAGTGAATACAACCGTGTAGCTCTGGAAATAAATTTCTTAACCCTTTAGAAAATCAAGATCATGAAAAATAATATCATACTTTCAACTGTACTGACTGTACTCATTTTATCGGCGTGTCAGGGAAAAAAAGATGCTCAGAATTTAGTTGAACCAGCACCAAACAAAGGCATTGAATTGACAAAACAACAGTTCGAAACCGCAAATATGGCCATGGGCGAAGCAATGGACCACACCTTTTTTGAAGTGATCAACAGCAAGGGGTATTTAGAGCCCATCCTTGATGGTGAGGCTCAGGTAACGGTTGGTATTTCCGGCAAGGTGAAGGAAATACTGCACAAAAACGGTGAATGGGTGCAAAAAGGCGAAGCCTTACTAAAATTGCAGGGTAACGAGATCATTCAGCTTCAAATGGAATATGTTCAATCCCAATCGAAACTGGCCCTGGCTAAAGCCGAGATGGATCGTGTAAAAAGTTTGGTGGATGCTAAAGTTGCAGCAACAAAAGATTATCAGATGGCGCTAAGTGAATATCAGGTGCTTTATGCCACCAAAGATGCACTTTCTGCCAAATTGAACTTGTTAATGCTCGATCCTAAGCACATTGAAGCGGGTAAAATTGTTTCAGAAGTTTCAGTGGTAGCTCCCATTTCCGGATACATTACCAGTGTGAATGTCCGAATTGGAGAGTATCTCAATGAGCAGGTAAAAGCCATGGAAATTGTCAACAACAAAAAGTTGAGATTGAGTTTTTTCGTGTTCGAAAATGCTGTGGCCGATTTGAAGGTTGACCAGAAAATTCAATTTTTTGAACCCGACAGGAAAAATCAGATCTACACGGCAAGCATTGAGATGATTGGTAAAACCATTGATCAGGACACAAAGACCATTCCCTGTGGAGCAACCATCGACAACATTAAAAACCTTAATTTGGTGAACGGAATGTATGCTGAATGCAACATTATTGTGAACGAACATATTGGCAAGGCCATTCCAACGGAGGCTGTCGTGAAGGAAGGTTCCAATCATTTTGTTTTGGTGAAATCGGGTGAATCGGCCGATGGGTATATTTTTTCAAAAGTGAAAGTTGAAATTGGGTACCAGGACATTGAGTTCACTGAAATTGTTAATGCCGACCTTACAAATATTCTTTTAAAGGGCTTGTATAATTTAAATTTCGAAGAATAAATTTGGAGTTTTTTCTTGCGGCAAGGAACATTCATTCTTTTGGGAGATCGAACGTAGAACCGATTTGTAGGTGATTTATATCTTGAAAAAACTACAAATGTAAAAGGCACAAGTTGTTGGCAGCCATGTGTTATGGGAGTCTCTCGGTTCTTACGGGTACCGTTTTATAGAACTGAAGTATCTTTGGAGTATTCTTGTTGACGATCAGATGAAGGATGTTTGATTGTTTGCTGAACGATGAAAAAAACAAGGCATCTTTTATGGTGGCGATTTCAAAGCGCTCAAATGAATAAATGTTGCCACTTAGAGTAACCTGGCAGACATTGCTTTCAATTTGTTCTATATTTTTTACCAGGAAACTTACCGGTTTATGATCGATCATTAAATCAAAATTACGGCTGATGTAGTCCTGAATTGCAACAGTCATGTTCTCATCAGCATGCTCAAAATCAAACTCAGGCAATGGGTATATGGTTTTCAAAATAGCCTTAAAATCATCGATAAAAAAATTCAGCGTAAGCACACAGGTTTTATCCTTTGTATTTAGCTCCAGCTTTCCGGTCGTCATCTTAATTGGATGAGCCCAGGAGACAGTGCTTATGATGAGCAGCAAAATTGAAACTGATATTTTTTTTAATTGATACAAAATTCCAGAGTTTATGATAGAATTGAACTAATGATCAAAGTTGCGGCAATGCCTCCGCCTGCGCCTGAAACTACGAGGTTCCAATCGTGGTGTTTCATTCTGAAGGTGGATGTTAAAATGAAATTTACGAGTAAAAACAGGCTTACAATAAATATCTGCCCCACTTCAACCCCCAGATTAAATGAAAAAAGTGGAAACGCAATCGAATGATCAGAAACTCCCATCATCATTGCCCTAAAAAAGTTGGAGAACCCCATTCCATGAACTAAACCAAAAAAAAGTGCCAGGAAGTAATTCATTTGAATGCGCTGATTGTTTGCAGGTCCTTTTACAATATTATAAATACTTGTCAGTAAAATGGTAACCGGTATGATTGTTTCGACCAATTGCTGGTTAATGGCAATAATATTTAGTCCTGACAAAGCAAGAGTAATGGTATGCCCCACTGTAAATGCGGATACCAAAATCAGGATACGTTTCCATTGGGAAAGTGTAAAAACAGCACACAGTGTAATGATAAATACCATGTGGTCTAAACCATTTAGGTCAGTAATGTGGTTGATGCCCTGTTTTAAATAAAATAGAAATTCATTCATTTAACAAAATTCAATTAAATATTGTGTCAGGTAATTTAAACAAGATTTTGTTTCTTATGTTCTATAATCGCTCGAAGAATCTTTAAATATAAATTATGAGGCGCTTTATACTTCTTCTTTTTCTTTTTTCCCTATTGACCAGTCATGCCTTTGGACATCGCGAAAATAGTTATTTTCTACTTGGTCGTTTTGGCGAACAAAAGGTAGCTGTTGTTATTGATGAATATGGCGATGCCTGCATGAGCCGCTATTTTACACCAGACGATCGTTATGATCACATCATGGAAGGTGTGATTTTGGAGGACAATTGGTTTGAACTTTATTCTTATACCTGGGATCAAAACAAAAATGAAATGCTTAAAGAGAATCGTCTGTTGCTGAAGGAAGTCGAAACTGATCGTTGGGAAGGGACCTGGAAAAGCAGGGACGGTGTAGAGCAGGTGGCACAATTAAAAAGAATGGTAATTGATTCCTTAAATCATCCGTATTTCGATATCATCCAACACTATCATATTTCACCTTACAGCGCCTATCGAATTCGTGATGTTAAATTTGAGAAAGTAAAAAAAGAGAAGATATCGAAAGGTGCAGCAATTGTACATGTGATTGATCCCAAGTCGGGGATCGGGTTTTTCAGGGTGCTCCCGAATAAAAAAATGCTTACACAAGTTGATTCCATTAATCAGCGTTTGATTGCAGAACATTTGAATGCCATAAATGCAAAGTATAGCTGTGTTTATCTTGGTGCCATAGGAGACTATTTACGGGATTATAAAGTTGATTTTTTGAATCAGTACTTGCTTAGTTATCGGCTTATTTACCATTCGGCCTGTTACGGAGGGCCGGGTGAAGATCTGGTGGATCACCATACCTTATCGATACCGGCAACTCAAGAGTTAATACTGGAAGATCTTTTTTGGTTGGGCGAAAAACCACAGGTTAAATTGAGTGAAGGTGAATATCAATGGACCCAATATCGATACAAGGTATTTAGTCCAAAAGTTATCAGTATGATACAATCTTTGTATCCTGAGAAATTTTTAGCTGAAAAGGAAGATCATTGCCGTTACGATAATTTAAAGCTATGGTATTTCCCTGGTTGGTACTTGACCCGGGAAGGTTTGTTTCTGCTCAGTACTTCTGCTCTTACAAGTAATCAATGCGAACCGGTTCCTCAGGCACTGATTCCCTACGTGAATTTGAAAAAATATGCGGTGAATGACTTTGGCCTAATTAAATAGTTTGTTGCCCTATTTTCCGATCCACATTTTAAATGCAGAGGCTTTTAGGCGGCTCACGGTAATCTTTTCGTTGAAAGGTGTTTTCAGCTTAAGCACTAATTTTCCACCAAAATAATCTTCGAAGCGCGAAATGGCATCAATGTTCAGGATGCTTTTTCGATCGGTGCGGAAAAAGTCGTCTGGATTTAATTCTTCCTCCAACCTTTCCAGTGTAAAATCGATAATGTATTTTTCGTTGGTGAAGGTTACGGCTGTTGTAATTTTATTTTCGCTGATGAAATACGCAATTTCGCTGGTGTTAAGTTTGGCATATTTGTTAGCGAACGAAATCATAAAACGTTTTCGAAACTCCTTTTGTCCCGATCGTATGGACTTGATCATTTCGAGATAATCGAGTTGCTTCAGATGGTCCGTGCTGTTCTTTTTTTGCTGTTCAAATTTAAGCAAGGCTTTTTCCAGCTCTGATTCCTTGATGGGTTTCAATAAATAATCGATGCTGTTGACTTTGAAAGCCCGAATGGCATAATTGTCAAAAGCAGTGGTGAAAATAATGGCGCTTGTTACTTCAAGCTGTTCAAAAATTGAAAAACAAATGCCGTCGCTCAATTGAATATCCATCAAAATAAGCTCGGGTTGAGGATTTTCACCCAACCACTTTACACTTTGTTTGACACTTTCGAAGGTGGCCACAACTTCCCAGTCGGGCCTCATGGTTTGCAGCATTCCCTGCAAAAGGCGCAGGTTGTGAACTTCGTCTTCAATTATAACTAACTGCATTACATTCGTTTTATGTTGGTTCTTTATTTATTTCATTCAGCCATTCAATTCATTCTGTTTATTCCCTCCTTTGCTATGCTTCGGCGGGCTGGTAGTCTTTCGGCTTATTCTGTTCATTCAATTTATTCTGTTTATTGTCTATAACAACGGTAGATCAACCCTGAAAATTTTTTCGTTTTGAAAAACATGCACCTCTTTTTCAGTCAAGAGGGTATATCGGGCAATCAAATTTTTTAGTCCTTTATAGGTGGAATAAGTGCTTTCTTTCAACTGTAAATTGTTTTCAACCGAAATACTATTGCTTGAGGTGAATACCTTAATGAAAAGCGGTTCATCTTTGCCGACCACATTGTGTTTGATGGCATTTTCAATTAATAGTTGTAGTGAAAGGGGCGGGATTTCTTTATTCATGTACGATTCGTCCAATTGGAAGTGCACATTTAATCCTATCCCCAGGCGCTCTTCGTGTAATGCAATGTATGCTTTGATGAAGTCAATTTCTTCTTTCAACTGAACGGTCGTTTTATCTTTACACTGAAGCACATAACGATAGGTGTCCGTGAAATTTTGCGTAAACTGTATTGCTGCGTCAGTATCGTATTTAATCATCGATTTTAACACACTCAGATTATTGAATAAAAAATGAGGATTCAGTTGATCCTGTAATGCATTGTAGTCGTTTCTGAGCTGAGCTTCTTTCAGTTCCTCCACCTCTTTTTTCGACGAAATCCATTTGGCCGTTATGCGCAAACTTATGGCAACCACAATGAGTATGAATACAAAAATAAACCCAAAGGCGAACATTAGCCAGGTGATGGGTTGGTTAATCAGGTCAACGTCCTTTATTTGATGTTGAAAGTAAATGATTGCCAGTGCACCAATGAACAGGCTTAACACTAAATGCAGAAATCCCCTTAATACAACCATTGATGGAATAGGCAGGTAACGTTCTGCGATATTATCGAGCAAAACATTGCTTTCGCTGATGATGTTAAAAATGATAGCAATTTTCACGTATTGAATGAAAGGAATGGAAATGCTTGAATCAAGAACCAACATCCTTGCAATGGTTATGAATAAGATGGCCACAGCACTCACACTACCTAACCTGAAAAGGACACTTTTAAGTTGATACGATGATAGTTGACTGATGAATTGTAGTTGCTTGCTCTCCATAATTTATGCAAGATATTAAACATTCTTTGAGATGCTTCTCCTTATGGGCTGCTTATTGGTTATTATTCTGCAATGTGATAGCTGTTACTTTAGTTTCAATGAGTCAACAGTCTGAATGAACTGAATGAACTGAATGAACTGAATAAACTGAACGAACTGAATGAACTGAATGAACAGAATGAACAGAATGAACAGAATGAACTGAATGAACTGAATGAACAGAATGAACAGAATGAACAGAATAGTCTGGTCTTTCGACTTCGGTCTTCGGTCTTCGGTCTTCTGCCTCCGTCTTCGGTCTTCGGTCTTCCGTCATTCTGACTCGTTCTTCGGTCTTCTGCCTCCGTCTTCGGTCTTCGGTCTTCCGTTATTCCGTCTCCCGTCTTCCGTCTTCCTGTTTACTTCAATTCACCAATGGCCTTTAAATAGGCTGTTTCTTTCAATTTGTAATCGGTTTTAGCATCAATGGTTTCGCTGTTGGCTTGTTGCCATTGGGCCTGCGCTTCCAATAAATTGGGCAGGGTTTCCATGCCTAATTCGTAATTGTCGTTGCTTTCTTTTAGGTTTTCCCTGGCTGCAATCAGCGATTCATCGGCTAAATATACACGCACCTGTGCATCGGTAAAGTTGAGGCGGGCCTGTTCTATTTCCAATTGCATCAGGCGGCTGTTTTTTTCCAATTCAAGCTGTTTGATTTCCTGGTCTTTTATGGCTGATTTTGTTTTTTGAATTCCTTCGCCCCAATGAAAGATGGGTATTTTCACCGATGCCATCACATTCACATTACCGGAATTATAGGTGTCGGGTCCAAATTCAATGCCTCCAATGTAACTGTATCCAACTTTCACTCCGGCCATCGGCAGAAAATCAGCTTTGGCCAATTTTATATTTTGTCCGGCCATTTCTACTTGTTTTTCCATCAAACCATATTCAGGGCGATTGGTAACATCAGGGTTTACTGAGTTTGAAAATGGTGAATTGTTGATGACAATGGCACTGTCAGTTGCTTCAATGGCCGTATTGAAATCCAGACCTGTAACGCGGCACAACGCCATACGGGTGAGCTCCAAACCGCTTTGTGCTCGCTGAAGTTGAAGTTTAACTTCGTTCTGTTTTACCTGTACTTTTAACACTTCGTTTTGGGTGACCATGCCTGTTTCATAGGCATACTGAACTGTTGCAAACAAGGTGTCGAGCAAGCTTGCATAGGTATTGGCCAGTTTAACTTTTTCTTTCACCGAAACATAAATCCAATAGCTTTGGTCGGCTTCGTACAAGGCATTCATGTTTTGAAGCGCTTCATTTTCAGCGGCCATTTTCACACCAATCGAAGCCATTTTGTTTCCGGCCATGATTTTCCCTCCGGTATACAGGGGCTGTTCCAGCGAAAGGCCGGCCATGTAGGCTCCTTTTAAACTTATTTCCAGTGGCAACCATGCATACATGTTGAATACCGGATTTCCATCGGCCCCAATGATTTGATCACCTGTAACCGGGTGAATCATCAGGTTGGGTACCAGTTCTCCGGTGCTTAGGTCGGGGACCATGGTGGGCAGGTAAAGGTCCATTTTAATGTCGTTGTTCAAGTAAACTCCCGTTGCCGATGCCGAAAGAGAGGGTAGGTATTTTGTTTTCAGTGCCGCTTTTTCTGCTTTCGCTTTTTCCGATTGCAGTTGCGAAATTTTAACCGTTTCGTTTTGTTTCAGTGCCATTTCGCGACAATCGGTCAACGATAATTTTTGCTGTGCATTCAAGCCGATAGCTAGCAAAAGAAGCACAGTAAATAGGATATATCTGTTCATATTCATTTCCTTTTATTTTTGATGTTTCGGCAATCCCTGCTCGCTGGTATTGGTGATTACCCTGGTTTCGGTTTCGCTTTTCTTTACATTGTAGAAGACCGCATACAAAATGGGAACAAAAATCAGTGTGATGATGGTTCCAATCAGCAAGCCACTGATGATGGCGACTGCCATGCTGCTGTACATCGGGTCGGTTAAAAGCGGGACCATACCCAGAATGGTCGTTACCGAAGCCATTAATACCGGGCGAGTTCTCGAAATGGTTGCATTGATAACAGCCGGGTAGCGGGGTTCTCCGTCGTCAATTCGTTTTTGTATTTCATCGAGCAGAACAATGGAGTTTTTGATGAGCATTCCCATCAAACCAAAGGAGCCAATGATGGCAATAAAAGTATAGGCCGATCCGGTAAGGATCATACCCGGAACAATGCCAATGGCGGCCAGAGGGATGCAAAGCAACACAATCAACGGTTTTTTGATGTCGTTAAATAGCATAATCAGAATGAGAATGATGAGCATAATGGCAATGGGCAGGTAGCTAAATATATTTTTCAGCGCTGTTTTTTGCAGGTCGTATTCACCAATCCATTTTAAGGTATAACCATCGGGAAGTTCAATGGCTTCAATTTCGTTGAGCATGGAACTCCGAACCTCGGCCGGGCTAAAACCTTCAGCGGCATCGCATTGTGCCTGAATGGCGCGTTTGCCATCGGTGTGACGCACAACTGTTTCGTCCCATTGCAGGTTAACGCCACTTGTGATGCTGCTTAATGGCACCGGTGTAATCACCTGTTTCGAAAGTTCATTCATCGATTTGGTTCCGTAGAACAGCTCCATTGCATCGCTCTGCTGAATGTTTCCTATGTTGGGAATCATGCTCCAAACCGGGATGTCGCTTAAATCTTCAATTTTTGAACCATCGCTGTTTCTGGTTTTTAAATTCACCGTATAAGCTGTTTCTCCCTCGTAATATTTGGTCAATGGAAGTCCGTTGGTAGCGGCGAGTATGGCGTTGCTCACGTCTGAACGGGTGGCGCCTACTCTGCGAGCCGACGATTGATCGTATTTGGCCAACAAGGATTTTCCCATTGGATTCCAGTCGTCGCAAACCGAATACTTGTCGGTGTATGGATTTTTCAGCATGATGTTTTTGGCCTGCTCACTTAAGCGGCGCAAAACGGCGGGGTCAGGACCTTTAAATTCAACCTCCAGATTGTGTGACGATTTCACCGATAGATTGTACTTGCGAATGCGGATATAGGCATCGGTATAATTGGCGTGCAGGTACTTTTCCAGTTCCGGTTTCATCCGTACCATGGTGTCGTAATCTTCAAAGTTGACAATGAGTTCGCCATAATTGTCGCCCGCATCGCCCATGGCCCGAACCAGGCAGTAACGAGTTGGCGTCATTCCCTGGCTGGCGACCACCATTTTTACTTCGGGCAGTTTTGTCAGGTGAGTGGTGATCTCTTTTAAATCGGAATTGACCCTGTTCGGACTGGTACCATCGGGCATCACATATTCAATGTAAACCTGATTGTAATTGAAGTCGGGGAAGAAGGTTTTCTTTACGTGTTTGAAATTATAAGCGGCCAGCGCCAAAAGAACTACAGCTACAAAAATGGTGAGTAGTTTATGGTTCATTAAAAATGAAAGCGCATGTTTCACCGTTCGGTACATTTTACCGTCGAAGGGATCTTTATTCTGTTTGCTTTTTTTCACTTTTAAAAATTTCTCTGAAAAGAGAGGAACTTGTGTTACAGCCAATATCCAGCTCAATAGGAGGGATATGCAGAGTACCACAAATAAATCGCGGGCATAAGTTCCTGCGGTATCTTTCGATAAAAACACCGGAAGGAAAGCCGCAACTGCAATCAATGTGGCGCCCATCAAAGGAGCTGCTGTACGATTGGCAGAGCCAATCAGTGCCTTTTTACGTTTCACGCCTTGTTGCAAATCCACAATAATTCCGTCAATCACTACAATGGCATTGTCCACCAACATTCCCATGGCTACAATAAATGCACCCAGTGAGATGCGTTGTAAGGTTCCGTCGGCAAACAGCAGAATGGGAAAGGTGGCCAAAATGGTCAATAAAAGGCCGCTTCCAATGATGATACCGCTGCGTAAACCCATGGTGAGCATGAGGGAGATGATTACAATAATAATGGATTGAAGCAAATTCCACATAAAACTATGGATGGAATCGCGGACTTTATCGGGTTGAAAAAATACTTTCTGAAAATGAAATCCAAGCGGAATGTCTTTTTGAATCTCAGCCATTTTTGCATCGACCCTTTCGCCCAGCGTAATAATGTTTTCACCACTTTCCATGGAAAGTGAAACGCCCAGGGCTTTTTCGTTATTGACGAACATGGTATTTCTTAGCGGATCGTTGTACGCTTTTTCAATACTAGCTACATCCGATAACTTGAACTGATCGCCGTTCAAACCTTGAATGATCAAATTTTTCAGATCGTCGATGTTCGTAAGTTTGTCGTTGACAGCTACCCGAAGCATTTGATCGCCTGTTTCGAGCACTCCGGGATAAACCACTTGATTTTGGCCGGTGATGGCCGACATGATTTGGATGGGAAAAACACCCAGTTGACTCATTTTGTCCTTCGATAGAATGATATCGACTCCAGGTGTTTGTTCTCCGAAAATCTCCACCCGACTTACACCGTTCACTTCGAGCATTTCACGTTTTACATACTCGGCATAGCTGTTCATCTCTTCGTAGCTGTATCCATCGGCGGTCATGGCGTAGAACATGCCATACACATCACCCACATCGTCGAGAATGATGGGAGGCTGAACCCCTTTTGGTAATTTTGATTGAGCAGCTTCTACTTTTCGGCGCAGAAAATCCCAGCGTTGCTGGATTTGTTGCTGCGGTACGGTCATTTTTAGTTCAACCACCACCATTGAAACATTGGCAGTTGATTTAGAGGTAATGGTGTTAATGTCGGCCAGGGAACTCAGTTCGTTTTCCAGTACTTTGGTGACCTGCATTTCCACTTCGTGTGCCGATGCTCCCGGGTAAACAGTAATTACCCTTGCCTGCATGATAATGATTTCGGGATCTTCCAGCTTGCTAATGGCCTGGTACGAAAGTACGCCACCAATAACAATGCATGTTAGCAGGAAATAGAAGATGGCCTTCTTCTTAAATACCCATTCAGAAATATGCATTACAACAGCCCTCCTACATTGGTTTCAGAAACCGCTTCGAGCAACTTCACCTCTTGTCCGTCGTGCAGTACATTTACTCCCGACACCACCAGCAGGTCAGCTTCGGATAAACCCGAAACGATGCGTATATCGCCGTTGCCGATTAATCCGTCGCATACCACTTCTTTTTTCGAAACGGTTGAGGTTTTAGGGTTAAAGATCCAGGCGTAGGCTTTGCCTTCGTAATTCACGATGGCCTGAATAGGTACATGAAGCGGATTCTTCAAATTAGTTTTGTAGGAAATGTTCACACTTACATTCATCCCTGGCATTAGATTTTTATTTGCGGAGGGATCGAGTCGGTAGGTGAGTTGGAACAGCTGATTGTTGTTGGCTTTCATTTGATAGGTGATGAGTTGCAGTGGAAAATCAGCATCGGAGATTAAGGCCTGGTGACAGCTTACTGAAGTGAAATCGTCTTTGAGAAGAAATAAGGAAAGTGGCAATTCCACGTCGATGGCATAGGATTTTGTATCGAGCAGTGTGGCAACCGTCATTCCTGTATTCACCAATTCGTTTTTTTCGTATTTCACGGACTGGATGTAGCCCGCAAAAGGAGCATAAAGTTTGGTGTCGTTCAGTTGATCGTTGGCATGTTTCAGTTGCATACTCAACATTTTTTCACCGGCGACGGCCTTTTCATAATCGTTGTCGGACACACTTTTGCGACTATTTAATTCTGTTAAACGGTCGTATTCAGCCTTAATTTGATCGTATTGTGCTTTAGCCACGCCAGCCTGTATTTCGTAATCGCGTGTATCTATTTCAGCGATCAGATCACCTTTCTTTACAAAATCGCCTTCTTTTACATAGATTTTTTTGATGGGGCCAGCCACTCTGAATGCAAGGTTCTGCTCTGCGGCCTCCTTAATGATTCCCGAAAACTGCTTTTCAGAAACCAATGCGTCTTTTGTAGGATGCGACACTTTTACTTTGCGGATGACTTCTGCCTGTTCTTTTACCTGTGGAGCACATGCAGTCATCAAAATGGTTGCGATCGACAAGATCCAAAATCTTCGTATTTTATTCATCACCAAATGAGATTTAAATTTTGGTGCAAAGGAACGATCGAACGAGGTGGATTTCAACGAAAATATTACTGAACTGCTAAAAGTGGGCGCTGAAGTGCCGGACATAAGGTTTTTTGAAGTAAAAGCGCCATACAATTACCCCCTTAACGAATTTTAATTCTTACTTTTTTAGGAGATAAAACGATGGAAATTATGAAAGAAGCAAGAGCAAAATACAGTTTTTGATAATGGACGTAACCTGGACACCAAGAGCGAAAAGGGAATTTGGATGTGTGTTACATTAATTTATTTTTATAATTTAAGCGTTTGTATTATTTAGACTATAAAAATAACTATGATCAGAAAATTAAAATTCGAGAATAAATTTTTATTGCTCTATATATTTCTGGGAGGATGTTGGATTCTGTTTTCCGATCACGTTGTTTTGTTGATCGTTAGTGACACTGAAACTTTGTCAATGCTTCAAACCTACAAAGGCTGGTTTTATGTATTGTTTACTGCTTTAATCTTTTTCAGGATCATTAAGAAACACATTGTCAAATTGCGGAATGCCGAATTAAAAGCAGTCCGGAACGATCAGCTGAAGACGAAATTTATCCAAAACATTTCCCACGAGATCAGAACTCCAATGAATGCCATTGTTGGCTTTTCAGAACTGATGTTGGATGAAGAGAGCATTGAACCTGAAACCTATCAGTTTTATGCCAAAAATATTGCCGGTAATTCGAATCAATTGTTGTCGATTATCAACAATGTACTCGATATTTCAATCATTGAATCGGGCAATATTAAACTGAAAAAAGAAAACATTCACCTACATCCTTTAATCCGGGAGGTACTTGGAAATTTGCAATCGGTTTTAAAGGAGGAGGTCACGCTGGTTTATGATTTTCCTGAAAATGGTGAAGGAGTAGAAATTTTCACCGATCGTACACGCTTGCAACAAATCTTGAATAATTTAATTGGCAATGCCCTGAAATTTACCGAAAAAGGGCAGGTCAGCGTTGGATATACTGC
This sequence comes from Prolixibacteraceae bacterium, assembly GCA_041821245.1. Classification (GTDB taxonomy): domain Bacteria; phylum Bacteroidota; class Bacteroidia; order Bacteroidales; family Prolixibacteraceae; genus Roseimarinus. The sequence continues at coordinate 29,860 of JBGUEP010000057.1, forward strand.
GAATAAAGCGGAGGTGCTTATTTTTGTGAAGGATGAAGGAATTGGCATTTCAAAAGATGAATTATCAACTATTTTTAATCGCTTTATTCAGTCATCGACGGGACATAAAAATTATGGAGGAACCGGATTGGGTTTGGCCATAAGTCGTGAACTTTGCACACTTTTAGGTGGAAAAATATGGGCCGAATCTGAATTGAATAAAGGAACTACATTTTATCTCACCTTACCCCTTCGTTCGGAATAAATAGTCATGAATTAGGCCAATTGCTTCAGTTTCACGAACCTTTTACCAGCCCTTTACGAACGCAGGGGAGGTTTGGATTGTTTTTGGTCTTTGAATTCTCTTTTTTTCATTTTTTATGCAAACGACGCTATCGGCAGTAGCAGCAAGGGTATTGAAAGTTTTTCTCTCATAATTAAGTTGTATGCAAAGAATAATATCATGTTATTAACTTTGCGTGCTTTGTGGCTTATCGTGAAATAGTTGTACAAACTCGCGCAAAGTCGCTAAGTGCGCAAAGCAAAAGAGTAACAGAACAAAATAGAAAAACATGACATTTTTGGGTTTTCAGTACTTATATGCCTAATTTTTAACAAGTCAATCAAATTATTAAATACCAAAGCAAGATTTGGGAGTCTTTGATCATGCAATAGTTTACTATTTGGCTGGAAATAGTGTAATAAAACAAAAAAACAGGCCAGCTTTCACTGACCCGTCACAATGGAGACCTACTATTAAAAAATCCCGACTTTACTAATCTGAAAGTTAGTTGGTTTGCGAGAGTAAACTTAAGTATACCGGAATGGTAGACGGGATCAGGGTGATATTTTCACAAAATTCATTCAATTCAACACAAAGTTTATCCGGATTTTCATCCAACCATTTGGTAATCATTTTATACTTACTGTTTTGATTGGCAAAGTCCGTGATTGGATATATCTTTCCTGTTTCAGGAAGCGTAACAGATATTTTACGGGCAAATTTGTGTTTGTGATTGGCTTGTTTAAGATCATTCAAAAATACCAGAAATTCATGCAATGAAATTTGTTCCATGAAGTTATCCAAAGTTGTTTTTTCATCAAAGGTCATGGCTGAAAGTTTATCCGGAATGTTTGTTGCCGGATCGATGGCTCGCTGGGGACTTAGCACGAAAAGTTCGTCGATGGAATAATTCTCAGCAATAATTTTCTTTAATTGTTTTCTGAAATTGAAAAAAAGACCGTTATGTGCACCTTCGGCATATGTCCCTTCTTTTATTTGGAGGGGTAAATCGTAAACACTATTGATGACTTGTGGAGGGAACAGTACAGGAAGTGCAGCCGACGCCATTAATATGTCGATCAAATCGCCATTCTCATGCTTTTTTGATTTACTTTTTATCCAGGTTGTTTTGTTTCGTTGTGTTGAAGAAATCAGTAGGGAAGTATGAAAAGGTAAATCAGAAATTTGACTAAAACCGGCAGTTCGAAGTAGCATGGTCAATTTGTTTCTCATGGCATGTGTCGACCATTGAACAGGATGTACTTTCATAAAAACTTCATCATTTTCGAGCGTTTCCAGAAAAATACTTTTGTAATAATTATCCCAGGAACAAGGATGCTCTTTTCGGAAACAGGCATTTATAGCCACTGCGGTGGTGGCCGATGTTCCTGATGCAACAAGTATCGTGTCCTTCTGGTTAAGTTGAATTCGTTCGGTTTTAATTAGTTGATCAATAATGGCAACTTCCTGTGATATATTTCCACCTGATCCTGAAAGCAACAGGGCTGATTTAGTGTTCTTCATGTTTAAAAGAGTCTTAAAAATTATGTACTGCAATATCTATGAATTTTTAACACGCAATGTTTTTTCTGGATTATGACTGTATAAAGTTATTGTGTGTTTCGTGTGGTAAGGAAAGATGAAGCTAAACATTTCTTAAGGTTGCCATCATCTGGCTTGAGTTGATGGTAAATTTACAATTTACCCCCGTATTCAAAACATAATGGCGCATTCTCAATAGTCCTAAATTGGCACAACTCTTTTAACTTTGTAAAAATCAAATACCTGATGGTTAAGAAGGAGTATGTTCATTAAATTTCAAACGTGGATGAATCGCAGATTAACCTGAGCAAATTTCTAGATTCTCGTTCTATAGAACTTTAAAAACAAATTATATGTGGATGAAAAAATATTGCGTACTGCCTGTTTTGTTACTTATTGTAATGATGAATTCAGCTTGGGTTTCCGCCCAACAGAGCAGCATTGAAATTACCGGAAAGTATACCATCCCCGATGCCCCCGATTGGGTTTCAAACGCAGTGTTCTACCAAATTTATCCGCAAACTTATTACGATACCAATGGCGATGGGATTGGCGACTTGAATGGAATTATCGAAAAACTCGATTACATCAAAAGTTTGGGGGTAGATGCGCTTTGGTTAAATCCATTTTTCGAATCGCCCTTTAGAGATGCCGGTTACGATGTTTCGGATTATTACAAAGTTGCAGCACGTTATGGTACCAACGATGATGCACGCCGTTTATTTGACGAAGCCCATAAACGGGGTATTAAAGTGATTTTCGACTGGGTGATCAGCTATACTTCTATTGATCATCCCTGGTTTCAGGAATCAGCCAAACAGGAAACCAACAAATATTCCAACTGGTACATCTGGACCGACAATACCTGGATTAATCCACCCAAAGCATACAGCGATGCATTCATTAAAGGATACAGCCGTCGTAACGGACAGTTTATGCGCAATTTCTACTGGAGTCAGCCGGCCTTAAATTTTGGTTTTACCAAACCCGAAGCCGATTGGATGTTGCCTACCAATCATCCCGACATAGTGGCTATGAAAGAAGAATTAAAACGTGTGCTTCGTTTTTGGATGGACATGGGAGCCGATGGTTTCCGTGCCGACATGGCCGGTGCCTTGGTGAAAAATGCCAACGTCAATGGAAACGACCAGTTTTTCAATTCGCGGGACGAAGGCACCAAACAGTTTTGGCAGGAAATCCGCACACTAATGGATACCGAATATCCCGGTTCGGTGATGGTAGCCGAATGGTCGGGACCAGTAGATGCGCTGGACAATGCTTTTCATGCCGATTTCTTTCACTGGTTCAAAGGTTACAATGACTTGATTCAAAAAGAAAGCTGGCGAATTTTGAATGGAGTTTCCGAAGGGCACAGTTTTTTCGATCGCGAAGGCAAAGGCAACATTCAGGCTTTTCTGGATAGTTACCTGGAACAATACAAGGCAACAAAAGATAAAGGCTACATCAACATTCCGCTGGGGAACCACGACAATGCCCGAATTAATGTAAAACGCAGCAACAAGGAATTGGAAATGATTTATGCTTTTGGTTTAAGCATGCCCGGTTTACCGTTTGTGTTTTATGGAAACGAAATTGGCATGCGTCAGTTATATGGAAATCCCAATGTGGAAGGCGCTTATCCTCCACGTTCAGGCGATCGTACCCCCATGCAATGGGCACCTGGTAAAAATCTGGGTTTTTCAAGCGGAAAGGCCGAAGACTTATACCTGCCCGTAGATGCCACAGCCGATGCACCAACGGTTACAGCTCAGGAAAACAATCCCAATTCGCTCTTAAATAAATTCCGGAAATTGGTTGAATTGAAAGGAACAGAACCAGCGTTGGAAGCCTACGCTGAATTTGTTCCGGTTTACGCCGGCGAAAATACTTATCCGTTTATTTATGCCCGTGCCAATGGCAAGGAAGTGATTCTTTGTTTGTATAACCCGGCCAATAGGGTAGAGAAGGCTGTTTTTCAGCTGAATTTAAAAGCGAAGGGATTTCAACTGTTAATGGGGGACGAACTGGACATCAAAACAAAGGATGGGAATTATACGGTGAATATGCCGGCCATAAGTTATGCCTTGTATAAAATTAAATTGTAGTTTTTATCTTGCAAATGTATGGATTTGTCCTCAGTCCTTGGTCCCCGAGCTTGTCGAGGGGTCAGTCCTCAGTCCTCAGTTCTCAGTCCTCAGTTCTCAGTCCTCAGTTCTCAGTTCCCAGCAACCAGAACCCATTCACTCAACAAAACCGTCCATTCACACAAGCAAACCGTCCATTCACTCATTTTTTTAGGAAATAAGTGTTCGAATAAATAACTTGAGCTTGAAAAACAAATTTTGTTGTTTTCAGCTTATGTCTCAGTAGAATTATTTGATCATGATGGTTCGAATCAAAAAAATATTTCACAGGGGGTATTTTCAAATTGCGCTTTATTTTGGATTTGATGATGCCTTAAAACAGAAGGCCCGCAGCATTGGCGCACGATGGAGTAAAACCTACACCTGCTGGTATGTGCTTTATAACAAGTTGAATTACGAGTTGATTCTTCGTACTTTTGGATCTGTTATTGTATTGAAGGATGAAAACGATCGGGCGATCGATGTACCTGCTCCAATAGAGCAAGATCTTGTACACATAGCTGAAGTGGTCAGCGAAATTTCTCCGCCATTGTCGGAAGAACATAAGGGATTAAACCCTGAATTAGTTGCTCAGATTGTTTACACCGGAAATATTGGAAAGTATTGGATCCTTAAAATCCCTTACAATGAAAAGCTCCTTTCTAAATTAAAGGAAATAAAGGGTGTTTTTTGGAACAAAAAAAATAAAGCATTTTTTGTCCTGAGGCACATTAATGTTAAAATCAGGGTTGAAGCTTTGTTGGGGATTGGTGAAATATTCCCTAAAGATTATTTTAATCTCGAATCGGTGATTTCCAATCCGAATACTTACATCGAATTAAATACGTATTCCGTTGATCCTAAATGGATGTTGCTTGGCTGTCCGGCAATTCCTTATCTGATAGAACAAATTAAGCGATGGGAAGGAAGCCGTTACAGTAAGGCGAATAAGGCCTATTTACTTTCTGCAACTCCCGATATGTTGGCCAATCTGCAAAATTTGGCAAAAGAGTTAAATGTGCCAATCCACAACCACTTGCCCGACAAATATTTAAGCAAAAGAAAGGCGGTCAATCGCAAATCTGTGCGCTTAGCAAACCTGAAGGAAAATTTATTAAAACAAGTTCCTGCCAGGGCCCAGGTTTATACGCTTGCCATGCTCGATTACCTGCTGGCGATGAATTACAGTAGCAATACCATTCGGATTTACACCAATGCACTCAACCTGTATATGCGCGTGAATAATTATGAAAACCCTGATAATTATAGTGAGCGAACCATAGTAAAACATCTTTCCGGCATTATAGAGCAAGGATTATCTAGCTCAAAAGCCGATTTATTGATTAGTGCTTTGAAGTTTTATTACAAAGCAGTTTTAAAGCGCGAAAATTTTGAAATTAACCTACCGAGGCCCAGGCGGGAGCATCATTTACCCATAGTGTTGACCAAAGAAGAATGTATTCGAATTTTCGATTCGGTTGAAAATCCAAAGCATAAACTTCTGTTATTAATTGGTTATGGTGCCGGATTACGAAGGGGGGAGATTGTGGAATTGAAGTGGGCCGATATTTTGCTCGAAGAGCATAAAATACATGTGAAGCAAGGCAAAGGCAAACGGGACAGGATTGTGATGCTTCCGTATGCATTGGTGGAATATTTGCATAATTACCGAACCTTATATCCTGGTGATGAGTGGGTATTCCAGGGGCAGTATAAAGGGGAGCCGCTAAGTCCGACGACAGTTTCTAAGATAATGGAGAAAGCCGTTCATGCCATAAAAATAGAGAAGAAGGCCACCGTACATACTTTGCGACATAGTTTTGCCACCCATTTATTGGAAAACGGCACTGATGTTCGTTATATTCAGGAATTATTAGGGCATAAAAATATAAATACCACAATGATTTATACCCATATCAATCCGAAGGCAACTCGAAAGATAATGAGTCCCTTAGATAGTATGCCAGGAATAAATGTACCTAAATCGCTAAAGTAAAATGTTAAATAGAAATAATTACACCAAAAGTGACGTATATTTACAGATATATAAGAGTTGTGGAGCCACATAAACCGCAAAATTAATTCAGTTGTTATGTTCTTTCATTTA
>JBGUEP010000058.1:0-6124 GCA_041821245.1 Prolixibacteraceae bacterium
TTTCTTTGCTTACTTTCTGGCGTCAAGGCAAGAAAGTAAGGCTGTCTGCAAGACACCAAGTTGACGGAATAATTGCGAATTCAAAATTGGATCCAATCTATAATAGGATAATTTTGCCATCTTCAATTTTTTCTAAAATCCACCCTATTTATGAATTGATCCAGGAAAAGGGGGATACGATCGTCCTGTTTTCAGTTATGAGACAAGCTGAAAATTTTTCAATCCAATTTTACTATTTATTAATTGATTATTTTTGAAAAATAAAATCAATGAACCATGAAAATTGTATGCATCCTGGCTGTTTCGTTTCTATTCTTATCTAATTTCACTATTGAAGCAAAAGCTAAAACCGACTACCAATTAGTGAACGAGCGCGTGCTAACTGAACTTTTAAAACATCAGGCCAACGACAAGGAAGTAGAGGAATTAATGCAGCGTCAAAACGCAAACGGAAGCTGGCCTGGCATCAACTACAAGGATGTTTCAAATACCGGTTTTGAACACCGCATCCATTTGTCAAATATGGTAGAAATGAGCACAGCCTACTCACAAAAAAGCTCCCAATTTTTCAAAAATAAGGAATTAAAGAAGGGCGTCATTAATGCACTTACTTTTTGGTGCGATAACGATTTCATATGTGAAAACTGGTGGTACAATCAAATTGGAACTCCTACCCAATTGGTCAATGTATTGTTATTGATGAAAAACGACATCGATAAAAATTTGCTCCAACGGTCCTTGCAGATCGTTAACAGGGGCAACCTCAACGCATCGGGCGCACGCCAGGGTGGTGACCGCATTAAAATTGGAGGTATTCAGGCAAAGATGCTTTTGGTTGCCGGAAATGAAAGCGAATTTGAAGGTGTGATGCAAATCATTAACAATGAAATAAAGTTTACCACCGGCGATCGGGGTATGCAAAGTGACTATAGCTTTCATCACCGGGTTTTCAGGGTCAACAATACAACATCCTATGGATTGAGTTATGCAGGAGTTTTTGCAGAATGGGCAGCCTACGTTGCCGGAACCAAATATGCTTTCTCAATTGAAAAACTACAACAATTGATCAATTATTATCTCGACGGGATATGCAAGCAAATGGTTTATGGTGTATACCGCGATCCCGGAGTATTGAACCGTGACATAACACGAAAAGAGGGTTTTCGGCCCGAAGGAACTGAAATTCCGGAAAGGCTGCTTTTGGCATCGAACTACAGGAACGATGAATTGAAAAACATCATTGCATTACGACAAGGTGATGCTCAAGCCAATTTATCATTCGGAGCATTTTTCTGGCAAACCGAACACTTTGCCTTTCAACGTCCCAACTTTTATACTTCAGTTCGAATGAACTCTGTCCGTAACCGCAACATGGAACAGCCCTACAATTCCGAAGGTTTATTCAACCATCACCGAGCTGATGGCGCCAACTTTCTGTCAAAAAAGGGCAATGAATATTTAGACATTTGGCCGGTTTACGATTGGCAAAAAATACCAGGTACCACCGTATTGTATAAACCCGAACTCCCCTCAGAAAACGAAATTCAAAAAAGAGGCTTAACTGAATATGTTGGTGCAGTTACCGATGGAAAATATGGGGCCGTTGGTTTTGATTTTATCAGTCCGCACGATTTTATCAGTGCCCGAAAAGCGTGGTTCTTTTTTGATGACGAATACGTATGCCTTGGCGCAGGTATCAAATCGGACGCTTCCTATACGGTAATTACAACCATCGATCAGGCTTTGTTGAAATCCGACGTCATTGTGAATACACATCAAGACCAAACAATTCTTACTGTAGGTGATCATGAAATGGCTGAAACCAATTGGGTATTGCATAACGAAATTGGATTCATATTCCCCGAACACAATACCATTCATGTGTCCAATAAAACACAATCCGGCTCTTGGTACAACATCAACAAACAATGGAGTAGTTCAAAAGAAACTGTCACCGAAAATGTTTTCTCCTTATGGATTGACCACGGAGTGCGTCCTCAAGGGAAACAAGGCGGACTAGTGAACCAGGCGATGTTGGGAAAAGATGTAAAATACGCTTACATTGTAGTACCTAATGCCAGCTTAAGCAGCATGAATAATGAGCGGGGAATAAAAATTCTGATCAATAGTCGAAACATACAAGCCGTGCAACAAAGGAATCTGGGAATTACACAGTTTATTTTTTATAAAGGCGGTACCGTGCAGGTATCTGAAAATTTCAGCTTGACATGTGATAGCCAGGGAGCAATAATGCTTAAGCTTACAGGCGATGACCTTAAAGAAATAACAGTTGCTGATCCTTCCCGTCAGTTGAGTCAAATGCATCTCCGTATTTCGGGTGAAGTTAAGGCGCAAAATGAGCAGGGTTTTCAGTCAGTTTATGATGCAAAGGCCAACTTAAGTTATCTTTCCATAGAACTTCCCGAAGGCGATTATGCAGGCAAAAGTGTAAGCTTTACATTGCAGTGATTAGAAAGTAATGATACGGCATGGTAGGTTCAAAGATCGTTCACCACACTTTAATGATCAAAGCCCGCTAAATTAAGCAGGCTTTGATTCTATTTTCATACAATTTTGGATGGCTTTAGTAGCCAAAAATCTCTTCCAGACTCAGATCTTCGACCGTACCCAGTGAGTTTAATGCCTTTTTATCGAGCATATCTTTTTTGCCCAAAATCAAATAAGTAAAGTTTTGACCTTTAATTTTTGAATTAAAGAATTGTTCAAACTCATCAATTTTCATGGTTTTCGCCGCCTCGTATTCATCCTTGCGAATGTCGTAATCGAGTCCTCTGTCCATGTTCTTTTGCCAGGTCCAGAAGATGTTTTCTTTAGTAATGCGTTCTGTATTTATTTTCTTAACAATGGCTTCACAGGCTCCGTTGTATTGTTGTTCTGCCCTTGGCATTTTATTCAACAAATTAATTAAAGTTTCAGTTGCAATAGGCAGTTTATCCGATTGCGTACCCAAATAACCAAGTAAGGTATTCTGACGCCCCTCTTTATTGGCTAAACGATAACCGGCATATGCTGAATACGCCAGGGCCTTCGATTCGCGAATTTCCTGAAATACCACCGATGATAAGCCACTTCCATAAAATTCATTGTAAATACGTGCTGCAGGAATCAGGTCCTTTGAAAAAACATCACCATTATTCACCAATAGAATATTTGCTTGATTGATGTCAAAATCAACAACATAAACCTTATTTTCATCGGCCTTTATTTGCTGAAATACTTTTGGTGCAGGCACTTCAGCCAAAACATCGGGCATAGAGTGTTGCTGGTCCAGTATCGCTTTCACATGCGTTTCTTCAGCTGGTCCGTAATAGAAAATGTTGTGTTTGTAGCTGGTCATTTTTTTCAAGTCGGCGGTTAATTCTGCCGGATCGATGGCCTTAAGTTCGGCCTCACTCAGAATGTTTTTCTTAGGATTAATGGCACCATAAACACCATAATCGAACATCGCCTGCCATAAGATGGTACTTTGTTCGGCTTTCTGATCGGCGCGATCTTTCATTATTCGAGCCACATAATCTTCATACGCTTTTGTATCGGGTTGAGCATTGGCAATAATATGTTCCATCAGCTCAACTCCTTTTTCGAAAGACTCATTTAAACCGCGCATGGTAATGTATGAACGTTCATCCTCAGTGGATACATTCAGCTCTAAACCATACTTATAAAGTTCTTTCTGTAAATCAGGAGCACTGAATTTATCGGTTCCAATGAATTTCAGATAGCCTACTGCCAAATCGAAGTGAAGATCGTTCCAGCTCCCCATTTCAATGATGTAGCGCAACGAGAACAAATCATTCGATTCATTTTTAATGTAATACAGATTGCAATCTTTCTGCAAGGGATCGGTCTGAATTTTCTCATCAAAATTCACAAACACCGGACTCACTTCCGCCACATTCATTGCGTTAAATTCTTTGGCAAAATCCGACTGTAAATCGCGATTAACAGGTACTGCGGTAATTTCAGGTTTTTCCACTTTTACCAATTGAGCGTTGTCGCCCTGACGTTTGTTCACCAACACATAATTTTCGGCATATTTTTGATTGGCAAATGCTACAACAGCCGCTTTGGTAATCGAATTTAAGGTATTCATATACGACAAGGACTGTTCGCGTGTAAGCCCGTCGATGTAATCGCCCATTAATTCATAAGCCCTGCCACTATTGCGCTCCTGACTCCGAATTTTTTTCAATTTCAAATCGTTAATTACGGCTTGAATCAGCCATTCATCAAAGTGACCTTGCTTGATGGAATCCAACTGATCGGTTAAGAGATAGGCCACTTCTTCGAGTGACTGACCTTGCAAAGGTGCGCCCTGCATCACTTGAATGCCGTAATCTTTTAGAGCATAATAAAAGGATCCGGCCCACAAAACTTTTTGCTGTTGTACCAGATTCAAATCGACCAAACCTGCCTGGCTATTGGTCAATAACATATCAATGACATCACAATAGGGCTGATCCGATGATCCAACACCACCCATACGGAAGGCAACCATCACATTTTCAGGTTCAGGACCAACAACTTCTTTGCTTAGAATTTCAGTAATTGGTTCTTCTACAATTGATTCGCGCTTAGGAAGTTCTTTTGCTTCTAAATCGCCAAAATATTTTTTTACGAGTTGAATGGTTTGGTCAAAATCGATGTCACCCGAAATGGCAATGGCCATGTTGTTTGGAACATAAAATTCATTGTAGAACTCTTTAATTTTAATCATTGAAGGGTTCTTAATGTGTTCAGGAAAACCAATCACGTCGCGGCCATAAGGGTGGTTTGGGAACAAGGTTTCCATTAACGATGCAAACTGACGTTCCGAATCGCGATCCTGATACATGTTAAATTCTTCGTAAACTGTTTCCAGTTCGGTATGGAACAAACGAAGCACAATGCCATGAAAACGTTCACTTTCGAGCATGGCCCATTTTTCCAGTTCATTCACAGGAACATCGTTAATGTATACGGTGGATTCGTATGAAGTACCGGCGTTGGTGCCTTTTGCCCCAATGGATGACATTAGTTTGTCGTATTCGTTGGTAGCTACATATTTTGCAGCTTCGTTCGACACCCGATCAATTTCCTTGTAAATGGCTTTCTTTTCGAGAGGGTCATCAGTTGACCGATGTTTTTCGTAAAGTTGCTCAATTTGTTCAATCAACTTACTTTCTTCGTCCCAATTGGTGGTACCAAGGCGGGGAGTTCCTTTAAACATCATGTGCTCAAAGTAGTGTGCCAATCCGGTAGTTTCAATGGGATCGGAAGTTGAACCGGCACGCACCCCAATTAAGCAGGTGGCACGGGGTTCGTCAGGGTTAGGTGACAAAAAGACCGTCAGGCCATTGTCTAGTGTGTAGATGCGGGTTGCAAGAGGGTCGTTACTGACCGACTCATAAGAAAGCCCATTGGCATCGGTGTGTTGGGTAGTTTTGTACTTGGTGGTGGACGTACAGGCAGTAAAGGCTAAAACAGCCATCAAGCCAATTAAGAGTTGTCGTTTCATAGGTTAATTAATATATGGAATTATTACGTTTTACAGGACGCGTTTCTTCCCCCGAAATTACAACATTTTAGAAATAAAATCGACTAAATCAGGTTTGAAAGACATTTAATACCTCTGATGTCGTTATGTCGTGATCAAAATCGAGCACGATATCGGCCTGCTTGTACCATTTTTCACGTTGATGTAATGTGTCATCAATAAAGGCCACCAACTCATCTTCCGTTTTACCTTTAATGAGCGGGCGATCAATTTTCGACTGTAGCAAACGTTCAGCAATAATTCTTGGTGATCCTTTCAGGTAAATTGATTTACCGGTTTGTTTAATCACCTCAATGTTATCAAAAAAGCAAGGTGCACCACCCCCGGTGGCAATCACTATGTTTTCGAAGGTGCTGAGTTCGTGCAGTGCTTTTTGCTCCATTTTACGAAAGGCAGCTTCACCATCTTCAGCAAATATTTTTGGTATACTCTTAAAATTACGTTCTTCAATATGATCATCCATATCGACGAAGGTAAGATTCAACGCTTTAGCCAAGCCTTTTCCAACTGTCGACTTGCCACTACCCATGTATCCGATTAAGTATATTCTCATAATTGTTTTTTACC
>JBGUEP010000058.1:6224-26348 GCA_041821245.1 Prolixibacteraceae bacterium
CTAAATCCCTTTCGACTTGCTCAAGGAACACCTAAAGGGGACTTTGTCCTACCTTATATTATAATATTTCTCACATTTAAGAGCTCTGTTCGCAAACCAATATACTTCAAAAAATATTAAATATTCCTAATTCATTCCGACTAAAGCCCCTTTAGGGGTTTGGGGTCATTTACAAATTACAGTTCCAATTCCCTTTTACGTATCAAACATTCATTTACAATGGAACGAATTACACCATTAATATCTTCTTCGACCTGTTTGTTTAAGAATCTTATGACTTTTATTTCAAACCTTTCCAACTCAGCTGTTCGACCAATATCGTATTCAGCACGCTCTGAATTCTGATGTACTTCACCATCTATTTCAATGACCAGTTTCAATTTATGACAATAAAAATCAGCAATAAAAATATCAATTGGATGCTGAGGTTTAAAACGCAACCCCATAATCTTACTTTTATTTATTCGATTCCATACTTGCAATTCAGCAGGTGTCATATTTTCACGAAGCATCTGCGCCTTTGCAAAAATATCAGGCTTTGCGCCGTAAAACATTTCCCGATCAATTGTGTCAGGCATGGTCATTTCTTTTTTACCCTAAATCCCTAAAGGGACTTTGTCCTACCTTTTTATAATCAGATGAAAATTAATTCAATCTCCAAATTATTGTTCAATAACTGATTCTATCAGTAGTCCTCGCTACAATTCTTTTTCACCCCTAAATCCCTTTCGACTTGCTCAAGGAACACCTAAAGGGGACTTTGTCCTACCTTGTATTTAGAGTAAAGGAATAACTTTCAAATTATCTCAAATCAACGCATTCTTTCCGAAAAAGCCCCTTGAGGGGTTGGGGTCTTTTTCCTTAAAACAAAGACATTTGATTCTTATCATCTTCATCATCCTTCTTCTTTTCCCCACGGTTTATTTCAAATGGGATATCATCGAAATTAGGAAGTTCGGCATCGGCATTTTCCTCCAAAACCGGTTCGTGCTCATCTTCATCTTTTACTATTGGTTCCAGTTCCTTGACGTCCTTCACCTGGAAGGTAGACAAACGCTTGCCTTTAGCTTTAAATGATTTCACCCCAATAAATTCAGCCACTTCAATAATTTCATTTTCCCGTTCACTGTTCTTCCCACCGAATTCCAGCTCCAGTCGAGGGTAATGCACCCAGGTAACGCTAATCAGCTTATTGTTGGGAAGTTCTCCTATAAAGTTATGTGTTTTGCCTATGGGCGTATCAGCATCAATCTGGAAACGTTTCACATAATAATACTTCTGTTCTTCGTCCCAATACACCACACTGAGGGTTCGTTTTGGATTAAACTTTTCAATGATCAAAATATTATCGGGGAAGTGATTGGACAAATCGAAGTTAAAAAGTTCAAATTCGCCACTTTTATTCACAACCAGTATTTTCTCTTCGCCCTGGAATTCACCCAGGTAAGTCCCTCTCTTATCTGCATTTAGACGGTTGACATCGGGATCGTAGAATATTTTACGACCTCCCAGAGTAGATGCTCCGCGCTCTTTCAACGCAATTTTATGCACATCGTTTTTGGTGACCACATTCCCAATAGATTGCCGTCCTTTTACGGCCAATTCGCCCAAATCAACTTCAAAAATTAACTTCTTCAGTCGTGGTTTTGGCTTAAGTGTAACCCGAAGCACTTCGGACTCTCCATTAGGATTTGCACTGAAATACATGATTTTTGTACCTGTGTTCCCTTGTGTCATGTCGTATTCTTTGTCGCGGGTAACACCTGTTACGGCAAAACGTTTCATATATACAGCTCCGGCACGCCCATCACGGTAAACCAGGTTGTAAATAGTTCGCTTGTCGTCCTTTTTAAATACAGCAATGTGCAAGGTGTTTTTTCCAATGAAAGCTTTCTCCGATACTTTCGTTACAAAGTAGATTCCATCTTTACGGAAAACAATAATGTCATCGATGTCGGAGCAATCGCAAATGTATTCCGCTTTCTTCAAGCTGGTACCAATAAATCCTTCTTCATAATCGACATACAATTTTTCATTGGCCACAACAACTTTGGTAGCAACAATATTTTCGAAGCTGCGTATTTCGGTTTTTCTTTCGCGGCCTTTTCCATATTTACTTTTAATTTTTTTATACCAGGCAATGGTAAACGGAATAATGTTTTCGATGTTAGCGACAATTTCAGCAATTTCATCCTCAATAGCTAAGATCTGATCATTGGCTTTATCCTTGTTGAATTTCAGGATACGAGCCATTCTTATTTCCATCAATTTAAGAATATCCTCACGGGTAACCTCTCTTTTCAGTTTAGGTTTCCAGGGTTCGAGTCGTTTATCGATATGTTCAACAACGGCATCCATGTTGATACTTTCCTCAAAACCTTTGTCCTTGTAGATCCGTTCTTCGATAAATATTTTTTCCAATGAAGAAAAATGCCAGGCTTCCTCCAATTCGCCTTTCCGAATCTCCAACTCAAGCTTAAGCAACTCTACCGTTTGTTCTGCATTTTTTCTCAACACATCACTTACACCTATAAAATGAGGTTTATCGTTCTCAATGATGCAGGTGTTGGGCGATATAGATATTTCGCAATCGGTGAAAGCATAAAGGGCATCGATGGTTTTATCGCTGGATATCCCGGGTGCCAGCTGAATGATAATTTCGACATTGGCAGCCGTATTGTCGTCAATCTTTTTAATCTTTATTTTGCCCTTATCATTCGCTCTGATTACTGACTCGATGATGGAACTGGTCGTTCTTCCGTATGGAACCTCAGTAACCACCAGGGTCTTATTGTCCACCTTATCGATTTTAGCCCGAACACGAACATTTCCGCCACGAACACCATCGTTGTATTTTACCACATCAATCATTCCTCCCGTCGGAAAGTCGGGATAAAGTTCAAAAGGTTTTCCTTCTAAATGAAGTATGGCCGCATCGATAATCTCATTAAAATTATGCGGTAATATTTTCGAAGAAAGGCCAACTGCAATTCCCTCAACACCCTGTGCAAGTAGTAAGGGGAATTTAACGGGCAAGGTAACCGGTTCGCGTTTACGACCATCGTACGCCAATTGCCATTGCGTTGTTTTTGGATTGAATACCACTTCCAGAGCAAACTTCGATAAGCGGGCTTCAATGTAACGGGGAGCGGCAGAACCGTCGCCGGTAAGAATATTCCCCCAGTTTCCCTGTGTTTCCACCAACAAATCTTTTTGACCCAATTGTACCAGGGCATCGCCAATGGAGGCATCACCGTGCGGGTGATACTGCATGGTTTGTCCAATAATATTGGCCACCTTATTGAAACGTCCGTCGTCCATTTCTTTCATGGCATGCATAATGCGTCGTTGAACCGGTTTCAAACCGTCGTTGACATAAGGCACTGCACGTTCCAAAATTACATAGGAGGCATATTCCAAAAACCACGATTCGTACATACCTCCAAGGTATTTCAATTCGTGTTTTTCACCCAGGCGATCATCGCCTCCCCCTTGCGGGTCATCTTCCGGTAAAAGTGTATCTAATTCTTCGGTCATGTCTCTGGTTACTTGGTACTAGTTGCTGGTTGCTGCCCGCCCGGATGACTCCGGTCGGACGGGGTTGCTGGTTAATGTGTTCTCGCTTCAATTCTTTCAGTTTACAGAACATTCTATTCATTCTGTTTAAACCAGCGCATCTTTTTCTACGTATAAATTATCGATGATAAATTCCTGTCGATCAGGGGTGTTTTTGCCCATGTAAAACTCCAACAGTTGTTTAATGGAATCTCCTTTGTGCAAAGCTACCGGTTCAAGGCGCATTTCCTCGCCTATGAATACCTTAAATTCGTCGGGCGAAATTTCGCCTAAACCTTTAAATCGGGTGATTTCAGGATTGACTCCCAACTTGGTCATGGCCGATTGTTTTTCTTCTTCAGAATAGCAATAATAAGTTTTCCGCTTGTTGCGCACCCGAAATAGCGGAGTTTGTAAAATGTAAACATGGCCTTTCTTTACCAATTCAGGAAAAAACTGCAGAAAAAAGGTCAGTAACAACAGGCGGATGTGCATTCCGTCGACATCGGCATCGGTAGCTACAATGACTTTATTGTAGCGCAAATCATCGAGGCCATCTTCGATGTTTAAGGCTGCCTGCAAGAGATTAAATTCTTCGTTTTCGTAAACGACCTTCTTCGTTAAGCCGTATGAATTAAGCGGCTTACCCCTTAAACTAAATACGGCCTGCGTGTTCACATCGCGGCTTTTGGTTATGGAACCACTGGCAGAATCACCCTCGGTAATAAACAGGCTCGACTCTAATTTATTCTCATGATTGGTATCGAAATGAATGCGGCAGTCTCGTAATTTTTTGTTGTGTAAACTAACCTTTTTGGCACGTTGTTTGGCCAATTTCTGTATGCCTGAAATGGCTTTTCGTTCACGCTCCGAATCTTGTATCCTGTGCAACAATACATCAGCAACATCCTGATTTTTATGCAGGTAATTATCGAGTTCCTTTTGTACAAAATTCATTACAAAATTGCGAACCGACGGCCCTTCAGGACCAATGTCTTTCGAACCCAGTTTGGTTTTGGTTTGTGATTCAAAAACGGGTTCTTCCACTTTAATGCTGATGGCTGCAATAATAGATGCGCGAATGTCGGAAGCGTCAAAATCTTTTTTGTAAAAATCACGAATGGTTTTTACCACCGCTTCGCGAAAGGCTAACAGGTGAGAACCTCCCTGCGTGGTATGTTGTCCGTTTACAAACGAATAATAATCCTCGCCGTATTGATTACCGTGAGTAAGCGCCAACTCGATATCTTCGCCTTTAAGATGAATAACCGGATATAATGATTCCCCATCGATGTTTTCGTGTAGCAGATCGAGCAAACCATTTTTAGACTGGAACCGTGATCCATTAAATTCAATCACCAAACCGGCATTCAGGAAGGTGTAGTTTTTCATCATCGCGGCGATGTAGTCGCTGATGTAATGGAAACTTTTAAAAATGGCACTGTCGGGGGTAAACAACACATGAGTTCCATTGCTCTCGGTGGTGGTGGTCACTTTTTCCTCACGGGTTTTAATCCCTGCACTAAATTCCACTTCTTTAACTTCACCTTCGCGAATGGCTTTTACGATAAAGCGTGATGAAAGAGCATTTACCGCTTTAACACCCACTCCGTTTAAACCGACCGATTTTTTGAAGGCTTTGGAATCGTATTTGGCGCCCGTATTCATTTTAGACACCACATCCACCAGCTTTCCCAAAGGTATGCCCCGGCCATAATCACGTATGGAGACTTCTTCGTCACTCACCTTCACTTCAATCTTGCGACCGTTCCCCATCATAAATTCATCGATGGAGTTATCGATCACTTCTTTCAATAAAACATAAATTCCATCGTCTGCCTGAGAACCATCGCCCAGCTTCCCAATGTACATACCAGGCCTACGCCGGATGTGTTCCTGCCAATCGAGGGTTTTAATGGAATCTTCAGTATAATTGCTTTGTTCCTGCATACAATATTTCGAAATTTCCACAAATATAACCAAAACCAATTGTTGCACCGAATCCTTTTATCAACAGGGGTTCCAGCTGAAAGTTAATAACTTGAACATCCGGAACTGGAAATAGGCCTACAATTACAATCAAAAGATTCATTTGATGAATGAGAATTCAAGTTCGGCCAAACCAAAGCTATTTTGCTTGTTTTGAGAGACCAATTATAAGACTTGAAAACTCATTTCAGCAGCTACACAATATCAAACCAATGGTTTATTTATAATGAATCAAAACTGCACCATTTACTTACAAAACCAAAAGTCATGAACAGCCAATTTGATCTACCCTATTAAACAATTTGTCCGTATACTACTGTAAACTTTGGCCGGAAGTAGTATTTGCAGGTTTCATTCCTTCCACTAATTTTGACAATAATCAAAACCAACACAAACCAACCATCCAAGCACTTTCACTTATGAAGCATTTCATTTTAATTCTTGTTATCGTTTGTTCTTCTCAATTTTCAAATGCGCAAGGCGTTAGCATAGGAGATTATCAGGCCTTGATTGCCTTTTACGAATCAACTCACGGCGAAAACTGGAACAATAGTCGAAACTGGCTTTCCGACAAACCAGTGAATGAATGGTACGGTATAACGGTTGAAAATAACCGGGTGAAAGAAATATGGATGACCAACAACAACCTGAAAGGAGATTTCCCTCCTGAATTAACACGACTCACCGAACTGCGCAAATTGGACCTTAGTTATGCCGAGTTGGGGCAGGCATCAATTGATATTATTGCTTCTTTAACCAACCTTGAAGATCTTGAACTCGCTGTATGTAATATCTACGCCGAATTTCCTGCGACATTCATGCAACTCACCAAACTGAAAATTCTCGATCTAACGAACAATCGATTTTACGGAACAATACTGGACAAAATAACCAATGCAGTAGATCTGACCATGCTTGATCTTTCGGTGAATCAATTCACAGGATCCCTTCCTGCCGAAATCTCCAAACTCAGCAAACTTACCGAGCTCACACTATTCAAAAATAAATTCAAAGGCAGCCTTCCTTCTTCCATAACGAGCCTGAGTAAATTGTCGCGTCTTAATTTGGGAAACAATCAATTCGAAGGCGAAATTCCGACCGACATCAACAAAATGAGTAACCTACAGTATTTATATTTAAACAATAATTCCTTTAGCGGAAGCATTCCGGGCACCTTTCATACCTTAACCAAACTAATCGATTTGGGTTTAACATTTAATAATTTCACCGGAAATCTACCCAATTTAAGTGCCTTAAAATCCTTGTCCGATTTTCGTTGCAACAATAACTACTTCACCTTTGCCGACATCGACTCGGCCCTTGTGGACTGGACCAAAAACTGGTTTCAATACTCGCCCCAAAAAAACATTGATCAACCCGTACTCCTTGAAGAAAATGGAAAAAAGTATCTGCAGGTCGACTATGAATTTGATGCCAACGATATTTTTGTTTGGAACATCGATGGGGTGCAACACATTGAATTGTTCCGTAAAAAACAAGAAATAACCAACATTGAAGGCAAAATTTTTACTTGTGAGATCACCAATTCGAAATATCCCGACTTAAAACTTCGAACTAAAGCCTTTGGCAATGGAGTGACGCTGAACCACGGCATTTTGGAAGCAGAATACCAGGCCTTACTTGATTTTGCCGAAGCGCTCGACTATACGAATTGGCAGAACAATTCCAATTGGCTTAGCAACTATGAAGTTGAAGGATGGAATGGATTAACTGTTGAAAATGGACATGTAACAAGAATGTTGCTCACCGGTAATTTACTGAAGGGAACATTCCCTAAAGCTTTTTGTAATTTGGAGGAGCTTAATTATGCCATGATATCGCACAACGCGATCAGCGGAAATTTACCTGCAGAATTGGGCAACATGAAAAAGCTATCGATTCTGGACCTTTACGGCAATCAACTAACAGGAGAAATTCCTAAGGAAATTGGAGAAATGGAAGTCATGAAATATTTAACTTTTTCCGCTAACCAGCTCACCGGTTCAATTCCCGTAGAGCTTGCGCAATTGAAAAATTTAAGCACATTTTCTGTTGAAAATAATTACCTGTCGGGCAGCATTCCCGAACGCAGTTTATTTGGCTCGAATATCATCATGCAACTGAAAATGAATTATTTTAACTTCACCAATTTGGCTGCCTCAAAATTATTTTTCTTCAGTGCAACGTACTATTCACCTCAAAGAGAAATGCCGGCACCAATAACTATGAACACCAATGACTCTTCCTTCCTGATGATTGAAGACAGCCTATTGGGAAACCTCTATTCCTGGTATCGCCACGATGTTTTAATTGCAGACTCGATGGCCCATACAATTAATACAAACAAATTTGGCGAAGGCGACTATTCCTGCACCTGGACAAATCCAGGTTTTAAAGGACTAATCCTGCAATCGGGAACTGTAAACATCTCCTGCCTGCCCCCTTCTGAGCTGATTTTCGAAAATACAAGTTCTCATTCCTCCAGTGTGAAATGGAACGAGGCCATTTCTGCTAGTGGTTGGACAATGGTATATGGCCTTCAAGGTTTCGATCGTGAAACGGAAGGGCAAACGCTGAAACTTGAAAATATGGACAGTCTTATTATGGACGGATTAGAGCCCGCAAGCACTTACGATGTTTACATAAAGTCGAACTGCGGTGACAACTGGTCTGCAAAGTTTTCATTCACCACTTTGCAGAGCTACAAGCTATTTGTTGAAATAACATCGGGCGAAGGTGAGGTAGAGCCCAATACCGGATCCATCGATGAAGGCGCAAGCGTAAGGTTCAGCATTACTCCAGGCAAAGATTATGCATTAGATGCTGTCAGCTATAACGATGTTGATGTTCGTTCTGATTTACAAGACGAAAATGGCAGCTACTTATTTACGGTTGAAGCAATGGAGGCCGACGGCCATCTGTTGGTCAGCTTTGCCCCTATTAGCAGTGCGCTATCGTTAACATTTCGACCGATTGACTTTAAATACCTGCCGCAAGAAAAACAAATTGTTTTTGAAGGTGATGTAATGAATGATTCTAAGGCCATGGTATATACTATTTTCGGACAAGTAATCATTAGCCGAAATGTGGTGGAAAAACGACTTTCTGTTGGGGAACTTAAACCAGGAGTATATCTGGTAGTAATAAATCTAAATCGATTTAAACTGACCGTTCAATAGCCTGTTATCTGTTTTTTACAAAAAAACATTACCTGTCAATTATTCAGGAATTTCACGAAGAAGTGTGGCTCCAAATTTATTACAGGATACGATACGAATTATCCATGACACCTGCTACTTCCTATTTAACCACGGTCAACAATTGCCTGACCGGCAAGTTCGATTCGGAAACCAGCTCCAGCAGATAATTTCCTGTAGACAGGTGCTGCAAATCCAGCTTGTTTACTCCTTCATTCAAAACGATATTTTGATACCGCACCTTTCCGCCCATATCAAAAACCGACAGGACAGCCCCATCATCTGCCAGCTCAATGGTAAGTAGCCCACGGCTTGGATTGGGATAGATTTTCGACGTGCCGTTTTGATATACCGGCAAAGAAGATGAGGAACCGGTTTCCCCTGTTGTTTCAACAAAAGTGGATGTACCTATCCTAATTTCGAATGACTCATCCGCCAACAAGGTTTTCAGTGTATTGGTATTCGAACTCCCATAATGGTAGATATAAAGGATCCGGGGATGCAACTTTTTGCCCGCATCGGCCGCCATTTCCGGTGTCATGGTGTATGGTAAATTCATGGGAATAAAAGCAATGTCAACGTCAAGGCTATCCATTTCCGGAATATTCTCGGTATCGCCGGCCAAGTATACACGCAGGTCGTTAAAGGTAAAAATGTATCCGTTGCCACGACCTTTGGGATGATAGGGCTGTCCGTTATTCAGGTTTTTAATGTTGTAGGCAGGAATGGCTTCGATGGCTATTCCATCAAGGTTCAGACTATCGCCATTGGCCACAATATGGTTATCGCCGGTATAAGTGTTCAAATCGTTAACCGCTTGTGGCCAAACCATTATTGTACTTGCTTTTTTGATCAAATTGATGGCCGACAGATCGTAATGGTCGCCATGATCGTGGGTGATGCAAATGATATCGGCATCGGGTAAAGCAGCATAATTGGCCTCCGAGGCCCGTGGATCAATATGAATGACTTTACCACCATACTCCAGCATAACCGATGCATGTCCCAGGTTGCGAATAGTAAGACTATCATCACTGGCAGCCTTTACTGTTGAAAAAGCACCAATAACTACAGCAAGTATGAACAAGATAACTAATCGTATTTTCATCGTTTCGTGTTTATTGAAGTTCGTATGTAACAATACACAAAGAACGTAAAAAACGACTAAAATCACTCATGTAAATTCATCATTAACATGCGCTTAACACAAATTATGAAAATAGTCAGTGATCATTAAGTCATTGGGATAAAAGAACACAGAGTTCGCGAAGAATGCGCAGAGGGACGCTGAGAAAAGGATGCGGTTTTGATTGCCCCCCGCCCTAAAGGGAGCTTAAATTCTACTAATCTTGGAATATAACTTATCTGAAGATAAACTTATCATTGGACATTAAGTCATTGGAAAAACAGAACACAGAGAACGCTGAGGAACGTCGAGAAAAAGTTGGGATAGGTTAACTGGTTGCTGGTGTTATGGGGAGGCTGTATACTGGTTAGTAGATACTGATTATTGACAGGCTATTAAACAGGATGAACATTTTCGCTAAACAAAGGTGACATCATTACATTTTTGTTTTCGTACAAATTATTCACAACAATTTGTGCATACACCGCCGATTGCAAGCTGCTGTTTTCATTCGCCGAACGAATGATCCCCCTACTTTGGGTGGTAATGTTCACTTTAATAAAAGGTGTAGCAGCTATTGCTGCAGCCAATCCCAGCAATACCACCAGATAAATAATTTGGGTAGTTTTAGAATGCCTGGAGAAATGGCTTTCTGTGGTGTGTTCGATAATTTCGGGAGGAAAGAGCTGTTGCATTGTAAATAGTATTTCTTACTTAAATAATTTTATACCACAGGATATAATAAACCCCGAATTAGAAATCCCAATATTAGGAATGGGTGAATCATTATATAAATAATAATGATATACACTTTCTGCTTTTTGAAATGCACTTTTCCCTAATAAGTTATTTTCCGCCATATTTATGGTTTCTGTAGTTGAAATACTCAGGTTATATGCAAAACTTAAATACAGAGCATTCAATCCCTTTAGTTGCTTACTAATCGTAATTTGAGGCTTAATAATTAATGATCGAATTCCACTATAAACATTTACGATTTCACTTCTTAATGTTTTACTTCCCCAGAAAAAATTATCTGTATTACTAAATGAACCCATCATAATTTGAGTTGAAGATAGTCCACAACCCGTTGATAATGTTGCATAATAAGGTGATCCGAATCGATTAATTTTTCTTTTATACTGAATGCCCAACAAATAGTCGGAATTAATATTCTTATTTTCCCAACTTAGCGAAGAACTCCAATAAGCAGATAAATACGGTTGAAAATAAAATCCAATATTATACATTAGAGACCATAATGAAGTATTTTCAAAATGATTTGAATACTTTTGGCTTATCAAAGGTAGATCAAGTTGATAAGCACCTGACTTTATCGAAAGGCTTCGGTAATTAACTCCGTAACTTACCGACATTCTTGATACAACATCTTTAAAACTAAAAGTCACCTTTTCATCTTTCTTTAAGACCTTCACCACATCCGATGCTATTGAGTAATCAATATTCAACATCGAATCCCTGTCTATAATATTATATCCATCCCAAAAATTTTCGTCATAATTACGACCTAAATCAATAAAGATATCACCATAGCTAACTTGTTGTATTTCTGGAATGGTAGTTTGCGCTGAAGGATAAATATCGCTAGTTAAATATTCATCAAAATGATAAATTATATTATTTGATAATTTGTCTAAGCCACTAGTATGTTGATTTCTATATTTTAAGTAATATTTCCCATTAACGCTTACAAACTTATCAAATCGCTCGCATTCATGTCTTTTATAGCGAATATCATTTTGGTTGCTTACTCGGTTATATTTTGCTTCAGTATAGGCCATTGTAAGTGTATCGATAAGAAAGTAACCCGAATAACCATTCTTTTTCTTTGTATCCTGAAACAATACCTTATAAAAATTGCTGTGTTTTGAAATTAGAAAGCTGTAATTGGTATATTGTGTAGGCTTTATAAAGTCAATCCTTTGTTGCACGAAATCGGTAGTTGCCTGAAAAACACCACCATAAAATCGAATATTTGAAATAGAATCTTTACCTGGTAGGTAGCCACCCCTTGACTTAACAATTTTTATTTGCCCTCTATCTTTCTTCAAATTGACCGAACCTCTCACTGTTTCGATAAAAGCTTCACCAAAACTGATGTAATTATTATTATTGTCCGAAGAGGTCTCTCTATAAAAACCTTTATAGGCAGTATTAGTAGTAGGATAATTTACGGGAATTTTATCGTATGCTGATTTTAATAATTTATATACAGCATCATCTGACATTACCATCACTTCATCAAGCTGATTGATATGCTCCTTGAGACTGATGATCAATGGTTCCGTTATTAATGAAATATCGAAGGTATCCGATTCGTAACCAAGGCAGCTTATTACCATTTCATTTTCAGTAAAACAGGAAGGAAGTGTAATGGAAAAATTACCGTTCTGGTTTGAAATTGTACCATAATAAGAACCGGGAAAATAGAGACTGGCATAAGAGATTGGTAGCATAAATTCTTCATCTGTTACTTTTCCAGTGATGTGAATTTGACAATAGCCTGAAAATGAAAAAAATATCATTAAAAGACAATAAACGTATTTCATAAATTTATCAAAAAAAGGGGAGACAGATTTTCTCCCCAATTAAAAATTTCATTTTTCTTCGTCACGTGATAAACCAGCCCAAATACCTAGACCAATACCAACAAGTGCCGCGATAATTATTAAAATTGATCCACCTTCAACGGTTTTCAATTCTTTTTCAGTCAATTCTGTTAAATTTTCCATCTTTTTTAAATTTTAATTAAACACCTCTATCTTCCAGTTGTTCCCCAAAAAGATACCCACCTACAAATCCAATAACAAATGCTATAGCTATGGCTAATATTGAGCCGCCCTCTACATTTCTCATTTCAACGGCATCCATCTCCTGAATGCCCATTAATTCTAAATCTTTCATAATACACAAAATTTAAGTTGTTAATAATTTAAATTAATTTTGTGCCGGCTGTTAAAGCTGGCTTGCCCGGTGGCTTTCCGGTTCGCGAAAAGTGGTTGGCTGCCGGGCTTGTTTTGACCCCTCCTAACCTCCCCAAAGGGGAGGAACTAAAAAGGTTCCAAATTATAAGAGAGAATTCTCAGGTACTAAGTTAAAGGAGTAGCGTCCAGAAAAAAGAACGGAACTATTTTTTCGGAAAAATTATTGTAAAATTTTGTCAACCATGACCAGTACTAATCCCCAATACAACCAAACAAACAACCGCTGTAGTTTTGTAATGCCTGGCAAAATGGCTTTCCGTGGTGTGCTCGATGATTTCGGGAGGAAAGAGTTTCATTACAATTTTTACATATTTGTTTTTAACATTTTTATCTTTGAAATTGATAAGTAAAATGCAAATAGTAGGGTCGAAACTTGAATTGTTAGATAGTAAAATTATGCATGTGTTTTAACCACTTTAATATAGAACAATACAAACCTCAAGTTACTTGTTGTATACATAAATTGAAAATATCACCAATACCAACAAAGACAGCATATTTAAAAAAAACACAATCTCCTTTTCAATAATTAAAAACAAGAGATTAATAATAAGAAGAATTATAAGTATAACCAGTGATGTTATGAAAGCAATTTTTCTATTCATGTAATATTATTTTTAGTTGAATTAAGCAAAAACTACTTCATTTATCTACTTCAGCACATGCATTGTATAAACTTACAGCAGCCAGAGTAACAGCTACCGCTGCCAATGCGACGCCACCTGTAGCAATTCCTAAAGCTAAACCTGCAACGCCCACTTGCGTCCCTATTATGCTTAAAAATATTCCTGCTGCATTACCACCATCTGTGGTTTGCATTTCATTGACATCCATTTCCTGAACGCCCATTAATTCTAATTCGTTCATAACACAAAATTTAAGTTGTTAATAATTTAAGTTAATTTTGTGCCGGCTGTTAAAGCTGGCTTGCCCGGTGGCTTTCCGGTTCGCGAAAAGTGGTTGGCTGCCGGGCTTGTTTTGACCCCTCCTAACCTCCCCAAAGGGGAGGAACTAAAAAGGTTCCAAATTATAATTGAGAATTCTCTGATACTAAGTTAAAGGAGTACCGTCCAGAAAAATGAACGGAAGGATACTCGATTGTTAAAAAGTGTTAATATGCTCAAAATCACAAAGCCTAAGAATCTATTTATTTGAAGCTTAAATTGCTCAGGTCATTACCTAGAAGACCTTTCGTTCTTGCATCAATAAATAACGAATTACCCTCTTAAAAGATTTGCATTCAGAAACCGAATAAAAAACTTTGTTTTCAAATACAAAAATATCGACCAATGAACTGATTTTGTTTTCTAGTACGGAGAAGGATGGCATCCTTACTTATTCGTATCTTGTTGTCAAATAAAAATCCTTGCACAGATCGCAAAATAAAGCTAAAAATATATTTTATTCACATGTTCAGCCACCTGTCTTCAAGTATTTCATGCTGAAAAATGGACCGAAATAAACTGGTCTGAGAATCCGCCGTTTATCATGATTAAATCAGTATTTTCAATAATTACTATGGGCTCTCGCACTTTGACCTTTTTAGTCCCGGAAAATACAAACGAATTTAAGCTGCGCTAATAGCTGATATCTACATCCAAGCTCTTTAACTCATCAATCTCAATAAACAACTGACTTCTTGAGATTCCTAATTTAGTTGCAAAAACGGAAGCATTTCCGGTAATTCTACAATCAATTAAATGGATCATCCTTTCAATAACATAAAGTTTATCATGCATTTTCATTTTAGTTTTCTTTTGGTGAATCATATTTTAATCATTAATTCGCAAAAGGAATCAAAGGTTACCAATACATTTTCATTTTTTGATGAATTGACATTTAGGTTAGATGAAGTGTCATTTCATGCTGATTAATTGACCTTTGTCAATCATATTCGAACATGGTATTTTTAATTTATTTGTATAATATATTCAGCTATTAACGATCAGCATTTAGGTTCGGCCATCCTTATATCAATTATGATTTTGATCACCTAATCCCCATACGCAACTGCGCTAGTGCGGATATTGCTCCGCTGATTTTCAATTGCAAAATGATTACTCATTAAACACCTGCAATAAACTTTTAATCCTTTCTCTTTTATGCAATTGTTTTAATGAATCGACAATAATGTGACGATACAGGACGAAAAAAAAACCATCATTCAACAATTGTTCATGTACAA
Organism: Prolixibacteraceae bacterium; assembly: GCA_041821245.1. Taxonomy (GTDB): domain Bacteria; phylum Bacteroidota; class Bacteroidia; order Bacteroidales; family Prolixibacteraceae; genus Roseimarinus. The sequence goes on from JBGUEP010000058.1 coordinate 21,282, forward strand.
CAGTAGACAAACACAGGGGATATTTTTGCGTATTCCATGGCTGTGAAAGCAATCACATTGTTGCTATTGTGCAATGTGGATCACAGATCCACTACCTGAAGGCGCGGATGACATAGTTATTTATCATGTAGTCATTAGGACAGACTGAGGACTGAGGACTGATGACTGATGACTGGAAACATTCTTTGTGGTACCTACGCAACCGGAATACCTATCTTTACATCTCTTGCAAGTACTTGAACTTTGATAAAAAACACGCGTGCTATGAAAAACACCTTACTAATTTCATTTCTTTTATTGATTGCCAGTTGCAACGAAACAGAACAGTCCATCCATCCACAAAACATAAATAGTATAAAATACGGAACCTCTTTTGGTGAATGCATCGGTTATTGTATAAATTCCATTGAGATTACTGAAGGTCAAATTGAACTCACCAAAACAGGATGGGAAATGAGTGGCACATTGCCTGAAATAAATCGTTCCGAAACAATGGACAATGAACATTGGCTCAGTTTAATTGAATCCATCAATTTTGATGCCTTTCAGCAACTCGACAGCATTATTGGATGCCCCGACTGTGCCGACGGTGGTGCTGAATGGATTGAAATAAAAAAAGAAAATCAAAGCGTAAAAATTGTTTTTGAATACATGAACGAACCACAGGTAACAAGCGAATTAACCGGACTGTTAAGAACTTATATGGCGGGAATAAATGTTGATTCAAGCAAATCGGCCGGTTTTAATGAACGCACCTTGATTCAGCAATCGGGAACCGTTAAAAACTTTCTCTGCTCACGTGGATGTTACCAGTATTTAATCGAACTGAACAAAAACGGATCGGACAGCTACTACTTTGATCCCAATCTCAATTCCAGGTTCCAAGTTGATGGCCTTAAAATCCGATTCAGTGGTGTATTGTAAAACAATTCCACCACCATCAACAAACCGGCTCCCAACGATGTTCCCGTTCCTGATTTTAAAGCCCGCAACATTGTTCTGACAGAAATAAATGTTGTTCCCTAATAAAAAATAGATTCTCAATTAATTTTCATCAATGGAAGTGTGAAATAGAAAGTACTGCCTTCGCCTTTGGCACTTTCAACGCCAATTTCGCCTCCTTGCCTGGACACAAATTCCTTAACAAGAATAAGTCCTATTCCTGTACCTGTTTCGTTATTGGTACCTTTGGTGCTGACTTGTTTATCAATGCTAAATAGTTGTTTCTGAACGTCAGGATTCATTCCAACTCCATTATCAGAAACTTTAATTAGTGCAAATTCATTCAGCGCTTCGGCAGATAAATGAACCTTGCCACCCGGCAAAGTGAATTTAACGGCATTGCTGATGAGGTTACGCATGATAGTATCCATCATATCCTTATCAGCATACACCATCAAATCTTCATCGGGAAATATGAAGTCTATTTTAATGTTTTTAGCTTCGGCAGTTTCCCTGAATAAGTTCGTAATATTCTTAAATGTTTCCTTCAACTCAATTTTTTGAGGATTAAATTGAAGCGTTCCACCTTGCGATCGTGACCATTGGAGTAAATTATCCAGTAGCTGGAAAAGATTTTTCGACGAGGAATAAATCATGTTAACGACTTCAAGTTTTCTATTGTCATTCCATACGCTAAAGTTTTCCCCGAGCAATTTTGACAAGCCAAGTACCGCGTTAAATGGATTTTTAATGTCGTGTGCAATTATGGAAAAAAATTTGTCTTTTGTCGCATTCAAATCGTTTAACACCTCATTCATTTGAACAACTGACTCCTTCTGAGAGAACAATTCCAAACGCTGTTGTTCAATTTGTTTCTGTCTTTTTTCAAGCAGGGTATTGGTCTGATGAAGCACTTCTGCCTGAGAAATGAGCGTTGTGTTCATTTTCTGCAACTCAGAAGTTTTTTCCGCAACTAATTTTTCAAGTAGAATTTTCTGCTTTTTAAAATGTTGTATGCGGGAATAAAAAATGTAAGCAATGATGAAGATGAGTGATAAAATTGCAGTTAACCTGAACCATAATGTTTTCCACCACGGAGGCAAAATAACGACTTTAATTGATGTTGCTTTTTCATTCCATACCCCGTCGTTGTTTGAAGCTTTTACCCGAAAAACATATTCCCCGGGGTCGAGGTTAGTGTAATTGGCCTCACGTTTGGTGCCACATTGAACCCATCCTTTGTCAAAGCCCTCCATCATATAAGCATAATTATTCTTTTCAGGGGTGACATAATCGAGGGCTCTGTATTCGAAGCTAAAGTAGTTTTCCCTGTAGCTAAGTTCTAATTTTTTGGTTTCACTAATATTATTGATCAAAATGATCCTGTTATTGATCTGCTCGTTGATTTTAACCGACATGTTGAATATTCTCAATCCGGTAATCATAACAGGAGGTATGTTCTGGTTTTGTTTATGTTTAATCCGGTCAGGGTAAAAGGAATTAAAGCCTTCGGGCCCTCCAAAAAACATTTCACCGTCTTTGGTTTTAATCGCCCAACTTTTTAAACTCTTGTTCTGTAAGCCATCCTTTTGGTCAAAAGTGATGACTTCCTTTGTTACAGGGTTAAATTTGGCCAATCCATTATCAGTTGCCAACCATAAATTATTCAAACTGTCAACCAGGATAGAAGTTACAGAGTTACCAGGCAAACCATTTTTTGTGGAATAATTGGTGAATTTCCCTGTTGACACATCCAGTTTATCGATACCTGAGCCAAAGGTTCCAAACCATATATTGCCTTCATTATCTTCCTTGACGCAATAAACATTGCTACTGCTGAGGCTATTTCTGTTTTCAACATGCAGCAGGTTCCGGAACTTAATATCAGAAGGTGTTTTTGAAAAATCATAGGCATTTAAATCAATTACACTTACTCCCCTATTACCGGTAATGTAAAGGTTTTGTTTACTGTCTTCATAAATTTCGTTGAGCGAATTGTTACATATACTTGTTGAATCGCCGGCCCTGGTGGTATAATGAATAAACCGGTTTGTTTTCCTGTCGAACAATTCAAGGCCGCTGTTTAACGTTGCAACCCATAAATTTCTTTTACTGTCTTCAAAGACATACCATATGTGAATGTTGGAAATTGCCTCAGGGTCGGATGGATCAGGATAGAACGCTGAAAATTTATTGTCCTTCATCCGTGCCAATCCACCGTTAAATGTTCCCATCCACAAGGTCCCTTCATGGTCTTCACAAATCGAAATAATAGCGTCGCTGCTTAATGAATTGGGATTGGATGGATCGTGCCTGAAATGAACAAACCGGCCTGTTTCCCGATCAAATTTATTTAATCCGCCACCATCAGTCCCTATCCAAACAACACCGGCTTTACTTTCAGCGAAACAAAGCGTATTATTAAAGCTTAATTTGCCAGTTAGCTTAGGATTGCTAAAATACCTCTTGAATTTAAATTTACCAGGGCTGTATTTATTCACTCCAATAATTGCACCTACCCACATTGATCCGGTTTTATCCTGATAAATACAATTGATCTTATTTGTATTTAGCGAATAGGGGTCTAACTCTACTGATTGGCAATAGCTAAATTTTCCGGTTTTTTTATTAAAAATGCTTACCCCTTCAGAATTCCTGTCGCCTATCCATATCTGTCCATTTTTATCTTCACCAAGTGCAAACAAAACATCTCCTTTGGGCCCTGTATTGGTACCGTTAGGTTTATACAATCTGAAATTATTTTTTTTCCGGTCCCATACCAACATGCCTACCCGTTCAATGCTAATAAAAAAATCCCCATCCCGATCGATAAGCATCTCTTTGCGTGCATTGCTGAGTTTAGAAGCCTCAGGATGATCAATTGGGTAAACAATAAATTTATTTTGCAGACTATCAAAATAAAATAGTTGATTGCTGTAACTGATTACCCATATTCGACTTTGCTCATCCTCAATAATCGAATAGATATTATTTTTGTAGATTTTATCCACATCATCTTCATCCGGCAAAAACAATTCTGAATCAATAATCCTTTTCGAAATATTAGGATTGTCGTATATTTTAAACCGACAAATTCCAATGTTAGCAATGGAAACCCATAAAAAACCTTTGCTGTCGATGAAGCAGGTATTCAAAAAATAATTGTTTTGTATTACTCCATTTAGGCGGATGGTTTTCCTTGAAAAGTTATCCTTTTTTCTATCATATACACATAAACCATCAGTAGTCATTACCCAGATATTGCCTGTTGAATCTTCGACCAATGAAGTTATCCCACTACCGGGGATAGTGGTACTGTCATTCAAATCGAAATAATAGGTTTTAAAAGTAATACCGTCAAAACGGTTCAAACCATTGACCGTCCCAATCCAGATAAACCCCTTGCTATCCTGCAGAATTGTATTGATATAGCCATTGGACAAGCCATCGTTTGTTGAATAATGATCGAATTCGAAACTATTGCTTTGTGCAATGGAATGTACAGAAACCAGAATTGGGAATAAATAAAGCAGCAATAATTTTCTGAATTGACCTCCCCTCATGATTTTCCTATTTAATGCATGCAATAACCCTTAACTTTCTTTTCAATTGGATCTATAAAGACTTAATCGTATTACCAGATGCCCATATAGCTGATATTGTCAAATAAAATCATCCGCTGAAATTGAATGATTTTAAAGTGTAGAAGATTAAAGAAATAAAAATTGCTCCTCTATGAAATATTTATGACTTATTGTTCTACTGTAAGCTATCAAAATTATGAATAATATTTAGAAAATTCTAATGCTGATTTTATAGATCAAGAAAGTATACTAACAATACATAATCATTGAGTTACGCTTAACCAGGCCACACTCTCCCTCGTTTGCAACGAGGGGAAAACAACTCCTCGTCTGTGACGAGACTGCAGCAACCAAACAAATGATAATAGATCGGATGAATGATGTGCAGGAATATCCGTGCTTTGCCAAACTGTATCTAAGGTATGCAATCAGTGAGGTCGAACCATCGACGGAACAAAAAACAAGATGGGTAATCCTTAATACCAGAGTAGCATCTAAAGCCGCAGAGCGGCGAAATATGGGTAGCCGGGGGTACAGCCCA
>JBGUEP010000058.1:26448-31070 GCA_041821245.1 Prolixibacteraceae bacterium
CACTTAAGGGGAAAGGTGGCCCGGCTTTCCGGAACGGATAGGGGTCAACAGAAAACGCATAGGGTTGGAAGGAAGAGATAGCGAATCCTTCATTCCAAAGTAGCATCTAAAGCCGCAGAGCGGCGAAATATGGGTAGCCGGGGGTACAGCCCACGGTTTACAGTCGCCCAGAAGTATCCGGCCATCATTGCGTCAAGGTTCAAGGGAGAATCCAACCATGGCCGGAAGGTAGAATGCCGGAAATGGATTGTTATTGGGTCATTGTATTTTTGGGGTGCTGCGAATTGTATTCGCAGAATACAGCCACGAAAAAGATTGTAAATCGCAAACCAAATGTTTCAAACTTCATCTTCAGCAGCGTAATCGGTCCTTCCCCACTTTAGGGGGAAGGTGGACTCGTGCTAACGAGGCCGGATAGGGGTTTCGGTCCCCACTTAAGGGGAAAGGTGGCCCGGCTTTCCGGAACGGATAGGGGTCAACAGAAAAAGTATAGGAGCGGAAAGGAGTTCATTGTAATTACGGTTTGCCATGGAGCTCCCTTCAAGGAAAACTCCAAACCACATTGAACAGATTGCTACGACGCTTCTGAAGGAACATTCAACCAAGGCCAACAGATTGCCACGCGACTTCGTTTTATGGGTGGAAAAAAAATGACAGAGAGATGGCCTGAAGGGCCAATAGAATCGTATGCAATCAGATCCCTCACGGGGTTTGAATGAACGGAATTCTTCAAACGATATTCATGGTATGCGATCAGATCACTCTTCACTCGGGATGGTACAATCCTTCAATAGGCAGTCAAACTATGCGATCAGATCCCTCACTGCGTTCGGGATGACACGGCATGCGCGGAATTGGGGGTTAAAATATGGCGGCTGCGCCGCCATATTTTAACCGCTCTACAAAAATGAATCTATCCATTAAAAAACGTCCTGAAGGGACAACTTACTTCATCCGTCTGTTGACGGAAGCGCCTTGGGTAGACAATTCATGATTGAAAATGATGCGCCCTGCAAGGGCAGATTAATCGATTCGCAAACAGTAAGCTGCCCTTACAGGGCAAAAACAATAGGCCAATTTAAAGACCTGCCCGAATGCAGGCGGGTAACCATGGGTATCAATGAGCAAGATTAAAATCGTCCAAGGAATAATTGCTTGAATTAAATTAGCGAAAAAATAAGCGTTAAGGACAATTTTTCGAAGAACATACGGATGTAATTTTAACAACATACGTATGTAAATGAAAAAACATACGCATGTGAATTGATTTACATACGTATGTTTTTTAAGCCCTGTTTTTACTGGGGTTTCAGAAGGGTATTTTTCAGTGTTCAAAAAAGTGTTTTGCTTATAAAAAAAACGGGCTGCACATTCTGGCAGCCCGTCTTAAATCAGTTGATTATTCAACACTTCCACGGGTGAACTTAATGTTTTCGATCACATCCTTAATCAATTTACCAGGAAGGAACCGGATAGAAGCTTTTTTAATATTTGCCGCGGTAACTTCCTCTGCTGTTATGGAAGGATTGCTAGAACAGGTTAAGTGGAAATTTCCAAATTCTTCTAAATCGACGGTATAACCATCGTCAAGGATTTCAGGGATGACCTGAATTAATCCTTCGAGAACCGCTTTCACATCAATTTCATTGAGTGTTGACTTATCGGCAATACGATGAGCCAAATAGCGAAGATTGCGTTTACCCCTGGAATTTAAGGTGGCATAATATTTAGGGGCATCCTCTAACTTTTGAGGATTCTTACGCGCCACCACATTAAAATGAACTGACATAACTTTTAATTCAGTGGGTAATTATTTAATTATCAACGATAAGTTAATAATAAATATTATTGATGGATAGTAAAGAGGCCAAAAAGTGAATATTATTTCATGAGCAAGCCATTTCGACCGATGAACTTGCATATTTTCCAAAGGAAGGGAATTTTTACTAGTCTCTTTTTTAGTGTAGTTAAACAATTAGCACTCGTTTGCAACGAAGAATAGCTGGATTACAGTCCGTTATCGTTATTGCCTAAACGTAGAATAAAAGCGTCAATGCATTCTTTACATTTTCTGCCTTCAACTAACTCCAAACTCTCCATCTCGTACCAAACCTCGTTTTCGCAATAGCGGTGGAAACGGAACATTGGGATTCCGGCCCTTTCGGGATAGAAGTACTCACCATCAATCAAACAAGCCCGAATACGCTGCTCAGCTTCTTCTAAGGAGATGTTATTGGGATTGGAGACTAGCAATCAACAAGTGAAGGCCGTTTTTAATAGCTCGAGCATCATCAGTTCTTTAATTTTTCATGCCGCCATTTTAAAGAAATGGCATCCTTAAGTATTTTATTTAATGAACCTTATTTGTAAATTAAGTTTTATTTTCTGACAATTATTTTCATTGTATATATATCCGAAATCATTTCGCTTTTTATCTCCAGTGTCAAATTTTGTATTGTTGAAAAGATACTCTTCAAATTGTTTTGCAAAATAGAAATGATAGCAAATAAGTTCTCCATCTTTCCTTACAACTAAATAACCACCTGTTGCCTGATAATCTCGCTTCCAAACTTCAGAAGCCCTCATCCCTAAAGCATAATCAGTAAGAAATTTCCTCATCATTAGTTGATATTGACCATCATTAATTGTTAAATCATAATCTAAAGGATTTTGTTCTGAAATTCTTGCAACAAAATTTGCTATTGTATTTTCCTTACTATTACTATTACTATAATACATGACTATTAACGTGGCAAGAATATTATCAAAGTAATAATCAATGGTCTTTAAATTTGAATTGAAAATTTTATTCTCAATCCTTTCAAATACCAGCTTTCCACCTAAACTTTTAAGTATTTCAATCTTTTTTGAAAATAATCTTTCATTATTTATAGTATCTATTTGACTATCTGATAAAACAATACCTTCAATCAAATAAGTAAAATTTGTAGGTACACTAGCATTAACAAGGGTTGCAGGTTGGCCTAATTGAGACTTAACACCAGACTTAACATCCTTAATAGCCATAAATATATACCTACAATTATTTGAAAGACATCTATGACATTCGGTATTTCCAGCATTATAAAAATATTCAATTAATATTTCAGTATTGCTTCCACATAGTGGACACACTGTAAATTTATTGTTTATAAGGCATACTCGGATATCCATCTATATTTTATCAAACTCTTTTACCCAAATAAAGTAATTTCAATTGAACAAATCAACGGATTATGAGTCACACTATAAGTGCCTTATTTTAAATAAGAGAATTCATTTTATGAAAATATTCTGATTATGATAATCTAAATAGTCTTTTGATGGTAAGAATTTATCTGGTAAGAGAATAGGTTGTCTATCGTATTTGAGAATTAAATCCAATAATGACTCATCATTATTAATATCTCGAAAGAAGTTTGAAATTTTAACGTGATAATCAGTTGTTATTGTAATTAATCCTCTATCAAAAGCTTTATCATGTAGTGAATTTAGACACAGTCCATTATGCGGATTAATTCGTTTGTTTTCATCTTTAGCCCATGGAATTATATGACTTGCAACTAACAATTCCGAAATTGATAATCCAGTAACACAACATTTTGAATTATAGGATGCTAAAATTGTGGAACGAAAGAAACTTTGATTTACTCTTTGTTTAACCATCGCTTCTCTTTCAACTCCAAGTGGAAAATTATTATCCACTAAATCTTCAATTGGAGTTTTGGAATAATTTGAAATTAAAAGTTCGCTTTCATACGCTAATTTCTCCCAATTACCATTAAATTCAGCCCATACCACTTCTTCCAATTTGCTACCATGGCTTAATCCTACGATTCCTTGTTTTTTTAATTCCGGATCAAGTCTACCAAAATTGCCTACTTTCATATTAAGAGCAGAAGGTGATCGACCCAAAATATTAGCATATTTAATAATTATCGAATTGCTTTTACTGCTACTCTTAAATGGAATTTTACAATACACATTAAATGCAATAATTGTTTCCTCCTTTGTCCAATTATTATTTTTCTTCATGCCTTGTTTTATGTCAAATCAAAAATAATAAAACAAATCACTGCATATCATCAGCATATAAAAATATTTTCTAGCTGGACAAAACACTGCTGACTGTAATGAAGATACCTTCTCTGGTTTGGTATCTTTCCCTTTTACCCTACTCATGTTATAGCTACGGGTTGCGGTAGTGTGCACATCGGTCATTAAACAAAGTTAGTATAGAATAGGAGTGCAGCGGATATCAGCGGAAAAAAATTGTCGGACAAGAATGATGGAATTATTTTTGCAGATGCAGCAAAATTGTAGGTTGGACCTTTGCTATTTTCAATTCCTTTTCGGCTTTGGTAATGGTCGGACAAGAATGTCCGACTTACGTATGCGGCTCATGTTATACTGCGGTTTTCGGTGGAGTGCACATCGGCCATTAAACAAATGGGTAATGGATCATTTAATATTGAATCGGAGATCAACGAAACGTAGTGGAGTTAATCGAAACGAAGCGTAAATCGGCGAAGCCAAAATGGCCAGGAGTTTGGGATCACATTAAAATTAGAGATTTTTTACAATCGGAATCGGAAATTTTATTATCCTTAGGCCGGATAGGC
>JBGUEP010000059.1:0-30532 GCA_041821245.1 Prolixibacteraceae bacterium
TCAACAAAAAAGAAACACTTGATAAAACATTGTCAACCTTATTCATGGGAGGACAAACCGACAACTAACAACCGACAACCGACAACTTCGACAACCGACAACTGATATCCGTCCCGCCGGCAAGGACAACAAGCATCAACCTTCTTAATTGTAAAAGAAATAGCTATCTTAGGTAAATGAAAACGAAAGAACAATACATCAACCTTTTATCCAATTTTCAGCATAAAAGAGGATCATTCTATGGCATTTCCAAAATTGGCATTTTCGGATCGGTCGCCAGAGGAGAGCAAAAGGCAGATAGTGATGTTGATGTTTATTATGAGGGAGAATCCATGAGCTTGTTCAAAATGGGTGATTTAAAAGAAGAATTGGAAAATATTCTGGAATGTCCGGTTGACGTTGTACGTATTCGGAAATCAATGAATAAGCTATTAAAAACACGAATTATAAAAGATGGCTTTTATGTATGACAAGAATTTAGCATACAGCCTAATCGAAATTCATATAGATGCCGAAGAAATTTATAAAACGCTTATAGAAGATGTTCCATTATTGTCAGCTACGCTCGCTGAAATCAAAAAAGACCTTAAACACAACTGATATCCGATAACCGATAACCTCGAAATAGCCTATATGACCAACGACATTACCCTGGTAGGAACCGATTTCGATCACAAGAAAGTTGACCGGTTGTCTGTTGCACGTTATCATGGTTAAAACATGAGCGAAGCAAGTAATTCACATTAAACAAAGACAGAATAAAAACCCCTAACCCCTAAAGGGGAATGCGTTACCTTTATAATTGATTTACATAAAAACATTTCAGAACTCTAATAACTACCATTCTCAATAAAAGAACAAAAAAAAGCGTACTAACGATTCTTGCCCCTTTAGGTGTTCTTTGAGCTAGTCGAAAAGGAAAGATGGCCGTAGGCCAGATAGGGGTACCACAAAGACTCAAAGTACACTAAGAAATCACAAAGAATCCAGTGCCCAATCCTCAATTTCGCGCAGCGAAAAAGTGCGTGGGCCAGCCAAATTTGCCCGGCAAGCGAGGGCCAGTGTGCGAGGGGATAATTTGGCTTGACTTTTTTTGTTTCGTTTTTTGTGTCAAGACAAAAAATGAAAGCCAGTCCGGCGAGGACATATAAAATCAAAAGATGAATTAAACAAGTACTGGTAACCTACTAAGGGCACACGTGTCCAACAACATAACCAAAGGCATACAAAACAAACTCATTGACATTACCCTGGTAGGAAACGATTTCGATCACAACTACCTGAATAGCTTAATCAAAAAAGCAGAAAATTTGGTCTCCTTCAAAATCAGGTATTTTATTGTCTCTTCAACGGACGAAAAAAATTATTTGAACGAAGCTGGTCCTTATTTGTTAATTTGGTCAAAGTAGATCGGACAATTTTGCCCGGTCATTTTTAATGCTCTTTTTTATAAAAGTCCTGTAAAATGGGACTGAAGGGGCGAAGCTGTAAAAACATAACACTTAGAAAAATTCCATATTAAGGAAAATAAACCTTCCTTTAATGAATAAACATTACGATTCAGAATTAGAATAATTCTCAACACCATAAATATAGCATATTAAATAAATCCTAACTACAAAATTACAAAGTTGAGAATCATTGATATAAAAAGCATCTATAATAGAAACAAAACTATTGTTGCAAATTTTGGATATCTTTCTGTATTTCAAGTTATAAATTTACTTATACCACTTGTAACTTATCCATACTTAATTAGAAAACTCGGCATAGAAATTTATGGTGCAATTATCTTTTCCCAAGCAATAATCAGCTATTTTGTTATTCTTATTAATTTTGGATTTAACTTTTCAGCAACGAAACAGATTAGTATTAATAGAGATAACGAAAGTAAACTGTTGGAAATAATAAATGCAGTTTTCACAATAAAAACTGCTTTACTTCTTTTAAGCTTTATTATTCTTTTTCTAATACTAAATTTTCTACCTGATCACCATTTATATAAAACATTATACATAATAACTATGTGGATGGCATTATATGAATGTTTTTTCCCTATTTGGTACTTTCAAGGGATCGAGAAAATGAAGTACATTACTATACTAACCCTTATTAGCAGGTCAATATTTGTTATACTTATTTTTATTTTAGTAAATAAACCGACGGACTATCTATTAGTACCTATTATAAATGGAATCGGTGCTATAGCATCATCAACTATAGCATTAATTATTATATACAGGAAAAACAAATTCTACGTTCCAAAACTGTTCAAGCTAATTGAAATAATAAATGAATCTATTTTTATTTTTATATCAAATGTTTCAACAAAACTATATGTTAGTGCAAGTAAAACAATTATTGGGTTCTATCTTGGTAATACACAAGTGGCCTATTTTGATTTAGGAGAAAAACTTTTGCAATTTCTAAAAATTCCTGTAATGATTTTAGGCCAGTCTACATTCCCAAAACTAAGCAAAACAAAAAATATTAAATTAGCCAATAAACTTTTAAAAATAAGCATTATAGGAAGCTCAATAGTTTTGCTCATTGTTTTACTTTTCTTAAAGAAAATAATTCTTTTAATTGGTGGAGTAGATATGCTTCCGGCACAAAAAGTTGCAGGAATTTTAGTATTTTCAATAATATTTGTTGCATCAAACGCGTTTCTAGTACCCTATAGATTAATTCCATTTGGCTATAATAAAGACTTTGCGAAAGTTACTTTTTATTCTTTTTGTACATATCTATTGTTTATTGTTATTCTTATTCTGTTTGATTCCATTTCAATAACAAACTTATCAGTTTCCAATTTAATAGTTGAGTTTGTTGTACTTATACTGGGTGTTTTTTATTCCAGAAAAAGAGACATATTGTATTAAGGTTACATTCAATTTCTATCGAATAAAAAACTTTACAAAAATGTTGACGTTATTAGTCTTTACAATTATTTTATTATATCAGATCGAAGTATTTTCAAAATTGAAAACAGTTAAAACATTCTTCCTACTACTTTCAATTTTAATATTTTTCGTTTCACTATACTATATTACCAACAATTCAGATTGGTTAATATATGAAGCAATGTTTCACAACAATTTCACAAAGTCTGACATTTTATTTAATACTTTATCTGAATTCTATAGAGGACACGGCTACTCATATATTTCAGTATATAGAGTACATATAATTCTTATCGGGTTAGGGTTTTTCTATTTTCTAAAAAGTACTAATAACCGAAATTTTTTCGTGACAATACTAATTTATCTTATTTTTCAACTAGTTCCTATATCAAATCAAATACGATTTTATCTTGCATTTTCCTTTTTTCTAGTATCAATAATTCAGCTTTATTTGAAAAACAATAGAACCTTATATATAATTTTTACATTACTTTCATTGAGTTCTCATTTAGGAATTTTACTATTACTGCCATTTTCATTTATTTTCAATAAAATGGATGTAAAATCCATACAAAAAGAAATGATAAAATTAAGCGTATTATTGACGATAATTCTGCTCCTATTTTATTACGTAGGATTAACCGTCTTTACTAGGTTTGCTCTTTATTTTTCAAACACATATATTTCTTCAATTAAAGGCGGAATTTACACTATAGGTATATGGGTTTTATGGCTTTTCCTTCTACATTTTTTGCATAAATACAACTATAATAAATATCCTAAACTCATAGAAGGCGACAGGCATTATCGCTTATTGTACAAATTATCATTTTATTCAATAATTTTCATACCCTCAAGCACATTATTACAGATTTTATGTCATCGTTATGTAATGTCCTTTATAATAATATGGTTAACATTCTTCTTTTATAGCCTTAAATATTATCCAAAACTAAAGACAAAACTAGTTTTGTCTTCGTTCATGCTCACTATAGTATTTATAACAATCTTTTATTATTATTTTCTACCAGAAATGTTGATCGGAATATCAAGAACTGAACAACTTATGCTGATATTCGAATCAAATACATTGTTAAAATAAAATATATATGTATTTAAACAATAAAAAGAAATTACTTATTATCGCCCCAAAATTCTATGATTATATTGATTTAATCAAAATTGAAATAGAATGGCTGAATTTTAATGTTGATATTAAATATACGTTTAAACATAGCTTGGTTACACGAATTCTTAATTCATTTGGTCTAAATAAGGCAATAAAATTTATTCGAAAAAATTATTATGATAAAATCTTCCATGTCCTTAATAACGAATATGAAATCGTTGTTTTCATCACAACTATTTTACCAATTGAGTACATTGATTTAATAAAAAAAAATAACCCTAATGCATCATATCGTTTATATTTATGGGATTCAATATCTAGAATTGAAATTTCAAATGAGTATTTAACAAAATTCGATAAAATTTTTTCATACAGTAAACAAGATTCTACAGATCTTGATATAAATTATAGACCTTTTTTTTTCAACAAAATAAAATTACAGAATAAACAAATAGATATTAGTTTTGTCGGAAAACTACATGACAAAAAAAGATATGAAATCCTCAAAAAAATAAAATATCATTACCCTGATCTAAATCTTAAACTCCATATATATTTAGATTTTTATTCATACGTCAAAAATGTATTTAAGTTAAATATAAATTATCTAGACATTACCCATAAAAAACTTCCCTACACTAGCTATATTGACCTATTGTCAAAGTCATTATGCATTCTAGACATTCCTACAGTTGAGCAAACGGAAATAACCACAAGAGTAATTGAAGCATTAGGGACACAAACAAAGATCATTACAACTGTTAAAAATATTACTGAATATGACTTCTATAGACCTGAAAACATATTTTTATTGAACAACACCAACTTTCAAGAGATAAGACTGTGGCTTAAGACTCCATATTCTCCAATTGAAGAAGAAATTCTTAGTAGATACTCTATCGAAAATTTTATTAATGAATTAATCTATAAATGAAAACAAAATCAAGCAGAATTCTTTTAATTGGCCATTTTGGTAGAAATAACATTGGAGATCAGTTAATGCTAGACTCTCAAATATCTTTACTCGCAGGACATAACATAATTGTAGCTTCAAATGAGCAAATTAACAATATAAAAACAATAAGGGATTCAATTATTCCTATATTTATTTCAATGCGCAAAGTAGACTATATTTGTTTCGGTGGCGGTACATTTATTCATGACCATCATCAAAATATAAAGTTCAAATATAGTGGTCATTTAAAAATTTTAATATACTTTCTACTTTCAAAAATTCTTAAAAAAAAGTTTAATCTAGTAGGTAATGGGTTTTATCCAATAAAAAAAAGTATTACAAAAATTGTACTAAAATTTATAATAAACAATTCTAATTACTGTTCTGTTCGAGACAAATCTTCATTTAATGAACTATGTAAAATAAAAGGTTTAGATAAGGACAAAATACAACTGACCTCAGATAGTGCGCTAATCAAGCTTCATGAAAGTATTTTAATCTCAAAGTTAGAAAAAACTAACTACATAATTGGTATAAACATTTTGCCATACTATAACATCTATGAAAACAAACCAAATCTAGACAATATTTTTATTGATAGACTATCCATTTTTATTGAAGAATTATGCAAAAAGATTTCGTATTTAAACCCGATTATCCAACCAATAATATTCAATAATAAAAAAACGGAAAATGAAACAGAATTAATTTCAAAATTTAATAATCAACTTAGTAGTTCAATTACAATTTCAGATACTGTTTTTCTTAATAATACTGAAGATGTTATAAATACATTTCCGAAATTTTCATTGTATATTGGGATGAGATATCATGGAATATTATTTTCACGTGTCTTCAATGTAAAACAAATAATAATTTCATACCATCCAAAATGTTCTGTTTTAGGTAATGAACTAAACGTTGATGATGATTTTATTTTAACGTTGGAAAATATTTCTCTAACTAATGAAAAAATGGACAAACTACTCAATGAATTAAATTCACCATATAATTTTAACCGGGATATTGAATTGATTCATAAATTTTTCTTTCCAGATATGAATTAATGCATACTTAACTAGGTTTAGAAACTTATAAATGAAAGATAATAACTCTACAATTAAAGTATTAAGTGTCCAACCAGATGATATTATCATTGGTGGAGTACAAATCAGATCTATTAGTATAGCCAAAGAACTAAATAAAAAGTATAATATTCAAACTTCTTTTTTAGTTGCAAAAGAAAAAGACATAGGACCATTCAGTAAAATAGCTATAATTGAAAATTATAATATCTACTATTACAATGGAGTATCGAGACCTGGGAATATAAAATCTTTTAAAGGAATTCTTAAAAACATAAAATGGCTTCTTTTACTTCCATTTTCAATATCTTCTGCTTATAAGCAAATAAGAGCTTCAAATTGTCAAATAATACATATTAATGGACTATTAAATATTGCAGTTCTTATAGCTTCTCTGATTTCTAGAAAAAAAACTATATATCATTTAATTGGAGATCACTATCCCTTGTTCCTGATTAAATCATTGAGACCATTTATGAAACTGCCGAGTAAATTAGTTTTTATTGCAGAAAAATTGTCACAGTATTATTTAGGAAATAAAACAATTGATTATGATATTATATATGAGCCTATAACTAGAAGTACAATTAATCTCGCTGATAAAGAAAAAGATAAAATTAAATCTGAATTAGGTATTCCTTTGGACTCGATAATTATAGGTTCCATCGGAAATATAACACCAGCTAAAGATTGGTTAACTTTTATTGAAGTTGCCAAGATGCTTGATAAAAACAAAACTGAAAATAATTTTTTCTTCTTAATTGTTGGATCGATATCTAAAAACCATTTAGACTATTATGAATCATTGCGAGAGGTTATAATTCAGAATAAACTAGAAAAATATTTTCTATTTACTGGCTACAGGGATGATATTGAGATAATTATAAATATATTTGATATATTTCTATTGACTTCAATAAATGAAGGAACACCTATTGTAATCCTAGAAGCAATGAATGCTAAAATACCTATAGTATCATCAGATGTCGGTGGAATAAAAGAACAAATAATACATAATAAAACAGGATTGTTATGTGAAAAATCAAAAATTAATGAATATTATCTAGCTGTTTTGTATCTTATAGAAAATCCTAAAATTACGGATAGAATGACTAGTGAGGGACATAAATTATTAAAAAGTACTTTTAGCATTGAAGAATGTACAATAAAACACTATACACTTTATAAAAATCTAGTTTAATATGAAAAAAGCATTAGTATGTGGAGCTGGTGGATTCATCGGTAGCCACCTCGTAAAAAGACTTAAGGAAGAAGGATATTGGGTAAAAGGAGTTGATTTAAAATATCCCGAGTATTGGAATACATTTGCCGATGACTTTATGATTGGCGATCTTAGAGACTATTCCGTTTGTCAGCGCGCCTTTGATCAAAATTTTGATGAAGTATATCAACTAGCTGCGGATATGGGTGGTGCCGGTTTTGTTTTTACCGGTGAAAATGATGCCGACATTATGCATAATTCCGGTCTAATTAATATGAATATCCTAGATGCGGCATGGAAACGAAATGCTGGCCGTATATTTTATTCATCGTCAGCTTGCATGTATCCGGAACACAATCAAATGGATGCCTTAAATCCGACTACTTCTGAGGATTCAGCTTACCCTGCAAATCCAGATAGTGAATATGGTTGGGAAAAATTATTTAGTGAAAGATTATTTTTAGCATTCCACCGCAACAAAGGAATGGATGTGCGAATTGCAAGGTTTCATAACATATTTGGCCCACTCGGAACTTATGAAGGAGGTAGAGAAAAAGCTCCTGCTGCATTTTGTCGAAAAGTTGCTATGGCAAAAGATGGTGATGTAATTGAAATGTGGGGTGATGGTGAGCAAACCCGTTCATTTTTATATGTAGATGAATGCTTGGAAGGAATTCGCAGACTAATGTCGCAAAATGATTTCATTGGCCCTGTTAATATTGGCTCAGATGAAATGGTTAGTATAAATCAGTTAGCGCATATGGCAATGGAAATTGCTGGTAAAAACATGTCAATTAAACATATTCCTGGCCCATTAGGTGTTAAAGGAAGAAATTCAGATAATAAATTAATTAAGGAAAAATTAGGTTGGGCACCTAACTATCCATTAATGGATGGTATGATTAAAACCTACCAATGGATTAACGAACAGGTGAAAAATAAATAAACTAAATAGGGAAGGCTATCTTCCCTATAAATCTTCTATTAAATGAAAATATTAGCTCTTTCCCAAGCATTCTGGCCCGACACTGCTTCAATTTCACAGCACTTAGCTGACCTTACAATTGAACTTAACAATAAAGGACATGAGGTTTCTGTTTTAACTAGTAGAAATGATTATGAAAATCCGAAAATAAAATATCAGACTAAAGAAAACTATAATGGTATTGAAATACAGAGATTAAGAAATTCTTCTTTGGGAAAAAAAAACAAAATTTCAAGACTTATTGATTTTATATCCTTTAACATATTGGTTTTTTTTAAATTGCTATTTAATAGGAACAAATATGATATGATTATTAGTTTAACCCAACCTCCATTACTGGCATACTTTGGAATTATTATAGCAAAAATTAAAAAAATAAAATTTGTTTATTGGACTATGGATCTCCAACCCGAATTGTCCATTATAGCCGGATATGTAAAAAAGAATAGTTTTACGGCAAATTCTTTACAACGAAGAGGTGATTATATATTTAAAAAAGCAGATATCATTATAACTCTTGATAAATATATGAAGAACCATATTATTGAAAGATCAAATACGAAAGCAAAAATTGACATTGTTCCTGTTTGGCCTGTTATGAGTAACATTTATGAAGGCTTAAGAAACGAGAATCCTTTTAGAAACGAGAATAATTTTGGGAATAAAATAGTAATAATGTATTCCGGAAATCATTCTGTAATGCATCCCTTGGATACTTTGCTTGATGCAGCCTATGAACTTCGTAATGATTCCAGGTTTATTTTTGTGCACATTGGAGGCGGTATTAGATTACAAGACGTGAAGAAATATAGGGCCAAGCACAGTTTAGATAATATCAAACTTTTACCCTACCAACCTAGAGAAAAGATTCATTTATCTCTAGGATCGGCTGACCTTCAGGTTGTAATTTTAGGCGATGACTGTGTTGGCTATACTCACCCCAATAAAATTTATGGAGCTATGTACATTGGTAAACCATTACTCTATATAGGCCCTTCAAAATCACATATATCTGATATTTTAGATCAGTGTCCGGGAAATATTTCCATAAATCATGGCCAAAAAAATAAACTTGTCAATGAATTAGTTGCATTTGCTGATAAAAAGCAAATTGAATGGGATGAAATTGGTCAACGTAATTTAAGTTACGCAAAGGAGTATTTGTCCCCAAAATTGCTACTAAGTCATATGATCAATTCTATAGAAGGAAAGAATTAATTTCCCGCTCATTTATCTTCGATATTACTTAAATAAAATGACAACAAAAAAGGTAATGGTTAGTGGTTGTTTTGATCTTCTTCATTCGGGTCATATAAAATTCTTTAAAACGGCTTCTGAATATGGCAACTTGTATGTATTTATTGGAAAAGATCAAAACATTTTGGATCTTAAAGGCAAAGCTCCATATTACTCAGAAAAAGAACGTTTATATCTGGTAAATTCTATAAAGTATGTCTTTTCGGCAAAAATAGCATCTGGGAATGGGATGCTAGATTTTATAGAGGATATGAAAAATCTGAAACCAGATATATTTATTGTAAATCAGGATGGGGACACTGCTGAGAAAAAAAATCTTTGTAATAAATTAAATGTTAAGTACATTGTACTTGACAGAAAACCAGAAGAAGGCTTAATTAAAAGATCAAGCACAAAAATTAAGGAAGAAACAGCAATTCCTTATAGAATATGTCTTGCGGGAGGTTGGTTGGATCAACCATGGGTATCTAGTATTCACAATGGATCTGTAATTGTAGCTCAAATAATACCATCTTATGATTTCAATTTAAGATCAGGTATGGCTACAAGTTCCCGCAATACAGCATTCCAATTATGGTCCAAGGCGCCTTCAGGTGATCCAATTAGAAATGCGCGGTTGCTTTTTGGTGCAGAGAATCCTCCTGGATCGAAATATATTTCAGGCTCACAAGATCAGATTGGTATACTTTTACCGGGCATAAATAAACTATATTATAAAGGAGAGTTTTGGCCTGAAAGTATTGTTTCTTGTATAGATAAAGAAACCTGCGATTGGCTATCGTCAGTTATAAAATTAATACCTTTAAAGCCAAGGCCAGAAAAATATAATCCTCTCATTGAAAAAAATCTAAAATCAAACTTGGTAATGAAACTGGCTGAATCTGCAGAATTATGTTTTGAAAGTATAATAAAGAAAGATATCAAAGGCTTAGGCAATTCTTTAACAAACACTTTTCGTGCATGGAAAGAAATTCTTCCTAATACAATTCCAAACAACGTTATGGTCGAAATGGAAAAAAAATACATAAATAAATATTATGGAGCAACAACCTCGGGAAGTGGAGGTGGTTATGCAATTGTTGTTTCAGACATTCCCGTTACTGGTGCAATAGATATTAAGATTAAGATCTAGTATTAAGATCTTAGCTGAAAGCAAAAAAATTATTAATAATTTATAAATGAATATAATTATTACAGGAGCATTTGGATTTGTTGGGACAAACCTTTCTCAGGTACTTAAATACAATTCTGAAGACAAATTAATTGCACTTGATATTAGCGAAGCTAAAAAACACTGTTTTGATGAATGCTATTCATGGAATGATCTTGAATCTATTAATTGGGAAAAAATTGATACTATTATTCATTTAGCAGGGAAAGCACATGATACTAAAAGCACAACTGTAGAACAGATTTATTTCGATGTAAATGTTGGACTAACTAAAAGCATTTTTGAAAAATTTTTACATTCCAATGCCTCGAAATTTATTTATTTTAGTTCTGTAAAAGCTGTGGCTGATATCGTTAAAGAGGATTTCTTAAGCGAGGACGTCGAACCCAAACCGGGAACAGCTTATGGAAGATCGAAACTGGAAGCGGAAAGGTATTTGACTGTACGATTGAACGAGTACACAACGGAACGACTACTAGACCGGGTGACGGGGCGATTTGAAGACGATGCAAAAGAGCGAACAAGCGATGAGGCAAAAAAGGTGTATATCCTTCGTCCAAGCATGATACATGGACCAGGGAACAAAGGAAATTTAAATCTTCTATACAAAATTGTATCAAAAGGGATTCACTGGCCATTAGGGGCATTTGAAAATAAGCGATCATTTACCTCAATGGCAAATTTGCAATTTGTGATCCGGCAAATTATTGAAAAAGACATTATTCCAGGCACTTATCAGATAGCAGATGATCAGTCATTATCAACGAATCAATTAATAAAACTCATCGCCCAATCACAAGGTAAAAAAGCAAAAATATGGAACATCAATAAAAATGCCATTTACTATGTGGCTAAGTTTGGTGATCTGTTTCATCTTCCTCTAAATTCAGAACGGTTAAAAAAATTAACTGAATCCTATGTAGTTTCAAACAGCAAATTAAAAAAAGCATTGGGTATCGATAAAATGCCCGTTAGTGCTGCAGAAGGAATGAAGAAAACACTAAAATCTTTTTGAACCCAATTAAAATATTAATCTCAAATGATTTTATAAGTCAAATAAGATCTGCATTCTTTAAAAATATTAGATAAAATAATCTACACACTCCATATTAATGTTACGAAAAGCCCCTTTAGGGGTTTGGGGTATTAAAATTCAACCTTATGCAAACAAACTTAAACATCGATAATTTTATCAAAACGTTTGTTACTAAACGTCAAGAGAGTCTGTTGAAACCGGATTTCGAAAAATATCGTTCCAAGCTCAATAAACGTATCAACGGTAAAAAGGTATTGGTGATTGGTGGCGCTGGTACCATTGGTTCATCCTATATCAAAGCCATATTGAAATTTAACATTGCCAAACTGGTCGTAGTGGACATCAATGAAAATGGCTTAACGGAACTTGTTCGTGATTTAAGGAGCTCAACTGAATACAATATACCAAATGAATTTATACCCTACCCTATTAACTTTGGAGACAAGGTATTTGAAAAACTTTTCAAAGAACACGGTCCTTTCGAGATTGTAGCCAATTTTGCTGCGCACAAACACGTACGAAGTGAAAAGGACATCTTCTCTATAGAGGCGATGATTGAAAACAATGTACTTCGTGCACGTAAATTATTGGATTTATTACTGGAATTTCCACCGGAACATTTCTTTTGTGTCTCAACCGATAAGGCAGCAAACCCAGTTAACATCATGGGAGCAAGCAAGAAGTTAATGGAAGAATTGATTATGACCTATGCTGATCGTTTGCCCATTAAAACGGCACGATTTGCCAACGTTGCATTTTCCAACGGCAGTCTTCCTCTTGGATTTATCGATCGTTTAAACAAACAACAACCCTGGTCATGCCCACTGGGTATTCGTCGTTTTTTTGTATCACCACAAGAATCTGGTGAACTGTGTCTCATGGCCTCCATCATGGGCGAATCTGGCGACATCTTTTACCCAAAGCTAGATGACGATCGGGATATGATCCCCTTTGATCAAATCGCCCTTGATCTGCTAAACGAACTTGGACTAGAACCAGACATCTGCAAATCAGAAGAAGAAGCCAAAACAAAAGCTGCATTATTGCACCGTCATTGCGAGGACGAGGAACGAGGACGAAGCAACCTGTCAGCATCCGATAATAATTCCATAAAAACATGGCCAATTTATTTCTTCGGCTCCGATACTTCAGGAGAAAAAACATTTGAAGAGTTCTTCACTGAAAAGGAAGAATTGGATAACGATTCATTCATAAATCTTGGGGTAATAAAGAATTCAACCAAAAGAGATGTCAAAGAAATTGATGAGATATTTGCTCAGCTAAATCAACTATTTGAATCAAACAATGTCTCCAAATCAGCAATAGTAGACATTTTGAAAGTATACCTTCCCAACTTTGAACACATTGAAACCGGCAAAGGGCTGGATTCGAAGATGTAATCGGCTGATAATTTATAATTGTCATTTTCCATTTTTATAGAGTTAAATCCGCATTCCACTGTCCTAATCTTTCCCCCATGGGGGAATAAGAAGGGGGCCTTTAAACATACAAACATGTACCAATACTTCTTTAAACGCATCATTGACATCCTGCTGTCCTTTGTCGCACTATCCATTTTATCGCCAATATTAATTCCAGTAGTAATTGGATTATTGCTAACAGGAGAGCACTACGTATTCTACTTCCAGGAACGAATTGGATATAAAAATAAGAAATTCAATATCTGGAAATTTGCCACTATGCTTAAGGCAAGTCCAAACTTGTCAGGCGGTTTACATACGACACGAAAGGATCCTCGAATTTTACCAATGGGGGGATTTCTTCGAAAAACAAAAATAAACGAATTACCTCAATTGATAAATATTTTTAAAGGAGATATGAGCATTGTTGGTCCGCGGCCACTTGTAGATAAAACATTTGATCCCTATCCCGAACATGTAAAAGAAAAAATATATAATTCAAAGCCTGGTTTAAGTGGTATTGGTTCAATTGTATTTCGTGATGAAGAAAAACTTCTATCAGATACAAATCTTACCATTGAAGATTTCTATGCACAACATATTGCTCCCTACAAAGGTGAATTGGAATTGTGGTATTTAGTAAATAAGTCTTTTTATACAGATTTCATGTTAGTTTTTTTAACTGTTTGGGTTATTCTTTCACCAAAAAGTAATATGGTATATCGTATATTTAAAAGCTTACCTAAAAAACCAAAAGAGTTAAACTTGTAAATTATGACTATTAATTTAAAATTATTAGACAACTTAGAATCAAGTGTAATTGCACACGGAAACACTAAAAAGTATGTATTTTTAGACAATTCTCAATTAATAAATAATTTGACACAAATTGCTTATGCAAGCTTCAATCCAGGAGAAAGCTGCGAATTACATGAACATCCTACAATGTTTGAATATTTCTTTTTTATATCAGGTACTGGAATTTACACAATTGATGAAATCGAATATAAAATTAGCTCAAATACTTTTTTAGAAATTCCTCCAAAATCAATACATAAATTAACAAATAATGGATTAGTCGATCTAAAATTTGTTTACTGGGGAATAGCCATTTAAAATATTCATTACTATGAAAGGCATCATCCTTGCAGGTGGTTCAGGCACTCGCCTTTACCCAATAACCAACGGTTTATCAAAACAGTTATTACCGGTGTATGATAAACCAATGATTTATTATCCTTTATCGGCTTTGTTGTTAGCAGGCATTCAGGAAATATTAATCATCAGTACGCCAGAAGATACCCCCTTATACAAACGTTTATTAGGAGATGGCTCTCTTTGGGGAATTTCCTTGAAATACAAGGTACAAGATACCCCTAACGGTTTGGCACAGGCCTTTGTGTTGGGAGAAGAATTTATTGGATCGGACTCGGTTTGTCTGGCATTGGGTGATAACCTCTTTTACGGTTATGCCTTTAGCGCCTTGCTTAAAGAAGCCCGCCAAACGGTGGAAGAAGAAGGTAAAGCACGCATCTTTGGTTATTATGTACAAGATCCTGAACGTTACGGCGTAGCAGAATTTGATGAACTCAACAATGTAGTAAGCATTGAAGAAAAACCTGAAAAGCCAAAGTCCAATTACGCAGTAGTAGGTTTATACTTTTACCCTAACAATGTGGTGGAAATTGCCAAGAATGTACAACCTTCTGCTCGTGGTGAATACGAAATTACTTCGGTTAATCAGGAATATTTAAACCGTGGTGAATTAAAATTGTCCAACATGGGCCGTGGTTTTGCCTGGCTGGATACCGGCACTCACCATTCCCTGTTGCAAGCCGCCAATTTCATCGAAACCATTGAAACCCGTCAGGGACTAAAAATCGCCTGCCCCGAGGAAATCGTTTGGCGCAAAGGCTGGATCAACGATGAACAACTCCGTGCCCTCGCAGAACCACTAAGCAAGAACCAGTACGGGGAGTATTTGCTTCGTCTGCTGAAGTAAGAAGAGAACGACTTCACGACTGAACGACTTCACGAACACACGAAATCGTAAAGTCGCGCTATCGTGACGTCGTGCAGTAGTGCCTTCGTCAAATCGTGCAATCGTCCAGTCGTGCCATCGTCCAGTCGTGTAGTCGTGTAGTCGTAATATCTTAAACCATGGACAAAATCCGATCACATAAAGACCTGAAGGTTTACCAGCTCGCCTTTGAATCAGCAATTCAGGTTCATCGACTAACGATGTCGTTTCCTGTTGAGGAAAAGTACTCACTGATTGACCAAATTTACCCCGTCAAATAATTCAATATTTCATGGATTACTATTATGTTTATATTCTTCAGAGTGAACTTGATAATAAATTTTATACTGGGTATACCAAAAATATTGAATTAAGATTTGAGCAACACCAAAAAGGACAAGTTAAATCAACAAAGAATAGGAGACCTTTGAAGTTAATATACTATGAGGCTTGTCTAAATCAACAAGATGCAACTCATAGGGAAAAGTACCTAAAAACTTTCTATGGGAAAATGTTTATTAAAAACAGGCTCAAATCTTATTTGATAGGGTAAAGAAGAAGCTCCCGATCTGTTTGTGCCAATATCGCTGAACTGTGGAGAAAAAGGCGATATCCAAAACACTTTATATCAAAGATAACAGATTGCGAAGGATAGGCAGGTGAAACACAAGTTTGGCTAGACCTGTCTTTGGCTTTTAACTACATCAATAAAGAAACACATCAAAAACTGCACGATCAATACGAACATATTATAGCCATGCTAATAAACATGAGCAATAACCCTGACAAATGGAGTCTTTGACGACCACACGTGAGAACGACGACACGACGACACGAAATCGTAAAGCGTGCAATCGTGAAGTCGTACAGTCGTACAGTCGTGAAGTCGTCCTAAAGTCGTGCAATCGTAAAAACAAGACATGAACATTATACCAACCAACATCCCCGACGTACTCATCTTCGAACCCAAAGTTTTTGGTGACGAACGTGGGTATTTTTTTGAATCCTTCAGGCAGGACATCTTTGAACAGGCCGTAGGAAAAGTAAATTTCATTCAGGACAACCAGTCCAAATCATCCTATGGCGTATTGCGCGGTCTGCATTTTCAACGTGCCCCTTTCACTCAAAGCAAATTGGTACGCTGCCTGCAGGGCGAAGTATTGGACGTAGCCGTGGATATCCGTATAGGTTCTCCAACTTATGGTCAATATGCCGCAGTAAAACTAAATGCTGAAAACCAACGTCAACTCTGGGTTCCACAAGGTTTCGCCCATGGTTTTTTAGTACTCAGCGAAACGGCAGTTTTTGCCTACAAATGCGACAATTACTATGCACCCGAATACGATGGTGGCATCCTTTGGAATGATCCCGCCATTGGCATCGATTGGGGAATTCCTGATGCAGACATCAAACTCTCCGGTAAAGATCAAAAGCAACCTTTCCTCAAAGAAGTAGAGTGGTTTAGTTATGAAGCATTCAAAAAAGAAGCTATTTATTAACGAGTTCACGAATAGACGACAAAAGGCAGTACGAAAACACGAAATTGTGCATCGTGCAGTCGTAAAGTAGTACATTTGTTACGTCGTAAATAAAACTTACAAAATGTCCATTTACTGCCGGCATTAGGAAAGGACATCCACATTTTCAACTTATAATTAATTCTAGATCAAATACATACGAGTGATTCCATCAAATTACAAAAAGATCTGGGCTGGGCTCCAAGTCTTCAATTTGAGCATGGAATTGAACTTACGATCAACTGGTGCCAGGAAAATGAAGGTTGGATGGACAATGAACCAGTGGTGATTATCAGAAATTTCATACAAAATTGTATGACTAATGAAAAATAAGATTTACAAATTGATACTGGTATTTTGGCATGTGTATATTAAAAACTAAATCTAAAAATATAAAAAATGACTAACAATTACCTAATCATCATGGCGGGTGGCGTGGGCAGCCGTTTTTGGCCAATGAGTACGACCCAAAAACCCAAACAGTTTTTAGATATACTGAACGTTGGAAAAACAATGCTCCAACAAACGGTGGATCGTTTTAGGAATTGTTGTCATATGAACAATGTTTTTGTGGTCACGTCAGAGAGTTATAAAGTATTGGTGAAAGAACAAATTCCGGAGCTGGATGATGCTCAGGTACTTTTAGAACCTTGCATGCGGAACACCGCGCCCTGTATTGCTTATGCGGTTTGGAAAATAAAAAAACGCAATCCCAACGCCAACATCGTAGTGAGTCCAAGCGACCACATGGTGCTGAATTTGAATGAATTTGACCGGGTAATTGAAGAAGGATTGGCATTTACTGCTAATCGGGATGTTCTACTGACTTTGGGCATGAAACCACACAAACCAGAAACGGGATTTGGATACATCAAGCAAGAAGTGAACAATGAACTCCACTCCAATACTTCTTCCATAAAGAAAGTAGAAGCCTTCAGAGAAAAACCAACATACACAATTGCGCAAGACTATTTGGCCGATGGCAATTATTTTTGGAATGCCGGCATCTTCCTTTGGTCGGTCAAGTCCATTGAAAAGGCCATCAGAACTTTTCTCCCCGAATTGGCTTCCATCTTCGATAACATGGAACCTCAGTTGGATAGCGCTAACGAACAGGAAACCATCCGTCAACTGTTTCCCACTTGCCCCAACATTTCCGTCGATTATGGAATCATGGAACACGCCACCAACATTTATGTTAGTCCATCGGACTTTGGGTGGAGCGACATGGGTACCTGGGGATCATTGCACGAACTGTCTGAAAAAACCGAAGACGCCAATGTTTTAAAAGGCAACATTGCTACCTTCGAAACCAACGAAACAATCATCCGTATCGAAGGAAACAAAAAAGTGGTGGTTCAAGGTCTTTCCGGATACATTGTTGTAGAAACTACTGACGCACTTTTGATTTGTAAACGAGATCAGGAACAACGAATTAAGGAATTCCAAAAAGGATTATAAGGAAACAAAAAATACAAAAAGAATTGGACTGGGTCATTTGGCTGAAAAGAGAATCTCATATGATTAAATTTATTTCTAAACAATTTCGTAATACAATGGTTTCTTGAATTTCTATTTCTAATAATAACTACAAATATTGTTATAACACTCTGAATTTAATCAATATATATAATATTTGTGCCTCTGCAATTTAAGGATGCAACGAGCCTTGACATTCACTGTTACTTATGCCATTTATTATACAAAATTTTGGCAACAAATCTCTTAACTTTCTCTGTATCCCTAAGGTTCATTAATGGCACTTCATAATATTTGTAAATAATGACTGACCCAAATATTGTCAATATCCAATAAATAAAATATTTTAAAATCACAACTATATAAATATTTTCGATAAAATTACTCCAAGGTATTTTATTTATTAAGGATAATTGAACTACTGATAAATTCAACAAATACATTGAATATGAAATCAAACTAATCGTTGTGAATCCTTGATGTAAATATCCCTTTCCCCTTTTCATGTTACTAAGATATGGGAGTAAAAAAGATGTAGATAACGAAGTAACCGAGAATGATAGCACACAATTATAAAATCCACCTGGGGAAATATAACCCAATAAAAAGAAAAGTTTTGTTGAAATAAAAATTGAAAGCCCAAATAACAGAAAAGTGTATTTGTATTTTAGCCAAGTTTTTTCATGATAAAATTGAACAACTCCGCAAATGACGCCAAACATTAAGCTGTCTAATCTTGTAAATACCTGTTTTCTAAATCTAAAATCCCACTCAACAATTGAATCTATATCAACATTTAAATATCTATAATATCTAAAGGATAGTGTTAATATTAGAATTATACCAGAAACAAATAATATAGCATGTTTTGATTCAACTTTAAAATATTTAATTGTTGCAAAAATACAAATAGGCACAATTAAATAGAACCATTCTTCAACACTTAAACTCCAGGCTTCAGGAAAAAACAAAGGATGTTGATAAAATAAATTTTGTGCAAAAATAAAGTACTTTCTTACTGTCCATATTGTAAAATCATCATTAATTATTAAACGTATTCCAATCAATAGGAATAAGATCAAAAAGTAGTTTGGTAATGTACGAAACCATCTTCTTATCCAGAAATCAACAAGCAATTTTTTAGTCGGTTGATTTTTATCAAGTAATTTGATTAAAATACCGCCAATTAAAAATCCACTTATAACAAAAAATATAGACACCCCATCAAATACAAATATTTCATGAAGGGATTTCAATTTTTTTGGTAATAAATACTGGCCATGTTCAACAACAACAAATAAAATTGCTAATGCTCTGAGTATATCCAGGCCATAAATTCTATTATTTTTTATTTCAATTTCAAAAAAATTATTCATTTGTATTTGACAATTAATTCATAAAATATTAACTCTAAAAATCAGCAAATTAATTCGATAAACATAGGTCATTTAATTTCTTTTATCAAAATCAACTCTGAAATTTATTTCGCGTATTGTTGCTAACTCATAAATGACACCAGATATAAATCATTTTTACATAAAGTTTATTAATATAAATTTATTATTGCAATTGTTGTATTATTTTTCTGGCAATACATATGTCCACCTTCCTTTTTTCCATCATTCTTTGGAGATTTCCTCCAACACCTTTTAGAATATCAATGAACAACCGAATAGAGGCGGAATCGATCAGTAATAAAGCTTTAAAGGTGAAACAAAAAGTCTTGCTGTCCGATAAAAAACTTTGATTCGTGTCAATTTGTATAATTTGTGGTCAAATTAAATACTCTTTGTCGAAGACAGTGCGTTTAAATTAGTGGTTAGAAATTTATGAAAAAAATCCTTATTACAGGTGGTGCCGGATTCATCGGCTCCCATGTTGTTCGTTTATTTGTAACTAAATATCCCGATTATCACATCGTGAATCTCGACAAGCTCACTTATGCCGGGAACCTGGCAAATTTAAAGGACATTGAGAACCAACCCAACTACGAATTCGTTTTGGGCGATATTGTAGACGCTGATTTTATTCAGCAGCTTTTTGAAGAAAAGCAATTTGATGGAGTCATTCACCTGGCCGCTGAAAGCCATGTGGATCGTTCCATCTCAAACCCCACGGAGTTTGTTTTTACCAATGTAATTGGTACCGTAAACTTGTTGAATGCGGCCAAGTCTATTTGGAAGGATAAAATGGAAGGCAAACGTTTCTACCACATTTCAACCGATGAAGTATACGGAACACTGGGTGAAGAAGGATTATTTACAGAAGAAACCGGCTACGATCCACACAGTCCGTATTCTGCATCAAAAGCCAGTTCTGACCATTTCGTGCGTGCCTATACCGATACCTTTAAATTACCGGCAGTAGTATCCAACTGTTCTAATAATTACGGTTCGTTTCAGTTTCCCGAGAAGTTGATTCCACTTTTCATCAACAACATTAAAAAGAACAAACCATTACCTGTTTATGGAAAGGGCATCAACATTCGCGACTGGTTGTGGGTGGAAGATCACGCCCGTGCCATTGATGTCATTTATCACCAAGGGAAAGTGGGTGAAACTTACAACATTGGTGGGCACAACGAATGGACCAACATTGATTTAATCAAACTGATGTGCTCTGTTATGGACCGTAAGCTGGACCGTGAACCGGGCACTTCGGAAAAACTGATTACTTATGTAACTGATCGTGCCGGCCACGATTTACGTTATGCCATTGATTCCATCAAATTACAAAAAGAATTGGGCTGGGTTCCAAGTCTTCAATTTGAGGAAGGTATTGAATTGACCATTGATTGGTACCTGAAAAATGAAAAGTGGATGGACAATGTAACTAGCGGTGATTACCAAAAGTATTACGATCAACAATATTTGAAAAGATAGCTTTTCAGCAACGCACCGCTATTCAGCATGAAAAAAGATAAGGATGTCATCCTTTCATTATTCAGAACCGTATGCTGCTAATATTTTTGAAATCACGAAATTGAAGGATGACATCCCTATTTCAGTATTGAACTTCAACATCAATTCTAAAAGCATGCCTGGACCTAAAACAGATCTACCTTATCGTTTCGATCATAGCGTAGGTTTATCCCCAAAGTGAGTCTCACATGATTCACTTTTTTTATGTATTATCTGATATTGTTATGTTATTCAGAATTAATGATTTTAATTACAAGCTGCTAAATTTATAGGATTGAGGATGACATCTAGAGAACAGCACACGGTTAAATAATTATTTATTACTTATTGGACATTTCTTATTCGTTATTGTTTATTCCTTATTCAATTATGCTTTTCCATTGCTCGTCAACAACATACTCAGGCAGCCCGCATTTCCTTTCAACTTGGGAACATAATAACTACGCTCCTAATTTTTGCTTAACCTCTACGAGGTAAACTGTAAACGCGGGTTCCTTTTTTCTAAAATACCATATCTCCTACGGAGATCTTTCCGCGTAGCGGATACTGTATTGTAAATTATAAGTATGCGATTAGACCAATTCCGCGTAGCGGATATGCTTTGAATTTTGTCGGTTAGTAATGTTTTCTTATTGAACATTTATTATTTCTTATTGAATAATACCTCGACTTTGGGCGGTCACAACAAAATCAGGCAGAATCGATCGTCCCTCGCCTTCAGGAGAGGGAGAAGAGGGTGAGGTGAACCTTGCTCTTCAACAACATATTCAGGTAGTTAGCAGTTCCCTCCCACTTGGGGGAGGGCCAGGGAGGGGGCTTAACCAATGACCAATGACTTTTTCCTAATGACTTTTTCCTCATCATCATGGTTGGCGGCGTGGGCAGCCGTTTTTGGCCCATGAGCACCACCCAAAAACCCAAACAGTTTTTAGATGTGCTGAACGTTGGTAAAACAATGCTCCAGGAAACGGTGGATCGTGACGAATAAAGATCAAAAGCTACTTCCGTGTCATCTCGATCCCGATTTTTATCGAGGAGAGAGATCTGTTCGCATTCAAATGGATTCCTCTCTACGTTCGGAATGACACCGTATTCGAAAGGATCCTCCTCCGTCTCAGCTGAAGGATCAGGATAACACCTTGTTTGTTACTGTCATCGCCACATTGTGCCCAAATTTTTGTGTTGGCTCTCGCAATGAGATATGATATTAGGAGCAGCATTCTGTTCAAACTTAAACCGCAAATATGAGGAGGAACGATGAAGCAATCTGTCAACCAAGCGCTTTCTGTTTATGGAAAGGGCATCAACATTCGCGACTGGTTATGGGTGAAAGATCACGCACGTGCCATTGATGTCATTTATCACCAGGGTAAAGTGGGTGAAACCTATAACATTGGTGGGCATAACGAATGGACCAATATCGATCTAATTAAACTGATGTGCTCCATTATTGACCGTAAGCTGGACCGTGAACCGGGCACTTCGGAAAAACTGATTACCTACGTCACCGACCGTGCCGGCCACGATTTACGTTATGCCATTGATTCCACCAAATTGCAAAAAGAATTAGGCTGGGTTCCAAGTCTTCAATTTGAGGAAGGCATTGAATTGACCATTGACTGGTATTTAGAAAATGAAAAGTGGATGGACAATGTGACCAGTGGTGCTTATAAAATATTATTATGTTATCTAAAGATCAAAGGTTACTTCCGTGTCATCTCGATCCCGATTTTTATCGAGGAGAGAGATCTGCTCGCATTCCAATGGATTCCTCTCTACGTTCGGAATGACACCGTATTCGAAAGGATCCTCCTCCGTCTGCACTGAAGGATCAGGATAACGGTTGTGGTATGCTATCGTTGTGCAGTTCGGAGCGCAAACGCATCAAGGCAACAGTGCCGTTTTAAATGCTATTTCGTTTAAATTTACCACTATCCGCGCAATGTTTTATACCACGTGTGTGTATGTGCCTTTTTTTGATTTCTTTTTAATCTCAAGTTTTCTCTTAGCAATAAATTCACTAAGCTCTTTCCCCTGTTTGTCAGTCAGGGGTTTACTTTGAATCACAAAATCAACTCCTTCTGGTTCTCTTATAAATCCCATATCATTTAGGTTTAAAATATTTTTCTACTAATCTTTTTGCCGCAATCGTATCCAAAACCATCAAGTGTCCACCGAAATGATATGCTCCAAGAGTTTTTACATAATGGTCAATCAGTTTTGTTTTTGACTCGAATGATACAAATCCTTCTCCACCTCTCTGAAACGAAACTTTACAAGCATACGCAACTAAGTTTCCTGGAACTCCTTCGTAAAGTTTATTTTTTCCAAGATTAAATGGCGCACTCTCAAGTAGGAACATATAAACGTGGTCAGTCCGAACAGTATAACTAATCAATCCTTGAACAATATCAGGATTATCAAGTATTGTCAGTTTATATACCTCTCTATCGGGTTGGTTAAACTCGTGCCTCCAATTGAATAACCATCCTCTTGATTTTGTAATTGTCTTTAAATCTGACTTTGTCAACAAGGAAACCTCTGTTTGAAAACTGTCTCCACTAATCGTATTTAGTATCGAATCAGTCAGTTTATCAATCTCGAAATCAAGCTTGTATATATCCTGTTTTGTCATACGCAAATATACAAAAAATCAATGGATTTTCGGCATGTTGAGCAGTCTGTTGGCATTACACACAACACCTTCTTTGTTACTTAAGTAATGAAAAGTGGATGGACATTGTAACCAGTGGAGATTACCAAAAGTATTACAACCAACAGTATTTGAAAAGATAGTTAGTAGCCCATAAGGATGTTATGCTTTCATTATAAAATTAATTTTTCTCATAGGATGAAAGTTACAGTCCCCTTTAGGCGTTCCTTGAGCTATGGTTACCGAGCAGTTTCCCGAGCCTTAGTTGCCGAGCAGTTTCCCGAGCCTGTCGAGGGATAGTCGAGGTAGTCGAAAGGGGTTGGGGGTGATTCAAGAAATTGAAGGATGACATCCCTATTTCACAAAGTGAGTCTTCCCCGATTCACTTTTTTTGGTACAATTCAATATTATTATATTGCCTAAAGATCAAAAGTTACTTCCGTGTCTTCTCGATCCCGATTTTTATCGAGGAGAGAGATCTGTTCGCATTCCAATGGATTCCTCTCTACGTTCGGAATGACACCGTATTCGAAAGGATCCTCCTCCGTCTCAGCTGAAGGATCAGAATGACACCTTGTTTGTTACTGTCATCGCCACATTGTGCCCAAATTTTTGTGTTGGCAATGACGACTCCAATTGAACGGTAAAGTGAACAAGAACTTCAAAAAAAGAACAAGACAAAAAAATAAAATGTCAAGTGATTTTTAAAAAATGTCTTGATGTTTTTGAAAAATGTCAAGTGATTTTTTTCAAAAGAAAAGTGATCCTCCTTCGCCAATGAAACGAGCCATGAGAAGTATCTCACAAACAAGGATGATTAAATGTTTGGCGAGTTCCATGAGATACCAAAAAATTTAAATTTAATCGAATGAAACGAAGCTGATTTATGGAGGGAAGGTTTGTTAAGTGTGTTGTGAGATACGAATAAAAGAGAAAGGCAGCAAAGCAATGAACAGTTCTATTAAAAAGCAATAGTCATTAAAAAAAATCAGTCGGGAACATAGTTTTAAGCTTTTTCAAACTTAAGTGTACTAAGCATTGCTTTTAGCTCTGCACCAGGTCGGTAAATGACTTTAGCCCCTTTGATTTGAGAAGTACTAAAATCATCTTCTGTTTCAGCACCTTCACTGCGAAGATTGACGGTTAATGTGCCCAATTTCCCAAGTTCAAGCTGGTTACCATTGGACAACATGACGAGGGCTTCATCAATTAAAGCCACCAGTACGGCATAAACATCTGCCCTAGCTACGGTACTGCTTCGCGCAATAGCCTGTGAAAGTTCATCAATTCCGATCTTCCGGGTAGTAATGGAAGATCCATAATATTTAGCTGCAGCCCCTAAATCCCTTGGATTTTTTTGGCGATTAATTTGTATTTAATGGTCATGGTAAATTGTTTTAGTTTAAAACATTACAAGGAAACAAAAATGAAAAATGTAAATCAAATGTCCCGACCGATTCATTTTTATTGCTTTCTAGTTTTTATCACCAATTTCAACTAACAAACAAGTTACAATACATCGAAATAAATTGCAAAAATCAAAACATATTATCCAACACATTTACACTTCATTAAAACATCAATAGCATGGATCAAATGTTACCAATATTTTCTGAATTACAAAACCGAAGGTCACATCCGCAGCGCATCTTGCGACCACATTATTGGATATTGGTTATTCCACATTGGTTATTGGACATTTCTTATTCCTTATTATTTATTTCTTATTCGATATTCCTTATAAAAAAACCTTTCACTTGCTATTCAACAACATATTCAGGTAGCCCGAAATCCTCTCCACTTCGAGGAATGCTAGGGAGGGTCATTAAAAAACAACAATTTTTGTATCCTTAAATCAGAACAATTATTTTTGTTTAAAAAAGGAGCAAATGACTACACTCAAAATAACCGTTAACAATAAACGCAATGCCAGAGCATTACAGAAAATACTGCAATCAATGCCTTTCGTTGAAAAAATAGAAAATGATCTGCCCGATGAGAAAAAAACCGAACAATACATACAATTAGAGAAAATTTTAGAACGCATTGAACCGGGAAGTATATTCCCCGATATTGAAAATCCGGTGAGCTGGCAAAAAAACATTCGCGATAAATGGGAAGCTTATTGATACAAATATTTTGATCTATCTCTCCAAAAGAGAACTGGCCGTAGCATCTTTTGCAACAAAGAATACCCACCTTTGCATATCAGTAATAACTTTCATGGAAGCTTTAGGTTTTCAATTCAAAAAAAGTTCAGAAGAGCGGACGATAAGAATGATATGCAGTCAGTTTGAAATCATTCATTTGGATCATAATATTATTGAAAAAGTCATCGCGATTAAACAAAAAAAGAAAATCAAATTACCAGATGCCATAATTGCAGCAACAGCAATTCATTTAAAATTGGATTTGATTACAGCCAATACTGATGATTTTAAAAATATTGATGTGTCTCTTTGTATCATCAACCCTTTAACATAAATACACCTGTATTCATTCAAATTGGACGCGATTACAAAGTTTACCATACCTAGAGAAATAGTAGCGTTAAATTGGTAGCTCCAGGTAAATTGAAAACAGGCAGAATCAATCGTCCCTCTCCTTTGGTTACCGAGCAGTTTACCGAGCTTGTCGAGGTAGTCGAGGTAGTCGAAGTATGGAGAGGGAGAAGAGAGTGAGGTAATCGTCGCGATTAAAAATCGCAACACCCAATTCATCCTATTCAATTTTTTTTCCATCAAAGCATGGCATCCAGAATAGAGCTTGCTACCTCGTTATTGGACATTTCTTATTCCTTATTGGTTATTCCTTATTATTTATTTTTTATTCGATATTCCTTATTCAAAAACATACACAGTTAGTCTGCGGTTGCTATAAAAAACAGGTAGATCAAGAGCCTTGGTTGCCGAGGTAGTCGAGGGATAGTCGAGTTAGCCGAAAGGGGTTGGGGGTGAATCACGAAATTGAAGGATGACATCCCTTTTTCAGTATTGAACTTCAACATCAATTATAAAAGCATGCCAGGACCTAAAACAAGAACACCTTATCTTATCAATCACATGTCAAATTTGGCCAAAAAGTGAGTCTTCCCCGATTCACTTTTTTTGGCACAAACTAATATTATTATGTTGCCTAAAGATCAAAAGTTACTTCCGTGTCATCTCCACTAACTTGAGCCTACACATTGAACTCAGCACACCCACTTTCGGCCGAAAAAAGACACAAACTATTAATAACGCACTACCGCGGCCGATTTTAAATGCATACGCATTTTACCCCGGGTTGAAACCCGTGGCTACCATAATGGTCGCCGCTACGCGGCTTTTTGTAAACGGAATCTAAAAAATTCTGTCCGCCACCAGCACCTCCTGGTTGCTAGCCTACCCAAATAAACACTCCAGTAAATTGAAAAAAGAGCTAAGCTGAATACCTTCTCTTCAATTTGAAGAAGGCATTGAATTGACCATTCATTGGTACCTGAAAAATGAAAAGTGGATGGACAATGTGACAAGTGGTGCTTACAAAAGTATTATGACCAACAATATTTGAAAAGATAGCTTTTCAAATACTTCCAAACAGCACAGCTTCTTATCTTGAACGCTAGAAAACAACTTAATTTCTTATTGAATAATACCTTGACTTTGGGTGGTCACAACCTAAATAGGCAGCATCGATCGTCCCTCGCCTTCAGGAGAGGGAGAAGAGGGTGAGGTAGAAATCGCAACACCCCTTTCTCCATAAGCGTTTTTTTTCCATCAAAGCATGGCATCCATAGTACAGCAAACGACCTTATTCTTGGACATTCCTTATTGATTATTCCTTATTCAATTAATCCTTGACGCTTTGCTCTTCAATAGCATATACCGGCAGCCTTACTCAAAAAAGTGGAGTGGTTTATTTATGACGCATTCAAAAAAGAAGTTATTTATTAACGAGGGCACGAACAGGACTGCGCGACAGCACGAAAATTTTCCGCTCCCCCTAACCCAACACAACAAACCTGTTTTTTAATCCACTCATAAACACTATATTTGTATTTACAATTCAATACAAAATGGGAACAGTAACAATCAAAATAGACACTAAAAGCAAAAAAGCCCGGTATTTATTGGACTTTATTACAGAGCTATCAAAAACAGAGAAGGGAATAACTGTTTTCGATGACAAATCAGAGTTTATGAAAAGTCTGGACAAAAGCTTTGAAGAACTTGAACTCACGAAAAAAGGGAAACTAAAAACCCGTTCAGCCAGAGAACTTCTCGACGAATTATGATTCAGATAATAACGATACCTGAATTTGAAAAATCTCTTAAAAAACTTTCACGCAAATATCAAAGCCTAAAAGCAGAATATCTTGATTTTATCGAAGAAACAGAAAACAATCACTTACAAGGTCGCTCATTAGGCAATGGGTTCTACAAAGCTAGATTATCAGTAAAATCAAAACGAAAAGGCAAAAGTGGTGGGCTAAGAATAATATCACATCGCGAAATTATATACGAGCAAGTAGATACAAAAATAACACTTGTTTCAATATATGATAAAAGTGAAATCAGTTCAATCGACAAGAAATATCTTCAATCATTATTAAATAAATACAAATAGATTTCCATTTCCCCCCCTGCCGCACGATTGTATCGTGTGGTTTACAGACTGTGTGAAACCCGTGGCTACTATAATGGTCGCCGCTACGCGGCTTTTTGTGCACGGAAACTAAAAAATTCTGTCCGCCACCAGCACCTCCTGGTTACTAGCCTAACCAAATAAAGACTCCAGTAAATTGAAAAAAAAGCTAAGCTGAATACCTATTTAGTCCAAAAAGTGAGTCTCCCCTGATTCACTTTTTTTGGTACAATTTAATATTATTATGTTATTCATCACCAAACACCTGAAAGCGTCGCCAGACCTTTCAGCGTTTCTTGAGCCATACTCAGCATCTTGGTTTATTCCTTGTAATTTATAAAACAACTCCCTTACAGAATGAAAGTTACAGTCCCCTTAGCATTCTTTGAGCCTCGGTTGCCGAGCAATTCGCCAGGGAGAGAACGGGAGAAGATGAGATAAGAATTTTTTCATAGCTTCTTAAGAAATTTATATAATATGAAGCGGATTTTATTCATCATCTGCTAATTTTGATATTTTCATTGGACACTTGCAAAAGTGTTAAGATGGAATTTGTTACCTTCGTTAAATAAATAAATCAAAATGGAAGCATATAAATTTGCAACAACTGTATTGGAAAACGGGATTATTCAAATTCCTGAATTAAGAGGTTATGCCGATCAAAAGGTGGAAGTTTTTGTTGTTTTAAAACCACAGAAAAAGCAAGAACGCGCCAACAAAAAAATAGATGATTTTCTCTCTAAGTGGGCTGGCGCTTTTGCGGTTTCAAAAACCGATGATGAAAAGTATAACTATCTGATTGAAAAACACAAATGAGATGAAGATATTGCTTGATACCAATATCATTCTAGATATAGCCTTGGAGCGCAGGGAGTTTTTTGAGAATTCCAAAGAACTCATGTTAACAATCAACAGATTAAACATATCCACTTTCGTATCGGCAACAACAGTAACAGACATTTATTACATTCTAAAGAAATCGAAAGGCCATGAAATAACGCTTTCCTTCTTAAAGAATCTTTTCGACTTCGTTGATATTTTAGGTGTAAACAAAGAAACAATTTGGAAGGCTCTTAATTCAGAACTAACAGATTTTGAAGATGCTGTACAAAATGAATGTGCTGAACAGAATGAAATCGACACAATCATTACCCGAAATATTGCTGATTTTAAAAAGTCGAAATTAAAAATTCTTTCTCCTTCAGATTTTATTCTTCAAAACAATTAAAAATTTCAACACCTCACAATCATTTCAAAACATCCTCATCACCGGCAGAGCCGGCTTTATAGGCTCACATGTAGTGCGCCTGTTTGTAAACAAGTATCCCGAATACAAAATAGTCAATCTCGACAAATTGACCTATGCCGGGAATTTGGCCAACCTGAAAGACATCGAAAACAAAACCAATTATGAATTTGTAAAGGGCGACATTGTCGATGCGGATTTCATTCAGCGCTTATTCGAACAATACCTATTTGACAGAGTCATTTACCTGGTTGCAGAGAGCCATGTGGACCGTTCCATCTCCAACTCTACCGAGTTTGTTTTTACCAATGTAATTGGTACCGTAAATTTACTGAATGCTGCAAGGTCCATCTGGAAAGATAAAATGAAAGGCAAACGGTTCTACCATATTTCAACCGATGAGGTATATGGAACGCTTGGTGAAGAAGGTTTGTTTACTGAAGAAACAGGTTATGATCCACACAGTCAGTATTCGGCTTCCAAAGCCAGCTCGGATCATTTTGTACGGGCCTATACCGATACTTTTGGATTACCAGCAGTAGTATCAAATTGTTCCAACAATTACGGTTCATTCCAGTTTCCAGAGAAGTTGATTCCGCTTTTTATCAATAACATCAAAAAGAACAAAGCACTTCCGGTTTACGGAAAGGGCATCAACATTCGCGACTGGTTATGGGTGGAAGATCATGCACGTGCCATTGATTCCTTCAAAATTACAAAAAGAATTAGGCTGGGTTCCAAGTCTTCAATTTGAGGAAGGCATTGAAAAAACGATAGACTGGTACCTGGAAAATGAAAAGTGGATGGACAATGTAACTAGCGGTGATTACCAAAAGTATTACGATAAACAATATTTGAAAAGATAGTTTTAAAGCCAAGGCTGCTTGTTAGCCTGAATATGAGCAA
>JBGUEP010000060.1:0-30020 GCA_041821245.1 Prolixibacteraceae bacterium
ATTCGGCTCTTTCGGGACTTCCACCCTTTAGATCAACAGCATGCCCGGCACACTACATATTTGAGCCCTCCGGGCTCCTTTCATTTGCACATTCCCTTAAATGATGATCACTTTTACAATTTAATCTGAATTCTTTTTGCCGAATCTTTTCTGGTGATCAACATTGGAACAGCAACTCCAACCGAC
The DNA here is from genome assembly GCA_041821245.1 of Prolixibacteraceae bacterium. Classification (GTDB taxonomy): domain Bacteria; phylum Bacteroidota; class Bacteroidia; order Bacteroidales; family Prolixibacteraceae; genus Roseimarinus. The sequence continues at coordinate 187 of JBGUEP010000060.1, forward strand.
AATGCCAAAAGAATAAAGGCCACTTTCATTCCATTTTGAAAAATATCAACCAAAATAAGTTCCATCCCGGCATTTTTGGGATGTATGGCAATATCCATCAAGTCAAGCATCATACGGTAAGCAAACGCTCCCGGCACCATGGGAATGACTGCAGGAATGGAAAAAATTAACGGCGGCGAATGGATTTTATGCGCCAATGGAATGCTTAAAATCCCAATTAATGAGGCCCCCAAAAGAGAAGCAATAATAATGTTGGAACTCAATTCCAATGAAGTATACTTCACCAAACCGCCCAAAGCGGCAATGATCCAAATGGCTATAAGTGTGCGCGGAGGAACGTTGAACAAAATGGCAAATCCAAGTGCGGCAAATCCGGCCCATATTCCTTTTTCGAGTAATAATAATACTTCCATAATTTTAAAAATTATAAATCACTTTGGCTGCCAACAAACCTAAGGCAATGCAAAATGCAATAATTAATCCGTTCGTTCCCCGCACAATACCGGTTGAAATGTTACCGTCAATCATGTCGGTAAACGAATTGATGAGTGGAACTCCAGGGACTAAAAACAAAACAGAAGTAGCAAATGCAAACTCCGGATGGGCCCCAATTCCAAACTTTACAGAAGCCCCTGATATTAAAGAGGCAGTTAACGAACCCAGAAACACGCAAATGTAATTATTAAAGTTCTTTTTTATAGCTACTTGCCTAACATACAAGCCTATAAATGTGGCCACAAAAGCCACTGCCATTTCGATGATTTCTCCTCCAAATAACCTACAGAATGCCGATCCGGCTAAAGCAACTGTTAACAGAATCAGATAGCGGGGATAATGCGGCAGAAAACGCAATCGATCCAATTCCAAATTAATTTGATCCAATGACCAGTTTTCGTCCTGCACGCGCCAACTCATTCGACTAATGCCCGAAAGTATTTTAAAATTTACCCCGTGTGGTGGTGTTCTTTTTAACTTGCTTGTATAAAATTCGCCATCATCATCAATCACATTCAACATGATGGCCCTATGCGTGATCAACAATTCTACCTGAAAACCAAGCGAGTGTGCAATTCGATTTATGGTCACGCGTATTCTACCTGTATTGGCTCCGGCACCCATCAGCATTGCACCTATATCCAACAATACATCAGCAATTCCATTCAATTGTTTGTTCATTCCCTATTGGTTTGTTTTGGTTCTATTTTGCGACTGCAAGCTTAGCTATTCTTTTGCAGCAGTTAAATTGCAAGACCTATCCTACTTAAAATATTACTTAAAGATAAAGTACATGGCAACGAATATCAATTAAAAACACAGGAAGTAATGGGAAGTTCAAATTGGGAGACCGAAGAGACCGAAGACGGAAGACGGAAGACAGAAGACAGAAGACAGAAGACAGAAGATTAAAGGAAATCCTTGTAGTTTTCAATCATATCCTTAATGTAACTCAAAACGATATCCTGCAAGGCTTTGGGCTCCTCAACACGTGCATGGCAACCCGTATTTAGCATCCAAATGGCAAAACCTTTTAAATCGTCGTTAGAAAAGCGCATAAGGAACTGTCCTCCAACTTCTTCTTCATTTAGAAATCCGTACCAGTATTTGGTATCTTCAATTAATTTCTTTCGTTTGTTTGGAACAAGCAAAGTTATATTTGAGGTGTTGCCAAATGGCGATGTAGCTGCCATGTATTCTCCGATAGACAGGTGTTGTTTTCCTTTAAAATTTTCAGAAATAGATTCCATTTCTAAAATCCGGTCGAGGCGAAAGTCGCGGTAATCATTTCGCAACCGGCACCAGGCAATCAAGTGCCAGCGTGAACTGTAGTTACACAATCCAATGGGCTCCACCTCGCGACAAACTGCTTCGTCGGCAAACTTCGATTCGTAACAGATTTTAAGCACCTTTTTGTTGACCAGCGCTTCTTTTATTTCATTCAAACGAAGTTGATGATAACGATCACCCATGGAATTCATGTTATAAACGGCAATACGATCGTGCAATTTTTCGAGATAATCTTTTTCACCCGGCTTCAGAATCGCCTTAATCTTAAAAAGTGCCGAACAAAAATCCTTCTTCATCTTTTCATCACTCATCTTCTCAATGAGCTTTTCACCAAATAACAGCGCCGATGCTTCTTCAGTGGTGAACATAACAGGAGGCAGATGGTAATTCTCCTGTAAAAAGTATCCAATCCCTGCTTCGGCACCAATGGGAACACCTCCTTCTTCTAATGCCCGTATATCGCGATAAACCGTGCGCAAACTGATTTCAAAACGGTCGGCAATTTCTTGCGCCTTCACGATCCGCTTACTTTGAAGCTGAATAAGAATGGCATTAAGTCGGTCGATACGGTTCATTCTGCTAGAGTTCCTGAGTTAGAAAGTTCCTGAGTTAGAAAGTTCCTGAGTTAGAAAGTTCCTGAGTAAAAAGCACCTGAGTGCCTTAGTTTATACAGTTGAAATTTACTCTGGATCTAAGGTACTCAGGAACTTTATCTCTTTTTAATTACCATCCGATTTTGATCGATCATTAAATCGATAAAAGCTTCACGCCCATGAATTTTGATGTATTCAATGGAGGCCGGACGATCGGACCTAAAAATAAGTGAAAAAATATCGGAAACGAAATTACTGAACTTTTTACAATCGCGGGGATTATTGTAAGTACAATCGGCACAGGTGGCATATCCGTTTTCGATGCAACAAGCCCTCGCTTTACACCAGGTGGCTTTGGTATTGGCTTCACATCCGGCACATTTGCCATTCTTAAATTTGCCACAGTTGCCACAATAGAGGCCACATTTAGCGACTAAATCTGGACTTTTTTCGGTTAAAGTATTCATGGTTGTTGAATTTTCATCGTCATTGCGAGCGAAGCGAAGCAATCGGTTGGAAAGATTGCTTCGTCCTCGTTCCTCGTCCTACCAATGACAGATTTATGTAAATAACTGTAAATATGCACAATAACAATTTTGCAGATTTCACCAATATCGTCCAAAACAAGATTCGTTCACTATTCCAAATTATACCTCGGACGATAATAATTCTTACCATTCTAACCCAGGGCGACACTCGCCCTTCGACTACCTCGACAGGCTCGGCAACCAAAGCTCAGGGACCAGTTTGCCCTGGGCTAAAATCTTATGGCCCTTCAGGCCATCTCTCTGTCATCTCCGCATTGTGACCAATTTAATTGGGTACGCTCTCGCAATGACGGTGATTTCAAGGTTATTCGTTAATAAGCACCTGAATTTCGGTGATGCAATTGTCCTGATTTTCCATGTCCATTACGGTATAAACTTCACGGCTCGCTGTTCCCATCATTATTCCTTTACGGCTCATTTCACCAAAAATGCGCTTGTAAGTATTGGTGAGTTCGGCATAAGCGCCTTTGTGTAATTCAGAAATACAGGTAACTTGAGGCAATACGTCAAACTTAAATTTTCCGGGATCGCCTTTGGCCGCTTTAATTGGAACACAAATGTCCACATCGATGATTGAGTTGGGGTTGCCGTCAACATTTCGATATTGCCAGATCTGAGGTCCGGTGATTTCCAAACCCAATTCTTCAGCCTTTTGCATGATTTCCATTGGGATGGTTCCCGGATCTGTTGCAATAGTTGCTAAGGTTGATTTCATGCTGTACATGAGCACTTGAATTTTTTCAACTTTCTTTTTTTCCATGGCATAAGAGGTTTTAAATGTGAATGTAACAATTAAACATAAAATCAAAATTGAAGTAAATGTTTTCATAGTGTTTATGGTTTATGAAGATTATACCACAAAGAAAATAGGGGGAAGTGACAACAGTATGTCAGCAGGGTGAAAAAAGTTTTGATGAACTAGAGTTTCGAGTGACTAGAGTTTCGAGTGACTAGAGTTTCGAGTGAGCTAGAGTTATGAGTGAGCTAAAGTTAAAAAAATTATGTTCCGATGAGGCATTCAAGGAATGTAACACTAGCTCACTTTTTCACTCGTAACTTTAGTTCACTTTAGGCACTTGTAACTTTAGTTCACTTTCGGCACTCGTAACTTTAGTTCATTTTAGGCACTCGTAACTTTAGTTCACTTTAGACACTTTAGGCATTTTAGGCATTTTAGCCACTCGTAACTTTAGGCACTTTAGGCACTCATAACTCTAAGTACTTCGTTCACTTCAAATAACTCTGCAGCGCCTCAATGTAGGTCTGAAAAGCTTCCCTTCCCTTATCTGTAATGGAACAGCTGGTTAAGGGGTAATTGCCTTTCATCGATTTTTTAATGGTAACATATCCGGCTTCGTTCAGCTTGGTGAGCTGAAAACTGATGTTCCCTTTTGTGGTGTCGATGTGCTCAAGCAAGAAACTGAACTCTGCCGACTTCACTCCCATCAATAAGGAAACGATGGACAATCGAATTTGCTGGTGCAATAAGGGATCAAGGGGTTCAAACATTTTTTATACTTTGATAATACAACCATGCACCCGGAATGATAAAACCGATAAAACCTGCTACAAATTCAAAAATTAACTGAATGGGTAATCGGTACCTGACTGCAAAATACGCTGCAAACCAATAAACTACACCACCAAGCAGCAGAAGTTTTTCACGGTATAGTCCACCGGTGACAAAAAGTGCCAGGCCAATCAGCGCCATTTGCATGGGATGCAACAGTTCAAAATTCACCTCGCCTGTTTTTTGTTTGATCAGAATTACAATTAAATTGTACACAACAATTATCCCAAACCAGGTATAGGCCGCTGTAGTTGCTACATAAGTTTTAATTCCTTTTTTTTTGAAGAAAACGTAATAAACAGTAAACAAGACTACTCCTATTCCTAGCATTAACCCAAAAACATCGAATACGAAAATGAGTCGTTTTGAAATTAGTTTTACTTCGGGAAAAAAATTTAAAAAAGCCCCCAACACAAAGGCGACTCCCCAGGCAAGAATAAGTAATCCATCCTTCTTAAGGTTTTTGGACGATACTTCAACCATCTCCTTGATTAAAGAAATGGATTGCTTTTCACTGAATTGCTCTTCGGTTTGCATAACAAAGGTTTTTGTTTGCAAGTTAAACTAGTTTGTATTGCAAACCAAATAACTAAGAATGCTTTTTAACATTATCCTAAACCCAATCATTCATCTAGTTAAAATAATGCAGTTTTAACCATGTTTCAAATGAGGGATCATTAAATTCGGGTGTAATTCCAATGAAATCGATGATTTCTTTGTTAGCCAAGGCTTCTTTCAAACGTTTCACATTCCCTGATGAACCCAGGTTATAATTGGTTAAAACCTCTTTTGAAGTTAGCTTATCTTCTTTATTTATTATTGCCCTTAGGAAAGCAATTTGCGGAGAAGTTAAGTTTTCAATCTCACGAATATATAAAATCTCATTTACCTCAAGCATCTCGTTTAGTCCCATTTCAATTGTCTTTTCATCGACCATCTTTTCACAATTTAGCCACACATGATGGCATAATTGCTGTACAAAATAGGGATGATTTTTCATCAACTTTGCAATGCGGTTTGCTTCAACAACTGTGATTGTTTTCCCTGTGCTTTCAAAACGTTCCACAATGTATTTTTCCCAATGAACTGATTCAATTTTATTTAAAAACAACATCTCTCCAAATTTAAAAAATGGCATATCGCTTCTGTCAAATAGTTCTGCCATAATATGTCTTTTACTTCCATAAATAATGAATGAAGTAGATTTAAAATATTGGAAAATCGCTCTCAAATATTCTTGAAATTCAGATGGATTTTGAAATTTTTTAATGTTCTGAAATTCATCAATACAAATAATGAAACGAACCTTTTTCTTTTGAGCTATCTTTTCAGGCAACAGTAAGATTTCTTCTTTTGATTTTTGGACATCAGGTATTTTGAATGACAGTGAAACTTCTTCGCTATCGCCAACTCCCATTGAGATATTAGGGATGATTGACTTTAGAAATTGTTTGCTTAACTCGAGCCATTCCTCCCATTTTGATGAAGAATTTTTGAGAACTTCCTTCATAAAAAGCTCATAAAATTCGGTTTCATTATGGACTTTAAAAAGATCGATTTTACAAATTATGATCTTATGTTCCTCTTTTCGAATTTGCGAAATACATGCTTCGACCAACGATGACTTCCCCCAACGTCGGGGTGATAAAAGAATACAATTTATACCCGCAAGAATATTTGAAAGGATCAGTTTCCTCTCTTTTTCCCTGTTTGTAAAATAGTCGCTTTCTACAATTTTGCCAAAATGGAAAGGAGATAACATCGCATTTTTTATTTCAAATTTATGAAACAATTTTGTATGAAACAATTTTGTATGAAACAATTTTGTATGAAGTTCCTTTGCTGGATACTTACATAAATGAAACTATCCGGGCCCAATTGATTGAGCAATTAAAAAACCTGCTTCAACTGAATGAAACAGGTTTAGATTTTTTTTATTGACTGCAATTATTTCTTCCTCTTTGCTGCTAAGCAACGAAGTTGTATTTAGAAAAAACCCAGCTCAAGCTTAGCTTCTTCGCTCATCATACTTTTGTCCCAGGGCGGTTCAAAGGTAAGGTCAACAAAACAATCATCAACGCCATCGACGCCAGTGGTTTTTTCGAACACTTCCTGAACAATCATATCGGCCACAGGGCAACCCGGAGCAGTAAGTGTCATCACAACGGTCGCCAGATTTTTTTCATCCACATCAACGCTGTAAATTAAACCCAAATCATAAATATTCACGGGAATTTCGGGATCAAACACATCGTGTAATTCCGCGATTATTCGATCAATTCTTATATCGTCTGCCATAATCTTAAGTATTTAGTCATTTGTCAATAAATCATCAGTAAAAGAATTTTTCGATAAAACCCAATGACTTAATGACTAATGACTGCTGACTTTATTAATGACTTTTTTCTATCTTGCTATATGCAACAGCGTAGAGCTTAATTTGTTTGATCATGGCCACCAAGCCATTTGATCGTGTTGGCGACAAATGTTCTTTTAAGCCAATTTGATCAATAAAATGGAAGTCGGTTTTTATGATATCCTCTACCGGCTGTTTGTCAACAACACGTATCACCAAGGCTACTAATCCTTTCACAATCAAGGCATCGCTATCGCCATGATAATGAAGTATCCCATTTTTATATTCAGCATTAATCCAAACCTGTGACTGGCAGCCTTTGATAATGTTTTGATCAATTTTGTATTTGTCATCCAATGGATCTAATTCTTTACCCATTTCGATGAGCAGTGCATATTTATCCATCCAATCGTCAAAGGCAGTGAACTCGCCAATAATTTCTTGCTGTATTTCTTCAATTGTCATATTTGTTACTTTAAATTGAGTTGCAAATTTGCGACTTTTTAAGAAACAACCATGTAATAAACTGCACAAAGTTCACATTCAATTTAAAGTTTAACGTAACAAGTGTTCAATCATTACGAATTGAATCTTTCATACACCGAATACTAAAACCACTGTACGGACTATAGATATATCGGGTAAGGTAATGATTAGAATTACGTATCCAATAACTGTAAACTTGTTCAGATTGTGGAGCAACAGTTGAGCTCCACAAAACTGCATCATTTGGACTTTGGTAGTTGGCATTGTAATCACGGTGCGGATTAGGAAGAAAAGAAAATCCATAATCGTTGGTCGGTTCATCGGGCCAATCTGATTTGGTTTTCAAATACCTGGCAATTTCGGGCCATCGATAATCTTTAAGATCAACATTGAAGGGTCCCTTTTCGGTATCGATGAATTTAACCAATTCCAGCCAATCCAATCGTGAAGGAACACGCCAGCCCTGCGGGCAAATTTTCTCAGTAGCTACCGTTGCATAATTGTATTGAGCACCAAAATCTTTTGGATTTTCAATCCAGGTATACCAACTGTACGCGGGCTTTTTGTTTTTCCTCCATTCTTCATTTTCCTGAATATTTTTTACAGGGGTACCGTCGTTTAAATGAGTTGTTAATAAATTACTTGCCAACCAAATTTGATCACCAATTCTAAGCGTAGCGTATTCATTTCCATCGTAATCCTTAACATTTTCCTCAGTGCCCTTTTCAAGAATATTAATGATACAGCTGTCCTGATAATAGCCAATGGAGTCAACAATTCTTAATGCCAAAGCGTGTTGTCCTGGCAACAACGTATTTCCTTCGTACTCAAAAGAGAGTGAGACACTTTTGGAAAGTGTATTATAGCGTCCAAAATCTGTGGGAAAGGAATCGATGGATTTTATGTATTCACCATCAATCAAAAAATCAAGCCGTTCAAAATTTGAATCCACATCAAATGCAATACACCTGACCTTTGCCTGTTGAAAACCTTCAGCATATACTTCGCCACTTACCGGATAGACGAATTCGCAAATGGCTTGTTTATTCATCACCTCAGGCACTATACTCTCTTCTTTACAGCCCATTAGCGCCAATAAAAAGATCATAAGCAGACCAATGTTCCTAATTTGCATCATTTTCGATTTTAGTGCTTGAAACATCAAATGAAAACTCCTCAATTCTAGCGACAACTGCTTCTAAATTCATCATTAAGCCAGAAACTGTTTCTTCTGCATTGAATTGTTCGTTTCCCTTACGAGCGACGATCAGTTCAATCAAAGTATTGTATTTATTCTGAATAATAGCAACGCCTTCGCTGTTCGAATGAATATAGACACTGTCTGCTTTCGTATAAAAGTTTACAAGGGTAGAACTAAAATAGTAATCAAGTGCATCAAGTGCGGTAGCTCTATTTTTGAAAACAGTCAAAACCAGTGTCCTGTTTTTTTGATGAAGTTTTAAACCCCCTTCGTAGGAGATGAGCCGGTTGTATACCAATATTTCGTTGTTTCGTTCAATCTCGAATACCGAATCGTTTTGCCAGTAATTTACCAGTTGGGTTAATTCCAAAGAATCGATGAACTCCACGGAAAAATAAAGATCCTTCTTGGGAAGAATATCTTCCGGCTCATTACAAGCCAAAATCATAGCCATCATACCAACCAATCCAATCGAGATATAATGTAACACACGTACCATCCTAATCCTTATTTTTTATGCAACGAACTGAACGAAACCCACTTCCACTATTCTCCACATTGACGTTTCCGTTCTTGAAGGTGATTGTATTGACATAGTATACATTTGTTGAATCTGTTGATGCCCACCATTTATCCGAACCAGTAGCACCAAAGCCAAATAAATTTCCTTTTGGCCCCACTTGCTTCATAAAAACCGGAGCCATACCTGCATAACCATATACGCTGTTTCCATCATTCGTATATCGTTTCTCAAATGGACCATAGGTTGAATCAGTAAAATTAAATAACTCTTCCCATTCTTTCAGAACAGGAACATGCCAACCCGATGGACATAATTTGGAGTTTACTGCTGAGTAGGTGTTATACAGTGCGCCTTGAGAAAAACGAGTCGTACTATCATTGTCATACCATGCATAGCTTTCTTTGTATCGATCTTCCTCCCTCCAGGAATAATCATAAGGATTCAAAGGGATAGCAGCACCATCGTTTAAGTGGGTTGTTCTAAGGTTTTCAGAAAACCAAAGCTGATCTCCAATTCTAACCGTGTTGTAACTGTTCCCGTCGTAATCTTTAATTAAATGCTCAGTCCCTCTCTCAAACAAGTAAAAGCTGATACTATCTATAAAGCAGGAATGGTCATCAACTGCTTGAATTGCCAGCACATGATTACCCAGGGAAAGCTCTTCTGTATTTAAAGCATAGCGGAAACGATAAAGCATTGGGCTGGCTATATCATATGGGCTATACCAAAATAGATCAATCGAAGTTGTATCCACCATAAATTCATTTTTCTCATCTGTAATCGCTGGCAAGTCGTCAATAAACACGTGGATTTGTGTTATGTTACTGTCCAAATCATAGATTGCAGCAGTGAGGTTTATTTTATCGCCCCGTACAAATCCGTCGTTAGTACCTGGTGTTTTGATTTGAACGTATGGCCGTTTATTGGAACCTTCGTCAGGATCTAAATCGGTATTCTTATCGCAGGCCATTACGATCAATAGCAAAAACAAAAAAGCAAGTTTTTTTGCTACATATGCCACTATTTTGTTTTCGTTATTGGCTCTCATTGGATGGATCTTTAACAAATTTATTCACCCTATCTTTAATGATGGCAGGAATGGTTTCTATATAAGAAATCAATGAATCAGATGCCCCTTCATTCCCACTACCAGGGATAATTCCCAGAAAAAAATTCACATTCAATGTATTGAAATAAATCAGGGAGTGATAGCTTTGATAATCATACAACCACCATTCTCCAAGAATATCTTTATTGCCTTCATATAGGCGGATACTAATACTATTCCTTGTAAGTTCCAAATTATAGATTGCCATGTCGTGGGTTTCAAAAACTTCAATTTCTATTCTTCTTTGATATCCTGAATAGTAGTATTCCCTACCTGCAATAGCTGCCAGGTCTGAAGATATCGATGTATTTTTGAAAAGAATAAGTGAATCGGGATGCCAAAATCCTTCAATTTGATCAAGTTTTAAAGAGTCGATACATGCAGCATCAAAAATTGGTTCATTATCGCAACTACATTTTTCAATTTCACTTTCGTTTACCTGGCAACTCATTACAAGCAGTGACATCAAAAACAGAGAAATGACTGTTAACCACGAGCACTTTTTGAAATATGGACATACAAATTCCATGGTAAGGAAATCTCTTAATAAATTAATTATAAGATCAAATATAGGAAATCAGTGTTGAACAAATCGCGAGAAAACGATATTATTCAACATAAATAAACAGGAAGATGAAGCAAAGGGAATTCAAATTGAAAAATCGTTTAATTATTCACATTTCGTTGATGAACATTTATAGGTAACAGGACGTATTAACTACCCTTCCAACATGGCTATTGTTTTCCGGACGGCTTCAACAAATAAATCAATTTCTTCTTTCGTATTGTAAAATGCCAACGAAATACGCACTGTTCCGGGAATGCCCAAGCGATCGATTAAAGGTTGAGCACAATGATGACCGGTACGTACGGCAAATCCCATTTTATCGAGAAACATGCCCATATCGTAAGGGTGAATTGTTCCCACTAAAAAAGAGATTACGCTTTCTTTATGTTTTGCTTCACCAATAAAACGAATTCCTTTAATGGTTTTCATTTTGGCACTTGCATAACTGAGTAATTCGTGCTCGTAGGCTTCAATATTTGCCATTCCCAATTCATTGATGTAATCAATAGCAGCACCTAAGCCAATTACTTCAGTAAAATTAGGAGTACCGGCTTCGAACTTATAGGGTATAACATTAAAACTTGTGCCGCTAAAGGCTACTTTTTCAATCATTTCACCACCGGCTAAAAACGGTGGCATCTGTTCGAGCCATTTCCTTTTTCCATACAAACATCCAACCCCTGTAGGTCCGTATAGTTTATGTCCCGAAAAAGCCAAAAAGTCAATGTCTAAAGCATGAACGTCAATTGCACTATGCTGAATACCTTGCGCTCCATCAATCAAAACAGGAACATTACGGGCATGTGCTATTTTAACAATTTGCTCCAATGGATTAACAGTCCCCAACACATTCGACACCCAGTTGAATGCTACCAGTTTTGTTTTGTCCGTGATCATCCCATCCAATAAATCGAGGCGCAGCTCACCTTCATCGGTAATGGGTAGTACTTTTAAGGTCGCTTTTTTTCGGCCTGCCAGCAATTGCCAGGGTACAATATTAGCGTGATGCTCCATCTCGGACACAATAATTTCATCACCTTCGTTCACAAAAGCTTCGCCAAAAGAGTAAGCCACTAAATTTATGCTTTCAGTTGTTCCTTTGGTAAATAGAATTTCCTCTCTTTCCTTCGCATGAATAAATTGCTGTACTTTATCGCGAACAGCCTCATAGGCTACCGTAGTTTGGTTGCTCATGTAGTGAGCTCCACGATGCGGATTGCCATTAAATTCACGGTAGATTTTCTCTACACTATGCAACACTGGTAAAGAACGAAGACCAGTTGCGGCACTGTCAAAATAGACGTAATGATTTCCGTACACCTGATGTTCCAGAATAGGAAAATCCTTTCTAATTTTATTTATATCGAGACTCATGACGCAAAGTTAAAGAATTAAAAAGTCATTGGTCACTCGTAATCAGATTTAAGCTACTGACATAATACTAATGACCAATGACTATTGTTTGTCCATTAATGGCTGCACGATAAAGAACAACTCTGGCACGGACCTAATTCGCCCCTTAATCGTTTATCCACCAAATCTTCCATACGTTCCCGCAATACAGGTACACCAATTTGCGCCAATACTTCATCGGCAAAAGCAAACATGATCATCAAACGAGCCTCCTTTTCGCCAATCCCTCTGGTTCTTAAATAAAACAGAGCATCTTCGTCGATACGGCCAATGGTTGCACCATGGCTGCAACGTACATCATCGGCATCGATGACTAAACGAGGTTTGGTATTCATTTCAGCTGAATCACTCAACAATACATTATTGTTTTGCTGAAATGCTTCAGTTTTTTGAGCATCCCGAAAAACATTAATTTGTCCGGTGAAAACGCCACTCGATTGTTGATCCATGATGTTTCGGTACAATTGAGAACTGGTACAATTGGGCACAACATGATCAATAGAGGTAAAATTATCGATGTGTTGTTTTTCATCAGCCAATGTTAACCCGTTCACATTCACATGACCATGTTCTCCTTCGAGTCGAACTTTAAAATTATTTCGAACAATACCACCATTTAAGGTAACCACATTTGAATCAAGCACCGAATTTTTATCGATCGCACCAAAAAAATGAGTAAGATTTACCGCTCCGTTGTGTTGATTTTGAATAGAATAAAATCCAAAGCGAGCATCGCTGTCGACGAAACATTCAGTCAGGTTATTCAGAATGTAGTAATTGTCATTTAAGGTGTGATCGCAAAAAACAATTTTTGCTTCGCTGTTCTTACCCAATAAAAAAAGATTGCGTTGTACGGCGAAAGTATTTTCGTTTGAATTTAACAAATTGATCACCTGAACGGGTGCGTCTAAAGTCACATTGTCGGGCACGTAGAAAAACAAACCATCTTTGGCCATCGCTGTATTCAGATTAGCCATTGCATCGTTTGATTTACCGGCATATTGGTTGTAGTATTTCTTAACAATATCTGGATGATTATTGGCTGCGTGCAGCAAGCTACTACAAATAACGCCTTCGGGGAATTCTCCCACTTTTCGGTTACGGCCGTAATACCATCCATTGATTAAAAGGATGATATGGGTATTCAATTGCGGTACATCACAATTAAATATGTCGTGCAAATCGACACTCTGTTCAACATATCGAGGTACAACTGAGTAGTCGTTTTGAAAAGCAGGACGAAGATCGGTGTATTTATAATCCTCGTTTTTACGTGAAGGAATCCCCATTGATCTGAATTTATCAATTGCATCACTGCGATGAATATTCATAAAGTCGGGACAACCTTCGTTATAAATCTCCTGATTTTGGGTAAAAAGCTCGACCAATTCTTCGGTTGCTGTATATTTTACCATTTCAATCATATTATTCTCCCATCTCCTTTTTAATCCAATCGTATCCTTTTTCTTCCAATTCGTAAGCCAACTCTTTTCCAGCTGATTTAACTATTCGTCCCTTGTACAGAACATGTACAAAATCGGGAACAATATAATCGAGCAAACGCTGATAGTGTGTAACTAAAATGGTTGCTCTTTCAGGTGATTTTAATAGGTTTACCCCGTTGGCAACAATTCTAAGGGCATCGATATCCAAGCCGGAATCCGTTTCGTCCAAAATGGCTAATTTGGGCTCCAACATGGCCATTTGAAATATTTCGTTCCGCTTTTTCTCTCCTCCTGAAAAACCTTCGTTCACCGAACGATTGGTTAATTGGGAACTGATTTCAACTACTTTTTTCTTCTCTTCCATTAATTTCAGAAACTGAGAAGCGGTAAGTGGTTCCAAACCATTATGTTTACGGTGTTCGTTTACGGCAGTTTTCAGAAAATTCACCATACTCACTCCTGGTATTTCAATAGGATATTGAAAACTTAAAAAAATACCATTGCGTGCCCGATCTTCAGCAGCCTGTTCTAATAAGTTTTCATTCAGAAAGGTTATTTCACCTTCAGTAACTTCATATTTGTCGTGACCAGCCAATACATTCGCCAGAGTGCTTTTTCCGGAACCATTTGGTCCCATAATAGCATGAATTTCTCCTGCTTTTACTTCAAGATTTATACCCTTAAGTATCTCTTTTCCGTCAACGTTGGCATGTAGATTTTTTATAACTAACATATCTCCAATTTATAAGCCTCCTAAAATTCCTTGACCCATTGTCCGGGAGAATTTGGTGGCAACGTATTTCAAAATTCTCTATTTCTAATTCTTTTCTACTAGTGCGATCGGTGTAGTTTTTATCCTACACTTCCTTCAAGGCTTAAGGCCAATAATTTTTGTGCCTCAACAGCAAATTCCATTGGAAGTTTATTTAAAACTTCTTTGGCATAGCCATTTACAATCATTGCAATTGCATCTTCGGTTTTAATTCCCCGCTGATTGCAGTAAAAAATTTGATCTTCACTTATTTTCGAAGTGGTCGCTTCATGCTCCAAAGTGGCCGTTTTGTTCGCACATTCGATATAAGGGAAGGTATGAGCTCCACACTTACTACTTAACAACAATGAATCACATTGCGAAAAATTACGTGCCTTATCTGCTCTTTTTGCCACTTTTACCAAACCCCGGTAGGAATTATTGCTTACTCCTGCCGAAATACCTTTGGATACAATTAAACTTTTAGTGTGTTTGCCAATGTGAATCATTTTGGTACCAGTATCGGCCTGTTGATGATGATTGGTTAAGGCTACGGAATAAAATTCACCTTTAGAATGATCCCCCATCAGTACACAGCTGGGATATTTCCAAGTGATGGCTGAACCTGTTTCCACCTGAGTCCATGAAATCTTCGAATAGTCGCCTCGACAAATTCCGCGTTTGGTAACGAAATTATAAATTCCACCTTTCCCATTCTTATCTCCGGGATACCAATTTTGAACCGTAGAGTATTTCACCTCCGCGCGTTCCATGGCAATAATTTCCACCACTGCCGCATGCAACTGATTTTCATCGCGCATTGGAGCCGTGCACCCTTCCAGATAGGAAACATAACTGTCGTCGTCGGCAATAATCAGGGTTCTTTCAAATTGACCGGTATTGGCCGCATTGATCCGAAAATACGTTGAAAGTTCCATGGGACAACGCACACCTTTGGGAATGTAACAAAACGAACCATCGCTAAAAACGGCTGAATTTAATGCCGCAAAATAATTATCGGCATAAGGAACAGCATTGCCCAGGTATTTTTTTACCAGATCGGGAAATTCTTTAACCGCGTCACTGAAGGAGCAAAAAATAATTCCTTTTTCAGCCAATACTTCTTTAAAGGTTGTTTTCACCGAAATGCTATCCATAACAATGTCAACCGCGACTCCAGCCAACATCTTTTGTTCTTCGATGGGGATACCTAACTTACTAAAGGTTTCCAGTAATTCAGGATCAACTTCGTCTAAACTATTGAGTTTCTTTTTCTGAACCGGAGCGGCATAATAAATTACTTCCTGATAATCGATGGGCGGCATTTTGAGGTAAGCCCAGTTGGGCTCCTTCATTTGCAACCACTTCCGATAGGCTTTCAAACGAAATTCCAACATCCACTCGGGTTCTTCCTTTTTCATCGAAATTAGCCGAACTACGTCTTCGCTTAAACCCTTGTCAATTATATCTGTTTCTATATCAGTGACAAAACCGAACTTGTACTCTTCGTTCGTTACCTGATCTAAAATTCTATCTTGTTCTGTCATATTAGTATTGAATTTAAAGTCTGTAATGTTCTAATCAAACAAGGTAATAACCAGACTGTTTAAAAATTGTTGCAAAGATAGTAAAGTAGTCCTACTTTTGAAGCCGAATTGAGACAAATCATACTTAAACATCTTTATTGAAATGACTGATAACGAACGCAAAGTAACATCAATATCCGAATTAGGAGAATTTGGATTAATTGAAAGGTTAACAAATAAAATAAATTTAAAAAACGCCAGTACCGTAAAAGGTGTTGGAGATGATGCTGCAATATTGGATTTTAAGGAGCAACAAGTTGTTGTTACCACTGACTTGTTGACGGAAGGCATTCATTTTAATTTGATGTATGTTCCATTGAAGCATTTAGGCTATAAATCAATTACAGTAAACCTGAGTGATGTGGCGGCCATGAATGCTACGCCAAAACAAGTTACTGTTTCCTTAGCCATTTCATCTAAATTTTCTGTCGAAGCCATTGAAGAATTGTACGAAGGGATCCTATTGGCTTGCGAACAATATAACGTTGATCTTATTGGTGGAGACACCACCTCTTCGTTAACAGGATTGACCATCAGTGTTACTGCCATTGGTGTTGCCAATAAGGAAGATCTTGTTTTGCGTAATGGTGCTAAAAAGAATGATTTGATATGCGTGTCGGGCGATTTGGGAGGAGCATACATGGGACTACAATTACTTGAACGTGAAAACGAAGTATTTAAGGTAAATACAAATATTCAACCACAACTTACGGGATACAATTACATTATAGGACGACAACTCAAACCGGAACCTCGCTTGGATCTGATCAAAGTTTTTAAAGATTTGAAGGTTAGGCCAACTTCGATGATTGATATTTCGGATGGCCTATCGTCGGAACTGAAACACATTTGTACGGCATCGAATTGTGGCGCTAAAATTTTTGAGGATAAAATACCACAGGACAACGAAACCAAAGCCATGGCTGAGGAGCTGAACATCAATCCCTTGGTGGCGGCATTAAATGGAGGTGAAGATTACGAATTGTTATTTACCATTCCTATTGAGGATCATGATAAAATAAGAAATCATCCGGACATTACCATTATTGGACACATCAGTGATGCAAGCGAAGGAACCAAATTAGTGACGACTGCAGGATCAGAAATTGAGCTTACTGCTCAGGGATGGAATCCGCTTAAATAAACGGTACATCCACTAAAAGCAAGTTCCAGACTATTTTAAGATCTGGAACTTGCTTTTGGTATTTAAAGTTATGGTTTAAGCTTTCTAATCTTGCGGACCGCGCACGATACCACGTTCTGAACTTCGAATAAAATCAAGTATTTCTTCCCGTTCGATCGACGGCACCGTTTCAGCCAATATGGCCTGCATGGCTTGCGAATTATTTAAACCTTTTTGATAGATGTATCGATAAACATTTTGAATGTCATTTACACGATCAATATCAAACCCACGACGACGCAATCCCACCGAATTGACACCCGCAAATGATAAAGGATCATTGCCCACCAATACAAATGGAGGAATATCCTTCCTAACCAGACTACCACCGGCTATAAAAGCATGTTTACCAATTCGGCAAAACTGATGAATGGCAGAGTACGGACTAACAATAGCATAATCGTCCACCTCAACTTCGCCCGCCAAACCTGCGTAACTGCCTAAAATTACATGGTCCTTTAATAAACAATCGTGCGCCACATGGGAATACGATTGCAATAAACAATTGTTCCCAACAATGGTGGTACCTTTAGCAATGGTTCCACGATTAATCGTACAAAATTCTCTTACGGTTGTATTATCGCCGATTACCACTGTTGTTTCTTCGCCATTGAATTTCAAGTCCTGAGGAATACCTGCGATAACCGCTCCGGGGAAAATTTTACAATTTTTCCCGATTCGGGCCCCGTCCATAATCACGGCATTGGGCCCTATCCATGTTCCGTCGCCAATGATGACATCGGCCGAAATGGTTACAAAAGATTCAATAATTACATTCTCACCAATTTTTGCATTGGGATGTATATTCGCCATTAATGGACTCATTATAAATATTTTTGTTCGGTTAGTCGTTAGTATTCTCAACAATCTGGGCCATAAATTCGCCCTCGGACGCCAATTGATTGCCTACAAAAATGTAGCCTTTCATGGTGGCAATACCTCTACGCATTGGTGATACTAACTCAACTTTAATCAATAAAGTATCTCCGGGTACAATTTTTTTTCTAAATTTTATCCCATCAATTTTCAAAAAGTAAGTGGAAAAGCTTTTGGTGGGATCCATCATGTTTAATACATATAAGCCCCCGCATTGCGCCATTGCCTCGATTTGTAATACTCCGGGGAAAACCGGTTCCTGAGGAAAGTGACCGGTAAACATGGGCTCGTTGGACGTAATGTTCTTTATTCCAACAATATAATTTCCTTTAATCTCAATCACTTTATCGACCATAAGAAAGGGGTAACGATGCGGTAACAATTCCCTTATTTTTAAGATATCCATTACCGGCTCCCTATCAGGATAATAAACGGGCGCTGCTGTTTTTGAAAACTGTTTATCCATTTCTTTTTGCAGCATTCGTGCAAATCTGGTATTGGCGCTATGGCCAGGTCGGCTGGCAATAATTTTACCCTTAATTGGCCGTCCAACCAAACTTAAATCACCAATCACGTCAAGTAACTTGTGACGTGCAGGTTCATTGTTGAAGTGCAGTTTAAGATTATTTAGGATTCCTTTCTGCCCATTCAATTTGATGTGTTCGTGATGAAACAAATCAGCAATTCTATCGAGTTCCTGTTGATTCACATCACGGTCCATAATTACAATAGCATTGTCTAAATCGCCGCCTTTTACCAAATTGTTATTCAATAAAAATTCCAATTCATGAAGAAAAACAAACGTACGGCAAGGAGCAATCTCAGTTTTAAATTCCTCCATAGAACTTAGACGTGCAAATTGATTATCAAGCACAGGTGATTTGAAGGAGATCATCACATCAACACTAAACTGGTCGTCGGGCAAAGCCACTAATTCAGCACCACTTTCAGTATCTTTAAAAACGATTTTTTCACGAATTACGAAATACTCTTTTTCTGCGTCAAGTTCCTTAATGTTATTTTCACCAATGCCATCGTAAATCAGCTTAGAGCTTCCATCCAAAATTGGTGCTTCAGGACCATCTATTTCAATTAGCAAATTATCAATGCCCAACGCTGATATGGCAGCCAGCGTGTGTTCAATTGTTCCAACCCTGGCACCATTCTTTTCAAGAACAGTACCTCGCGAGGTATCTATCACATTTTTCACATCTGCTTCAACAGTAGGTTGATCTTCAAGATCGACTCTCTTAAATACAATTCCGTGAAATTCGGGGGCTGGTTTTAAAACCATAATTACGGGGATGCCCGTATGTAAACCTATTCCGGTTAATGTAACTTCGTCAAGAATAGTTTTTTGCTTGATTATCATAGGAGTTAGATTATTCAGCTTTTAATTTATTCACTTCTTTTTTCAATAGTTTTACATCGTTTGAAATTTCAGGTAAATTTCTGAATACAGCCTGAACTCTCATGTATTTCGAATAATCGACACCCCATTCACCCATTAAGGTCTTACCGTCAGGCACATTTTTAGAAACTCCTGCTTTAGGTCCAATGGTTACCTTATCACCTAAACGAATATGCCCTACTACTCCTGCCTGGCCAGCCAAAACACAGTTTTTGCCGATACTTGTAGAACCGGAAACACCTGCAAAAGCTGCCATAACAGTATTATCACCAACTTCAACATTATGTCCAATTTGAACAAGATTGTCGAGTTTTACGCCTTTATGAAGTATGGTTGATCCCATTGTAGCACAATCAACAGTAGTGTTAGCGCCAATTTCAACATTGTCCTCGATAACAACATTTCCAATTTGTTGTATTTTAGAATAAGTACCATCTTCCTGAGGGGCAAAGCCAAATCCATCGGATCCAATTACAACGCCCGAATGTAGAATACAATTCGCACCAATTTTAGTTTCAGGATAAATTTTAACACCGGCAAACAAAACAGTATTATCTTCAATTACACTATTATAACCAATCCAACACTGCGGATGTATCTGTACATTATTGCCAATTTTTACATTTTCACCAAGATAGGAGAAAGCACCTACATAAGTATCATTGCCTACTTGTGCACTTGAAGCTATAAAAGAAGGTATTTCAATTCCTGTTTTTACAGGTTTTGATTTTACATAAAGTTCAAGGAGCTGTGCCATTGAGGCATAGGCATCATCAACCCTGATCAGAGTAGGAACAATCACCTTTTCAGATTGAAATGAGCGATTTACTAAAACAATTGATGCTTTTGTTTCATAAATGTAGGCATTGTACTTTGGATTAGCCAAAAAAGTTAATGTCCCGGGTATTCCTTTTTCGATTTTAGAAACATTGTTAACTATGACATCCATATCCCCAACCACTTCTCCTCCGAGTAATGTGGCCAGTTGATGTGCGGTAAATTCCATACGTAGAAATAATTTAAAGGCGAAATAAACAAAAAAATTAATTTAATTCCAATTCCTTTGGATAGCAGAGGAAATGTTTTTTGACCGACTTTGAGAGTCTGGCGAAATCAATATCCGATGCAACTCCTAGATCGACTGTCTCCCCATTTTTTAAAAGCACCTTAATATTCTCTGAATCGGCCTCGTATATTTTATTACTAATACTTCCAATAAATACAAAATAATCCAGTTCTGCCGCTTTCAAATTGAACTTTTCCTTGGTCAACTTTCGAACCTTTAAAAGATAATCCTTTGGAATTGGCCGATCAGAAATCAAGATTTTTAACAATTTGCGATTACTAACCGCATTGGATAAGTACGATAATACACGATCGGGGTGATAACACCATGATTTGATCGAAGCCAGAATATCGGTATCGTCAAGTGAAACGAAATTCTCCAACAATTTCGACTTATACTCATTAATGTTTAAATCTTCTGCTTTTAAATTCTGCTGTAGGATCCATTTTAGCTGAACAGGAGCAAACAAATCATTTCCTTTAGCCACCAATATTTTTGCGCGTTTTAAAATATTAATCAACATATATTCTGCCACGATAACTGTTTTGTGCAAATACACCTGCCAATACATCAAACGCCTGGCCACCAGAAATTTTTCCACCGAATAAATTCCTTTATAGTCAACCACTAATTCGTTATTGCGAACATTCAGCATTTTAATAATCCGATCGGACCCAATAGTTCCCTCCACCACGCCGCTAAAGAAGCTGTCGCGCCGTAAGTAATCCAACCTATCCATATCCAACTGACTGGCAACTAATTGATGCAAGAATGTTTTTGAATACTTATTTTTAAAAATCTGAATGGCCAGATCGAGTTTGTAATTAAATTCAACATTTAACTGCTCCATCAACATCAACGATAAGTGCTCGTGGGTAACTCCTTCCACTAAAATATACTCAAGGGCATGTGAAAAAGGTCCGTGCCCAATATCGTGTAACAAAATAGCAATAGAAACGGCCTCTGCTTCATCGTCTGAAATCACAACATGCTTTGCACGAAGACTTTCAATAGCCGAGCGCATTAAATGCAAGGCGCCCAGGGCATGTTCAAAACGGGTATGATTGGCACCTGGATACACCAGGTACGACAAGCCCAATTGTTTAATCCGGCGTAAACGCTGAAAATAACGATGCTCAATTAAATCAAAAATAATATCAGATTGCAAACTGATAAACCCATAAACCGGGTCATTCAATATTTTCCGTTTGTTAATTAAAGGAGTATTCATAGGCAACAGTCATTTCTCAACCACATAAATATATTAGGCTTATAATTGAAATGACTACAAATGTGACAAAAACTTTTTTTGAAATGACCTAATTAGAAGTCTAATTTATAAGATCTAAATTTAAAATTATGAATAACTGTTATTTAACGCATCAATTTTGCTGAAATCATTATTATTTGTATTTTTGCGCCGATTCTGTAAGTGATTATAGGGGACTGGCGTCCCCTATTTTATTAACCTGATGTCATGATTTCAAAAGAAACTATTGAAAATATAGCATTAAATGAGTTGCCTGAGGAATATTTCATAGTAAATATTTCCATAAAAAAGGGCAATGTAATTGAGATTCTGATTGATGGTGATGAAGGTATCACCATTCAAAAATGCGTTGAATTCAGCAGAGGAATTGAGCAACAACTCGATCGGGACACCGAGGATTTTGAGCTGAGTGTTTCATCGGCCGGATTAGGGAAACCTTTGAAAGTTTATCGCCAGTATGTTAAAAATATTGGACAGGAAGTTGAAGTAAGTACAGGTGAAGAAAAACCAATAGCAGGAATAATAAAAAATGTTGATGAACTTGGTTTTGATTTGGAAACAACATCACTTGAAAAACTTGAGAAAAAGAAAAAAAAGGTAGAAGTAGTTAAAGTTCTGCGTTACGAATTTGAAGCGAAACCTACTGTTAAAAATATCATATCGTTCAAATAATATAAAAAAGATGAAAATGGACAACGTTAGTCTAATTGATACGTTTGCCGAATTTAAGGATTTAAAGAATATCGATCGGGCCACTATGATGAGTGTTCTGGAGGACGTATTCCGCAACCTTCTTCAGAAAAAATACGAAAGTGACGAAAACTTCGATATTATTATTAATATCGACAAGGGTGACTTTGAAATTTGGCATTACAGAACCGTTGTTGCAGACACAGATTTTACCGATCCGAATAAAGAGATCACACTAACTGATGCGAAAAAAATTGACGCTGAGTATGAACTTGGTGAAGAAGTTACTAACGAAGTAAAGTTAGTTGACTTTGGACGAAGAGCAATTTTAAACCTGCGACAAAATCTGGCCAGCCGAATTCTGGAATTGGAAAAAGATAGCATATATACAAAATACAAAGATAAAATTGGTGAAATAGTTACCGGTGAAGTTTACCAAATTTGGAAAAAAGAAATTCTTGTCCTCGACGATGAAGGGAACGAATTAATTCTACCGAAAACAGAACAAATACCAACTGACTATTTCAGAAAAGGCGACAATGTGAGGGCGGTAGTTTATAAAGTAGAACTCCGTAATAATAACCCACTGATTATACTTTCGCGTACCCAATCTGCATTTCTTGAACGCCTATTTGAATTGGAAGTTCCTGAAATTTTTGATGGTTTGATTACCATTAAAAAAATTGTTAGAGTACCGGGCCAACGCGCTAAAATTGCAGTAGAATCATACGACGAACGCATTGATCCTGTTGGAGCATGTGTTGGGATGAAAGGATCACGTATTCATGGAATTGTTCGTGAATTACGCAATGAGAACATTGATGTAATTAACTACACCACCAACCTCAATCTATACATCCAAAGGGCGTTAAATCCTGCAAAAATTTCGAGTATTAAACTCGATCACGAACGTAAAACCGCTGAAGTATACCTAAAACCAGAAGAAGTATCACTGGCAATTGGTAAAGGCGGATTGAATATTAAACTGGCCAGTCAACTTACAGAATACGAAATTGATGTTTATCGTGAAATGCTGGCTGACGATGAAGATGTAAATCTGGATGAATTCTCTGACGAGATCGAAGGATGGGTAATTGATGAATTGAAAGCTATCGGTTGCGATACCGCTAAAAACGTTTTAAGCATCTCAAGGGCTGATTTGATTAAACGTACCGATTTAGAAGAGGAAACCATCGATAACGTTTTACATATACTCAAATCTGAGTTTGAAGGATAATTCAAACCGATTGAAAATAAGATTATAATTACTAAAGGTTAAATATGGTATCTGGCACAGGGACACAACGACTTGGCAAAGTGGCAAGGGAATTCAATGTAGGAATTTCTACAATGGTTGAATATCTCAACAAAAAGGGGCATAAAGTCGATTCGAATCCGAATGCAAAAATTGATGATGATTTGTATGATCTTCTGAAAAAAGAATACAGTCAAGACATCGATTTGAAAAAGGAGTCGGAAAAATTAAATTTAAGGGCACATCGTCATCAAAAAAATGAATCACTTTCAATTAACGATGTAGCTGCTAACAATGACGATCAAAATCAAAATGACGAGTCGAATGACGATCGCGATGATAGTGATGTGCTTAGAGTTACAGACAACAGCGCGAAAAAATCAGCGCCCGTTGTTCATAAGGAACGTGAGCCTATTCAAGAAATCAGAAGTGAGACGCCAAAAACTGAAGTAAAAATACTAGGCAAAATAGACCTCAACAGAAAGCCAAAACATAAAGCACCAGAACCGGTCAAGCAGGAAGCCCCGAAACCTCAACCGGTAGCAGAAAAACCAGTTGTCCAGCCCCAGAAACCAGAGACAGAAGCTAAAATTGAGCCTATTAAGCCACAAATAGAAAAGCCAATCGAAGCTGCCAAACCTGCCGAAAATACTAAGGAGCAAGCTGTTAATAAACAAACAGAAAAGCACGCCGAAAAACATTCAGAAAAACCAGTTGAAAAGCCAATTGAAAAACCGCATGAAAAGCCGGTTGAAAAACCAGTTGAGCACAAACAAGCTGTTCATACTGAAAAGGCAAAACCAACTCACAACCTTGATATTGTAGACAATAATATACGTACCAATGTTCCAAAGGTTGAGAACGATGTGAAAGTTGTTGGCAGGATCGACCTGGATACCATCAACCAAAGAACACGTCCACCGAAAAAATCAAAAAAACAACGCGAAGAGGAACGCAAATCGCGTAATCAAAAAGGAAGAGTTGATGACAAAACTGCAACTGGTGATAAAAAACCGGTAAAAGAAGGAGACGCTACTGCGAACAAAGCTAAAGTAGACAGCGCAGAATTGCAACGCAGAAAAAGAAAACGTATTCAAAAAGAGCGCGTTGATGTCAATAAGCCTGCAACACCATTCAATAAAGATCAACAAGGCGAAAGAAAACCTTATGCAGGTGGTGCCAACAAAACTCCGGGGTCAGCAAGTGCATCTCAGAGTCAAAACAGAAACCGCAAACGACCAGTTCGACCTGAAGTATCGGAAGTAGATGTACAAAAACAGGTGAAAGATACTTTGGCCCGTTTAACCACTAAATCGAAATCAAAAGGATCAAAATACCGTAGGGAAAAACGTGCCGCTTATACTGAGAAACAAGCCTATGATGAAGCAAGGGCTAACCAGGAACAAAGAACCATTCAGGTTACAGAATTCGTTTCAGTAAACGAATTAGCAACCATGATGGAAATTACCGCAACGCAGGTAATATCCAGCTGCATGAGCCTCGGACTATTTGTTTCAATCAATCAACGTCTCGATGCAGAAACCATGACCCTGGTAGCTGAAGAGTTTGGCTATAAAGTTGAATTCATCAGTGCAGAGGTAATGGAAGCCATTGTTGAAGATATTGATACCGATGAACAATTAGTGCCACGTTCACCAATTGTTACGGTAATGGGACACGTTGATCATGGAAAAACTTCCTTACTCGATTATATTCGTAGCGCCAATGTAATTGCAGGTGAAGCTGGAGGTATTACCCAGCACATTGGAGCCTATAACGTTGTACTTGAAAGCGGACGTAGAATTACCTTCCTGGATACTCCGGGTCACGAAGCCTTTACGGCGATGCGTGCTCGTGGAGCGCAGGTCACCGACATTGCAATTATTATTGTAGCTGCCGATGACAACGTAATGCCTCAAACAATCGAAGCCATTAACCATGCTTCAGCCGCTGGAGTGCCAATTGTGTTCGCCATTAATAAAATTGATAAAGCAGGAGCAAATCCTGAAAACATAAAAGATAAACTGGCTCAAATGAATTACCTCGTTGAAGAATGGGGTGGTAAATATCAGTCACACGATATTTCTGCAAAAACCGGATTAGGTGTTGCTGAATTACTTGAAAAGGTATTGCTCGAAGCAGAAATGCTTGATTTAAAAGCCAATCCAAATAAACGAGCACTGGGTTCCATCATTGAATCATCATTGGATAAAGGTCGTGGATATGTGGCAACAGTTTTAGTACATAACGGAACACTTCGTGAAGGTGATATTATGATCGCCGGACAGCACATGGGACACGTTAAAGCAATGTTCAACGAACGCAACCAACGAATTAAAGAAGCCAAGCCGGCCGAACCGGCACTTATCCTTGGTTTGAATGGTGCACCACAGGCTGGCGATAAATTCAACATCATGGAAACAGAACGCGAAGCCCGCCAAATTGCAAACAAACGAGAACAACTTCAACGTGAACAAGGAATGCGTACTCAAAAACACATTACCCTTGACGAAATTGGACGTCGTATTGCAATTGGTAACTTCCAGGAATTAAATGTGATTGTAAAAGGTGACGTTGATGGTTCTATCGAAGCCTTGTCAGACTCATTAATTAAACTTTCAACTGAAGAAATCCAGGTGAATGTGAAACATAAGGCAGTAGGACAAATTTCTGAATCAGATGTTATGCTTGCATCAGCATCCGATGCCATTATCATTGGATTCCAGGTACGCCCATCACTTGCCGCTCGTAAAATAGCCGAGAATGAACAAATTGATATTCGTTTATACTCGATCATTTACGATGCCATTGAAGAAATTAAAGCAGCAATGGAAGGTATGTTATCACCTGAAATTAAAGAAGAAATCATTGGTACTACTGAAATCCGCGAAGTATTTAAAATTACTAAAGTGGGTACTATTGCAGGTTGTATCGTTCGCGATGGTAAAATTATCCGCAACAATAAAGTCCGCGTAATTCGCGATGGTATTGTTATTTACACTGGAGAACTAGGTTCATTGAAACGATTCAAAGAAGACGTGAAAGAAGTGAAAAGTGGTTATGAATGTGGTATGAACGTGGCCAACTTTAATGACATTAAAGAAGGTGACTTTATCGAATCATTTACAACTGTAGAAGTTGCTAAGAAATTGTAAGATAATACTCCAATTATAAAAACAAAAAAGGCCGGAAATTCTGGCCTTTTTTGTTTTTATAATGCATAATTTATTCAGCAATCAAATCCTTGTAAGCCGCTGCATCCAACAAATCATCCAATTCAGAAACATCACTCATTTTTATTTTCACCATCCAACCTTCTCCGTAAGGATCTTTATTAATGGTTTCAGGAGTATCTTCTAAACCTTCATTTTTTTCAATTAGCTCACCGCCAATGGGCATAAACAAATCGGAAACAGTTTTTACTGCTTCCACGGTACCAAAAGTTTCGTCCTTAACAAGGGTTTCGCCAATGGTTTCAATTTCAACAAAAACAATGTCACCAAGTTCACCCTGGGCATATTCTGTAATTCCAACAATGGCAATATCACCGTCAATTTTTACCCATTCATGTTCTTTGGTGTACTTCAGGTTTTCAGGAATATTCATGATTATATCTTTTTTAATTCGACCTGGTCAAATGTAAAAAGAAATTCTCGAATAAACCCATGACTCTAATTTTGAATTTGTGCTTATTTAAAATGACCCAATAAATGCTGATCTTAGTTTTTTTGTACACATTTGCATCGTTTAAGGTTTTACTTTCCTATTCTGAATCGACAGAACAATAAGTTAAAGTTAAAAAAATCAGAACTTGAAATTTAAATTTATTAGAATGAAAACCCTCTACTTAAGATCACTTGAAGAACTGGAGCGTGTAGCTGAAGAATTCATTCGTCTTATCAACAACCATAAAGTCCTTGCGTTTTATGGCGAAATGGGTGCAGGAAAAACTACATTCATTAAAACGGTATGCCGAATGCTTGGCGTTACTGAAAATATCACCAGTCCTACATTTTCAATTGTTAACGAGTACATTGCAAAAGAAAACAAACTCATTTATCATTTCGATTGTTATCGCTTGAAGAATCTGAAAGAGGCCTATGATATTGGTGCAGAAGAATATTTATATTCTGGAAATTTGTGTTTTATTGAATGGCCCGAAATCATAGAAGATCTTCTGCCAGACCATACTTTAAAGATAAATCTTAAGGTGCTGGCCAATCAGCAACGAGAAATCATCCTTCATGTTTAAGCGAATTGGTAATCTCATTGTAATACACTAAATTCAAACCTCCTTTTTATACTGCATAATATGAGCGAATTGTCTAAATCTGGCATGTATCATTTCGATGAACAGCAACTTCTACCAGCCGAAGAAAAATTGGAAGTTAGAAAAAGGTTGCAAAAAATAAACATTGGCTTGCCTGCAAATTTTAAAACAGATGAACAATGTTTTCCTTTAACCCCCCAAGCAGTTGAAATGCTTGTAAATGCAGGCCACGAGGTCATTGTTGAAGCTGGTGCCGGTTTAAAAGCACGCTATACCGATTTAGAGTATACCGAGGCAGGTGCTATTGTGACGCAAAATAAAGCCGCAGTTTTTCATTGCGATTTTGTGTTAAAAGTAGCCCCCTTCTATTCCGAAGAAATTGATCTTTTAAAAGGAAATCAGGTTTTGTTTTCCATGCTTCATGTCGATTCACAAAATCAGGATGCCATCAAAAAATTGATCAAAAAGAAAGTGACTTCCATTGCCTTTGAATACATGAAAGACGAAATGGATGGACTACCTGTTATGCAATCCTTAAGTGAAATTTCAGGAATTGTTTCGATGAATGTGGCAAGTGAATTGTTATGCTACAGCGAATCCGGTAAAGGAGTATTATTGGGAGGAGTTACCGGCATATCACCAGCATCCGTTCTCATTCTAGGTTCTGAAACTGCAGCAGAATACGCAACCCGAGCAGCCCTGGGATTAGGTGCCGAAGTGAAGATTTTTGACAACTCAGTGTCAAAACTTAGGGTATTTGAACGCAAATTCAACCACAAAATTTTTACTTCTCTTTATTATCCAAGGGTTCTGGAGAAAGCCATATCGTCGGCCGATGTAGTGCTTGGAGCACAACCATTCAATTCGGTTCCCAATTATGTATTGCCACGCGAATATGTTCAAAAAATGAAGGAAGGATCCATCATTATCGATTTGAATGCATCACAAGGAGGATGTTTCGAGACCACCCGATGCACCTCATTGTCGAATCCAACTTACATTGTAGATGGTGTCATTCACCACTGTGTACCCAATATTTCGGCACGTGTTTCACGAACAACAACTATTGCATTAAGCAACATATTTGCTTCAGTGCTTTTGGAGATCGGTGAAATTGGAGGCATCGCACACTATATTAAAAGCATGAAAGGATTCCGCGACGGCGTTTACATCTACAACGGTATTTTAACCAATAAAGATCTAGGGAACAAATTTAATTTACCAAGCAAAGATTTAGACCTGATGATGGCAGCATTTTAGTTAATGCCTTTAAACCATTCCTGAAAATAGCCTCCAAAAGGCACTTCTTTTTGTTCGCCTTGTATCGCATAGATTAAACTCAACAGCCAGAAGGCAAAAATCACTAAACCACCAAATATATTTACCAAGGGGATTCCACTAATAATTAAACCCGCGAGCCAAATCCCTAAGGTTTGCCGTATGAAAAACGAAGAAAACTCTTCTTTATCATTCATATTGAGCACTAAGGCGATTACCCATCCAATCGGGGTAAAGTGCGCTAGTATGGCTTTTACTCTGGCATCCATATTCTAAATTTTAGTTACAACTGCAAAAATAATAAAGATAACCAAGCAAAAATTACAATTCCGTTGAATGGCCAATAAAATCGGTAGGTTGTGCCAAATACAGGATCACTTTACAATTCGTGTGGAAGGATAGATTAGAGTTGAATGCGTTTCAATTTGGGAAATAAAGTTCAATATTGTTTTTAGATCCACTGATCTTCGATTCGCCTCAAGCCGGCTGGGCTTTTACTTTTCTCTTGAAAAAAAAGTAAACAAAAGTTCAAGGCTCCCGAAAAAATTTTTGCTTGTTGCAGCGAAAGCTTAGGGAGACCGGGAAGATGAGAGCTTCGCTCG
>JBGUEP010000061.1:0-28344 GCA_041821245.1 Prolixibacteraceae bacterium
GGTGATATTCGAGCGAAGCTCTCATCTTCCCGGTCTCCCTAAGCTTTCGCTTCAAAAACCAAGAATTTTTATGGAGGCCGGTCCACGCTTGCGATTTTATGTAAAAAAAAAATATCATTTTTTGTAATTCGGCTATTTTAAGAAGTTACACGTTCGAGGGGCCTTTAAAATGGCGGCGAGTCCGATCGGTCTATCCGGGCGGGGCCGGTGTTGATATGATCCTAAGTATCCACCAGAAAAAATGAAGTGATCCGATTTTTTTTTTATCACTTTGAAATTTAAATTGAACATTGGTTTTATTTTGAACTTTAGGCACTCCAAACTTTAGATCACTTTAAGTACTGGATTTTCCAAAAGCACTCACCAGCTTTTCCACTTCGGCAAAACTGGTACATTGCATCAATTCAACTCTTAATTGCGAGGCGTCGGCAAAATTCGAGGTATAGATTTTAAAGAAACGCTTCAGGATGTTGAAGTTCTTTCCGCTTCCCCAGGTTTGCTGGTACAACAAGGCATGCTGCAGCAATAAATCGATTCGCTCAGCGCGCGTTCGTTCCTGTTGATTGTTGGAAAAAAACCATGGATTTTGGAAAATCCCGCGACCGATCATTACTCCATCAACACCATACTTTTCAACTTTATCCAGGCCGTCTTCATAGCTCATCACATCGCCATTCCCAAGAAAAGCCACTTCCGGGTTCATCTCTTTGCAAATGCTTGCTCCAAGCGCAATTTGATCCCAGTCGGCCAGGCCATCGCTTTGCTGTTTTTGGGTACGTCCATGCAGGATGATCGCAGCAGGATTTGTCTCCATTAAACTGGCCATCCAGCTTTCGGTAGTGTGCTTCGATAACCCCGTTCGGGTTTTTACACTTACCGGCAAATGAGTGGCTTCTTTGGTTGCCAAAACAATTTCCTTCGCCAGTTCCGGTACACCAATTAAAGCCGAACAACACCCGTTTTTCACCACATTTTTTACCGGACAGCCCATATTGATGTCTATCCCATCAAACCGTTCATCTTCAGAAATTTCTTTCACTACACGATAAAAAATCTCAGGATTTTTTCCCCAAACCTGAGCCACAAGTTTTACATTCAGCTTTTTTAAATAGGCCACTTCCGAATCGTTCACAATGAGCCGCTCTCCCACTCTTAACTTTCCCACAGGATGATTCATGCCATCCACGTTGGTAAATTCGGTGTAAATCACATTCAGGCGATCAGGATCGGCCACACGCATCACGATTTCACGAAAAACGGTATCGGTCACATCCTCCATAGGTGCCAATGCAAAAATGGGATCTTTTATAGCTGTCCAGAAATTGTTCATCGCGCAAAATTAATTAATTCTCAATGGGAAAAAAGGGCAAAGAGCTAAGGGCAGAGAGCTAAGAGCAAAGAGCAGAGGGTTATTTTTTTTCGGAAAATACACTTATTAAATTGATTTTTTTTAAATCGGGACGCAGGCGGCTACGAAATATTTTCGATTGTGCATATTTTTCATGCAAGTTTTGACGAAAGACCAGGCGCTCTTCTTCAGTAGATGAGTTAACCGTTTTACATTCTACAGAGCAACATCTAGCGTATTCCTGAGCACATTCGTTACACTGAATAAACAACAAATGGCAATCGTTGTTAGCACAGTTGGTGTGGGTATCGCAAATGGCGCCACACTGATGACAAAAAGAAATGATTTCATCGCTAATGCGTTCGCCTAAACGTTCGTCAAAAACAAAATTTTTCCCAATAAACCTGGATGGTACATTGGCCTTTTTCACCTGCTGCGCGTATTCAATAACGCCACCATACAATTGATTCACATCGGTAAAACCTTTGTTTCTCAGGTAGGCGCTTGCTTTTTCGCAACGAATTCCCCCCGTACAATAGAGCAATATTTTTTGATCTTTCTTTTCCTTCAAATCCTCTTCCACCATCCGAATTTCATCGCGAAAGGTATCGGCGTCGGGACAAATAGCGCCTTCGAAATGCCCCACTTCGCTTTCATAATGGTTGCGCATATCCACCACAATGGTATCGGGCCGGGCTACCAACTCGTGAAACTCCAGTGCTTCCAAGTGATTGCCAACATTCGTCACATCATATTCATCTTCTTTTAACCCATCGGCCACCAGTTTCGGACGCACCTTGATGGTAAGCTTATAGAAGGATTTTCCATCGTCTTCAACGGCATATTTGATAGGGATATTTTGAAATATTTCCCAATTAGTCATCGCTGCTTCAAACTTTTCCCAATTGTAATCCGGAACACTCATTTGCGCATTAATGCCTTCCCGTGCAACATATATTCGGCCTAAACAGCCTAAATTATCCCATGCCTCAAAAATTTCATTTCGGAACTCCTCCGGATGGTCTAAATAGAAATATCGATAAAATGATATGGTTCGGCGTTGAAAGGTCTCCGCCATCAAACGCTCTTTCAGTTCTTCCTTACTCTTGGTATTGTATAAAAACATTGGTGAAAAATTTTAATCTGTTCCTATTAACAACCATAAATCGTTTTAGTTGAAGGTAAAAAAATATTAATTCAGCAAGAATCACATGCCAAAGAACCAAGCAATAGGTCCATTCGTTCAAAGATTCCATCAACTTTTCAAACAGTATGCTTACATTTGTCAATGAACCTAGCTTAAGATATCATGATGACCCGAATTGCAGGACTCCTGTTGTGTATTTTTATTTTCAGTTCTGCTGATGCACAAAAAATGCACCTCAAAAAAGAGAAAAATGGTTATTGGATTTTAGAGAATAATGAACGGATTTTCTTTTTCCAACGTTCCATAAACGATTCCATTCCGGAATATGCGCGCAACAATTACCTTCATCCGGTTTATGATTTAAACGGAAACTGTATTACTGAGGATTACCCGGAAGATCATTTGCATCATCGTGGAATTTTTTGGGCCTGGCATCAGCTCCTGGTTGATGGTGAACCCATATGTGATGGCTGGGACATTAAAAATTTCAGTCAGAATATTTCTCAATTTGAGTTTACAAGCGATAAGGAAAAAAATGGTGTGATTTCCTACACTTCATTTTGGCATACCGATACCTTGCCCGATGATCCTTTTTTGATGGAGAAAACCAAAGTAATCGTTCACCCCCGGACAAGAACATACCGACGCTTAGATTTTGAAATTTCGCTTCGTGCCCTCGAAAACAAGCTGAGCATAGGCGGTTCCAACGATCAGAAAGGATATAGTGGTTTCAGCGTACGCTTAAAAACGGATGAAAAAACCAGGTTTACCGGAGCTGAAAATGAAGTGATCACTCCTACCAATTTGGCAATCCCGGGTGGTGAAAGGATCGATATCTACCAGCCTGATATGAAAAGCGGTTTGACCATTATTCCATGGCCCCAAAATCCGGGAAGTGAAAACCAATGGTTGCTGCGTCAAACAAGAAGTATGCAAAATTGTGCCTGGCCCGGACGAATTCCGGTACCACTGTCCATCGAAAATCCGACCGTATTGAGATATACCTTGATCATTCACAATGGAAAAATAAAAAAGAAAATACTTGACCAGTTGTTTCTGCAGATTGAAAAGGAATAAACTTTAAACAAAAACGAAAATTAATGAAGAAAATAATTTCAGTACAGCGCACCTCACAAACGATACTCGCTTTGGTTGGCGTGCTCATCTTATTTCATTTAATGGTGATTTTCCACCTTATTCCAACAACCTGGGTGTGGGGAAATGATATGGAAGAAGCAAGTATTTTACCCCTTGAGCTGATCGCCATCGTGGTTACCTTTTCGTTTGGCCTATTCACTTTAATTAAAATGCGTTACGTTAAAACCGGTGAAGACAGTAAAGTGGTGAACATTGGTCTTTGGCTCATCGCTGCTTTTTTGCTGTACACTTCGGTAATGAACATTATTTCGGAAGTAGCCATTGACAATTTCTTTTTTGCCCCCATTACTTTTGTTTTGACGCTCTTAACCGTTCGTTTAGTCATTGAGTAAAGATTCTCTTTGTCTGAAAGAAGAAAATCCTTTGCATTTTTTGTACTTTAGTTTTTTAGAAAAAAGAACTATGCAAAAATATTTTCTTCTAACATTCCTTTTGATTTTTAGTCTATTACCCGCTCATTCAAAAAATCATGAAAAAAAGTATTTAATTGGTTTTTCTCAGTGCATCAGTTCCGATACCTGGCGGCAGACCATGCAAGCTGAAATGCAAAATGAACTGGTGTTATATCCCAATTTTGAATTGGTGATCAAAGATGCCAATGGTAATAGTCAACAACAAATTCAGGATGTAGAAGATTTTCTGAAAATGGGCATTGATCTCCTGATCATCTCCCCCAATGAGTCAAAACCTTTAACACCTGTTGTTCAATCGGTTTATCAAAAAGGCATACCGGTTATTGTGATTGATCGGAACATCGACAGCGATGATTATACGGTTTACATTGGTGCCAACAATTATGAAATTGGTTTGGCTGCCGGACAATATGCCGCAAACTTGCTAAAGGGCAATGGCAAAATTGTTGAAATTTGGGGACTTAAAGGTTCAACTCCGGCTTTGTCCAGGCATAAGGGCTTTATGGATGTTATTTCAAAATATCCTGATCTACAGGTAATATTTTCTGAAACAGGTGAATGGGAAGAAGAAGGAGGTAGAAA
Source organism: Prolixibacteraceae bacterium (assembly GCA_041821245.1). Classification (GTDB taxonomy): domain Bacteria; phylum Bacteroidota; class Bacteroidia; order Bacteroidales; family Prolixibacteraceae; genus Roseimarinus. The sequence continues at coordinate 4,649 of JBGUEP010000061.1, forward strand.
AAAAATGAGCGAAGCACTTGATTTGCTTGAAAATATCGACCTTGTTTTTGCGCACAACGATTACATGGCTCTGGGAGCATGGCAGATGGCTCGGGAAAAAAACAGAGCAAAAGACATTTCTTTTTTGGGTGTTGATGGTTTACCGGGGATAGATGGTGGTGTGCAGCAGGTGATCGATCACAAGTTAAATGCTACTTTTCTATATCCCACAGGAGGTGATAAAGCCATCGATATGGCCTGGCAAATCTTGAATGATGAACCCATCGAAAAAGAAATGATCCTTCAAACGGTGGTGATTGATTCAAGCAATGCAAATGTCATCAAATTACAAACCGATCAGATTTTAACCCTACAGGATAAAATACAGACCTTCAAAACCATTATCAATGAGCAATTGATAAAATATGAGGGACAACGAACCATCCTGATCATTTCGTTGGGCTTTTTATTTATTGTAGTAGCCCTGTCTTTCCTTCTTTTTACTGCCTATCGCAGCAAAAACATCATCAACATTAAATTGGAAAAACACCGAACTGAGATTCAAAAAAGAAATCACGAATTGCTGGAAGTTTCAAAAAAGCTGGAAGAAGCTACTCAAGCTAAACTTCGTTTTTTCACCAATCTTTCGCACGAATTCAGGACTCCACTCACCCTGATTTTGGGTCCGTTGGAATCGACATTAGCAAAAAAAAATCTGAACAAAGAGGATCGTCACACTTTTGAACGCATGAACCGGAATGCCAACCGCTTATTGCGCATGATCAATCAACTCATGGATATGCGTAAGATTGATAATGAGAAAATGGATGTACGGATTGGTCACTACGATTTGATAAAATTTGTTGCCGAAATCAAAGAATCTTTTGATGAGCTGGCTTCCAAACGGAACATCAACTTTTCTTTTCGAAGCAATTTGAGTAAAGTCGAGTTATACTTTGACTTTGATAAACTGGACAAAATATTTTTTAACCTGTTATCAAATGCTTTTAAATTTACCAGCGATGCAGGAAATATCAGCATCTCAATCGATGAAATTTCTCACCAATTTGACCATCAAACCAGCGAGGCCGTGGAAATCGAAATTCGCGATAATGGAAGAGGCATGTCACCGGAACACATCGAACGGATTTTTGATCGTTTCTACCAAATTGAACAAGAGTCGAATAAACTGGGTACAGGAATTGGTCTGTCACTTACCAAAAGTTTTGTTGAATTACACAAAGGAACCATCGATGTAAAAAGCCAAAAAGGTAAAGGAACTTCATTTTTTATTTACCTAAGAAAAGGACACGAACATTTTGATTCTTCAGAATTAATCACTGAAACCGACCAGCGACATTCCAACAATAATTTATTGGATGAATTAGTTCCAACGAAAGATGAAAAACAGGAAAAAGAAACTCAGCTTCCCTTTGAGGATAAACCATCGGTACTTGTAGTGGAAGACAATGCCGATGTTCGATCATACATTAGAGAAAGCCTTCACCTCCATTACCGAATTACTGAGGTTGAGAATGGTTTGGATGCATTGAATAGCATTAAAGAAGAGGAACCCGATTTGATTGTCAGTGACATTATGATGCCGGTTATGGACGGTTTAGAAATGACCAGAAAAATAAAAACAGATATCAATACCTGTCACATCCCGGTGATATTGCTTACCGCTAAATCATCGGAGCAAAACCGAATTGAAGGAATTGAAGAAGGTGCCGATTCCTACATCCCTAAACCGTTCAACAGCAAACACCTCGAGGTGAGGGTCAAAAAACTGATTGAAGGACGGCGCAACATCAGGGCATTTTACAAGAACAATTACACGCAAATAGAAAAGTTGGATGAACAAATTTCACCATTGGACAAAAAATTTATTCGAAAAGTAAACGATCTTATTGACCTTAATTTAGCAGACAGCAATTTCAAGGTGGAAGCTTTAAGCGAAGAACTGAATATGTCTCGTGTTCATTTCTACCGGAAAATTAAAAGCATTACAGACATGACTGCCACTGAATATTTACGTAACTATAAACTTAAAAGAGCCGCAGCTATATTGATGAAAAACGAGTTCTCTATTTCGGAGGTCGCTTATCAAACCGGCTTTACTTCATCATCGTATTTTTCGAAATGTTTTAAGGAGTTATATACGATAACCCCACAACAGTACATGAATAGTTAAATTGTCCATAGTGAGGGGGTGAATTTGAGTCACCCCCTCGCTTTTCCAACAATTACCAAATGGAATTCAACTGATAAACTGATGCATTTTCAATGGTAAGTCCGGCGCCTGTTGACACCAATTCTATCTGATTGAAAGGTTGTGTTGGGAAAAAGATATCCGTCATTACACATTCACCATCGTTGTAGAAAATTTCAATTGATGCAACATCCAGCAATACTTGCAGCTTTATCTTTTCCTCTATCACAATGGGAGCTACGTGTTTGGCATAAAAACGCTCCGAGAAATCAGTTTTACCGCTTTTTGTGCGATCAACCGACAATTCATTTTTCCTAAGATTTAGCTCAATTTCTATTTTTTCATCCAATGAATTCGAAAGAATAAGTTTTATTGAACTGGTATTTTCTTCCGGGATCAAGGTCATGTTCAATTCTGACAGACTCAGGTCAAACGGAACTTCCTGTGTAAGGTTGAAATTATCCGTAATGTGTTTATTTGTAATTGATGTATTTCTGTTCCTCAACAATTCCAACTCCTTCACCGGAACTGATTTGATGATCTTACCAGCTGACAGTACCAACTCACGAGGGAAAGTCATGGCGCTGCGCCACTTTTCGGTTGGGACAACCTGAGCATACCACCAGTTGCTCATCCAGCCCATAAATAAGGTTCGTCCATCTTTTTCAGGTACATTGCTCCACGTTACTCCGGCATAATTATCGGCACCATAATCGATCCATTTAATAGCTTTTTGCGAAGTGGTGAATTTCTGTCCATCGAAATCGCCCACAAAATATTGCGTTGCAGAACCACCGTTAGGCCCACCCGGATTAATACTAACCAATAACACCCATTCTTTTTGATCGCTTCCTTCAACATTCATCTGAATTAAATCGGGACATTCCCAAACGCCACCGTGCGCACCCAATTCTTTACCAAAGCCACTCTCGCGTTTCCAATCGATTAAATTTGGTGACGAATAAAACTCAATGTGGTCTTGAACCGCCAGAGTCATTATCCACTTTTCTGTATCGGAATGCCACATCACTTTAGGATCGCGAAAATCCTTAATTCCGGGATTTTTCAAAACCGGCTCACCATATTTTTTCCATGTGCGTCCTTTGTCGGTGCTGTAGGCAATTCCCTGATTCTGAAAAGTAGTTGTGCCTGCTTTTTCGCCCACAAAATCGTGGTAGGTAAAAATGGCGATCATTGGCGCTAATCCATCGGTTCCCAAACCAGATGTATTGTTGTGGTCGACTACTGCACTACCTGAAAAAATACAACCGGCAGAGTCAGGAAATAAAGCAATGGGTAAATGTTCCCAATGAATCAAATCGGTACTGATGGCATGTCCCCAATGCATAGGTCCCCATACGGTTGAATCGGGGTAATATTGGTAAAACAAATGATATTCACCCTCAAAGTATACCATTCCATTGGGATCGTTCATCCAATTGGCTTCCGGGGTAAAATGAAACTGTGGACGATGTTGCTCCGTGTAATAAGCATTCGTTTCGGACGCTGTTTCGGACTTCGTTCCTTTATTTGATTGGCATCCTAATCCAATAAAAACTAAAAGTAAGAGTGCCAATTGTATTTCTATTTTATTCATATTCTGTTTTTTAGAACTTAATTTACAAGCTTTGAAATTTGGGTTATACTCCCCTCTCTTAAGGTGATTTTACCACCCTCGGTAAAAAGATTGATTTGATTGAATACCGAATTGGACGGATAGTTTTTAGTCATCGAAATCAATCCATCCAATGCGAATAATTCAACGGTAGCATTGTCTACAATCAATTGAAATTCCACTTCTGTTTGATCGATAATACATGGGGCATAATCAATTTTCTCAACAATATTTTCCTGTTCATTCTGAAATGAGATGAAAAAGTACCGATGTAAATTATGGTATCCAACAATTATTCTTTCTTGTTTTTCGTTTTCGAGAATCAGTCCATACACCTCAGCAAAATCAAGGTATTTTCGGTTATTCAGATCAAATGTGAGCTTAATTTCAAGTGGCAATTCCTGTTTCTTTTCAATTTTTAGTTCCCCTGAGAACTCTTGTTCAGCCAACAATTTTGTTTTATTTTTTTGTTGTTCCAATTCTTGTAAGGGTGATGAACAAATAAAATATTCGTTGTATTTGTTTATCAACGAAAGCGAACGTGGAAGTGAGAGTGTTGGAGTTGATTGTCCCGTATTGACCTGAGCAATGCAAACGGGCTTTTTATTGACTAGTAAATGATTGGATAATACAATAGGAGCAGTAAAATCAGTCCCATTATCCATCCATTTCACATCATCATTGGTATAAAACTGATACCCATCGAAATCGCCCACAAAATATTGAGTTCCCATTCCTCCATTTGGAGAACCTACCTCTGTACTTATGCATAAACACCACTTCATCTGCTGTGATTCGGCCGTCTCCATGGAGAAAAATTCCAAGCTGGTCCAGTTTCCTTTTTTTACTGTTTCTTCATCATCTAAAATATTGACAAATTCCCAATTTATTAAATCGATCGATGAATAGATTTCAAGCTGATCGTATTTCAATAAAAGCATCATCCAACGTTGCGTTTCTTCATGCCAGAATACTTTTAAATCATTAAGTGATGCAATGGGATTACTAAAATTAAGCAGACCGTCAAAAGTCGCCCAGGTGTTACCAAGATCCTTGCTGTATGAGAGTTCAATGGTTTGTTGTTTGGCTTTCTCATCCTTATTCTTAATTGAAAAAGCAAGTAATGGTTCATTCACATCATCCAATGCCAACTCATTGTTCCAATCCCGAATTACACACGCCGATTTAATTGTATTATTTCCTTCGCCGAAAACGGTGGGTATCTCTTGCCAACTTAACAGGTTTTTGCTTTTGAAATGTTTAATTCCTGCACTATCGTTTTCTGCTTGGTTCAGAAATAAATGATATTCCTCATTCCAAAAATGTAAAGAAACAGGTTCACCTATCTTTTCCAATGCAAAATGTAAGAGATTATCATTTGCAGATGAATCAGCGTTTTGCTCAACATTGCAGGCGAATGCTACAAATACAATAAACAGGAAAATAAGTTTTTGCCTTTTCATTTTTGCAAAATTAAAGAATGAGTAAATATTAAAGGTAAAGCGTGAGTATATATGCACTCACGCTCTATTAAGTTTTAATAACCCGGATTCTGGATGTATAATCCTTTGGTAAAGTCGATCTCGCGCTGTGGAATAGGATAATACTCATCCCTTCCAGCAGTGAATTTAGCATCTTTCAAAAAATCCTTTCTGGTTTTTTCTTTATCCAAATAATCGTTTAAGGTTGGCTCCGCAATTCCCCAACGAACCAGGTCGAAAAAACGTGGACTTTCCATCGCAAATTCCAATCTTCGTTCCCACTGTAATGCTTTGCGCGCATTCTCCTGATTCCAGGTAAGATTAGCACCATCATACGTTTCAACCAAATAATTAGAAGGAGCTGTTCCATCGGCCAATTTGGTTCTTTCGGTACTTTGAGCTGCTCTTGCTCTTACCTGATTAATCAATGGTCTGGCAGATGCTTCCTGTCCCAATTCGATATACGCTTCGGCCTGCATTAGCAATACATCGGCATAACGAATCACATCGATATTTTTTGACGTACCAATAAAAGGCCCTTCCTTTTTGTAGCAAGAACAATCGGCTGCCTGTTGTTCTTTCATACTTTGGAAATTACCATAAACACCGGGATCACGCACCCAACTGTTGCTAAATATGTATTCAGGTTCATTACGGTATTTATAGGGATGACCATCAATACCTACCGAATGGTCGAGACGTGGATCAACAGTAACTCCATTAGGCGTGATGTCGGTTGCGCTTAATTCAACATCGTTAAAGGTGTCGAATTTGGGTAGTCCGTCTGCATCGGTAGAAAAGGCATTTACTAAGTTCTGACTTGGGGCATGAAAACCACAACATCCAAATTGAGTGGCGCCATGAGGATAATTTAATCCGGTTACAAAGCTCAAACGACCAACAGAAGTACCATCACTAATGGAAAATTGAATGGCAAAAATTGATTCAGGTCCGTTGTCGTATCCATCTAAAAAATTCTCTCCAAAATCGGGTTGCAGACTATACATTCCTGATTCGATCACCATTTGAGTTAAATCAACTACTTCCTGCAATCTGTTAGTATTGATATTAACCACTTGATTTTGATCATCTTGTTCATAAGCCTGATACAATCTCAGTTTAGCCAGATAAGCTGCAGCTGAATATTTATTGGCGCGTCCAATCTGTGCCTGATTTTCTGGTAAATTGGCTAAAGCGAATTCAAAGTCTTCAGCAATTTTATTCCACAATTCATCATTCGATAGAGCGGTGTTGCTGGTTTGAAGAATATCTTGATTAGATAATGTTTCATCGATGTAAGGAATGTTTTTAAAAAGAACTTTCAACATAAAATGAGAATGTGCCCTTAAAAAACGCGTTTCAGCAATGCGTACGGTTCTTTCCTCAAAATCATCATCTGTTAATTCATTGAGTGTGCGCAAAGCAGCATTTGCTCTTGATATTGATTTGTAAAAATTCTCCCACGTGTATGGGTGCATCCAGCCCTGATCGGGTTGAGTAAGGTTATATTGCTCGTAAAAATTAACATCGGCTACATCAGAAACGCCACCGCCTCCTTTATAAGCATCGTCGGAACGTACACTGCCGTATACCCACATACTGGTCATTGGACCAATCATATCATCGTTACCAATCGCAGCATAGGCAGCTGTTACCAGTCCTTCAGCACTTTCGGCTGACGGAGCTCCAGCAGAAACAGCACCCTGAGGGCTTGTTTCGAGATAATTGGTACATGAAGTGGCAATAAACAATGCCAATATGTACACTACGTTGTATTTATTATTGATTTTCATATTAATGTCTTTTAAAGTTCTTATTGGATTAGAATGATACATTTACACCAAACGACACGGTTGTTGGAACAGGTATCATATTCACATCTGTTCGTTCAGGATCGGGTCCTTTAAAATCCTTGGAATTCACCCAAAACAAGTTGTCGGCCATACAATAAACTCTTACTTTTTCGAGTCCGATTTTACTGACAGCTGTTTCAGGTAAAGTGTAGCCTATTGACAAGTTTCTTAATTTGAAATAAGAAGTATTCACATTGAAATAATCAGACGTCCTGGTTTCATTATTGGCATCGGATAAACTCAATGCAGGAACAGTTGTATTGGTATTTTGCGGTGTCCATGCATCGAAAACGCCGGCACCAACATTATCTCTACCCCGGATAAAATCGTTGTAGAATATATAGGGATCAAAACCTGTTTTTCCTGCAACACCTGAACCAAATACGGCTAAATCGAAATTTTTATAGTTCATTTCAAGTTTCAAACCATACTCTAATTTTGGAAGTAAGGTTCCAATAAAGTCCTGATCGAGTGCATCTATTTTTTTGTCATTGTTTAAATCTTTGTAGCGAATTCTCCCGGCGCCGGCACCAACTTGCGTGGCATGTGCATCCACTTCAGCCTGGTTTTGGAAAATTCCGTCGGTGACGTATCCAAAAATTGACATTTCAGAATGTCCAACAATTGTTTTTTCAACATTACCGGGATATGCTGTTCTAACCTCTTCAGGCAACTCTGTAATTTTGTCGGCAAAATGACTGGCACTTGCTGTAAAATTGTAAGAGAAGTCGTTCTTCTTTTCGCTATAGTAGGTTGCGGCCAATTCCCAACCGTTGTTCTTTTTGGTTGCTCCGTTTAACCATTGCAATTGTCCTTCACCAACGGCTGAAGCCACAGGAGGTTGAATTAATATATCCTTAGTCGTCCGGGTAAAGTAATCAAACGAACCAATTATTTTACTGTCGAAGATTCCAAAATCAAGACCAAAGTTAAATTCTTCAGTGGTTTCCCAGCGAAGTACCGGATTGGCTGCCTGAACCGAAACAAAACCTGAAGGTAAGTTACCAGAGTTGGCACCATTCATATCATAGGCAGAGCCGAGGTTCCAGTATTGGTCGAAAAAGTCAACATGACTAACACCCTGAATTTGAGATGCAGTGGCACCATATCGTGGTTCAAATAAACCAAGGCTGGCAAAATTACCAATATCCTGATTCCCTACGCGCCCCCAACCTGCTCTGAATTTAAGGTTTGAGAAGGTTTCAACGTTGTCCATAAAGTCCATTTCGGTAATTCTCCATCCAAAGGTTACAGCGGGAAAATATCCATAACGGTTTTCTTGTCCAAAACGCGATGAACCATCACGCCTTAAAGTAGCAGATGCCAGATACTTATCTTCGAAATTGTAATCTACTTTTCCGAACTGTGATAAAAGACGGCTGTTGGTTCCTGAACCAAAACTGTTTCCATTGCTGGTTCCGGCACTTAACACAAAAAAATCTTCAGTTTGAGTTGAAAAACCTTCTTTGTATGCCGACACATCAGAAAAATCATCACTTACGGACTCAATACCTGCTAAAACTCTAAATTTATGTTGGCGAATATCAAATTTGTAACTTAATGTATTCGACCAGGTTAAACTGGTAAAGTTGCTTGAATATTGTGTCATGTTATTTACCGATCGGGCAATAAATCCTTCCGTAAAACTGGGTTCAATATTTTTGTCGTTCACCATCGAGTAATCCACACCAACATTGGTTCTGAAAACCAAATTTTTCAAAAGATCTATTTCGGCAAAAGCATTACCAAAAAAGTAGGTACGGTTGGTATTGTCCCAACGGTTGATGTACTGCATGTGTAATGGGTTATTTCTGTCGGAATAACCTGAGCCAAGAGGACCGGCAAAATCACCGTTGGTTGTGTAAACGGGAATGGTTGGTGCCAGCGTAATGGCCAATCCGGGGGTAGGTGCACTTCCAAGATCGGGAGTTTCAAGGGTTTCATTTGAAGAAACAATCTGAGCATTCATACCCGTACGAAATTTGCCATCGAACATTTTGTTCTGAGCATTGATACGAGCGGTTACACGATCGTAGTTAGTGTATTTAAGCATCCCGGTATTTTTAATGTAACCTAAATGCATCAAAACAGATGATTTATCCGTTCCGCCAGAGATGGTCAAATCGTTGTTAATGACATAACCAGTTTCGTAAGTTTCATTTTGCCAATCGGTATCACCGGCGGGCATCGTTTTATCACCTCCAACATAAGGTTGTACCGAAACGCCGTTCAAAACAGGATTATTATAATCACCGTTCCAATCGAAATTGTAAATTTCTCCATAACCACCGGTTGGATCAACGCCATCGTTAACAGAAGCCTGCCAAAGTGCACGGCCCCGATCGACGGAATTTAACATATCGAAACGTTGTTGCTTTTCACTTTGAATAGAAAGGTTAGAATTAAACTGAACTTTCACTTCTCCATCTTTTCTTATACCGTTCCGGGTGGTTACAATCACCACACCATTTGATGCACGTGAACCATAAATTGAAGAAGCAGAAGCATCTTTCAATACCTGAACCGACACGATTGAACCTGCACTTATACTTTGAAAAACCTCGGGTCTTTTGGTTGGAACTCCATCAATAATGTAGAGCGGATTATTGTCTCCCAGGGTATTTACACCACGAATCAGAATTCGGTTGTTGGTACCATTGGGAGCGCCTGATTTTTCAATATATAAGCCAGGAACACGACCTTGCAAAGCCTGCATCGGATTTCCAGAACTTGCACTTACATTCTCAATACTTTTCATTTCAATTACCTCAATTGCACCGGTTAAATCGGCTTTGCGTTGAGTTTGATAGCCGGTAGTAACAACCACTTCGTCGAGTTTAAGGGCATCTTCCTCCAATATAATATCAAGGATTGTAGCTCCTTTTACTTCAACTTCCTGCGATTTCATTCCAATAAATGAAACCTGTAGTGTTGCATTTGTTGGAACAGCAATGGAATAATTTCCATCCATGTCAGTAATTGTACCCCTGGTGGTTCCTTTTTCAACAATGGTAACACCGGGAAATACTTCGCCGGAAGAGTCGGTTACTTTTCCGGTGACCGTAATTTGTTGTGCAAATGTTACTGTAGAAAATAAGCTTAAGAGAAGAATAAAAATCCCCTTAGCTCCAATTTTCAGTTTACTTTTTTTCATCATAATAGTGCCATTAGTTATTTAAAATAGAGTTAATTTCAATCAAATTATAGCTCGGAGTAGCCCCAACTTTAGTTGCCACAAAAGCACCTGTTGCACAAGCAAAAGCAAGGGCATCGGCAGGTTCTTTTTTATTGAGTAAGGATGCGATTAATCCGGCCAGGAAGGCGTCGCCTGCACCAACGGTATCTACTGCATTTATTTTAAATCCTGGATGTTCGTAGAATTCGTTTTTGAAATACAACAAGGCTCCATTTTCGCCCTTGGTTACACAAACCATTTCAACCATGTAATTGGATACAAACCATTTGATCAGACTTTTTTCGTCGAGACCTTGTTTGCCGTGCCATTTTGCAAATGTGACCAGTTCATCTTCATTTAATTTAACGATATCCGTTTTAGCCAACAAGTCTTCAACTACTTCCTGAGAATCATAAGGCTTTCTGAAATTGACATCCATCAATTTTACAGCATCACCTTCAAGTAAACGCAGAATAGTTTTTTTCGAATTAAGATTTCGTGATGCCAACGTACCATAAATGATGAGTCCTGAATCCTGGACTTTTTTTAGTAATGCATTGCTCAATTCCAAATTGTCCCATGCAACCGGTTCGCAGATCTCGTAGCTTGCATTGTTTTTTTCATCTAAATGCACCACCACTTCACTTGTGAGCAGCGATTGATCAACCTGTAGGTATTCAGTGCTTAATCCTGATTTCTCCAAAAATAGTTTCAGAGCGGTTCCCGAAGAATCATTTCCGATGCGGCTGACAATAGAAACGTTCTGTCCAATTCCATTTAAATGCAGCGCCACATTCATGGGGGCGCCGCCGGGTTTTGCACCTGAAGGCAAGCGATCCCAAAGTACTTCGCCAACGCATAAGATATGTTTATTTGTAATTTCCATTCTGATCTTTTATTTTGAATTGCTTCTTTCTGAAAATTCGATTTCAATTTGCTCTAAGGATTTCCCTTTGGTTTCGGGGAAGAATTTCCAAACCACCACCAACTGAATCACCATAAAAGCAGCAAAGATGATGAATGCCGTTCCACCTCCGTTTTCGCTTCCTTCGGCAATCATTGGGAAAATCCACGATACCAATGCAGCCATAAACCAGTGGGTAAAACTTCCCAGGGTTTGTCCTTTTGCCCGAACGCTATTGGGAAATATTTCAGAAATAAACACCCAGATTACTGCGCCTTGCGAAAGGGCGAAGAAGGCAATAAATCCAACCAGATAAACCACAGTTAAAATGCTTCCGTTCGTTTCACTTAAGAGCACCTTGGCCACCATGGCTAAAAAGAAGGCTGTTCCGGCTGAACCAATCAGGAGTAATTTCTTGCGCCCCACTTTATCGATAATGAGCATTCCCACCATCGTGAACAATAAGTTGGTGACGCCTATGGAAACGGATTGAAGTAAAGCTGAATCTTTTCCGATACCCGTCATTTCAAAAATACGCGGTGCATAATACATGATGGCATTAATCCCCGACATTTGATTAAAAAAGGCAATTAAGATGGCCAGCGATATGGGAAAAATATATTGTTTGGAAAAGAGTACTTCTTTGTGCAGGTTTTGTTGATTTTGAATAGATGCCTCTATCTCATCAATTTCTTGTTGAGGATTTGAGGAGGATAACTTCTTTAGTAATGCCAAGGCCTCGTCGTGTTTGTTCTTTGATACTAACCAACGAGGAGTGGAGGGTATTTTGAAAAGTAATACTAAGAATACGAATGCAGGAATTGCTTCCACTCCCAGCATCCAACGCCACGCATTCAACTCGATGTTGCTGTTGATCATGTAATTGGAAAGAAAGGCCAACAGAATTCCGGCAACCACGTTAAATTGGAATAAACCCACCAAACGACCTCTCATACGTGCAGGTGCAATCTCTGCGATATACATAGGGCCAATTACCGATGAAGCACCAACTCCCAATCCTCCTAAAAAGCGAAAGAAGATAAATAAGTACCAATCCGACGCAAGGGCACTACCCAATGCTGATATGGCATAGAAAAATGCCAATACAATCAATACTTTTTTACGACCATATTTATCGGCGGGTTTACCGGCTAGTAAAGCTCCAATTACAGTACCGATTAAGGCAATGGCTACCGTAAAGCCGTGCCAAAAACCATCCAGTTGAAATATTTCCTGAATCGATCGTTCTGCGCCTGAAATTACTGCGGTATCAAAACCAAAGAGTAATCCTCCAAGGGCAGCAATAAAGGCGTTTGATATTACATAAGCATTTTTTCTCATCGTGATTACCGTTTGAATTCAGCATCAAAACTAGAGTAAAGACGAGGGATCGTGGTATCAATTTTCGTTCAAAGTGTATCAAACTTGTAACATTTTCGATAGCATGTAAAAGATGTTACCTGCTTTTCAATTATGTTACCGACATGATTCTGTGATGTTGACCAGTTAAATTTCCCTTCACCATCTATTTTGATTATTTTTAAGCAATCTTGCAATCAGGTAAAACTGAATAAACAAAAAAAACAATTCAACATGAAGAAGATTTCAGTTCAATTCGTTTTATTAGCTGTAGTTATATTCACCTTTTCGTGTCATAAAAATCAGCCTTCAATCGAAACCAAACAAAACATTACTGCTGATTTTGTGATTAATCAAATTACGGAACCAGTCATTCCTGATTATACAATAAACATTCTAGATTTTGGGGGTAATGGCGATTCGCAGACGGATAATAAAGGTGCTTTTCAAAAAGCTTTTGAATCTTTAAACAATGAAGGTGGAGGCAAACTGATTGTTCCCAAAGGGAACTACTTAATCAATGGCCCAATTCATTTTTTAAGCAATATCAACCTTCACTTAGACAAAGGGGCAACTTTACGTTTTGGTTCCAATCCATCGGATTATTTACCGGTGGTAAAAACCAGCTGGGAAGGTACTTTCCTTTACAATTACAGTCCTTTTATTTATGCTATGGAATGTAACAATGTAGCTATAACGGGCGAAGGTACAATCGATGGTGAGGCGGCTAAAACCTGGTCATTATGGAAAAACAAACAAGACGAAGATCAACAACTTAGTCGCGATATGAATCACCAAGGGGTTTCTGTAGAAAAACGTGTTTTTGGTCAGGGGCACTTTCTGCGTCCTCAACTCATTCAATTTTTTGATTGTAAAAATGTAAAAATTGAAGGTGTAAAGATCGAAGATTCGCCATTTTGGTGCATTCATCTGCTTCGTTGCGAAAATGTAATTGTAAGGGCGGTTCGTTACGATGCCCAAAATAAAAACAACGATGGCATCGATCCTGAATATTCGCGTAATGTGTTGATTGAAAACATTGAATTTAACAATGCTGACGATAATGTAGCGATAAAAGCTGGTCGCGATGACGAAGGACGTGCTTCAAAAGTGCTGTCGGAAAACATTGTGGTACGTAATTGCAAATTTAAAGGACTGCATGCATTGGTCATTGGCAGTGAAATGTCGGCTGGTGTACAAAACGTATTTGTTCAGGATTGTAGTTTTGCAGGTAAATTAAAACGCGGTATTTATTTGAAATCGAATCCGGATCGAGGCGGATTTATAAAAAATATTTATGCAAAAAATATTGAATTCGACGAAGTCGAGGATTGTTTTTTCATCACTTCTTTCTATCACAACGAGGGCAAAGGACATGCAACTGAAATAAAAGACATCTACTTCGAAAACATCAAGTGCCGAAAAGCAACAGGAACAGGAATTGTCATTCAGGGATTTCCTGAGAAAAAGGTAAGTGATGTCTATTTTACCGACATCCAAATTGATTCAGTTAAAAATGGAATTAGCATGACCGATACAAAAAATATTATCATCAGTAATTTAATCATTGGTGAACCCGCAAACCCACCAAGTTCAGTAAAATAACGCTGCTTTTTGACAGAAGGGTTTCTGGTTTTAATCGGCAACTAATTTAAATCGGCCAACATTCACCTCCGGATGCAATGCCCCGCCGCTAAAGATGTGTTCCATCAGCTGATTGGAAAAATAAGGAGCCAGCATCACACCTTTTGTTCCCAATCCGTTAAAAATGAAAACATTTTTATGCACCGGATGTGCGCCCAATACAGGCCGTCGATCGTTTATAGTGGGACGGATACCTGCTTCATGTTTGATAATTTCATAGGGCAATTTTAGCATGGTCCGTAGTTTTTCTTCCAACTGATTTTTTCCGCTTGCTGTTGGTTCTGCAGTTAAATCCTTCCATTCATAAGTTGCCCCCACTTTATAGACATCGTTGCCCAGTGGAAGAATAAAGCCATTTTTATTGATGATCGTCTCCAATTGAAGACCTTTACAGAATACGGTAATTACCTCTCCCTTTGTAGGTTTAAACGGGATGTACGAAAACATTGGATTATAGGAGGCATAACTGCCTTCACAAAAAACAATTCGTTTGGCCTGCCAATTTTTATAGTTGACTCCGTCCTGCAAAAGATTTAATTCTGAATAATTGAATGCCTCGTTGATCAGCGCACCTTTCTCTTTGAATTGCTGATGCAGCTGACCGAGCATTTTACCTAGATTTACCCATCCAGCTTCAAAAACCTGAGCCATGCCAAAGGGATGATGTATCGCTTCGAAACCGTATGGAAATTGAATTTCAGGGTTCAAATAAGGTTTCGTTTCTTGCATTTTTGCCCTTTCCACCCAGAATTTCACTTCCTGCTCCCCCATCAACTTATAAAAGGACATGGGATGGAAGAAAGAAATTGACAGTTCTTTTTCCAGCTGCGAATAAAATTGATTGAAATAAGGAAGCAGTTCATCGACCATCCAGCTTTTCACCAAACGGCGAAAAACCATGGGATTGTACATGCCTGCCGCAACTGCTGAAGCTTTGTGCATGGAGCCATCAATAACAACACAATCAATTCCACGGCGCAGCAATTGGTAAGCCAGCACCGAACCGGCCAAACCACCTCCAACAATTAGGGTATCTGTGTTTGTTTTTTCAGCCATTAGTCCATTTTCGACCAGTCGCCTTTGAAAATGATTTCATCCAAACTCCTCCGTTGCCTGCTTTCTCCCACCGGAACCACAAAATCTGCTTCCAGCTCAATTTGCTCAGCGGCATAACCAAGGGCAACCATTACTGCAGGCTCGAAATGTTCGGGAATGTTAAAATTCGCCCTTGCTTTTTCTGATGAAAAACCGCCCATGTTTCTAAGTTGCAGTCCCAATTCTGAAGCTTGAGCTGTGAAATTCCCCATGGCCAAACCCAAACCATATTCGGCATGAGCATTTTTACGTCCCTTAACCGGGTTGGTGGTTTGAACAACGGTGAGCATTAAAAACGGAGCTTTGGCCGCCCAACGCTGATTGGATTCGGCCAAACAGTCCAGTAATTTTTGCCAGAGTTCAGGATCATCAGGTGTGGCATAAATAAAACGCCAGGGCTGCGAATTTCCGGACGATGCGGCCCAGCGGACAGCTTCCAGCAAAGTTAATACGGTTTCTTCTTCGATCTTTTTATTGGTATAAGCTCGTGGGCTATATCTGTTTTTAATTTTTTCAGCAATCTGAATTTCTTTCATTTCATCCATGTTTTGTAGATGAAACAATGGTTTCAGTGAATGGTTTTAAAAAGTAAACTGAATGTTGAACAAATAATCGAATGATATTTTTTGATCGAACAGATAACTGGTTCGAAATCCGATTTCAATGGGGGCAATAAATCGTAAAAAATGAGCATCGGCAGTGAGTTCCATGCCCGTTGATTGCACTTTACCGTTGTATGTTGAGTTAACATTATTCATGACGATGTTGCCGCTATAGAGCGCAAAATCGTAAAATAATTTCAATTTTAATCGCTTCACATAAGCTAAACTCCAAAGACTAAAGTCGGGATAAAAAAGCGGCAATTCGTAATCGGATCCAAAAGAATAGAGCTGATCATTTTGGATGTGCATATGCCCCCTGGGAAAGCGTACCCTGTCGTTAAATGAATAATCCATACGCTCTTTTTGCTGAAAGCCATTGTATACTGTAATGCCATGATTTTTAGATAAGCCAGGCAAATACAGTACATTCGAAACCGCCCAAAGGGAGCCAAAATCAGCCACACCAAGCAATGAGGTCATGTAGCTAATATCCAACATTACACCAAAATTGGGTAAGACATCCTGTTCTGATGCTTGTAAAATCTGGTACATGTATACGCCGGTTTCCAGAGTCTGGTATGTGCCATCAGGAAAACCACTGTAGGCTGTTGCATCGGCATTAATGTTCGATAGCTTGTATTTCAAACGAGGTTGTATTCTTTTGTAGTACTTTCCTTTGCTCAGGTTTAGGGGCAAATAGGTATTCACGCTAAAATTCGTTTCACTCCAGCCAAAGTCTTTTTTGATGGTGTCGATTTTCACCACTTCATTGTTTTCATTAACATATTTTTGTAATTCAAGGTAATACGAATCACGGTTGCCTGAAGAAATCTCCGTTTCAATAACCGGAAACCAACCCAGGTATTTAAAATTGGCATAAACTTCTCCCCGCTTCTCGGACAGATAGTAACGATAACCTCCCACAAACTCAGCCGTACTCAACATGTTTTGACTCATGACAGAAACTCCCGGATTCACGGTTTGGGCATAGGGATCGATGGACAATGGTGCCCAACTGTGGAAATCGAAAAGGTGAGCGGCCTTTTTATACGATTGAGCGGAATAAGTGATACCGTCATTTATGGTGAAATCAATTGGACCTTGCTCTTGTTCGGCTAATTTTTCAGCTATCGGATACTTTTTTTGAATAGAAGATAGATCAACAGCCTGTATTTGAATCGAATCGAGATAAGTTTGAGCCAGTTGATAACCATTGGCGGTATAATTGCTGTATAGGACCTGGCCATTCCGATAAGCATGATCAGCTACTCCAAATCGTGATGAGATCACGGCTTCGATGGTTCCATCGGATTGAAGGCGATAAATGTTATCAATTCCGGTATAGCCGCCAATAAAATACACCAGACCATCGTATTCCACCGGGCGCGATATTTCCTGTGTTCTAAAAGGCAGAATCACTTTAACTTCACCATTTTCGATGTTAACTTTCAAAATACCCTTTTGATTGTTACGCAAGGCCACCACCAGCAAATGGTCTCCATCGTTTGTCCAACTTGGAGTAATGAGGAAATCGCTGTCGCCGGTAGTTATTTGCTTGACGATTTCACCATTTGTTGCATCAATAATGTCGAGAAAAAAACGGTAGTTATTGTCCCCTTCAACTGCTACAATTTTTGTCAAATCAGGCGAAAAGGATGGTGCAAATAACTTGGTATTAAAAGTATATTCCGAAAGTTCTTTCAAATTAGTGTCATAAAAACGAAGCAAGGAGCGATCGGAATGGTACCATCTTGGATGGGATAAACGTTCGACCCAAACCAGGTGATTCTCTTTTCCGGAAACCGATTCTGTAAAATGGTATCCGGGTGTGAATATCACTTTTTCCTTTCCGTATTGATCCGCCTCAACAAAACGATTGATGTCGGAAAGACTTCTTTTTTCGGCAATAAAGGTAGAATCAGTATTCGCAAAACCAAAGCGGTAATCGGTAGGATACTTTGATTCATTCGTGACAATTAGTTTTGGGCTTGGATGAATTTGTTGGTCTTCCTTTTCCCATCTGGCTTTTAAAACGGAAAAAACGGTATCGTACAATTGCACTTTATTTAAGCCAATGGTCTTTTTTAAACCCCGGTCGAATGGTCTTAAAGAAAGTGGTTTTCGGGCCACATTGTGTAACACATCTTCCCAAATTGTTTCATTGTATAGTTCACGTGCACCTCCCACCATAAAATAACCCAATTGGTAATAATTAGCAATGTGGTCTTTATAGGATCCTAAATAAGCCTTATCGTAAGAAAAAATTCCCTTCTCCAGTACTTGCGTTCTCAAATCACGATGAAAATCGGCAACCCGGCCACGCCCCACTGTACTTAAACCGGTTTCAGCTGAAACGGCATCTCCTTCGATAAACCAAAACGGGACATACATGGCGGTCAGCAAGGCAGCAGCCTGTTCACCAAACAAATAGCGCAGCAACTTTGGCATTTCGGTTTCGAGCTTACTGATTTGTACCATGTGTCTGAATTCATGAATGGCCAGTTGCTCCAGCCAGTCTTGCGCATAAATATCCTGATGCGGGGTGGTATACATTTCGATTCGGCTGGGAGCCCAACCTAAAAAAGCATTGGATTTTACCGTTTCGGTATGCAGGATGATGGAGATTTTTTTAGGTTGTTGATTCAGGGTTTGCGTGGTATAACGATAGGACTTCTCCATTAAATGCACCACTTTTTCGGCTTGCACTTCAAAACCTTCGGGAAAAATAACTTCGAAATTTATGGAACTGATTCGCTTCCACCTGATTCCGGCCCGGTCCTGACCGTCGTTGTAATATTGTGAAAACGATGACATTGTCAACAAAAAAAACACGAAAAACAGAATTTTCTTTAACATGAAAAAAGGAGTTTTGTTTGGGTGATGAATGTACGAAATTGGAAAGCATAAAAAAAGCGACCCAAAAGGGATCGCTTTAAACTATATTAGAGAAATTACTAAGCTTGTTTTTGGGTAGAATCGACAAATACTCTTACGCCCAACTCTTTATCAATCATAAATAAACCTTGACCTTTTCCTTCAACCATTTTCAATCCATCAATGATTTCCTTCACACCTGCTTCTTCTTCCACCTGTTCATCGACAAACCACATTAACATACTACGGGTAGCATGATCACTTACTTCGATTGAAATATCAACCAGGCTATTTACCAGTGAAGTAACGTATTCTTCATGTTCCAAAACGCGTTCGAACAACTCAATAACTGAACCGAATTCGGATTCAACTGCATCAATTGGCTGTAGAATTACTTTTCCGTTACGTTCATGTACATAATCGAAAAATTTATTGGCGTGTGTTAATTCCTCCTGTGCCTGAATTTTCATCCAGCTGGCAGCACCTTGAAGCCCCATTGACTGAGCATATGCACTCATTGACAAATAGAGGTAGGATGAATATAATTCTTTGTTTATTTGCTCGTTCAGAGCTTTTTCCATTTTTTCTTTTAACATCGTATTTGGTTTTTTGAATTATAGCATGAAAATAGTAAACAATATTTGAATGGCGAACCGTTTTATATTATTTATCTGTTAAAATCGAGATTGAACTTATTCTTCATCAAGGCTAAAGCCGGATTTTTTTTCATCATTGCCTGCATTTTTTGTTCTTCGGTGAGAATTTTATGTTCATTTTTTGCTCTGTTCAGCTCAACAATAACATCGATTTTAGAGTTAGACAAACCGCGCCTCAAAAAACCAAGTATTTCAGGTTTCAGCTGGCGAATTTGATCTTGCTGGACTGAATTTTCAACGGTAATTTTAATCAGATAATTATCCTGCAGTTCAAGCTCACTGGTCAATGTATTGTACAAATGCACCTGTTCGGTATACTTATCGGCAAATTCTGACCATATTTGATTAAGCTGTTCTTGAGTAAATGGCTTTTCTTTATTTTGAACCTCTTTGGCATTTGCTTCATGAGCAATAGGTTTAGCCACTTCCTCGGTTTTGAAATTACCCGAAAGCGCCTGTGAAATGGAAGGTGTACCCAGTTCTGCTGATTTCTTTCGCAATACCGACTTTGGTTTTGCAATGCTTGATTCAGTTTTTAGTGCCGATGAGCTTTCTTTTGGTGCGGAAGCGCTTACTTTTGGTGTAGGTATCGGATCAGCAACGATTTCCGAAAAGATCGGTGCCAATGAATCAAAATCGCCCTCATTTACTTTTTTTTTTGCCCAATCTGAGCAACTTTAATCAAGGACAATTCCACTAGCAAACGTTTGTTCTGACTGGCCTTATAATTTAAATCACATTGATTGGTGATGTCCAATGCTTCCAATAAAAAACCATGATCACAGTCAACAGCCTGAACTTTGTATTTTTCCTGAATTTCACCTCCAACTTCAAGAAGCTGCACAGTGGCAGGATCTTTACAAACCAATAAATCTCGAAAATGTGAACTTAGCCCTGTTATAAAATGGTGCCCATCGAAACCATGATCCAACACTTCGCTGAAAATCATCAGGATTTCGGGAATCTGATTTTTCAGGAAATAATCAGTCAATTTGAAATAATAATCATAATCAAGCACATTCAGGTTCGAAATCACGTCGTGATAGGTGATGTTCTTTCCTGAGAAGCTAACAATTTGATCGAAAATAGATAAGGCATCGCGCATGGCACCATCAGCCTTATGAGCAATGACGTTCAACCCTGCTTCTTCAATGGCTATTGATTCCTTTCCTGCAACAAAATTGAGGTACGACGAAATGTCGGAAATTTTAATTCGGTTAAAATCAAAGATCTGACAGCGCGATAATATGGTGGGCAGTATTTTATGCTTTTCGGTAGTTGCTAAAATAAAAATGGCGTGTTTTGGCGGCTCTTCCAAGGTTTTTAGAAAAGCATTAAACGCCGAAGACGACAACATATGAACCTCATCGATGATGTATACGCTGTAATGGCCCAATTGTGGCGGAACCCTCACCTGATCGATCAGGGTACGAATATCATCAACCGAGTTATTGGATGCAGCATCAAGTTCATGAATGTTATAGGATCGATTTTCATTAAACGCCATACACGATTCACAAGTGTTACAAGGTTCGTGGTCGGGCGATATGTTCTGACAGTTGATGGTTTTTGCAAATATTCGGGCACAGGTGGTCTTCCCCACTCCACGAGGGCCGCAAAACAGGTAAGCATGTGCCATCTGATTGTTCTTAATGGCATTCTTAAGTGTTGCCGTAATAGACTGTTGACCAACTACTGAGATAAAAGTAGATGGGCGGTATTTACGTGCAGAAACTATAAACTCGTTCATTCAGTGTTCTAATTTGAGCTCAAATATAAAAATTGTCGGCTGAATTTTGGAACTCAATGGATTCAACTTATTAACATTTCTTAGTAAACCTTTAAAAAGGAGGATAAACAAATTCCAGATCAGCGCTGTTTTGATGTTGCAGTTAAATGAATATTCAATTTAAATTCAAAAGAATGAAAACAATCAAACTTATAATGACACTGGTTATTCTAACAAGCTTATCGTTTGGTGTGCAAGCTAAAAACTTTTACGATTTTAAGGTAAAAGATATCGAAGGGAATGATTTCGACTTATCGCAATTAAAAGGAAAAAAAGTATTGGTAGTGAATACCGCATCAAAATGTGGATTTACCCCGCAGTATGAAGATTTAGAAAAACTTTATACCACCTACAAGGATCAAAATTTTGTCATCATTGGCTTTCCTGCCAACAATTTTATGAAACAGGAACCGGGTTCAAATGAAGAAATTGCTGATTTCTGCCAAAAAAACTATGGAGTATCTTTCCCCATGATGGCAAAAATTTCGGTAAAAGGTGATGACATTGATCCGTTATATCTATGGCTAACAACCCAAATGGACACCAATGTATCCTGGAATTTCCAAAAGTTTTTGGTGAACGAAAAAGGAGAAGTTGTGGAAACTTTAGCACCAAAAATAAAACCATTCGACGATAAGATAGTCAAGTGGATAAAAGAATAAGGAAAGTATTTTATTTTTTACAGAGCGTAGCAAATTAGATTTCATTGTTTGCTACGCTTTTTTTAACTACAAATATTCCCGAACATCGGTAACCATCATTCCTGCAGCAATTGCCGCATCGATACCTGGCTGACCATCTTCAAATACCTGACAAAACTGAGGTTCCACCCCTAACAATTCAGCACATTTCAAAAAGGTATCTGGAGCAGGTTTGCCATTCACAACGTCCTCACAAGTGACCACTGCGCTTACTTTATCCGTCAAACCAATCACTTCAAGCGTTGTTGAAGCAATTTTCCGATCACCTCCGGTACCACATGCAATGGGCATTTTACCTACATGATCCAACAAAACCTGATAAACCACATCGATGGGCTTCATTAAATGAATGGATTTAAAATATTCTTCTTCCTTTTCAATGGCCACTTTTTCAGGCACAAAACCAATTGGATTGAAAAGTTTCTTAAACAATTTCATTTGTGGCTGAACCGGTACACCTGCTACAGAATTAAATAGCTCAGGAGTCATTTCAATTCCATACCTGCCAAGTACCGTCTTAAACGCCTCGAAATGTGTAGGCATTGTATCTGCTAACGTTCCATCGATATCAAAAATAAGCGCTTTTGCACGTGGATTAACCAAAATTCCCATAAGAGTAGTTTACTTTAATTGCGATCGCAATATTAGGTATTTGCAAATGAAAATTTGGCAATTCAAAATGAAGGAATTATTAATTCCACTGGCTATCTTCAATACACTCACTAATATTAAATATTGTCTGTAGAATATTCATACAAAAAAGGTATCAATTAGTTGCGAATTGAAAATTTAAAGTGGGTTTTGATTTACTTCCATAGAAATTGAACTGAATGGCCTCAAAAAAAACAACTTACATTCAATAAAACATTGATTATGAAAACATGAACACGCCATAATAGTACTTATGTACACCTATAATCGTTATAATTTTGCTCAACTCAAATTAATTTCACTACCTAAAAAAGATGATTTGTACTACCTGAAAAACGCAATATTTTATTAAATTGGCCATAACTTAAAATAGCCTGGAATCATTGAAGAATAAGGGGTTTGGAAATATTTACCCCCCTAATTAATACGATTAACCATGAACCAAAACCATTTTAATAACCACATTGATCTTTCAAATTTCAAATTAATTTTTCTATTTAATCACTAATAAATTTAGACTATGAAACTACTAATTTTTACTCTTTTATTGAGTTTTCTGTCTGTAAGTTCGTTATTTGCAGAAACTCGGGAATGGAACATCAGTTCCGATGAATTTAACGCACTGGGGACACTGACAGCCCCGACAACTGTTAACGGATTAACCATTTATGCCACAGCCGACAAATCGGTGGTGGTTGAACCAAATGGAAAAGAACTTGACGGTATGGTATTCACCACAAGGATGAAACTGGGGGGTGCCGGCAGTATAGCTGCCGGGGCCGAATATCGAGTTGTATCTATAGATGTAAGCGGCAATGCAACAATTTCGGTTGCGGCCATTTCTTCAAGTAGCAGCACCGACAGGGAAATGCTATTAATTAATGGCAATGGCGATACTCTAAGTACAAAACCAGTTTTGGGTGCAGAAATCACCATGGTTGTTTATGACTATGTTGGACCAGCAACGAAACTCTACCTTGCTTCACAAACAAGCGGTATTAATCTTTACTACATTAAAGCTGAAGATGTAGAAGGCGGTGTCGCTACAAAAGAAATTGTTTTTGTAAAATCAGCAACAACCCAAAATGATTCAATTGTCATTGCTT
>JBGUEP010000062.1:0-27746 GCA_041821245.1 Prolixibacteraceae bacterium
CAAACTCATGACGAAATTCCTCCGGTCCTGAATGCACCACATAATGTTTGGCACACGCTGCGACTTTTAAATATTTTTGGTTATCGCCTTGCAGGCCTTTGATAAAATTCACGCCAATTCTTGATGTCAAATAAGGATCTTCACCATAGGTTTCTTGTCCTCTTCCCCAGCGAGGATCACGGAAGATATTTATGTTTGGCGACCAGAATGTTAATCCGGCATACCATCCATAATTGCCAATTTGTTGAGAAATATTAAATTTTGCACGTGCCTCATCCGATATGGCTTTACCCACTTTAAAAATCAATTCCTCATCGAAAGTTGCACCAAAAGCTATAGCTTGAGGAAAAACAGTAGCTCTGCCATTTCGTGCAACACCGTGTAAACACTCGTTCCACCAGTTGTAGGGTAATACCCCCAAACGATCGATTCCCGGGCTTTCATTCATCAATTGACCTATTTTCTCTTCGCGAGTCATTGCATCAATCAAGGCTTCAATTCGCACATCAGAAGGCTGGGTATGATCAAACCAAAATTGCTCCTGTGCTTTTGCAAAAAAAACGCATGTTAAAAGTATAAGGGTACAAATAATTCGTGACTTCATATATTTTTTTATTTGTTAAAAACAGGAATAATGCTAAAACTGTAACTCATATTTACCGGCTCAAGTGTATATTTTTGCCAGGGTTTTTCACCCCAACTGGTATCGCCACCAACTCCCGTTTGTTTATAATCAATGTTCAAATTAACAAAATCTTGCTCCTCTACATCCACTGTATGTTTTGCCGTGTCGAAGATGTCGTTGTTAAAATAATTGGCATTAAAACAAATTAATGATTCACCTTCAAATTTCAACCCCATTCCTTGCTCGTTCAGGATAGTAAACCAACGCACATCGGTACGGTAACCATTCTCTTGCGGACGAATATAGGGCACGTACATATCAGCTACTTTGTTTTTATATAGACCTACAAAAGCCGAAGTGTTTCTATCCCAATAATTTTCATGCGGACCGCGTCCATAATAACTTAGCTTATTGTATTCCTTTAAAATGTGCATGTTCATACCCACACGAGGAATAAAAGGCATTTCCTTCGTTAGGGGTTCAAAACGGTGATTCACCTTAATGTTTCCGTCACTAGTTATAGAATATGCAGTAGTTAATATTGCTTTAGAGGGTATCTGACTTACTACTTGCACTTCAACCAAATTGTCCGTTTGCTGAGCAAATGAGAAATCTAACAGATCTTTTTGTTCCTCAATATTTTTCCACATAACATTTTGGAATTGCATTTTAAAACCTTTATCGTTATCAATGGGCGAACGCCAGTAGTTTAATTCCAATGGCTTAACCATTAGCTCTTTTCCCTTCAATTTATATGATTCAATATTTCCGGTGAATGCATTAAAGGCTATTTCAACTTTATCACTTGTTATAATCAATTTACCCTCTTTTTCAGCAAGGATTAATTTCCCGTCAAACTTTTTGGTAGCAAGTGAAGCTGGTTTTGATACCAATTTGAATTGTTCGTTAGCGATTACATGACCAACTTTCAAAAATGGCTTTTCGGTTTTTTGCTCTAAGCGTAGGTTGATAAAATATTCGTTACCCGCCTTAAAATCATAACCGGGATTAGCTGTAAAGCTACCTTCACTAAAAGGAGCCACATTTACTGCCCCAACAGTGCCTTTTTTAACTGAAACTCCATCTTCGATAAGTTCCCACACCAGATTATATTCATTCAAATTTGAGAAAGCAAATTCGTTAAATACGGTAAATAAATATTGGCTGGCATCGGTTAATTTAAAATGAGCCGATTGATATACCTTTTTAACTTCCCACATGGCAGGCTGAATGGTTTGATCGGGAAATACAAGACCGTTTAAACAAAAATTGCTATCGTTATGAATTCCTTCTGGTTCAAAATCGCCACCATAGCCCCAATATTCTTTGCCATCATCAGTTTTAAGAACCAAGCCTTGATCCATCCAATCCCAAATAAAACCACCTTGCACTTGAAGGTTTGCCCGAACAAAATCCCACAGGTCAACCAAATTTCCGGTACTGTTGCCCATTGAATGCGCATATTCACACCAAATAAAAGGTCTGCTTGGGTCGTTATTAATCATTTCTAATGCCTTGGCTGGAGATCCATACATCCATCCGTATATATCGGTATGTCGTGTTGATGCAAATTCAGGGTCCTGCTCTGCCCTATCATAATGCACTAATCGAGTTACATCGCGTTTTTTTGCCCATTGGTAGGCGTCAATCATACTTTTCCCGGTACCCGATTCATTACCCATACTCCAAACAATAATGGACGGATGGTTTTTATCACGCTCCACCATGCGCGAAATACGAGCAACAATGGCATCGTGAAAATCAGGATTTTTGGTTAATTCATTCACACTCCATCCATAATCATGAGTTTCCATATTGGCCTCGTCGTAAACATAAATACCGTATTCGTCGCATAAGCTATACCACATTGGGTCGTTCGGATAATGCGAAGTACGCACTGCGTTAAAATTAAATTGCTTAAGCAATTCTATATCTTTTAGCATGGTTTGTTTTGTAACTACATGCCCTTTATATTGATCGTGTTCGTGACGGTTAACGCCCTTAAGCAGAATCGCCTTACCATTTACCAACAACTGCCCTTCTTTTAATTCAACCGACTTAAAACCGATTTTGTAAGCCGTGGCTTCAATCACTTTTCCTTTGGCGTTCATTAACTGAATACTCAAGGTATAACGGTTAGGCTTTTCAGCCGACCATGTTTTTACTGAAGAGATTGTATTTGTGAAAACCACTTTCGCCAATCCATCCTGAGCAACTTTTGCATCTTTTTGTTCCTGATATACCACCGTAGAACCATCGTAAAGATTCACTTTAACTTTAGCTGTATTTTCTGAGGCATAGTTTTTTAAATCAACATCCAGTTCTAACTTTCCGTTTTTATAACTTTCATCGAGAGTAGCAAGAGCAAAAAAGTCGTTAATCATTAGTTTTGGACGAGCGTGTAAAAATACATCACGCTCAATACCAGCCAAACGCCAAAAGTCTTGATCTTCGAGGTAGCTACCATCACTAAACTGATAAACCTCAACAGCCATGGTATTTTTACCAGCGTTAATGTATTTGGTAATATTGAATTCAGCAGGTAGTTTGCTGTCTTGACTATAACCCACTTTTTCGCCGTTTATCCATAAATAAAAAGCCGATTTTACAGCTCCAAAATGAATAAATATTTCTTTACCATCCCATGATTTTGACACCTCGAAGGTATGCCTATATTGCCCTACTGGATTATATTCATGAGGAATATACGGTGCATTTTTAGGAAAAGGATAGATTATATTGGTGTAGTTAGCATAACCATAACCTTCCATTTGCCAGTTTGAAGGTACAGGAATATCTTTCCATGTTTTTTCGTCGAAAGTTGTTTTATAAAAATCCATAGAACGATCGGCAGGTTTATTGGAAAAATTGAATTTCCACATGCCGTTTAATAATTGATAATTCGGAGACTTTAACTCATCGACAATCGCAGCTTTTTCATTGCTATATGAAATGAAATAACTATGAGCAGGCTCTCTGTTTTGTTCAATTATTTTGGGATTTTCCCACTCTGATATTTGAGCAAAATTTTGTATACTTATTGCCATTATAGCCATTAAAATAAAAAGATTTTTGTGTTTCATTTTTCTGTTTTATATTTCAAATAGGTATTATCTTATTTTAGCATTAATCTATTTTTTTAATTTTCAATCCACTAAGGCGAGTTTCTCCTTTTAAAACATCAAAATTGATCAGTATAGAATCCTTTAAATTATTGTACAATACAACTTCTTTTTGAGCAATACATACTTTATCAGGTACAGTCATCACAATTTTCTCAAAAATTAAATCATCATTAATGCTGATTTGCATTTCATCTGATTTTTCTGGGCTTGTTATGTAAAAAAAATCAATTTGAAACAAGCCCTTAGGTGCTTCAAATTTTAAGATTTCAATATTTGTTAAATAAGTCTGATACATGGGATCAAAATCGGTATTCAACACATTTTCATTGGTTCCCGTAATGTAGCCACTCCACGTCTTCTTTTTATAATTTTGGCCACCAATCATGTCAATTATTGAACTAAATTTATCAGATGCAATGAACAAGGTATGGCTTTGAGGATGATAAATGGATTTATTCGCTCCAAAATTAAGCGCATAGTTCAGGTCTCCATGGCTTTCCATATTGTACATAATGCTATTTCCTATGCTTTGGGGCAAAGTAAGAGAATCAGTTAGTTCTTCATCCGAATCGTTATTATTTAATAGTTGATGTCGACTTATTGGAATAACAAAATATTTTGTTGGTTCATTTACCAGGGTATAATAAATCTCTTTTTTCTCGCGGTGCATACCCACTAAGCCTTTACTGTTAATATGAGGAACTGCATCACCACGATTTTCTGAATTGAAATCGTTAAATACCCATATGGATGATCCGCTCAAATAATCAAGGGCTTTATATTGATCTAAATAACTTGTTATCATTGCGTTTTGAAATTCCAGACTAAAATCGAAAGCTTCCATATGGTTAGAGCTAATTCGAGGGTCGGCACCTGCTCCGTATTCACTTATAATTAAGGGTCTTTGTGGATATTTATCGTGTTCTTCATTTAAGAAGCGGGTTAAATCGGAAAATTGTTCATAATACCACCCAAAATATAGATTCCAACCAATTACATCGGGGATATCAGCTAATCCGGTAGAATTATAGTAATCTTTATATTCACAAGCCATTGTTGTTGGCCTATTCGGATCTAATTCCTTAGCTAATCCATTTAAACGTTTGGCTAATTTTACGGTTTCTTCAAAACGAATATCCTGAGCTACCCCTTTTTTATCTTCCCCTTCCTTTATAAAAATCTCATTCATATAGCCCCACAGAAATATGCTGGGATGATTATAATGCTGTAAAATCATTTCACGCAACATGGTATCACAAGTTGAATAAAAGGCTTCATCCATTGTAATTTCATTCACAACAGGAATTTCTTCCCAAACAATAAGACCCAATTTATCGCAGCTATTTAACATGCTTTTATCTTGTGGATAATGAGCCAATCGCAGATAATTAAATCCCATTTCTTTAATGGTTTGTGCATCACTTTCGTGAATTTCATTTGAAATAGCCCAGCCTTGTGTGCCAAATTCCTGATGCCTGTTTACCCCATGCATTTTTAATGCTTGACCATTCAATACTAAGCCTTTATCGCCGGTAAATTTATAATCGCGAATTCCTATATTGTTATACTCAGCATCCAATTGTTGACCTTTTTGTAATAT
Organism: Prolixibacteraceae bacterium; assembly: GCA_041821245.1. GTDB lineage: Bacteria > Bacteroidota > Bacteroidia > Bacteroidales > Prolixibacteraceae > Roseimarinus. Next base: position 5,351 of record JBGUEP010000062.1, read on the forward strand.
TACTGCCTCAAGCTCATATAATTCCGGACTATCGGGACTCCAAAGAAGAGGATTAACAAGCTGCAGATTGTTTTCAACTATTTTTATTTCACCTGGGTTAAGCAAAACTGACTCCTCTAAGCCAGCTACCTCAATACCCTTTTTGTTAATCGTATAATTCAAATTTACCTCTTGACTTGTTTTTGATGAATTTCGTATCAGGCTTTTTATCTTAACAAGAAATTTATCATTACCTGACTTTTCGGTTGAGATATAATTACCCTGACACCCGAGGTTAGTCATATCGAAATGAACTGGAGTTTTGTACACCAGGTAAACATCGCGATATATTCCACCGAAAAATGTATAGTCAGCACTTAAAGGAGGTATCATCAGATTATGTTTATTATCAACCTTTACTACTATCGTATTTTCCTTCCCATAATGAATTAGGCTACTTATGTCGAAACAAAAAGCCGTGTAACCTCCTTTATGTTTGCCTAATAATTTCCCATTTATATAAACTTCAGCCTCTTGATTTGCTGCCTCAAAATAAACATAACAAACTTTGTCTTTTTGATTATCAGCAACATAAAAATTGCGTTTATACCAACCTACGCCACGGTAATAGCCAGGTTCGTCGTCATAAACATCTTCAGTGTTCCATGTATGGGGTATGTTTATGGTTTGCATATCTAATCCATTCAATTTATCAGGGGATAAAGTATTGGATTCATCTTTAATAAAACTCCAATTGCTATTTATGTTATAAGTTTGAGTTAAACCGCAAAGGGCAGATATTAATAGTAAAATGATTAATAGTGCTTTTTTATTCATGCTAAAATTTCAATTTTATGAATTGTATTATACTGTTTTTTATTTTTCGTTATTATTTAGATTGAAGTAAAATTTCAGCGCCATTTAAACCCTTCCCGTTTACTTTTAACTTGGTTTCACCTTGTTGGGTAGAGGATTGAACAAGCACTACTAATTTTCCGCTAAAGAGCTTCATGGTTGGCAAGTGAAACATTTCAAGCGAAGTGGCATCACCATTACAGACTGCCCGAAAAGTTCCGTTTCCACTAACTTTAAACTTAAGTAGATTCGTAGCTTGTGGGCAAAAGTTTCCTGCTTTATCCACCACCGAAACCGTAATGTAAGCTAAATCATTTCCATTTGCATGAAGTGTGCTTTTATCGGCTTCCAGCTTAATTTGGTAGGGCTCTTTTGCCGTACGGACTGTTTTTTCGGCCTTAGCATTTCCTTGTTCATCCAACGCTACCACTTTAATTTCGCCTGGTTGATATATTACATCGTTCCACATCAAACGATAGCGGTGCTGTGGGCTGGCATTGTTTTTACGCTGAACACCCTGACTTTTACCATTCACAAAAAGTTCGGCGGCATTGTAACTGGTATATACAAATACCGGCACGGTGTCTCCTTCTTTGCCCGACCAGTTCCAATGGGGCAATACGTGTAAGGTTTCATCTTTGGTGTTCCATCTACTCCTGTAATGGTAATAACGGTCTTTGGGGAGACCTGCTAAATCGCAAATGCCAAAATACGAACTGCGCGATGGCCATACCGCATCGTAGGGAGTCGGTTCACCCAAATAATCAAAACCAGTCCATACGAATTCTCCCATCACCCATGGTTTATCCTCTTGCAAAACGGCATCTTCATCTAGTAAATTAGACCATGAACAATGCTCTACATCGTATGAGGAAGATTGATAGTCGGAGTGAATAACATCAGCCCCTTTTTTTACCGGAAATTTGTAAATGCCGCGAGAACTAACAGTGGAAGATGTCTCTGATCCTAAAATAAAACCTTGAGGAAATTTTTCGTAAGCCTTTTCATACAAATGAACTCGGTAATTTAAGCCCGGAATATCTAAAAGGGCTCCAAAACCCGATTCCATCACCACCTCCACCTGATCCATTCCAACGGTAACTGGTCTGGTAGGATCTTCGCGATGAAAAATATCCTGAATCATTTTTGCCCGTTTAACTCCCTTTGTTCCTCTTTGGTCGGGTACTTCGTTGCCTGCACTCCACATTACAATACACGGATGATTGCGTGTGGCATGAACCAGATTTACAATATCCTTCTCAACATCTTGTTCAAAAAAACGATGGTAGCCGTTCTCAACCTTGGGTACAGCCCATTCGTCGAACGATTCGGCAAGGAATAAAAAGCCCATTTCATCACATAACTCCAATTGTTCCATCGAAGGCATATTGTGGGCACTGCGAATGGCATTGGCGCCCATGTCTTTCAATATTGTAAGTTGTCTGCGTAAAGCTGCCTTATTTACTGCAATACCTATGGGACCTAAATCGTGATGTAAACACACCCCTTTAAATTTGGTAGGAACATCATTGATGCTAAATCCTGTTTCAGGTTCGTACTTAATGCTGCGAATGCCGAATTTAGTGGATAAACTATCCTGAAGTTCATTGTTTAAATAGACTTTGGATACTGCGGTGTACAAGTAGGGGGTTTCAACATTCCAAAGCTTAGGGTTTTCAATAGCAATGTTTTGATCAAACTCCTGATTAAAAATCTGCGATGTTTTCTGAGTCGCTACTTGCTGTCCCTCTGCATTATAAATTTGAGTATGCAATTCCAGGTTAGCACCCGAAACTTTCGTTTTTATATTGACCTTTGCCAAGGCATTAGAAACAAAGGGTGTCGTAATATAAGTGCCCCATTGATTGATGCTGTTTTTATTTTTTGTAATTATTTTGACCTTTCGATAAATACCAGCTCCGGGGTACCACCGCGATGATAAACCAACATTGTTAAGCTGAATAGCAATTACATTCTGTTCATTGGCCTTAATGTACTTTGTAATATCAAAATAAAAGTAATTGTATCCATTATTCCATTGCCCTACTTTTTCACCGTTAATGTAAACCTTAGGTTCACTCATAGCCCCTTCGAACAATACAATTGTCTTTTTTGATGTAGAAGAATCTGAAACTATGAAGGTGTTTCTATACCAGGATTCTCCAATGTAAGGTAAGGATCCTGTTCGGCCGGTTTTTTCACTGGGTACCGTTTCTCCATTTTGAGTAATGGCCACTACCTGCTTGTCAACTTCTTTATCAAAAGGGCCGTAAATGGCATAGTCGTGAGGTACTTTTACTGTCTCCCACGAGTTATCATTAAAATTGATGTTATAAGCATCCGGATGACTACCTCGTTTAAATTTCCACCCATCTGTTAATTCAATAACTTCTCGAACTTGAGAAAAAGTTGTAAAAGAGCTGCAGTAGCAAATCAATAGAGTAAATAATATTTTCTTCATTTCAATTTTTTTAAAATTTGGTAACTACAACAGCATGTATTTTGTTTAATATTCTAGAATTAAGGATTTTTATTTTTCAGAATTAAGCTCATTAAAAAAATACACAAATACTCCTGCACTCCAGCCCATCATTTCATTACTCGGATAATCAGCATCATTAATATTGCCATCTACCGAATACTTTTCCCATATATAGCATGGTTTACGTTGCAACGTTTCTCCATCGTGCTCAAAACTTTTAGGATAAGGATTCTGCCAGTTTTTGCTTACCAAATTCAAATAAGTTTCTGCCACTTTATTAGCCTGTATATCAAACCCATATTTTTTAAGTGCACCATAAGCCATTAGCTGAACTGGAGCCCAAACAGCATTACCATCCCATTGTAATTTATAAGGAGCTTCAACTAGTTCGGTAGCTCTAATACCCCATTCACTTTGCATAAAATCTAAGGCATTTACGCTTCTTGCAGCTTGTTCTTGTGTTGCAACACCAAAATATAGGGGCCAAAACATGGCCATACTGGCAACCGGATTCAGTCGTGTGTTTACAAAATCGTAATCGGTAAATAATCCACGTTCTTCATCCCAACAATATTTATTAATGCGTTCTTTTCTTATTTGAGCCAAAGAATCCCAGTTTTGTGAAGGGGATAATCCTAAAATGTTTTCAAACCAACTAAAATTCTTTTCATAAACATATAAATTGCTGTTTAAATCTACCGACACAAAATCGGTGCATCGCTGTTGATAACGCCAGGTAAAATCCATACCTGTGCCACATTCAGCAATAATATCAGCACCAAACTTTATTTTTTCATTTTCGGTCATTTCAGGCAATTCTGGGAAACGGTGACTTATACCCTTGTAAACAGAAGCTAATGAAGCCGTATCAGCCATATATCCATAGCGACTTAAACCTTCAATAGTCGTAGCATTATTTCCATTAACTTTTGTTGAAGCATTATTCCAAAAAGCGTACTCTTGCAAGGCTGCATTGTAGCATTTAAGCAGCCAACCTTTATCTACGCTTGAAACAGCTTCGTAATAATCGCGCACCATCATGCTGTAAAAGGGTGGCTGACTCCTACTAATACCCCAACTAACCAAAGCATTAGGCACGTAACCAAAAGAATCAATCTCAAAAGTTAGGTTATCAATATTATTTTTTATCAAATCAAAACGTTCATGAACTAACAAGCCTTTATTTATGAAATATACATCCCAATAATAAAATTCCTTTTGCGCTCCCAAAGCCTTGGTATACGGCTTGGGTAACAGTTCATGCTGCCCGATATAGTTATCCCATCGGCTTTTTAAGGTATCATTTATTTCAGCCCATGTGTCATTTGTGTTTTGCTTTTGCGAATTACATGATGTAAATACAAAACTCAATAAAAAAAGCAGCATGATTGAAGTTTCTGTTGTCTTACGAAAAATAGATTTCATATTTAAAATTTGTTTTAATAAAGTGCAACCTACAAAAACATGAGCTCCATGGCCAGTTAATGGATCGTGTAGTTAATTTACCTTAATTGCTTTTTCCGATACAATTACAAAGATGACACTGAAAATAAAAAAAGGCGTAATCTAACATCCCAATAATTACTTCTATTGTCTCATTTCTCTATTTCATTGTATCGGTTAGTGTCAAATCGGTTAAATTGATTTTAGACGTTAGCATAGATATTTGGAATATTAGGGAACCTGCCAAAATCAATAAAAGGCTAGGTTTGAACCGAGATTAAAATGTGATCAATGAAAACAAAAAAGAACTATAGAAATATCATATTGATTGAAATTTTAATAGGTGGGCTTATTGTAATTATTCTATTTGCATTCATTGAATTTGTAACCAACTAATTTTTACATACAATATTTATGGAACGAAATTGTTTGCAGGGAAACATAAACACGGCTGAATACAACTCATGTGGGGTAAATCCGGTCGAAGGTATAATAAAAGGATCATTCTTGGATTCGAAAGGGAAACAGCCGACTGAGCGTGCAGCTCCAATGCAAAGATTGAAGCAGATTTTATCCATCATGTTTCTATTGTCAATACCAGTTCTTTCTTTTTCACAAAAAACCATAAGTGGTATTTTGAAAGACGAAACCAAGAATCCATTGCCCGGAGCTACGGTTGTGGTGAAAGGAACCACAATGGGAGCCATAACAAACATCGATGGATTTTATCAAATTGAAGTGCCTTCAAATTCATCAGTGCTTCAATACAGCTTTATTGGTTATGTTGAACAAGAAATTATTGTTGGTTCCAAAACAACGATTAACGTTCTTTTAGTACCCGACATGAAGTCGCTTGACGAAGTTGTTATTGTTGGATACGGCACCACCAAAAAAGCTGATTTAACTTCATCGATCACCACCGTTAATAAGGATGAAATTGCAAAAGTTCCGGTAACTAGTTTTGCTCAGGCACTTCAAGGTAAAGCCGCAGGGGTTACAGTGGTTCAATCGGGTGCGCCCGGAGGCAAAGCTTCCATTCGTATTCGTGGAACGGGATCAATAAACGGGGCTTCCCCGCTTTATGTCGTCGATGGTATTATTGGCGCGTCGGCTCCAAGTACTGCCGACATTGAAACCATTCAGATTTTGAAAGATGCCACATCAAGTGCCATTTATGGATCGCGTGGCTCAAATGGAGTAATTATCATTACCACTAAAAAAGGATCGAAAGGTGAACCCAAAGTGACACTCAAAACATTATACGGCGGTCAGAATACCACTAACCGCATTAACATGCTCAATGCCGATGAGTTTATTCAATATTGGGAGTCTAATCTTGCTATTGACAATATGCTTGACGAATCGGGCAATAAGCTTTATCCTAATGGGGCAGGCATTGCACGGCCTGCAAGGGTCGACAGTGCCTTGGTAAACCCCAACAAGTATTATAATTCTACCAATTGGCAAGATGAAATTTACCAATTGGGAACCTTAAGTAATACCAATTTGTCTGTTTCGAGCGGGAACGAAAATGCCAACTGGTTGGTTTCCATCGATCATAAAAACAACAAAGGGATACAAATGGGGTCGGGTTACCAATCAACAGGCATTCAATTAAACAGCGATTTTAAACTGGGGATATTAACCATTGGTGAAAACATCAACATTACAACCAGCGAAAGTTTAGACAATTCTTCGAGGTTGCAATATGCCATGAGGCAAAGCCCTTTACTGCAGGTCTATAATCCAGAATCCACCAACGCAGCAGACCGTTTTGAGGGTAATACCGAATTGGATAACAGCAACAACTCAAATCCCGTTGCCGATATTTTAGGCGGGTCAAGACTTTCCAATACCGAAGCCATTCAAGGTAGTTTTTATGCCGAGCTGCAATTGTTGAAATCGTTAAAAATTAAAACCAATTACAATTTGATCTACTACAACGGAACGAGCGTTAATAAAAACTATAAAAGGATTGAAGGAACGGCCGGGCCTCAAATTGATAAGACAACACTTTCGCAATCGGGCTACAGGAAATATGTATCACAATTCGAGAGTATTCTTTCCTATAACAAATCGTTTGGAGCACACCATATTGCTGCAATGGCCGGATATACTCAGGAAGAAGAGATTTATCGTGGGTACAGTGCTTTTGCCGATAATTATGCTGTATCTGATCCCATGTCTTTGGGTTCGCGTTCAGGCGATGCCACCTTAAACATAGGTGGTGGCTACAATGAATACGCTATGCAATCGGTACTGGCTAGAGTAATGTATGATTTTCAGGGACGTTATTTGTTCACTGCGAATATGCGTTCCGACGGTACCTCTGTTTTTCAGAAGGGTCGTCGTTGGAGCACTTTCCCTTCGGTTTCGGCAGGTTGGAGAATTAGTGAAGAACCCTTTATGAGCAGTATTGATTTGATATCGAATTTAAAACTTCGAGGCGGCTATGGAAAAATTGGAAGTCAAAATTTGCCTGGTGGTCGCTCAAGCAACAACGAATCGTTGATGTCTACTGCTGCGTATATTATTAACAATCAAGTGGCCACTGGTGTTACCAGTAATTCGATGATAGATGCCGGCTTAACCTGGGAAACGACCGAAACTTCTAATTTAGGGATGGATCTTGACCTTTACTATGGCAAAATACAAGTTGTAACCGATTACTACCGCAACGTCAACAACGGTATGATTTTAAGTGTGCCCATGCCCTATTCCACCGGATTAAGTTATAGCTCATTCGTTACATCAAATGCAGGTAGTTTGCTCAATAGCGGATGGGAATTTTCTGTGACGGGTCATAAAACAGGCAAATTAGCTGTTGACGTAATTGGCACGCTTACCTTCGAAAATACCGAAATTTTGTCACTGGGGAAAGCCGATTACATATCGGGTGGCACAACGCAGTATTATCGCGAGGGGCTCACTATTACCAGTGTTGGTTCCAGTATAGGTGATTTCTATGGTTATGTTTTTGATGGTATTTATCAAATTGGCGACACCAATATTCCAACGGGGAAACAAGCAGGTGATGTAAGGTATACAGACATCAATGGCGATGGGCAACTCACCGCCGAAGACCGAACTCGTTTGGGCTCACCTGTGCCCGATTTCACTTACAGTTTGTCGGTGAACCTGATGTATCAAAATTTCGATTTAAGCCTATTCTTTAATGGCGTTTATGGCAACGAAATTTTCAACCACAACCGTTACCACTCTGAAACCCTGGCAAAATCATTCAACCAATCGGTACAGGTGTTAGAGGCCTGGACTCCAACCAATCCATCGACAACTACACCAAGATATACCGAACAACATACCAATAATTATGCTTTGGCTTCGAGCCGCTTTATTGAAGATGGTTCGTATGCGCGTTTTCAAAATATCACATTGGGATATACACTTACGAGTACCTTCCTCAACAAAATAAAGTTCAGCAATGTGAGAGTATACGGCACAGTACAAAACCTGTTTACAATCACCAACTATTCGGGACTCGATCCCGAATTATATGTTGGAGATGATGTACTTGGCAGGGGGATTGACAATAGCATTTATCCCATGTCGCGCACCTTTGCATTTGGTATAGAAATAGGCTTCTAATATAATTTAACCGCGAATTAAAGAAACAATGAAACGATACAACAAACAACAAAACCCCTCAACAAATTGGGTGAAAATTCTACCTGCACTTCTGCTTTTTATGGCAAGTTGCTCCGGTGATTTTTTAGAAAGGCCGAATAAGGAAAACCCTAGTGTCGACTTCCTGCAAGGTGGTGATGCAAATGCCGTGCAATTGGTGAATGCAGCCTACTCCTCTCTCCAGAAACAGGGCTTATATACACGTACAGCTTCTCAAATTGCTCAATTTAGAAGCGATGAATCCCGCATTACAAAAAATACTCCAAAAATGGAAGAAGATGGTGTATCGGTTGCTACTTATACCAATAATGCAGGAGGTACATTGGGTGAATTTCTATGGCGCGACAGTTACAATGGCATTCGCCGATCGAATGTGGCCATTGAAAATATCAATGATAATGAAAACGTTTCTGATAATTTGAAATCAAGGTTATTGGGGGAAGCCTATTTTTTACGTTCATTTTATTACTTCCACCTTGTCCTTCATTTTGGTGAAATTATCCCCAAACAAATAACGTCAAAGGAACCTTTGGCAAGTGCTTTCGAAAACGAAACGGCTGTTTGGAATTTGATGATTGCCGATTTAAAGCAAGCAAAAGAATACTTCACCGAAGCCAATTTTAGAAACGATACATGGGAAGCGGAGGACCAGGGACGTGCCAATTTGGGTGCGGCAACAGGTTTGTTGGGCAAAATATACCTCTTCTATGCCCAAATGCGATTGAACAATGAAAAGGCTTACCTCGATTCTGCTAAACAAGAGTTTCTCCTTGTAGCTGATCAAAAAGTTGGGTCGTACAGCTTGTTGCCAAATTACATGGACAATTTTAAAAATGTGAATGAATACAACGATGAGAGTTTGTTTGAAATTTCCTTTGCCGATTTTGGTGTTAAAACATGGGAGATTGACCAAGACAATTCAGGTGCTGTTGAAACCAACCGCATTGCTAAAAATTCGACCATGTGCGACGGTGTTGGCGAAATGTGGTGGAACGAGGCTCCAACTGCCCGAATTTTAAATGAATACGAAAGAAACCCATCAGGTGAGTTGTTGGATTATCGCTGCTACTACACCATTTGGTTTCCAGGTGGGGCTTTTTACAACGATTACCGTTTAATCGATGATGTGCTTACCGAAAATGTTCTTGCTTACGATCAATTGCCCTGGCCTGGCCTCGACAATTCGCCTTCGTCAACCGAATGGGGCGCTGAATATAACGATTATCGGTTTTATGGATGGCGGAAATACGGTTTTGATTACAACTATTGGCTAAAAGACAACATTTGTTCCGATCACGTAGGCAGTGACATTAATTACCGTTACATGCGTTATGCCGATGTGTTGTTGATGCTGGCCGAATGCGAATACTACCTGGGTGGTGATCCTAAAAAGTACATTAACGAAGTGCGCCAACGAAGCAATAATCAGGTGGCTGACGAGAATCAAAGTTCTTGGGGCAACAAAGATTTACCTTACCTAAAATCGATTGGGAGCCTGCCACAGGTCGAAAATTCAGTTTATGCAAGCAACCTGGAGGCAGCAATTCAGCACGAACGCATGGTTGAACTTGCCTGCGAATCAACTCGTTACTTCGACATTATCCGTTGGCATAAAGCCGGTTTGTTACTCGATTTACGTAAAAGCGGTTTTCCAAAGGCGAATATTACTGAGCTTATAATCGATCAGGGTTTTAACGGTAATTTCTTATTGCCTATTCCTCAAAGTGAATTAAACAACAACCCAAAAATGGTTGCGAACAGCGCAAATTAAATAAAATACATTCAAAACAATATTAAATAGATTAACGATGAAACGATTTTTAACTTTCTCAATTTTAGCTCTACTTGGCCTAAGTATTTATGCCCAAAATTACGGAGACATCAGTAATGTAGTGGATGTTGATGACAACTTATACGAAACAGTTTATCTGCAAGACAACAATTGGTGGATGCTTGAAAACCTCAAAGTACGCAATTGGCCCGATGGTTCAGCTGCCCAATTTGTGTTCCCCTGGAACGGTGAAGCCAATGATTCAACCCTTGTTGATAAAGGCGCGGGCCTTGTATACGACCGCGACATGTTAATGGGGTATCCGCATGCCATGCATGCACAAGGTTTATGCCCTAACGGTTGGCACATTCCAACTATCGAGGAATATTTTGAATTGGGAATAGCCCTTGGAGGCTCACCTACCATTTGGAGCTGGGAAGAAGATTTTGGCTGGGAGCAAATGGTGAAAGCCTTAAAGTTGGGTGAAACCAGTGGTGGCAAATGGGATCCTTCGGGAGAATTTAATAGCCAGGCTTTAACCAACTGGGGACCCAGTGTTTACGTTTCGAACCCTGCCTGGGATGACCGAAGCATTGCCCATATGTTGGTAATCAGAGCCGATGGAGGAGTTGGTGCACTTACCATGGATCCAAGTACCGTTGCTTCGGCCTGCCGATGTGCCAAAAACCGACCATTAAAAGTGACGATGTGGGGTGTTAACGATTATGGATTGAACGCAGCTTTATCTGAAAAAGTGCTTCTATCGACTGAGCAGGTTAGGGTGTACAACGTAAGCTATCCCAACGAAGCCTGGCCGGTTGAATTAACATCGGTTGTGTTAAGTGAAGATTCATTGAGTCTTACGGTGAGTGCATACCTCGAAGCATCGTTGGGTGAAAAGTACGAAGTACGCTTTGTGGACAATCAGTTTAAGGAACTCGCTTTAGGTGGTTACGATATAACTATCGACAACAAAACTTCAGTAAAAAGGTTAACTGCAAACAATCTTATATTTTCACCTAATCCGGCCACCAATACGATCAACTTTAAAGATGAAAATATTGATCTTGTTGAAATTTATAATCTTTCAGGTGAAAAGATGATGACTCACTTTTTGCAAGGGGCAGGAACCATAAACATAAGTCAATTTCAGCAAGGAGTTTATATAGTGAAAACAATAAACAACAACGGAGAGATAAGTTCCAATAAACTAATCAAGAACTAATTCAAATCTTATATTTTGATAAGCAACCGGCTTTTCTATAGTCCGGTTGCATTTAAATTAAGCTCATGCGAAAGGTTAAAAACATCCTATTTATTTTGTTCGTTGTTGGCCTCATTGGCTTTACAACGGCTTGCTCCCTTCAAAACGAAAAGGTAACCATTGCCGTTGATTGGAATGCAACTGGAGTCGAAATCACCCCGCTGCATTGGGGCATAAACGATTATGAAATGAAGAATCCCAGCTTGATTGCCGATCGGCAGCTGCAGGAGTTTAGCCACCAACTGAATCCAAAACTTGTTCGTTTACACCATGCCGGGCTTGCTGAAATTTTTCTGGATAATGATAGCCATCAATGGAAAAAGCAGTTTATTGACTCCTGTTTTCACGAAGCGATGATTGCTTTTCCCGAAGCTGAGTTTATGCTCAATCCTATTGCCAATTGGCCTAAATGGTTGAAGGGCAAGAATGGGGTTTTAACTAAAAAAGAAGAAGATGAATTGGTTCAGCTTTATGTGAATTTTGTTGAATTAGCACAATCAATAAAAATTCCAATCCATAGTATTGAGGTTTTTAATGAAATGGAAAGCACCTACGAAAGGAGCAATGAACTTAATAAATTATGGGAGCTTTTTAATAGAATAAGTACAACCCTTAAAACGGCTTATCCAAATATTAAGATTTCAGGCCCCGCACTAACTTGGCCAAAACAAGTGTGGGTAGAATCTTTTTTAGATCAAAGTGGCAAGAATACCGATTACTTTACCTGGCACGGTTATTACTCAGGCACACCCGAGACTACAAATTATCAGGTCATAAACAAAGGCGCTAACCACATCGATTCTCTAGCTGGATACGTAACCGAGGCCATAGCCCGGCACGGTCTGCCTCAGCTTAAAACCTGTTTAACCGAATACAATGTGCAATGGGTGTGGGAGCCTTTCGAAATCAGACATGCCAACAACGTTGGTGCAATTTTCCAGGCTTTGATTATAAGGAATATGGCACGGCGCAAGGTTGAAGCCAACATGATTTGGCATTTGAAAGGCTTCTCGTATGGTTTAATTAATAACGAAAACCAGATCAGGTCTACCGGACAGCTTTTCCTGTGGGGAAGTCGATACCTGACAGGGAAAATGGTACAGAGTTCGACTACCGACCCGGAAATTGAAGCCATTGCTGTAGAAAGTAGCGAGGGCAAACAGGCGGTATTGATTATCAACAAGGCAAATGCCCAAAAACAGTTTAATTTCGGAACATCAGTTTTAAAAGGTGATATCAAATTCAAGGCTAGAATAAGTGATAAAATGTTTGAAGAGGAAATCTTAGATTCAAGAAAAGAATTGGAAACCTTACCACCTTATTCACTCACTTTAATTTCAAACTTCAAAAAGGATTAATTATGCCAAATCGGAAACAAAATACTTGGGTTGTTTGCCTTGTGTTTATCCTATTCACGCTTGGGGCGAAAGCACAAGAAAAGGTGGAGCTTTCAGTTAATTGGAGTGATTCAATTGGAAGCATTACCAACATGCACTGGAGTGTAAACGATTTTCAGGCAAAAAATTATACCGAAGTTGTACAAAACAATAAAGATTATTTTCTCAAACTAAAGCCCGGAATCATTCGGCTTCACCAGTCTGGCTTGGTTAAATCGTTTGTGAATGAGCAGAGCCAATGCTGGGATACAACAAGGATTAAATTGATTTTTGATAACATTACACAGGGCTATGGAGATGCCAAAATATTGTTCTGCTTTTCTGATTGGCCCGATTTTATTGCTCCTTCAGGCGATTATGTACCACTGGATAAAGAGCAGGCTTTAATTGATTTTTTTGCACAATTGCCAGGCATTATAAAATCAATAGGGCATCGGATTGATTATTACGAATTTTTAAATGAAAACGATGAAGCTTACTCCCGTTCCATCGGTTTTACAAAATATGCTGAATTGATAAAAAAATTGGCCCTTCGGTTTAAAAGCGAGCTGGATAAACTGGATCTGGACTATACGCCAAAAGTTGGAGGACCGGCATTGCGTTGGCCAAATGAAACGTGGTACAAACCAGCAATTGATATTTTAGGCAACAGCATTGATTTTTTCTCGTGGCACCATTATGCAGCTGGGCCTAAAGAGAGCTCTGCCACCGAAGAAGAACGCAACAATCAAATATTTAATAACATTGACTGGATGGCGGGTTCGGCAATTAACTCCATTAGGGCTTATGCCGAAAACAAGGGGCTCAATTACGAATTTTTTATAGATGAATTCAGTGTTCAATATGTTTGGACACCTTATGAATCTCGAACGCACAATAATGTTGGGGCTGTTTGGTTTGCTTCGGTAATAAAACGTTTGGCTGAAAATGGCATCGATGGCGCTATGATGTGGAATGTGAGGGACGGTGCTTATGGATTAATGCCCGATAACAAAAGCATATCGGCTCCAGGTCAATTGTACCTTTGGGGGAGTAAATACCTGCAAGGCACCATAGCTTCCTCAATCTCCTCAACAAGTAATATTGATCTTTTGCCTGTTGAAGGCAAAGGTGGTTTGCATCAATTGCTTATCATTAACCGTTCAAAAAACACCTATGAATATACTGATCCACAAAGTTTATTGAAGATCGGACAAAACGAAAGTTTTCACGCATTTAAAATCGACGAAAGTTGTGTTGACAATAAACACTGGGATCCAAAAATTGCCGATATAAATAACAATGTTCTTCAAATCAATCCATGGTCCGTTGTATTGCTCACTTCATCGTCGGCATCTTCTACCCCAAAAGTGATCAAAACGGGTACAACTTCAACCTTGCATAACCGCGCTTTAATCCATTGGGAATTGGAAAATGGGCAGACAGGTAAATGTCAGATTTTTGTCAATTCAACGCTGGTTGGGTCGACAAATGATTCCCAATTCTGGCTCGAAAATTTACAAGCAAAAACCAACTATACAATTGGGATCGCCTGCTTAAATGATTTTTTTGAAACTGCCGACACAAGCTTTTTCGACCTTACAACAAAGGAACTTCCATTTCTTATAAATGATCAAACACGAGGTACTCAAATCAATACATTTAAGTGGAGTGAAAATTGGAGGAAACAAATATCGAATGAGTACTTCAATAAAGATTATATGACGACTTCTAAAAATGGCGAATGGTTTGAAATCAGTTGTTTCGGAGAATACTTTACCCTTTTTGGGGCACACAACAATGGAGGTGGGCAATTAGCTGTTTACATCGACGATGTGTTGACAGATACAATAAAAAATGTTTACATCGCTTCTGATTTGTACGGAGACAATGGATTTCTTTGGGAATCAAATCCTTTGGATGCCGGAATTCACCAACTTCGGTTTGAAACCATTTCGGAGGGGCAGTTCACCGTTGATTACTTGACAGCTTATGCTCATGAATACAATACAGATATTGAAATGCCTTCGAGTATCACCTATCTTAAGGAAGGAGTTTCCTATAAATCCATTTCTCTTTCATGGCCAACCGCTACTGATAACCTGGGAATTGCGGGATATTTTATTCGCCTTGATAAAAAAAGAATTGACACAATATACAGCCCTTTTTTTAATATTGTGGATTTAGAGCAGTCCGTTGGATATGACATTGGCATAGTGGCTTTTGATGCAGCAGGAAATGAATCTCCTGTTTTTTCTGCAATGATAACAACGAAAAAAGAGGAAATCGTTGATGTTCAAAAAACAGCCGTTTTTCCAAACATTGATGGAGAAATTGACGAAGTATGGAAACAAGGAAATCACCAATCCTTAATCAATAGGGAGACTTTAAGTTCCGATAAATCATGGTACAGCTTACTTTGGGATAAACACTATTTATACCTTATGGTCCATGTCGACAAAACGGATGCAAGTCTCGCCCAATCGCTTATTCAGGTATACATTGATGGGGGCAACGACAAGGTTGGTGGAATTGAGCAGGATGATTTTTGGTTTTCATTTGATCTTGCTGAAAATACTTATGTCGAAAAGATCAATTCTGCATCGTCAAATAACAAAATCAGTGACAATGGAGACCATTATATTTTTGAAGCCTCTTTTAAATGGTCGGTAATGAAAATTTCGAATCCAGACACCCTTACTTTCTTAGGATTCAAATTAGAAATAAGTGATAAAACAAATACAATCAACACTTTACTGGAGTCCAATCGTACTGAATTTTCCCCGTCGGAAATTACTACCGAGTACCTTAACCTCCATTTGAATGCTGAACTTTTAGGACTTGGCAAAAATGAATTGGCCAATAAGGTTGAAATATTTCCTAATCCGGTAAACGACAGGCTGAAAATTCGATTCCAAAACGGAACTGATTTTCAAAAGGTGCAGTTATTTAATCAAATGGGGCAAGAGGTATACTCGTGCGAGGTAGTCGAAGGCAATCAAATTGAGATTGATGTGAGCAATTTTAAAAAGGGCGTATATGTATTACAGCTATTTGGGAAAGCAGCTCGTTCAACGCACAAGATTGTAACAGGACTGTAACAAGTCACTCAAATGAAACAACTCTGATTATGCATCAACAAAAACATAAAGCACGGATACATAAAAGCAATAACGAACATATAATCAAGCAAATAAAAAATATTTAAGGATGAAAAATATACCAATAATAAGCTATGCTGTTTTGGGAATCGTTCTACTGTTCTCGTCATGCGAAAAAGCGGTGGATGATCCTTCTGCAAACTTTGCAACATTTATTACCAACAATGAAGGCGAAATAAGCACTGAGATTTACGAAGGTGAAGTACTTACGGTTGCAGTAAATCAGGAAGTTTATTTCAAATTTAAGGGCGAGGCTGATAAAATATCCATTTGGACCGGTGATAGCATCAGTGCTATTTCGCACGACTTCGAGAAGTATGTAGAATCGGGTTACAATGTAAAACGTTATTCTGGAGTATACCTCAGTACCAGTAATGAAAGCTACGATTATAAATACACGTATGGCCAGCCGGGTAAATACCAGGTCTACATGGTGGCCAACAACATTTCTCCTACGGGCGCTGAAATCGTTCGCAAAACAGCTTCGGCTACCATATCGGTTGAGGACCTAAATGGATTATATACACGTTTTAAATCGTTTTCGATATTACAATTGGGTGCACTTTATGGTTCAAACGAATTTGTTGGTGTACTCAACGAGAACACAGTGGATATTGATATTCCAGGTGCAGCAGACCTTTCGAGGATAATTTCAAAATTTGAAGTCTTCAGCGGTACAAAAGTGTACCTAAATGGCAAGGAGCAAATCAGCGGGTTAACGACCAACGATTTTTCACAGGAGATTGTCTACACGCTTGTTTCAACCGATGGTAATACGGGCGAAGTTCTGATTAACAAAAGTGAATTGCCCTTAAATACTGAAGCCAAATTATTGACATATAGCCTACCTGAGCTTGGAATAACCGGGGAAATAGATGCGGAAACGGGAAATGTCTTACTTGAATTTCCACCGGGAACTGATATGTCGAAACAATACATTGCTGAATTTTCCAACTCTTTATTTTCGAGAGTTCGCCTTGGGAGAATCCCCCAAAAGAGTAATGTTACAGCCAATTTATATCAGGATACGCTTCACTACAACGTTACTGCCGAAGATGGCGTAAGCATAAGTAATTATCAGGTAATTCCAGTTTTGAACCCAACCATTAAAAGTGCCAGAATAAGCAACCTCAACCCAAAAATCGAAGGGGAAATTGATGCTATCGGCAATGTGATCAAATTTGGTGTTTTGGCGGCAACCGATTTAACGGCATTACAGTTAACAATAGATTATTCTCCTGCCGATGCAGTTGTAAAAGTTATAAAA
This sequence comes from Prolixibacteraceae bacterium, assembly GCA_041821245.1. Classification (GTDB taxonomy): domain Bacteria; phylum Bacteroidota; class Bacteroidia; order Bacteroidales; family Prolixibacteraceae; genus Roseimarinus. The sequence continues at coordinate 22,594 of JBGUEP010000062.1, forward strand.
GAAAACAATAAAGTGCTGAACAAGTCCTTTGTGAACGGGGTAACAACATTGGATTTCAATAAGCCCATTACATTAAAATTGACGGATACTAAGGGACTTGAGTCGATTTATCAGTTGGTAATTGAATTAAAATAGGGAGGGTTTGGGTTGATCATATCATCTGGAAAAAAACAGGCTTGATTTAATCGGCATTATTCTATTTTTTTGCCGGTTTTAGGCTTGTTTATTTTTTCCATACTCTGAAGGATTAACTCCAAATTGTTGTTTGAAACATTTGATGAAATAGGAACGATTATTAATCCCAACCATATCCATCACTTCAACCACTCTTAAGTCCCCTTTTTGGAGTAACTTGGCGGCGGTGTTTAAACGGATGTTCCTTACAAATTCTTTCACCGATTGCCCTGTGAGTGATTTCAATTTCCTATAAAGTTGCGATCGGCTTATGCTCAATTCGTTCACTATCAAATCGACATCAAATTCGGGTTCCGAAATATTTTTTTCCACCAAGTGGTGCAATTCATGCACGAATTTCTCATCGGCCGAATCGTAATTGATTTCTACAGAGGAGGTAAACAAGGATTGTTTTATCTTTTCCTGAAGTACGATCCGGTCGGCAAGAACATTTTTTATTTTAAGTTCGAGCAGGTTCATACTAAATGGTTTGGTTATGTAGTCGCTTGCTCCTTCAACATACCCTTCAACCTTTGTTTCGTTGGCAGTTCTGGCCGATAAAATAATGAGAGGAATGTGGCTGGTGATTTTGTTTGATTTAATATGGCGGGTAAATTCAATCCCGTCCATTACAGGCATCATTACATCAGTAATAATAATATCGGGAATGTATTTCAGTGCAAGGGTAATGCCTTCTTCTCCATTGTGCCCAATGAGAATGCGATAGGTTTTTGATAAATTATCTTTAACATAGCTGGTTATTTCAGGGTTATCATCAACAAACAAAATGATTTTTTGGTTGGAGGCCTCGTTATTTTCGTGCTTATCGTTGACTTCGTCTTCGTCGGATAGTAATGTTAGGTCAATTTGTTTTTCGGTTAAGGTTTCAGCATTCGTTGTTCCACTAATCTCATCTTGTTTAAAATGTTTATTTCCCATGGGCAACAAAACGGAGAAACGGCTTCCAATGTTTTCAATACTACTGACCTTAATTTCACCCGAATGCAATTCAACCAAACTTTTAACCAACGACAGCCCTAATCCAACACCTTTGTTAATGTTGTTTTGCTGTTCTTTTACCTGATAAAAGCGATTGAAAATGTGATTGATTTCATCCGGGGCAATACCCGAGCCAGTGTCTTCTACTTCAATTAGAATACAACTGCGTCTTTCCTTTTTTTCTTTCCGGGGAAAAACCATTAAACTGCGTTCGGTTTTTTTAATATCCATTTCCGACAACGAAATCAGTACCGTAATTCGCCCTGCATCGGGCGTATGCTTAAATGCATTTGACAACAAGTTTAATACTATTTTTTCCATTTTTTCCTTGTCGAACCATACCATGATTTGTTCCGGACTAGCTTTTACTTCCAAATGAATCCGTTTTTTTTCAGCCTTGTCGCTAAATGAATTCACCAAATCTTTTATAAAGTTCACCACCTCGTTGTTGGAAACGTTGAGGTGGGTGTTTCCGGTTTCAATTTTTCGGAAATCAAGGAGTTGGTTAACAAGGTTAAGCATTCGCACCGCATTTTTGTGCGATAAAACAAGTGTTTTTTTAAGGGCAGAATCGCTGGGAAGCTGGTTTAGCGCATTTTCAATGGGATCGATAATTAAGGTTAACGGAGTCCTGAATTCATGGGAAATGTTCATGAAAAAACGCATCTTTAAATCGTACACTTCTTTTACTTTTTCTTTCTCCAGTTGATCTAGTTTTAGTTTATTTTTTATTTCAACACCAATAATGGAATACATACGGAAGAAATACAACAGGATCAAGGGTATCAGAAAATAAACAATTTTAGCCCAGAATGTTGCCCATATCGGGGGTAGGATTTCAAGGTCCAGCTGTTGGCCATTTTCGTTCCACACGCCATCGTTATTGCTGGCTTTCACTTTAAATATGTATTTGCCATGGGGAATGTTCGTATAATAAGCTGTCCTTCGGTTGTTGCAATAGACCCATTCCTTGTCGAAGCCTTCTAACTTGTAGGCATACTTGTTTTTTTCAGTATGGATGTAGTTGATTGCTGTAAAATTTAAATTGAAGGTGTGCTGGTTGTATTTTAGAACCAGTTTACGGGTGTCCCGAATGCTATTTTTTAGCGGAGAGCCTTCTTCTCCAACTTTGGCTTCCTTGTTGTTGATGTAGAGCGAAGTGATAAGCGTCCGGGGAGTGATGGTATTGCTCGCGATGTTTGAAGGATCGAAAGAATTGAAGCCATTGGTGCCTCCAACAAAAAATTGACCATTTTTGTCCTTGTAAAAAGCACCTGCTAAAAATTGGTTACTTTGTAATCCGTCATTAACGTCGTATACCTTAATGATTTCACCGTTGGGTTTAAAATGAACAATGCCATGGTGGGTTGTGGACCATAAATTATGGTTTTTATCTTCTAATATTCCGAAAATGATTTGAGAAGGCCATTCATTATTTGAAATAGTACTAAAATCATCGTTTGTTGGATTGTACTTCGACAAGCCTGTATTCGTCGAAATCCATAAGTCCCCATTGGTAGTATAGTCAATGTGGTTAATGCTGTTTCCTGCTAGTGAATTTGGAAGTTGAAGATTTTTGTAATAGTGTTTAATTTCGTTTGTTTGGGTATTAAGTAGGTTCAATCCATTTTTGCTACCAAGCCAAATAAAGTTGGTGTCCTTTTTACAAATGGCTGGGATTCCATTATTGCTTATAGAATTAGGATTGTTGGGATCGTGACTGAATAAAACTGCCTTGTTCGTGTATTGATTGTACTTTACTAGTCCGTTCAAAGTGCCAAGCCATAATACTCCTTCGTTGCCGGGGATAATCGTCCAAACCTGACTTACACCGTTGTCAAAACAATCGAGCTTTTGTAATTCGTATTGTTTATCGTCTACCTTCATTCGATGAAGCCCGCCAACGGTACCAATCCAAAGTTGATTTTTTGGATATTCACAAATTGATATCACTATAGAATTATCCCTTTTTTGTCCGCCTTCTGAATGGCTCAACAGGTATTCAATTTTCCCTGTCTCTTTACTGATTTTATTTATTCCATTGTTATCAGTGCCTACCCAAATCGAACTCTCAGTCTCATAAAACGATCGTATTTTATTAGAATTCAGGCTATTCGGATTACCATTGCTGTATTTGTAATGTTTAAACTGCCAATATCGGTCATTATACAGGCTAACCCCATCGCCATTTGTTCCAATCCATACATTGTTGTCGGCATCAACAAATACGTCTCTGATACTATTAGAAGCAGAGGTGTTTTCGTCGTTAAAGGCATTAGCTGGTTTCGAAAAGACACCAGTTGTGGGATCAAATCGAAATAATCCGTCCTCCCATGTTGCCAGCCAGAAAATCCCGTTAAGATCTTCGGCAAGGTCTAAAATACCACCAATGCCTTCGTATCTTTCAAAACAGTTACTTTCAGGTACATATTTATTCAATCCCGACGACAAAAGTATCCATACTTGCTGCTTGCTGTCAATAAAAAGATCATTGATGTTAAAAGAGCCAATGCTACAACCATCTTCCGGTTGGTTTTTGTAATTCGTGATGGTTTTTTTTTGTTGGTTATATCTTACTATTTCAATGTTGTTGGTCAACCAACAGGTGCCATCAGACTCAACTACCATTCGGTTAAAATGATAGTTTTGAAAATCTTCAATATCAATATTTATTAAAGCCTTGTCAGCTTTCGAGTACCGATAAAAATGTGTATCCGTAAGTACATACAAGTTGTGGTTTGCATCGAGGTTAACTTGCAATACATTGGTGGCGTCGGCTGTCATTTCCTTGTTGAAGCTTGCCCATGATAGTTTTTGGCTGGGTAAATTATAAACCAATAGTCCGGCACTGGTGGCAATCCAAATGTTTTTGTCGGCATCCTCAACCATATCGCGTACATAGGGAGGGGAACCGACTGTAGCTTTATTTGAGGGGATAATTACATTGTATACATTGTAACCATCGTAATAATTAATGCCGAATTCAGTACAAATCCAAATGTAACCATAACTATCCTGATATATATAATCAATATAATTACTATTTAAACTGCTGTTTTCATTGATTTTTTCAAAATAACCTCCCGCTGAAAATGATTGCAACGAAAAACTAAAGGTGGCAAGGACAATTATCCTTATCGATCGAATGAAACTATTATTAAAAACCAAAGAATTGAGCATATCAAAATCATCAAAAAAATGAACGATGTCCAAGTTAACAATTGATTACAGGTAAATATAAAAATTCAAGCTAATTATTAGCTCTTAATCCATTGGATTTTCGTAAACTACAACTATCTATTTGCTAATTGATTGGATTTTCTTTATTCTTCTTTAATTTGTTCTTTTTAAAATTGCAATGGCTTCTTCCAGTGTTGTTGATTTTGCTCTAATTTGAATTTCTTTGGCATTTTCATTTACACGAACAATCAACTGACATCGTCCTTTGAATGTATTCACCTTTGTTTGCTGAAAACTTTTTAAGTCAATTGGGTTTCCATTGCCCACAGCCTGTAAAATACCATCCCCTTCCAGTTCAAATTCAACCGGGACAACAGCTGTTGGTACCAAAACATTATTTTCGTCTTGCACTTCAACATTAAAATAAACCAGGTCGGGATTACCATTAAGGTTTTCTTGTTCGGCTGTTACCACTAATTGATAAGGCTTTCCTGTGGTTTTTAAACTTTTAGAACTTACTTCCTTGCCATTTTCCAGGCCAATTGCGATAAGATCGCCGGATGCATAAGGTACCTGAAAAACTGCACTTAGCTTTGATTTATCTACTTCATGAATACCTATTTCGTTGCCATTCAGTACTAATTTAATTTTTTCGTTTCGGCTGTAAACAGTCACAGTAAGTAATTCACCTTCATTACCGTACCAATTCCAATGTGGAAATTCATTGTACCATCCCCAGGCACTAACATGCTCAAATTTTCCGGCTGGAATAGGTTCATGAACCAGAATTTCCAAATCGC
>JBGUEP010000063.1:0-26332 GCA_041821245.1 Prolixibacteraceae bacterium
ATCGCAGTACGAATGCTTCTGCTGAATCTTTTAATGCTAAACTAAAAGCTTTTAGGGCAACTCTTAGAGGGGTTGTGGATATTGAATTCTTCCTTTTTAGAGTGGCTAAAATTTATGCGTAAATATAAAAACAACCCGAATTATGAACTGATCCGATTTTTGGCTTTTGTTCCTGACTGAACATTCAAACAAAAACTAGCAATTTCAAACAAGGATGCTGCCTTTGCCAAAATATTGTATGATATTGGACCTGATGCTGTAAAAAAGCCTTTGGGGCTGTGGTGGTTGACCTTGCAAACAAACCATCAAATCAATATTAAACGGAATTATTTATGCTTTAATTCATAAAAAATACCTCGCTCAAGCTGAACTGTTTCAATTTTATTGTTTACTTCCAACGCTCCTAAATATTTATTTGAATCTGGTCGGGTTATCTTTTCAAAAGAGGATTGACTGGCGGCGTCGAGAGATGGTAAAATAACATCGGCTTGTAAAAGCTCAGTCCTTAATTTTGGGGTCACACAATAAGGGTCCGTTGCTTAAGATACAATTGAACAATTCTAATTATATTTTGAATTTCCTTTGATTCTGGTAAAACATCAGCAATCATTTCGATATAATGTCTTGATTGAATAGTATGGAAAGTTGAATCAAAATTGACATCAAAGACCCATCCCATTTGAAGTAGTTTAAAATCATTCAGATTTTTAATGTGCTTAATATCAACTATTCTCATATTTATCAAATCCTGATAAACCTCATCTGAAATCCCGGGGGTATTTGGTAGATCAAGTTCAAGTGCAACATTTTGTTTGCCGTTTTTCTGCTTATAATAATCGGTAACGATCCTCCAGATATCCAGCTTATCCGCATCGCGTAGCAATTTTGTGTAAAACAGACAAGTATCTGTCTCTTTTTCAGGAAGTGATGCGCGATTATGGTACAATATTGTTTGGAGAATTAAATGTTGCATTGATTCATCCAATCTAGTTAAAACCTTGTTGTCTTTTAATATTTTAACACCTAATTCAGCATGATTTACTGATTTCTTGTCAACAAAAGTTTTAAAGCGGGCATATTGCTCAAAACGACCAATATCATGGAAAAGTGCCATGACCTTGGATAAGCGCAATTCATCATTATTCAATTTAAGCTGTTTCCCGATATTGAAAATTTCTTTACCTACTTGCATCGTATGGTTTTCTTTCAAAAGAATATTTTCCTGAACGTTTTTATCTCCATTTTTAAATGTTTGTACATAATGAAAAAACCAATCTTCCAGATCGTGTACGTCTTTTTCGTTTATGTTTATTTCAGTTTTACACATGCTCTTTATGTCTTTCTAATTTAAACCTACAAATAGGTACGCAGCTTACTATATTTCTCTATGGTGCCCGGTTCAAAAGAGGGATTATATAAAAGAGCAGATGGATGGGTCAATGGAAATATTTTCATTTCATCAAGCACCAACAAAAAGGATCTTGGCACCTAAGTTTCCTTCACCTGTAAGTGCATGTTTCCGGGTAGCCGATAATGCACATTTTTCACAGGCTCTGATCTGGTAATTCAAAACATCCAGTGATTCTTGTTTTTCTATTAGGCTAAGCGGATCCATCTTTTATGTAGTTAAAGTATTGCTATTTATACGCTAATGTCAATTCTTTTCGATATACCGTACCATGTAATAAACGGCTTTTGACATAGATTAATTTTTTAGGTGATTGCTTCTACCGGGCAAACCTTTACACATGCTCTGCATTTTTTGCATTTAGTTATCGTTATTTCTGCTTTACCATCTTCTATGTGAATAGCTTCTGAAGGACATATATCCACACATGCCCCACAACCGATACAAAGTTTAGTATCAATTTTTGGGTAGCTTGAAATTTTAGCCTTTGCATTAGGAATTTGTTGCTTGTTGGTATTTTCAGAATGAGTATGCCTTATGAGCGGGATATTGCATTGAGGACATATTAATGTAGCACAAGGAACTCCCCGTTTATGAGTCACTGAATAATTGCATTGAGGACAACTACAAACACCAAACTGTGATGCACCCCTACCTCTCTGTTGTAATTTATTTCGTTGATTTTTCCCTTTCCCAAACATGGTATTTACTTTTTCAGTATTCTTCTATATTTTTAATTGTTCAATTGTTTTTTTGAAAGTTACTGCAACTAAATGTGCACAATGTTTTTTTTGCTCCGGCACCTCACCAATATGTTCAAGTAGATTGGTCTCATCAAAAAGCTCACACTCCTTCAATTTTTTGCCAATTATCATTTTTGTTAAAGCAGATCCGAAGATAAATGTGCCTATACATCCGATAGCTTGAAATTTAGCATCGCTTATAACATCCGATATTTTCAAAAACAGTTCCATCGTATCTCCGCAAGGTCCTGTATAGGCGAAATGGGCATCTGGTTTTTCAATTTTCCCAACATTTAAAGTATTTTCATAATATTCTATAGCCCGATCGGAATATCCAGACATCTGTAATAAATCACGAACTGTGTTCATAATATTGTTTTAATTTTTTTTAAAATAAAGAGAGGCATATTTAGCCTCTCTCCGAAATAATTTAAAATCGGCCTCCGAAACGGTTTTGTCGTCCCATTCCGAATCCTTGTCCTCCTCTACCTCTACCTCGTCCAAAGCCAAAGCCTCTTCCCTGAAAATTATCAGGACTGTTTTCTATGGCGTTATCTTTTGATTCGGCAGTTTGATCTTGTGGGTTCGTTTCGGGGTTAGAACAACGTCCCATTTTACGACCTGTCATAGGACCTTGTCCCATTGGACCTGTTTGATTAAAACCTGGCATAATGACCTCCTTATTTAATGATTAATACTATTTTTTATCGTATTGCAAGCGTTTTCCTTTGCCTGTACCTTCACCGGAATGACGTTTTTTACCCATTCCTTTACCTAGCAGTTGTAATTTTTCTTCATCTGTAGCTGTGCTACATTTTCCTAGTTTACGTCCTGATTGAGAACCTTCTCCTTTTGGACCTGTACCATCAAGTTTTGACATATCATTGTATTTTAATGGTTTAACATTGTAATAATATCGATAATCTTTTTTTTTGGCTGTTTTAGAACAATCATTTGGATTTTCAAACTATCAAACAATGATTTTATTTTTATTCCAAAATCACCTGAGATTATTTTATTTACATTACGAGATGCCATTAATTGCACTGAAGCAGTACCCGCACCTTCCTCCCAATTTTTGTTCGGATTAGGAATAAATTCCATTGCTTCACTTTCATTATCGTAAATCACAAAATATTCACAGCGGCCAAATCGTTGGTCGATTGTTGATTCTAATGAATTTCCTGTTGATGTAATTGCAATCTTCATAATTTAGATCTTCCGTATCATAACATCATTGCATGTAGGACATACTTCCTGATTACGTTTTTGTCCCTGTTGCGATTTTTGCTCGAATTCACAATCAGGACAAAGCCACAAATCATCACAATTTTTAGTTGCAGTATCATCATAGGTATAATCAAATTCATTAAACTGTTGGCTACCACATAATGAACAATTTTCAATTGTTTTGTCTTTTTCGGGATTACTGAAATAACTTTTGCATTCAGAGCAATGGTACCAGTTACTCTCAAAATAAACTTCACCTCCTTTAATCGTTATTTGTCTGCCTTCGACAAATGCTAAAGCAACTTTTTGAAGAGCAGAAGCATATATTCTTGTAAATGTTGGTCTGGAAACAGCCATTCTAACAGATGCTTGATGATGATTAAGTTTGAGATAATCACTTAATCGCATGGCTTCATATTCCTCATATAATAAATTAACAGGCTCTAAATCTGGCTTTTCCAATTGTTGACCATAAGGCTTAAACCCACTAATTAGGGGTGGATTTAATACTTTTCTAAGCACTCTTATTCTTGGTGACATATTTTGAATAATCAATAGTTCATTGCAAATTTAATGAACTATTGTTCATTATGCGGGTTTATTTCATATTTTTTAAAATAGAATATCAAATCAATATTACTATTGACTTACACATCCACACAACGATTTCTGATGGAACATATACCCCGAAAGAACTTGTTGATTATGCTGTAAAAAAGAAACTTTCAGCAATTGCCATTACCGATCATGACACTATGGACGGAATACAGGAAGCTGCAGACTATATTCGGGAAAATGAACTTCCCCTGGAATTAATACCCGGCATGGAAGTATCGACCAGTTCGCCCATTTCATATTTCGGAATTCACATTTTAGCTTACTTTATTGATAAAAACGAGAACGAAATGGCCACTATTTTAAACAGTGTGCATAACAACATCAAGGCAAATTCCATTTATACTAAGGATGCTATAACATTAATTACCAAACTTGGTGGCATTCCGGTTTTAGCACATCCCCAAGAGTATGGTCTATCTATAGACCAATTGGATAAGCTTTTAGGTGAACTGGCATCCTATGGTTTAAAAGGAATTGAATGCATTTATCCTACGCATTCCGATAAATATATCGAACAAATTAAAAAGATTGCTTTACATCACGATTTACTAATTACCGGTGGAACCGATTTTCATGGTTCACGAAAACCAGGTATCGATCTGGGAAGTGGGTTTGGAGATATGACCATTCCATACGATATCATCAATTCACTCAAAAACATAGTAATTATATAAAATACTTGGGTTCTTTTCTGTCAGAACAGGCAGAAAAGAGTCTGTCTTTTACGGCATTTATAGTCGGATTATCAAAAATTCGCGCTTCATTCGGACAAACCTTAACGCAAGCACAGCACCAGGTACACAATTCGCCATTGGTTGTTATTGGATAATTTGTTATCGCATTTGAAGGACAAATGTCGACACAAATTCCACAATTGTCACATTTCGCATTATTGGTTTCAGGATATATATTTACTGGTAATTGATTACGTTGTTTATATGGATAATTCCCTGGAATATCGATTTCAGAAATTTTATTCCCTTGCTTTAAACTATTCAGTTTATCAAGAATCATTTTAGAGAAATCGTTACATTTCATTAAATCCAATTTATCTGGTCTTCCCGGTGCAATTGGTTTATCGATTGATGAATATGAATGTTCTCCAATAAATGCTGCAGCAGCAATTACATGAAAACCGCAAGTACTTACAATTTCGTTCAATTCCAAAAGGGAATCTTCAAAAGCCCGATTACCATACACAACAACAATTACAGCTGGTGAATGATTTGAATGAAACTTTCTTAAGGCATCAACAGCGATCATTGGCAAACGACCTCCGTATACAGGTACGCCAATTATAGTTAGGCAGTTGTCACTAACTTCAGATATACTTTCTGTTTGTATTTTCGTAATGTTATATTCTGAAGTAAGTTTTAGTTCCAGATTTTGACCTATTTCTTTTACAACTTTTTGGGTTGTTCCTGTTGGTGAATAATGCATTAAATTTATAGTATCCATTTTTGTGTTCCCTATAATATAACTCAATTAATAAATTCTCTTCTTATGCAATAACCATCACATTTTAATGAAGCTTAATCACATTTTATAGGCATAAAAGTAGTGATTAATATGTGGCTTGGGAATATTTGTCAACTCATCATCATTAAATAGGATAATACATCCCCCTTTATCGACAAATAAAACCTTTTAAAGGAATTTCATATACTTTTGTTCCACTACAAAGCCTAACCAATACTATTTTTTAGCATTAACGGCACAATGTTTAGCAAAACATACTATTAATGAAAGAAACACCCTCGTCTAAAAAATTTCAATCTGGAAATGTGATTCTTGTTTCGGCATCACATATGTTACACGATATATACTCTTCATTTTTAGCTCCACTTAGGCCTTTATTGATTGAAAAGTTTGGAATTACTCTCGCCATGGCATCATTATGGGACCTAATCAGCCGCATTCCTTGGTTGTTAAACCCTCTTATTGGAATTATTGCAGAAAAAACAGCACCCAGATATTTTATTATAGTTGCTCCAGCCATTACGTCTATAGTAATGAGTTTATTGGGTGTGGCACCCTCATTCACCATTATTTCAATACTGCTTTTTACCATGGGAATTAGCAGTGCAACCTTCCATGTACCGGCCCCAACAATGGTTAAACGTTTATCGGGTAAGTATACGGGGCGCGGAATGAGCTATTATATGTTTGGTGGTGAATTGGCCAGAACGGCAGGCCCATTAATCATTACCGCATCTGTTTCATACTGGGGACTTGAAGGGATATGGAGACTGATTCCTTTTGGTTTGGCAGCATCAATAATTTTATTTTTTAAACTTAAGAACTTCAAGATCTCCGATGATATTATAAGAAAAAAATCTGATAAAAAAGATTATGCAGCTTTGTTGAAAAAATACTTGCCCTTCTTTTTGGTGCTAATGGGCATCACTCTGTTTAGAGCCATTATGAAATCGGGCTTAACCGCATTCTTACCTACCTTTTATTACTCCGAAAAAGGTGAGTCCCTATGGTTTGCCAATTCGGCTCTGGCTGTTTTTCAATTGGCAGGAGCATTAGGCACAATCTTATCAGGAGGAATTTCCGATAGAATAGGAAGAAAAACGACATTGCTAATCATAAGCATCATGTCGCCCATTATGATGTTCTTATTTATTAACTCCGTGGGCTGGCTCTCTTTTGTATTTCTGGTTCTACTGGGCTTTTTTGTGTTTGCTCCAGGACCTGTATTTATTGCCCTCGTGCAAGACCGCTCTAAAGAGTTCCCTGTTTTTATGAACAGTATTTATATGACAGTAAGTTTTATTACAGCAGCCTTGTCGGTATTTTTTGCTGGTTTAATGGGCGACTGGCTTGGCCTTGAAAAAACGTACCTTATTTCTTCTATCCTGGCATTAGGAGCCATTCCTTTTGTTTTAATATTAAAAAAGAACTAATAAATAAGGGTTTAACAGTTATTCCTTTTCTCGATACCAAACCACATGGAGTTTTTGCCACCCGATCACCTGCAAAACCAAATGCCATTGGGCTTTCTGTTGTTATCCTTGAAAGAATAGAAGGGAACCTGCTCTATGTTAAAAACATTGACATTCTGGATGGCTCACCGGTTTTGGACATTAAACCATACCTTCCTCAGTTCGATGTTTTTGAACTTTCAAAAAATGGATGACTGGCTACTCAAGTTCATAAATTGGATAACCAGAAAAATGATGGACGTTTTTCAAAAGAATAATGTATTCTAATGAATCATTCCCACAAGAATGTCATGTGATCCCGTATTATGAAGTGATCCAAACGAGGGCGTTTAGGAAGAGCTGTATCCTATCATTTATTAGGAAAGGTTCCATAAAAAAATAGAAGCCTACCCAATGGTAAGCTTAATATTCATCATATTCAGAGGGGGAGCTCTTGGGAGTTATGTAAAAATAAAATGGGATATACTTGATATAGCAATGTTAGTGCGCTTAGCTTGAAAAGCTAGCGGGTAATGTTTTGATTTATTCAAGTAAGGCTAAATCGCTTTTGAATTTATGCTTTAAGTCGTCAAGAGTCTGACTAACTTATTCGATTGCAAAAATGGAACTTAAGTTAAAATAAAACCCCGGGGAACCACCCCCGGGGAAAAACCAAAAATCAACTAACCATGAAAGTAATCGGCTACAACATCCCAGTTAATCAGTTGCCAGAATGCTTCGACATAATCAGGACGTCTGTTCTGATAATTGAGGTAATAAGCGTGTTCCCATACATCGATTCCGAGTATTGGGGTGCCTTTCACCTCCGAAACGGGCATTAACGGATTGTCCTGGTTTGCAGTTGAGCCAACCACTAAACTATCGTTTACTTTTACCAACCATGCCCAGCCCGATCCAAAACGGGTAGCTGCAGCGGCGGCAAATTTTGTTTTAAATTCTTCAACCGAACCAAAATCGCGAACAATGGCCGCTTTCAAAGCGCCTTTGGGTTCCTTCGATCCGCCCGGTGTCATTACTTTCCAATACAAATTATGGTTATAAAAACCTCCTCCATTGTTGCGAACGCCGGCAGGTACTGTATCGGCTTTAGCCAAAATGGTTTCGATGGTTTTACCTTCCAAATCGGTTCCGGCTATTAAATTATTCAAATTATTGGTATACGCTCCATGATGTTTGGTATGATGAATTTCCATCGTACGTGCATCAATCTGCGGCTCTAATGCGTCGTATGCGTAATCTAAAGTGGGTAATACAAAACTCATATGTTTTTTCGTCTAAATTGTTTTACATATATAAAGACTATTTCGTCTTTTTTATACCTATTAGACAAATTCGATTCCAGTTTTGTTTACTTAAGTGCAACATTTTTTTTCAATAGATGCAACAATATTTTTAATCCACTGAATTGATGGCCATTAAAGCTTTGACAAACATACTAAATATATGCGAGCATTCCGATAGGATTAATTCTGTTTTAATACAAAATTACTTGCAGAAATCATATTCTTCTGATAATTCACACATTTTACCAGTTGGAATAATGCTATGAATTTGAAATTTTTCTTCCGATACAGCATGCTTGATGAACCAAAGAATGTTTTCACGTTCTTCATCGAAAGGTTTCCAGGAGTACTCATGCCCTCCACCACAGTAGCTGATCAACATTGACTTCCCATTTAGCGAACAAATGCGTTCGTGTACGGCATGATCGCCAAATAACATTAACCATCCGGGAACATTCCCTTTACAATAATGATGAGGTGCAATGTGATACGGAACCGCAGTGTCGCAAGTACCATGAAAGAGTAAACTTGGCAACATGTTGTTTTTGTTAATTAAATTGATATCAAGCATGGCTCCGGCTCCGGAAATAAATCCGGCATAGTTAAAATCCACCGGTAATGCCAAAGGATAGAGTCCCATTAATTGGGGGCTCCAATACGCCGCACCGTAAATTAATTCTGCACCGGCACTGCTCCCTGCCATAAAAACTTGTTTTGTATTAAACCCATATTCAGCCTGATGTTCGATTAAATAAGCAGTAGCTTGCCAAAACTGATTGGACCCAATTTGTATGGCTTTTACCTTTTCAGTTAAACTTCCATCACAACTAAAACTTTGATTGGATTCCTTCATATATAAGGTGTAGGTCATGGTAGCTGCAGCAATTCCATTATTAGCCAGAAATTCACAGAGTCCGTGAGCTGACTGACGATCTCCTCCACTAAAACCTCCGCCATGTGCAAAAATCACCAAGGGCGTGGCCTCATTTAATGCATTGGCAGGCAGAAATAAATCGAGATCCAACTGCAAGGTATCGTTTTGAAAATAAGTTAGTGTTTTAAAATTTTCGTCCTGAGCGAAAATACAATTGATCAGGCTGATACCAAATACCAGCATTGCTATTTTTTTCATGTGTTAACTTTTTTTAAATACTTTAGGCACTTTAATTACTCCAACCTTTAGGCACTTTCCTTCTATTTATAACTAAAACTACTTCCTCCTAAAAATTCACGAATTAAAGAGGTTGGGGGTATTTCATCATCATCGATTGTTTTAAAGTAGCCCATAAATTTTAACAAACGCAAAGCTTCGGCAAATTCAGCTTGGTTTTCAGGAACAGATTTCAACAATGGTTCGAGATATTTTTTTAACACGGCCAGCTCGTATAGCATGGCAGAATTGAACATCACTTCAGCATTTTCCTGATGTGGAAAAATGTTCCTCTCCTCGCCTCTTCGCACACTGGGCCAGCGCCGGATGGTGTCGAGCGCCGAATAGCTGCGGTACTTGGCATCACGAATAATTCTCCTGATCAAGCGGTTATCTGTGGTGGAAATGGGATTCTGATCATCGATAGAAATGGATGTTAGTGCCGAAATAAAAATTTTAAAAGTTATCGACTTGTCTATTTTAGGAATCAAATCAGGATTTAATCCATGAATGCCCTCTATGACTAAAATTTCATCAGCCTCCAATTGGAGGATATCGCCATTAAAAAAACGTTTCCCGTCGGCGAAACTGAATCTGGGCAATTCTACAGCCTCTCCATTGATGAGTTGAAGCAATTGTTTGTTGAAGAAATCCACATCGATGGCTTCCAATGCCTCAAAATCGTAGTTGCCATCTTCGTCGATGGGTGTGTGTTCCCTATCGACGAAATAGTTGTCGAGCGAAAGGGTACGGGGTTTAATGCCACATACCGAAAGTTGTATGGCCAAACGTTTGCTGAAAGTAGTTTTCCCCGAAGAGGAAGGTCCCGCAATCAGTACCAGTTTAGGCCTTGGATTTTGCTCGGCAATGCGGGAGGCAATACCGGCAATTTTCTTTTCGTGCAAAGCTTCTGAAATTTTAATGATATCGCCCGATTTTCCTTGTTGTACAAAATTGTTCAGCTGACCAATATCGGCTACACCAAGAATCTCGGCCCAGTCCTTATGTTCCCTGAATATCCCAAAAAGTTTATCCTGATTCACATAATCGCGCAAGCGCCGAAAGCTATGCTCACTGGGCAAACGCAATAACATTCCACCATTAAATCGTTCGAGATTAAAATTTTTAATGTATCCGCTTGATGGGAGCAAATGACCATGGAAATAATTTGAAAACTCTCCCATTTTGTAAATGTAAGCGTACAACAAGCCCGAGCCGGCATACAGTCTCACCTTATCGTCCTGACCGTTTTCACGATATTCTTCCAATATTTTCGTAAGTTGTTTCCCTTGTCGTTCAAAGGGAAGATCGGCTTCCACCAACTCCTGCATACGAATCTTGATTTCGTTCACACAGCTGTCGCAAAATTCTGTTCCAATGCCTTCCAGTTCGCAATAGTAGCCGCGTGAAATGGCATGATCGATTTTCAATTTGGCTTCTGGATACAGGTCCTTTACTGCGGCATATAGCACAAAAAATAAGGAACGGATAAACATACGTTGTCCGTCGGGATGGCTGTAGTCGATAAAACGAATATTTTTGGGCTTTACAATATCGAAGGAAAGCTCCCTAACCTTGTTGTTGACCAGGGCGCCGCAAATGGGAAAATCGGATTTGATGTTCAGATCCACGACGATTTCCTTTAAGGTAATTCCGAATGGATATTCTTTGGTTTGATTGGTGTTTTCAATAAAAAGTTCAATGTTTCGCATGGTTAAAAAGTTAATTTTCTAAATGAGGAACTAAAGATACTAAAGAATTACTTGCTGTATTTTATTCAATTTCCATTTTTCTTCGGCACGAATCAAATAAAAATCTCTTTCGGCAACTATAGATCAACTGAGTTCCTCAGAATAAAACAGTTAAAATGAACCCTATGACAAATACTTATTGACTACTTCTATCTTCGGGTCTAAGTTAATGTCCAGTCCGTTTTTGCAGTGAAATATAGAGATGCAATAATCCATAAAGCATGGAGACAACTATAAAAAAGTACAATATAACTCAGGATGAGCGGTATATCTTTGCTCCCTGAATCTTGGGATATTCTCATCGGCACTAACAAAATAGGGTCCAACAATTGCTTGCTGAACCCTAACTGACTACGCCTATTTAGTTTATTGCCCGATGCTCCAGATTTTGTCGTATCCCAATTCAACCTCTTTTAACCGAAGATTCCGGATGCCATCAATAAGTGCTTCCATTATTTCTTCGGTTGAACACGCTTGTGCCAGTGCATCCGGATCAGATTTAACCATATCACCATTAAAAGGGTTTCCTGTTGTATTTACAATATAGGCACTTGCATAGGTTCCCTGTTTATTATTGTTACTTTCATCACGACCAGTAATACTAAGTGAAAGCGATGGAATTAGAATGACTTTCCCATCACTGTCTCCAGCTACCTGAAACATTAGTTGCATACTAACTAAGCCATCCACATCGGCTTCTTTCATCATATTTACCATACTGTTGTCTGTTGTAAGGTTGCTGCTTACACTACCCAAAATTTCACCAATCGATTTCGCGTTGGTACGTTGAGTTCCTTTGTAACTGGTTCGAATAATCTTCTTGGTATTGTCTTCTGCTGCAGGAAAAAGTGTCGCATAATTACTATTGCCTGTAATGGTTTCAACTGGCACAAAATCAATACTGTATTCTGACTTCATAAATGCAATCAAGCCGGTATAAATCTTATCCATAACATACTCCCATTGCGAAGCGGGTAATTGTGGAAACTGGTAGGTTGTGGTTGTAGTGGTTATAATTCGTGTATTTCCTAAACCGGCACGTTCGCTGGTTTCAGATTCAGACTTATGAGTATTGCCTTCGAGTATAAACGATGTTAAACCAAATTTAGACCCTTTCGAGAATGGAATTCCATAGTTGGCATTGGGCTTATAAAATGTGTAGCCGATACCGTTCTTCTCTTTCTTTTTGACTTTAATGGAGGCATATACACTTTCTTCTTGTTTTCCTTTTACAATTACCGGAATAGAAGCATATGAAGTCGCTTTAATTTCAGCCGTTTGCATGTCGCCCACATTTTGTGAGCCATCCATCTGATCTCGTTCAGTAACCAACTCACGTTCAACAACAAGGAAATTCTCCCCTTTATTGTAATTTCCAACGCCCTTTACACTTCCTACAATTTCCGGATTACTCAACGATTCTTTTGGAATGGTAACAGTCACTTCTCCGGCATTTCCTGCATCAAAGCTTGCAAAGCGGTTAAGGGCTCTTGCACCGACAACATCGGTAACTAATGAAACCCGTATTCTGGTTCCTTCGGAGCCCTGAGGATTGGTATAAGTTAATTGAATGTCTTCGTCAAGTTTAAGAATGGGTAGGGAATTTTCTCCATTAACAGAAATAATTTCAACTTGTGACACAGGTGTGAGTGAAAAGTTGGCAACATCACCTGTTACGGTTTCGATCTTAATATTCTTCGGTGTTTTAAATGGTGTTCTAAAAACAGTCATGTATGATCCAAGGCTAAGGTACTCCATTGCCTGACCATCGCATGTTACCGTTCCCTCAATTTTATACATTCCCATACCTTCACCTTTCATAAAAGTAACCCCAACCATGTAATCTCCTTCAATGGTTCCTTCCGGAAATAGTTTTGCTTCGGAAGTGTTAATTTCGGGAGGATATATCCCTGATATGATGTATGTTTTTGCCACTACTCCATCTAACTCTTCAGCCTTACCTGTCATCATATTTCCTACCAGATTGCCAAACTTCTCACCGAGCTTTAAATTTGGTTTCTTGATACTAAACTTACTTACTTTCGCTTCCTGAGCCGAAGCAATGCCGAGATAAAGTATGGCCATTAATACAACAACAATTCTTTTCATAATTTAACAAGTTTAAAGTTTAAACGCCTTTAAAATATTTCTGCCTACAATTTGAATGGATAGTTTGGCCGGGTTAGGAAAAACAGAAATGGATTTATTTTCAAGTTCATCAAAACCGATTCCCTCCGCTGGATTTGATTCTCCTGTAAACCGAAGTTCTGAACGATACAAATCCCATGTCATCGTAAACAACTTAATTTCCACATGAAAGAAAAAAGGGTAACTGTTGGTTGTTTTACCGGTGATCATGCCTGACACGTCGCCTACCGAAAAGTTGGGTTCATTCGTTAAGGAGACCAAATAAGGTGGCGCATCCTTGGTGCTTTGCAGGATTTTTGCCGCACCAATTTTAAGCCATTTCTCTTTTGTTGCCGCTACATCAATAAGGAAAATTTGTTTTTCATACATAACTCATTGATTCGTTATTTTATTAACAAATATGAGATAAAAACATCTTTTTATAAATACCCGGAAAATAGTATATTTTGATCCGTACCAGTGGGTATCACTCCTTGGAAGCTATTGGTTATGAGAAAACAGATGATCTTACATGATTAGATTGTTGTTGAAGGCATATTTGATTAAACCAACAATATTAGTCGAATTTGTTTTTCTGAAGATATTTTTTCGGTGAGTTTCAACGGTACGTTCGCTTATGAAAAGCTGTTCCGCAATTTGTTTGTTGCTGAGTTCCTGGACGATTAATTTGATGATTTGCAACTCGCGATCGCTCAGCAATTTTTCAACGGAAGGTTCGTCGATTTGCTCCATTAGGATCTGATTAATTTTACTGCTGAAAAACGTTTTTCCATTCAAAACCCGTTCAACTGCCTCTACTAATTCTGAGCTGGCATCATTTTTTAGAATATATCCCTGTACCCTGTACTTCATAATGTTTCTGATGAACGCAGGTTCGTCGTGCAAACTGAGAACAATAATTTTTGTTGGTGGAAAATCATTTCTGATGGTTTTAATAAACTCCATGCCATCCATGCCAGGCATATTTAGGTCGGTTAAGATTAAATCGGCTTCTGTTATTTTCAATTGCTCCAATCCTTCTACACCATTTCTGGCAACTCCTGCAATTTC
The DNA here is from genome assembly GCA_041821245.1 of Prolixibacteraceae bacterium. Lineage (GTDB taxonomy): Bacteria > Bacteroidota > Bacteroidia > Bacteroidales > Prolixibacteraceae > Roseimarinus. The sequence continues at coordinate 14,333 of JBGUEP010000063.1, forward strand.
GATATTTTCGATTTTGGCTAGTAGGCTTTTGATACCGTCCAACACGATCGCGTGGTCATCCACAAGCAGTATTTTAAATTTTTGCATGTTTCAAACTATTGGTAAATCAATAATAAAAGATGTTCCGGGAATCCCCAAGCGTGTATCAATCTCCAGTATTCCATTGATGGCTTCTAAACGGCTCTGAATATTTTTCCACCCCCAGCCACTGCTTTGCGTAAGCGTCTCCATTTCAAATCCAACTCCGTTGTCTTCAATTAAAATATTGATTTCGGTTTCGTAGCCTGTTAATTGAATGCTGAGTTTTTTTGCCCCTGAATATTTAATCACATTGTTGATCCACTCCTGAATAATTCGGTAAATGTTTACTTCAATCGACTGGTTTAAGCGTTTTTCCATTCCAAAAGTGTTAACTTCAATTGCAAGGTTACTGTGCCTTGAAATCCGCGTTGCATATTCTTTTAATGCGGTTGCCAAACCTTCGTTGATCAACTGCTCGGGCATTAAATTATGGGCAATTTCGCGAAGCTGAGAATGCATGGTATCCAAAACATCATTCGATTTTATTGCCAATTCCAACCGTTTGTCTTTTTCATTTGTATCGTTCATTTGACCAAGCAACAATTTAACTGCTGTTATTAATTGCCCGAATCCATCGTGTAAATCCTGCGCAAAGCGTTTGCGTTCACTTTCCTGCGATTCCAAAACCACATTCATTTGCAGTTGTTTCATTTTTAGCCGCTCTTCATTTAATCTTCGTTCCTGCCTTATTTTTATGCGAGAATAAACGGCAAATGAAAAGAGTAACAGAATTATTATAATTCCAATGAGGAGGAGGATAATTAATGTTTTATGGTGACTTTCAAGATTTTTTTCGGCTATTTCCAAATCCTTCTGAGCGATAAGTCGCTCCTTTTTTTCAGTCTCGAATTCAATCATTAATTTGTTAATCGATGCCTGATTTTCGGTGTTTAAAATTGAATCTCTCACTTCCAAAAAAAGAACATTATTACGATAGGCATTTTTAAAATCTCCTTGTTCTTCATACAAAAGAGCTAGTTTTTGTAATGCTTCTTCTTGCAGTTTTAAAAAACCCCCTTCTTTTGAAAATGCCAACGAGTATTGGTAGTCGGTAGCTGCTCCGGAATATTTTTTCTGTTTCTTTTTCAGCAAGCCTGTATTTAATGCAATCCTTGCCAAATCGTGCGTGTTGTTGTTGATCGAGTAGGAATTGACAGCCTTGCTAAAATAAAGATTCGCCAATTCCAAACTGTCAGTGTCCATGTAAAGGATACCCATATTTTCGTAGGCCGAACCAATTCTGATGCTCTGTCCCTGCGATTCCTGAATGGCGATCGACTGCTTTAACAATTGCCGCTCCCTGGTGTAGTTGTTTAACTCATGCAAGGCAGAGGCCATGTTGTTTAGCGACGATACAATTTCTCCTGTATCCTTGCTTTCAATGGCTAAAATGTTGTATTTGCTAAAATAATCATACGCACTTTCAAATTCATGTCGATGGAAATTAAAAATTCCAAGCAAATTTTGCACACGTCCCTGGCCATTTTTGTCATCAATTTCTTCAAACGATTTTAAAGCGAGCAGTGCATATTTTACTGCATTCTCGAAATCGCCTTTAGAATTGTAACACGTAGCAATGTTCAGACAGGCTTTCCCTGTATTTAATGTGTCGTTCATTTCAACGCACAAATTTAGTGCTTGATTGTACCACACAATAGCCGAATCGTATTTTGCCTGAAGGTGTTTCGAAATGCCAAGAAATTTTAGCGCCTCAGCTTTGGTCTCCATATCATTTTCCAAATCGGAAAATTGCAAAAGTTTTAAGGCATCAGTTTCCATTTCCGCTGCTTCGTGTTTTGCCAAATGTGCTTTTATAGCTTCAAGAAGTGTATCTTGCTGGTTGGCAAACGAATAAATATGAAACAACAGAAAACAAAAAACGGCAAAAAGTTTTGTCAGGTTTACATGCATAATCAATCGATTCTATACCTCAAACATAATATAAAGTTCTTTGAAAAGTAAATTGGAGATAAAAAGTATCAGTGCTTTGGTCGCTGACGATCGCATTACGACTAAAGAGTTGCACGGTAAAACAAGTAAAAAGCCACGCTAATCTATTTTTGCTATTGAGTACCCACATTGGGGCATGAATTGAAATACCTCATTTTGCTGAATAAACCAGAAAATAATTGTCGGAATTTTACACTGTAATTAAGAAATGAATTATTCTATTAAACAACTTCTTTCATTTCGATTACACTGGCGAAATCCGAAAAGCCTTAACAGAGTAGGTATCTTCTTTCAATTTATTTATTATGGCAAGCAATAATTATTTTAATGTAGTAAACGCTTCCGGAGGCCCTTTAAGCGTTGTAGTTGATGGCAATACAATCAGTGTTCCAAATGATGGTGCCCAATCAACAGGCCACAAATTCCAATCAGGAGAAACAATTACTGCGATGATTAGTGGTAATTCAGTTCACCTAAATTTACCCTCAGGAGTTAATTCATGGTCAACTTTAGTATATACTACCCAAAGATTGATTAATGTATTTCCTTCAGCCCCAAATCAAGGAGCAATACCTTATTAATGCTACTAAAAAAGAGGCTGTTTTAAGAACTGATACAGCCTCTTTTTTCGTTTACTGTTAAGCCCAGTGAACCTGGTGCTCATTTAAGAAGTCCTTTCCATTTTTATGACATTCGAGTGGTCATTTTGATAAAAATAAGGAGTCGGAAAGTGTGTCAGAGGGGAATCATCTACCTCTATATATACGGAGGATAATTTGTAAAACTTTTGCCCGGATTCTAATCTTTTCCAATCAAAGTTTTTATAAATATCTTCTTCTACTTTTCTATCATCTATTGAGTATTCAATATTCTTCGCATCAATCTTTTCAACTTTCTTCAATATTACTAATCATGCGAGCTGCCTTAGCTAAGGCTGATTTTCAATTCTTGTCGTGCCGAACGGAAGTTGCTGCGAGACGAAAAGTAAGTTGTTCGAACGAAACCCGCAATGAAATATAGCAATTATTAGGTCCATTCCGAAGATCTGTATTTTGAAGTTTATTAACGAATAAAATGAGTGAAGGGAAAATGGGAAAAGTCATTGGTCATTGGTCATGAGCCACGAGCCATTAGCAATAAGCCATTAAGTCATTGGCGTTCTTTTTTTTCGTTTAGCTGTTTATTCCATTCTCCGCAATTGATTTCGAGGCACTTACAAATAGTGCGGTTACATTAGATATTGCCTAAGGACTCTTTAACCGCTTTTCGATAACTACGTCCAATTGTTAGCACTACATCATCTATCATAACTACATCAGTTGAAATATTTTTTATTCTATTTGTATTGATAATAAATGAACGGTGAATTCTTAAAAATAGATCTGGTAATCGGGATGCCAAATTGCTGATTTTCTCTTTACTAATTATCTCATCTTGTTCAGTAACCACCTTAATGTAATCCGATAAACTTTCAATGTATACAATATCATCGTAAGGTATTTTTACCATTTTTCGGTTCGATATAATTTCTAGAAACGACTTTTTCATTTTCTCTTTTTCATCCAAAAGGTCTTGAATGATCTGACGGTTTTCAATGATTTGATGAAACATTAGAAAAAACGACCCTATAAATACCATTAAATACAATACAACAACCAAAAGAACGATTCCTGTAGCATTTGGGCTTAAACTCTCGTAATTAAGATTTACCAGGTAGACAAAAGAAAAAAGTAAAACTAAGATTTCGAGGTATACCGATACAACTGCCGTACAAAAGGTATAAAATGCAAATCGTGCATACCTTTTAGTAAGGTAAAACTTAGGTACGAGCACAAAATTGAAAAAATAGGAGGTTCCAATAACAATTGGAAAGAGCATGCTTACGAAAAAAAATGCCGCAGTTTTGTTTCCCCATGATAATCCAAAAATTCGGCTTAATACAATTAGAATAAAAATCCAATAGGCAATATGGATCAATGGATTTTTCAAGTTTTTGTACATTCTTAATATATTTTTGGGCTAATTTAGCTAATTGTATCATAATTATGATTTAGAGTCGACAAACAACCGCTTAAGGAGCGGATACGACCTTGCTGGATTTTCTGATATCATTTAATTTGGCAGAAGTATTAATCACTAAATTTTAGAATTATGAAAGATCTTTTTTTTATGGGAGGCACATCTTTTATGGGTATCCTAACACTCTTACTTATTATTACAACTGCCTGGATTATTTATCATTTTATAAAAGCGTATAATTCTAAACAAGCAGATCTGGGGAATTGTCTACGCAAGCTTGTATATGGAAAATCAATGGGATTATTTACCTTAATGGTCGGAATTCTCGGTTCGTTGGTGGGACTTTCCAGCATGTTTTCGGCAATTGAAGAAGCCATACAAAGAGGTGAAGAAATAATCCCGGGACTCATTTTTCATGGAATAAAAACTACGCTGATTTGTCCCATGTATGGGATAGTTATTTATTTATTCGCACTCGTATTGTGGTTTGTGGCATCTATATTGATTGAGAAAAAATTTGAAAATTAAGACTGATAAAACAAAAGCAACACCAACTTAGAGCTTGTGTAAAGTTTAAACAAGCTCTAAGTTTCACGGTCATTCCATGGCATTCGTCAAACTATTTAAACCATTATTATGAAAAATATATGTCTCATCATTTTCTCAATAAGCTTACTAAGCAGTTGTTTTGTTCAAAAACACGACACAATTGCACAAGAAATAAATGCTATTGAAAATGGCCTACTTCGAAACATTCAAATAAAAGGAGATGCCATTGAAGAATTTAACATTCTGGAAAGGATGGATCATTATAAAGTTCCGGGTATAAGTATAGCCATTGTAGAAAACGGAAAGATAAAATGGGCAAAAGGATATGGCTTTGCAAATACTATGACCGGAACAAAAGTGGATGCGAATACACTTTTTCAAGCTGGTTCAATAAGTAAACCTGTGGCGGCTTTGTCGGTGTTAAAACTATATGAGCATGATAGCCTGGAATTAAATAAAGATGTCAACTATTACTTGAAAAACTGGCAGATTCCTGAAAACAGGCTCACTGAAACTGAAAAAGTAACGCTTGAAAAACTATTAACACATACTGCAGGAATAACAGTTCATGGTTTTCCGGGTTACAAACAGACGGATAACTTTCCTGATATTATTGATGTTCTAAATGGTAAGGGGAATACAGCAAAAATAATGGTCGATGCTCTACCCGGAAGTAGTTGGCGATATTCGGGAGGTGGTTATACTATAATCGAAAAAATAGTTGAAGATGTTAGTGGAATATCATTTGATAAGTATATGTCGAAAAATATTCTCCTTCCTATTGGCATGAAAAAGAGTACTTACCAACAACCTATAACGAAAGCGTTTCAAAACAACATTAGTGGAGCTTACAACCGAAATGGTGAATTGATTAAAGGCTTGTGGCACAATTACCCCGAACAGGCAGCAGCTGGTTTATGGACTACACCTTCAGATTTAGCATTGTACTGCATCGAAATACAAGATATCTTAAAAGGTAAAAAAGATGGTATTTTGACAAAAGAAACTGTTGAGATGATGCTGACTAAACATCAAAACAATTGGGGACTTGGACTTTCGTTAAGAAATGAGAAAGATTCTTTAATATTCGGGCATGGTGGTAAAAACGAAGGCTTTACAAATGACATGATCGCATTTGCTTATCAGGGGAATGCTGCTATTATTATGACAAATGCAGATAATGGCGGTCAGTTAATTACAGAACTTGAAAATGCCATAGCGAACTACTATAATTGGCCAATAAGCCAAACTAAAATAATTGAAATTATCAAATTGTCAGATGCTGATTTAAATCAATTTACTGGAGAATACGAACTTGCGGGTCAAAATCTAATTCTTGAAGTTCAGTTTAAAGAAAATCGAATTTTCTTAAACAATACACCTCTTGGAGACCTGGACCTATTGCCTATGACTAGCACTAAGTTTATCGATATAGAAAGTGGTGTAATAATAGAATTTTTAATTGATGAAAAAGTCAGAGGTTTTAAGGCGAATGACAGTTTTCATTTTGTGAAAATAAAATAACAAAATCTATAGCATTGCATCATTCGTAAATGGCTATATTTCAGAATGCCAAATTCGAAGAAATGTATTTTAAAGTTCATTCACTAATAATATGAGTAAATTTAGATGGAAAGATTCATTGGTCAATGAGTCATCAGACAGTAGACAATAAGTCATTGGTCATTGAGTCCTTTAAGTTATACGTTTTTTTGATTTCTGATGGCGTTCGCTGCATCTCAGACGAGTTGGGGATTGGAGTGTACTTCCAGGTCGTGCTACAACGTGGTTTTTACGCATCAAAAAGTAAGTTCTCAGAACAAATCGAAGATCAGCGGAGCTAAACCGGCTATAAATCGAAGCACAGCAAGGATCGGCTTTAGGTAAATCTAAGGCTTGTTTATAGCCAGTAATTATTCCCCATTTTTAATTCTGTAACATTTGACTGATTAGTGAAACACTAAAAATACTCAAAAGAAACCAGCCTATAAATCCTTCGAGTATAGTAATGTATCTCGAAACTCCCTTTACAGGTATTGCCCCAAAACCTAGTGTAGAAAAAACATTAATGCTTAGTGTTGTGGAATTAAGCGCTCGAACAAATCCAAGGTAAATCATATAAACTGCAATTGAAAGGCCAACAGTAATACCTACAACTACTTTGCGCGTGGGCTTAAGATCGACCCAACGTCCTTGCAGTAGTTCCGTTCTACGGTAAATAAACGATAATACTTTATGCCTGATCATTGATAGTAAATACAATGGCTTACCCAGCAGAAGAATAAAAAAAGGAATTTCAATCTTGCTCTCCATCATTTCTTTTTTATAAGCAGCAAATGTGTTCAAATCCTCGATGTAATCGGCTAAATAAAAATCTTCTAATTTCTGCTCCGACCTGAAATATTGCATCATTTTCCGGTGCTGTTTAATCAGAAATGAACGGTTTATACCATCCCAATCGCTATAAAAAAAGAAGTATACCGCAGCGAAAATAAGAATGGTCCACATTGAAATGATTAATGATTGTACCGGATTGGTTCCATATTCCGAGAAAATTTTTAGAAATTGATTAAACCGCCAATTGAACCAACTATGAATTCCTGGATCCTGCTGGTATAAATGGTGATACTTTCTGGTTTCCATATTTTTCAATTGGATAAGACAAGCGTTGGCCGATTCCATATCGCCTTGAGTTCTGTACATCGAATAAAACTTTCGATAGGAGCTGTTTAGTTCGTTAAAAAGGGAAACATCAGGAAATAGGGTATCTGTTTTATTAGTATAAGCTTGAGGATAATTCTCATACAATCCAAGCCCCACTGAATCGATTTGGCTCCAGTTAAAATAAGTGTTGTCTGTTGGGAAATTAAATTTATACGTTCCGAGCGCTTGGTTAAATTTACATTCTTGAACTGTAAAATTCTCCTTTACGGAACAACCGACAAAGTCCACAATGCTATTGGAAAAATCGGTCCCATCAAAGTGGATGGCGTCATATTTTCCACCACCAAAATAGATAATTGGTATCACTTCGGTGGGTAAGATCTTGCAATTGAGCAGATAAAACTCATTTATTTTTTTTTGACTTTGATAAATCCGGAATAAATACTGGTAACTATGATTTTCCTTTTCATCTCCGAAAACAAACCAACTGTTTGCAACCTTATCGTCGGTAAAGAAGGAACAATTACTAAATAAAATTAAATTAATTTGTAATTCACCTATTACAGCTCTTTGCAATATAGAACAATACTCAAATTGAATGCCCCCAAAATCTGATGAACGAATGTCGAGCCCTTGCTTAAAGGTGCAGTTATAAAAAATAAATTGAGAAGCTCCCTGACAGGAGTGAAAGGTGATATTTTTCTGAAAGATTACATTTCTGACTTGACAAGTGGAGTTATCCGGTAATTTGCAATTTTGAATAACAATTAATGGGCGTATATTTTTCTCTCTTTTTTTGTCATTAGCTGATGGCATAGGTCTGGGCTGTCTCCAGGAATAGAGTGAATCTTTTCTTTCATCAAAAAAAATCTCAGTGTCTGTTAACCAATAATTCTGACCTTTACATTTCTCCATTTCCTCAATCCATTCACTTATGGATATTTTCCGTTTGTAATTGTTCTGTGAATACAAGTGCGAGGGGAAGAAAATAGTACCTAACAGAATTATGAAAAGAATTTTACTTACCATATAGGTTTTATGCATGTCGTTCATTTTATTGGATATAACAAAAATTACATGTTACAAACACTTATATCTCTATCAAAGCACGCCACTTTTTATGCTTTTTTTTGATTTCCCAAGAACCTTTCCACTACAATTCAAAATCGCTTGCATATGATCGGTATTATGCCTCAACCAAAGATATGTATTTTGAAGTTCATTAGCCAATAAAATGAGTACGGGGAAAAATGGAAAGAGTCATTGGGAAAAAGTCATTGAGTCATTAGTAAAAAAAGTAATCAGCCATTGGCGATGAGCCCCCAGCCATGAAGTCATTGGTCAGTGAGTCATTTAAGTTATACGTTTTTTTGATTTCTGGTGGTGCCTGGTCAGATGGCTGATGTTGGACGGAGCTGCCCGGCACCTGTACCTTACCTGGCAGAGTGCGGATGATTTCCGGTCAAGGGTTCACTGGTTTTAGTGCGACGTAGACTGATGAGATTTGCACTAAAACGGCCGTGATCATAGTCAAAATTACAAACACATATTATTTTTATCTAATCGGTTTCCAATCCATTATTGCCTTTTTCTTAACAGGCCCAATTTTACCAAGATCAATTTGTATGGTGTTATTATTTATTGAATCATTTAAATCTCATGCTAAATATATTCCTATTGGTAACTCTTTACTAAAATCAGAATTAGCTATATATATTCATCTCCACCGAAGAATGAACCCGATTTTTTTGAAATCTCAGCTACTTGCTCATTATTTAATTTCATTGTTTATTCAGATTTATATTTGCTCGTTTTACATTATTCACAACCAGCTTTATTTATAATTTGCAGACAGAAGTTTTAATACTCGAATTGCTTTATCCGAATCCTTTTTATCAACAAAGATATGGTCATGAAAGTAACCTGCAATAACATTACAACTGATATCATTTTTCGCTAATTCCGTTGAAAATATTGCAGTCAAACCTACAGCTTCCAATGAAGAGTGAATCATTAGTGTAATCCAAGAAGAAATATAATCATAGCTAAGATTTAATTCATCGGCTTTATTTCGCTCAATTACGATAGTTGTACCTTCCTTTTCTTTAAATTCACAAATGGTATCCTTACGGTCAACCTTACTTAAATCTTTTATTGTAGTAAACACATATTCCCCACTATTCAGGATTGGAGTCATCCCTTTTATTAATTCTACTATATTTATTTCACCAGCCATTTCGCTTATTCTTTTCTATTTCAAAATAAAGATCTCTTTGCAGTCAAGTTTCAATTGTCAAAAGTTTTTTTCAAAAATATAAATGTTGTATGTTACACAGTGTCATGCAAATATTGCTGTCACATCACGGATTAATCGTGATTGTTCATTTAGGTAACGTCTCCTTATACATTTTAATTATTCAAATATTTTCAAGTACGGAGGCGCCCAATACACTTGTTGCAACGGTTACCGCTAAGTTTAGTTGCCGACTGCGGACTGCTTTCCTGTCGTGCCGCACCGCAGTTGTGGCGGGCTAAAAAAGTAAGTTGTCCGAACGAATCGAAGATCGCGGAGCTAAACTGGCAATAAAATTTCTCGATAATTAACGCCAGGATTTATTCTTCCGGAATTAAATCAATATTCAAAAATGCAATTTCGCTGTTATGATTCATCATAGTCAACGTTTGCAGTCCTCCATCAAACAAATCATTATCAAACATCTGCCCTCTATCTGTTAAAGAAAACTCATTTGAATAAACTTTTATATCATTATCATTGTAGAGGTCTAAAAACACCCTTACAGATTTTAAATTTGCATCACTCCAATATTGGCCAATTGAATAAATAATTGGCATATCAAAAAGATATTCAAATTTTGAGTCATTAATTTCACGAGTAAAAGTCGTAGAATTAATTTGTTTGCTGTCGTCATTAGTGGTGAAATCAACTCTTAAATTCACGTAGGGCTGAACCTGTTGCTTTGAAGCTGAAGTAAAAGTTATTCCATATATTTTCAGTTTATCACACCGTTTTGATGGTAACGAAAAAGTACTATCCACTGTAATAGTGTAAGAATCCTTATAAACTGTCAACTGTACTGTTGCCGTGCCCCCTTCCCTGAATGAGTAGATGTCATTATGGGCTGGCATATTTCCTGATCCATGAGTTTTATTATATCGCCAGTAGTAATCTTCCCAAACGTCATCCACCTCAAAATGAACCTGAGTAGGAATAATGTCGTCTACAATAGTGATTTTAATTTCTGGTGGAGAAGGTGCATTCTCATTTTTCTCGCATGAAAGAAAAATGAAAATAAGTGAAAAGTAAAATATTTTATTCATTGCCTTATATTTTGTATTAGAGCACGTATTTTATTTGTTCATCCATTCTTTAAATCTCTGAAATTCATCATCGTTGTCCTCCAACCATTTATTAACCTCTTCTCCTTGAGATAAGGAAATGTAGTAAGAGAATGGTTTAGTTAAATTTTCAGTCGCAATATCATAGTAAAATGGCACATAAAAGTCCCACCAAAATCCTGAATTTTCTTTTTTAAGTTCTCCTAGAATTGCAAAGAGTCCATAAGTATTTTCAGCAAATAATTCCAATTCATCTTTTCCTTCATTCTCTTCCAATCCGTTTGAAGCTTTCAACAAACTAATCATCATCTCAGCAGCTCCAAAATTAGGATCATCATTAGTTGGAACTAAAACGTTGACATCTTTATTTGACTGTTCAGTCACACCATAATCGATATAGTTTCGCAGATTTGGATATTCTAGTTCAGATCTAGATGAATTAGGTTCAATTAACAAGAAGAAATATAAAGGAAGCATTGCTTTAATCCGCTCGCCTTTTTTGTCCATAATTTTACTTAAAATAAGATGGCTACTAGCATGTGATGAATTATTATTTATTGCCTTTATAGCTGATTCATAGGCTTTGTCGAGTTGGTCAGAATTAAAACAGGTAATTGCATGGTTATAATAAAGAAGATAATTATCATAATCCTCAAAAGCCTTTTCATAAACTTTAATTGCTTTTTTAGTTTTTCCCTGCATATCAAGGGCATTGCCATAAGTTACAATTGCCTGTAAAATATTGTCTCCATTTAATTTGATTGTCTTTTGGCTATATTTCTCTGCATTTTTATAATCCTCGGCGAGCATATATGAAAATGAAATTTCATAGTTCACTAATGATGAATTTGGATTAATCTCCAATGCTTTTTTATAAGTATTTATTGCTTTTCCATATTCTCCTTTGTCATGAAAAGCAATACCTTCCTTTATTAATTTATCAAATTCGCTATTTTGTCCAAATACAAAAATTGAAAACAATAAGCCTGTAAAAAGTAGTGTTAGTTTATTCATAATCTTGTTAGTATGTGTCGTTTTTTAAATATTACCGAACTATTATACAACCATCAAAACACGTCACTTCTTGTGCTTTTTCTTGTTCCCGAAGAACCATCTGCAGCAATTCAAAATAGCTTGTTTAGGATTCGTATTATGATCCACCCTAAGATATGTATTTTGAAGTTCATTAGCTAATAAAATATGAGAAGGGGAAATAGAAGGAGTCATTGGTCAATAGTTGATGGGCGTTGAGTGCTGGGTGCTGGGTGTTAGGGAAATGATTTCGGATCACATGATATTCTTGTTGGAAAAAGTTTTCATCCATTAATTTAAATAATTGCAGGTTATTGCTTATGCAAAGTATTTAGTGCAATTACAAAA
>JBGUEP010000064.1:0-25457 GCA_041821245.1 Prolixibacteraceae bacterium
AACCCGGTTCTCGTAAGAGAGTCGGGTTTTTTTATGCCTTAAAATGAAGGTTTTTGGTTGTATAAAATCAAAATAGGTAATTCTAAGTTGCTTCAATCGCCCAAATATCTCTAGCAATTTTGCCATTGCTAGAGATATTGTCGAAGTAAACCCTTTATTATTGTCCACAGGGTAAAGAATAATTCATAGTTTAATGGAAAGATGTAATTTTTTCCCTTTTTTTGCATTCTGCTACTAAAATTTATACGATGAAAGGGGGAAAACTGATTGGTAAATTTCTACAAGAGAATCTATTCTTCATTGTTGCAATGTTGCTTTTAGCTAGTTTCCCTTTTTCTGAATCTTTATTGAGTATTACGGTCTCTCTATTATTTGCTCAAGTTCTTTTTACCGGTCAATTTAAGGAAAAGTGGAAGCTGATTCGTACTGATTCTTCGCTCCGGCTGTTGAGTGGTGTGTATATTTTCTATTTACTAGGTTGTCTGGTTTGTCAGGATAGAGCTACCGGGCTTTATGAGCTCAAAAAAACTATATTTTGGGTCCTTGTACCAATGGGAGTTGCCCTTTCTTCAAAATTAAATGAAAAGCGGTTCTGGCTTTTACTATTGGTTCTGGTTGTTTTTGTGACCATCGGAACATTTATTACAAGCTATAAAATATTTAATGCCGACGCCTTTCACATTACAGATGTACGAGACGCTTCGTTTATTTCCCATATTTCATTTGCCTTTCAAATTATTTTTTCTTTTTTCATTCTTCTCTATGGACTTATCAAACGTCCTTTTGTTTTCCGGAAAATTAACAGGATTATTATTGTTGTTTGGAGCATATGGTTTCTTGTATTTTTGATACTTCAAAAATCACTACTTGGCATTCTCACTTTTTATTTTGCCGCACTGTTTTTCTCTTTCTGGATCATTCGTTTTGTACTACAACTTAAATACAAAAGCTTAATGACTGCTGCGGTCATTGTATTCGGTTTTCTTCCGTTTATGTATATCGGATGGGTGGTGGTAAACTTTTATACCGTCAAAGATAAATGGCCAAATAGTGCAGAACAGTTCACTGCGAGAGGAAATGAATATTCGTTTAAAATTGAAGATAAACAAAAAGAAAATGGGCATTATGTCAATTGGTTTATTTGTAAAGATGAGATGGAGGAGGAATGGAATAGGCGTAGTTCTTTGGGATTTGAAGACCGTGATTCTACCGGATACCGTGTTTATTATACACTAATTCGTTATCTCACCAGTAAGGGGCTTAAAAAAGATGCAGAAGGTGTCCAGGCGCTATCTACAGAGGATATAACTAATATAGAAAAAGGTATTTCTAATCATATCTTTGTAGATAAGCGCTATTCCCTGTACCCACGAATTTACCAAACCGTATGGGAAATTGATGAATATAGGAACACGGGAAATCCGAATAATCAATCGCTTTCACAACGGTTTGAATATGTGAAAGCAGCATTATATATCATTAAACATAACTTTTGGGGGATAGGTACGGGTAATTATAAAATAGAATTTGCCGATGCTTATGTGCAAATAGACACAAAATTAAATCGAGAATTTCGATTTCATGTACACAATCAATACCTAAGTTATATGGTAAAGTTCGGGCTGATGGGATTAATTCTTATTGTGTCTATGATCTCATATGCCATTTATCGTAAACGCCAATCCCATAATATATTGCTATCAATATTACTGGTAATGATGGTGGTTTCTAATTTTGGAGAAGCTATACTGGAAACTCATGAAGGATTACCCTTTTTCCTTTTCTTTATCGCTCTTTTTTTGTGGCATTCACCGGCAAGTTTGTTCAAATCGAATGGTTCGAATACATAATTCGGATGAAGCCAATCATCCTGTTTTGTCAGATTGACAGGGTTGGCATTCATTCACTTTGTCTTAAATTATTTTTACTTATATTTCTGTATTCTAGTTGTTTGTATGCTAATATGTTTTTAATTTTAGCAATATGAAATAATTCCGTTTGTTTGAACAGTTATTTGGATTGATGTTTGACAAAAAGTGAAAAGAATATCTTTATCGGCAATTTGCACACATTCGCCGATTGAGAAATAAAAACGTAAAGGAAGAAGGTTAGTTTCGTACACAGTAACAATCATAAAATAATTAAAAAGAAAGAAATATGAAGAAGTCGGTTAAAACGGGTTTAATTATCCTGGCTGTTTTTTTTGGAGTATTGCTCATTACGGCATTTGGAGTATATAAATATGGCAAAAATTCTTACAATAATATGGTTGTTATGGATGAAGCCGTTATTGCGCAATGGGCGCAGGTCGAAAATGTTTACCAGCGGCGCTTGGATTTAATTCCTAATTTAGTGAATACGGTGAAAGGATATGCTTCGCATGAAAAGGAAACGCTCGAAGGAGTTATCGAAGCTCGTGCAAAAGCTACTCAGGTCACCATTGATCCATCAAAATTGGATGCTGCTTCATTACAAAATTTCCAGGAGTCTCAATCCGGTTTGTCTTCAGCATTAGGACGCTTAATGGTCGTGATGGAACAGTATCCCGATCTAAAAGCCAATCAGAATTTTAGAGATCTTCAAGCGCAGTTGGAAGGCACTGAGAATAGAATATCTGTTGAGCGTGGTAGGTTTAATGATGCTGCCCGTGCATATAATTCTTACATTCGATTATTTCCCCGAAACTTCATCGCCAATATGTTTGATTTCGAAAAGAAAGCCTATTTCGAAGCAGATAAAGCAGCAGCAAAAGCACCTGAAGTTAAATTTTAAACTAAGCGAACATGGTAAATATAAACACCTTTTTCAGCAAAGAGCAAAAGCAAGAAATTGAAAAGGCCATTAAAACGGCGGAACTAAATACTTCAGGAGAAGTGCGGGTTCACATCGAAAACAAATGTGAGGGAAGTGAACTCGACAGAGCTGCATATTGGTTTGCTGAACTGAAAATGCACAAAACAGAAAAACGGAATGGTGTACTGGTATACATGGCAGTTGAAGATAAAAAATTTGCAGTTATTGGCGATGTGGGTATTAATGCTGCGGTGGACGAGAATTTCTGGGATGCAACCAAAGAGCTGATGCTTAGTTTTTTTAAGGATGGTAAATACGCACAGGGTTTGACCGTTGGAATTATACAGGCCGGGTTGCAATTGCAAAAGCATTTTCCTTATCAAAGCGATGATATAAACGAACTGGCTGACGAAATTTCATTTGGTAAATAAAAAATTATGAAGAAAATATTTATAGCAATATTCGCAGTTTTTATTGGCGTTTCACTTTTCGCTCAGGATGATCTGCCTGTCATTCCTAATCCTCCAACATTGGTAACCGATTTTGCTCATGTTTTTTCGAAAACAGAGCAGGCTCAGTTAGAACGAAAGTTGGTTGATTTTTTTGCTGCTACATCTACCCAGATTGCAGTGGTGACAGTGCCGGATCTACAAGGTTATGATGTGGCCGATTATGCTGTGAAATTAGGCCACAAATGGGGCGTAGGAGGTGGTGAATTCGACAATGGTATTATGGTCCTATTGAAGCCCAAAACCGCACAAAGCAATGGCGATGTGTATATTGCTGTTGGTTATGGCCTCGAAGCGGTTGTGCCCGATGCCATTGCAAAACAAATTGTAGAAAATGAAATGATTCCTCGTTTTAAGGCTGGCGACATGTTTGGAGGTCTTGATCAGGCCACAACTGTTTTAATCGATCTGTCAAAGGGAGAATACAACTATGAACAGTACGCCAAAAACTCTGAAAGAGTAAAGGGTTTTAATCCCTTTCTATTGATCATCCTCATCTTTTTTATATTTCCAATTTTATTTGGTCGTCGAAAAAGAGGCATGTATTCGGCAGGTGGTCGCAATAGTAGCTTGCCATTTTGGGTGGCTCTGGGCCTGATGAGTGGAGGCCGGCGGAGTGGATCGTTTAATGATTTCAGTCGTGGTTCCGGTTCATTCGGTGGCGGAGGAAGCAGCTTCGGAAGCTTTGGTGGTTTCGGAGGCGGTGGATTCGGAGGCGGTGGTGCCGGTGGAAGCTGGTAAACGATTGCGCTGAATAGAAGGAGTGACTGCTTTAAATTCGAGTGAAATTAAGCATTGTTTGCCTTAGTGTCGAGCGCTATAGCTGATCTGTTTTTTTTTTTTCTTCAATAACAACTTATAGCCATATCAAAACAATATGGCAATTGTTTGATATAATAAATGAAGGCAGTTTGTTCTCTCCAAAATCATTTGTGAGAAGCGAGAACTGCTTTTTTTTGGATCAATTTACAATTTGGATATACGCATAGATTAGGAATCACATTAAAATCGGAGAATTTTCACAATCGGAATCGGAAATTTTAATAATCTATGGCCGGATAGACCCTTGCTTTCCCACTAGATGGACAGGACGCAAAGATTTTCTCATCAATAGGAAAAACGTAAGTATAAAACATATAAAAAAAGAGAACCGATTTCTCGATTCTCTTAGCAGTAGCGGGAGCTGGACTTGAACCAACGTCCGCCAGCTGGCGGATATGATCCCTCCATGCTATTTCGAAAGAATTTCATTTCGGATAAATAAACGACCACGTGCAGTTTTTAATTCCTTTTCTCTTTTCATAGCAATCGACTTACACGAATATATTTCCGAGTAAATCAATTTCCATGGCATGAAACTTTTAGTCCACCCTTTGTTTTTAGGGTGATTGTGAGCGATCATTCTATTTTGAATGTCAGAAGTATATCCGATATATATAATATCGAATTTTTCAGAATATAAGACGTATGTGTAGAACATAATCTTTGTTTCAGGTATAAAAAAAGAGAACCGATTTCTCGATTCTCTTAGCAGTAGCGGGAGCTGGACTTGAACCAACGGCCTTCGGGTTATGAGCCCGACGAGCTACCAACTGCTCCATCCCGCAGTATCCGGTACGTTTCTTTCTCAAACGCGGATGCAAATATAGGGATATTTCGATCAATTCCAAAATATTTCTACTTTTTTTTCAAAATAATTCAAATGCTTAAACAATGTCAATTCACTTTAATGCTGAGTAAATATTTTTAAATTTGTAAATCCAAAAAATGATTTAATGGCAGTGAAACCAAAACAGTTTTTTTATCAATTAGCCAAATCTTACCGGCTTTCCATTACAGATAAATCCAACTTTGTTGAAGTGTATACCACTTCAGTTTCCCGGTTTAAATGGTATAGTATTCTTTTCTCCATTTTTATAGTCAGCATTGTTTTGGTTGTTGGGGTATTTTTTTATACTCCACTGAAACAAATTGTTCCTGGATATCCTTCACCTCGTTTACACCAGTTAATGGTTAAAAATGCACTTGTGGTGGATTCACTTGAATCGGAACTTCGACGTCGAGATAATTATCTTGAGCAAATCAGGCAGGTGATTAGTGGGGAAATTATTGATGATCAGACTGATAGTTTCAGTGACTTCACTGAGGTTGAAATGGCTCCCATGAACGACGATTCGATTTTTGATAACTTGATTGGTCCCGATAAATATAAATTTTCCTACCTCAGTACGGATGAGGATTTTAACCAGATTTCACGATTAAACCTTTTTACACCCATACAGGGGGTCGTTACCAACAAGTTTGAAACAACTCCCGGACACTTTGGAACTGATATTGTTGCCAAAGAAAATTCCTTTATTGCAGCGGTACTCGACGGAACTGTGATTTTTGCAGAATGGTCAGTTACAACTGGATATGTCGTACAAATTCAACACAATTACAACCTGATTTCAATCTATAAGCACAATTCAGATGTGTTGGTGAAGCCTGGAGAACAGGTGAAAGCAGGAATGGTAATTGCCATAATGGGGAACGAAGGTGAATTATCGACAGGGCCACACCTGCATTTTGAACTTTGGCAAAATGGAGTGCCTTTAAACCCCGAACAATACATTACTTTTTAAGACCTGGTATGATGAAAAAAAGACTGGCTATTTTGGGTTCCACCGGATCAATAGGGACTCAGGCGCTCGATGTGGTTGATGCCAATCCAAACCTCTTTTCTGTTGAACTGTTAACTGCAAATAACAATGCGAGTTTGCTCATTCAACAAGCATTGAAATATCAACCTAAAACGGTTGTTATTGCCAATGAAGAAAAATACGACGAAGTTTCTGACGCACTCGAAATAAAAGGTATTGCTGTTTATTCCGGCGAATTGGCTTTACAGCAAGTGGTGCAAAGCGATTCGGTTGACATGGTTTTGGCGGCAATGGTTGGATATGCCGGTTTGCTTCCCGTAATTAGTGCCATTAAGGCAAAAAAGGAAATTGCCCTGGCAAACAAGGAAACATTGGTGGTTGCAGGTGATTTAATAACCCGACTTTGTGCCGAATACAATGTGAACCTACTTCCGGTTGATTCGGAACATTCCGCTATTTTTCAATGTCTGGTAGGGGAGACTCACCACGAAATTGATAAAATAATTCTGACATGCTCAGGTGGTCCTTTTCGCGGGTTTACGCGGAAACAATTGGAACAAGTTACTCGTAACGAAGCTTTGGCACATCCCAACTGGGACATGGGCGCAAAAATAACCATCGATTCGGCAACGCTCATGAACAAAGGATTTGAAGCCATCGAAGCTAAATGGTTGTTTAACCTTAGGCCCGAACAAATTGACGTGGTCATTCATCCACAAAGTATTGTACATTCCTTGGTTCAGTTTGTCGATGGTTCTTTAAAAGCTCAACTGGGATTGCCCGATATGCGCCTGCCCATACAATATGCAATGTGTTATCCTCAGCGATTAACGAACAATTTTCCCCGGTTTAATTTTACCAATTACCCGGAATTGACTTTTAGCCCGCCGGATACAGAAAATTTTCGTAATCTTGCACTCGCTTATGAAGCCCTTGAAAAAGGTGGAAATCTGGCCTGTGTAGTGAATGCAGCAAACGAAGTGGTGGTAAAAGCATTCCTCAACAACAAGGTTGGATTTTTGCAAATGTCAGAAATCATTGAACAAACTATGCATAAGATTGCTTTTATCAGTCACCCTGCAATCAACGACTATATCGAAACGGATAAAGAAAGTCGGTGTAAGGCAGCTGAATTAGTGAAGTTAAATCAAAAATAAATTTGAAAATTATATTGAATGGACATATTAGTTAAAGCAGCCCAATTACTGTTGAGTTTATCATTTCTTATCGTCATTCATGAAATGGGGCATTTCCTTTTTGCAAAAGCATTTAAATGCAGAGTTGATAAATTTTACCTTTTTTTCGACGCCGGATTTTCTTTGTTTAAAACCAAAAAAGGTGAAACAGAATATGGAATAGGTTGGTTGCCTTTGGGTGGCTATGTGAAAATTGCCGGAATGATTGACGAGTCGATGGACAAAGAGCAAATGAAACAGCCTCAGCAGGAATGGGAATTTAGAGCCAAAAAACCCTATCAGCGTTTACTCATTATGGTGGGTGGAGTAATGATGAATTTTCTGGCTGCGCTGATTATTTATATCGGTGTTTTGTACGTTTGGGGTGATGAATATTTACCTACTGCCAATGTGAAATACGGTGTAGAGGTGAGTGATATAGGTCGCGAAATAGGTTTTAAAAATGGCGATAAAATACTTTCGGTTGATGGAGAATACATTGAAGACTTTTATCAAATCATTCCAACCATTGTATTAGACGGAGCAGGAAAAGTCACTGTCGATCGTAGTGGTGAGCATGTTGAAATCCTCATTACTCAGGATGATGTGGCTAAAATGGTAAAAGGCAGGGGTGTTCTTGGTGTCAGAGCTCCTTTCAAAATGGTTGTGGCTAGTTTTGGGAAAGAATCTCCGGCCAAAGAGGGAGGCATTGAAAAAGGGGATGAGATCGTTATGGTGAACCACCAATCATTTGAGTTCCACGATCAATTTAAAACCATCTTAGCCGACAATAAAGGAAAAGAAGTAAATATTTCTGTGCTTCGTAATGGGCAAGAGCTTGATGTTCCTGTAACTCTTACCCCTGAGGGAATGCTGGGTATTAGTTGGAGCAATGCCTACTTGCTCGATTATTTCAAATGGGAAACATTGCGTTATGGCTTCTTCGAGTCTATTCCTGTAGGGATCGCAAAGGGGTGGAAAACCTCGGTTGATTATATCAAACAATTTAAATTGATTTTTAACCGAAAAACCAAAGGATACGAATCATTAGGTGGATTTATTACCATCGGTAACATATTCCCGGCAATGTGGGATTGGCATACATTTTGGGATATGACAGCATTCTTGTCCATTATTTTGGGGATTATGAATATTCTCCCCATCCCTGCATTGGATGGAGGTCATGTAATGTTCGTGTTGTACGAAATAATTACAGGAAGAAAACCCAACGATAAATTTATGGAATACGCCCAATACGTGGGTTTAACCGTATTACTTCTTCTTGTTTTGTATGCCAACGCAAACGATGTTATTCGTCTGTTTAAATAGCTTTAAATTTTAAAACTCTTTCTTATATTTGTGAGGATTTAATAAATATCGGTATGGAACTAAATATGATTGCAGGAATTATTGGTGGACAAGAAATAATTATCATCTTAATTATCGTGGTGCTTCTTTTTGGAGGTCGTAAAATACCTGAACTCATGAAAGGTCTGGGAAAAGGGATGAAAGAATTCAAAGATGCCACCAAAGAAGATGATAAAGATACATCGAAAGGTGGAAGTGAAGTCAAGTAATTTATGATGAAACATAAAAGAACCCCGCTAAATGGCGGGGTTTTTGTTATTACCTGATCGTATATTTACGATTAAAACTTAAACCATGAAAAATTCAATTCAACACATCCTATTGTTAGTTGGTCTTATTGTGCTGGTTTCGTGCAGCAATAAAACCCAAACCTCCATGATGAGAAACGTTACGGGCAAAGCCGGCGAATTGGTTATTGTTGTTTCCCCTGATGTTTGGGATGGTGCCCCGGGTGCAGCACTGCGCGATGTTCTGGCTCAGCCTCAACACGGACTTCCGCAGGACGAACCCATGTTTAATACCATAAATATCCCCATTGAAGCCTATGTCGATATTTTTAAAACATCGCGAAATATTGTGGAAGTCAACGTGAAACCTTCAATTGAAAAAGCAAGCATAAATTTCAAACGTAATGTGCATGCCTATACGCAGGCTTTGGTCACCATCAATGCACCTAATCAAGAAGATTTGGAAGAATTAATTCGTAGTAAATCAGAAAAAATAGTTGGTTTTTTTCTCACCGCCGAAAGGGAGCGATTATCTAAAAATTATGCGAAGTATCTCAATAAGGGGATTTACAATACGGTGGAAAAACACTTTGGATTAAAATTGAATGTGCCACCGGGATTTAATGTTGCCGAAGAAAAGGAGAACTTTATGTGGCTGCGTTTTGAATCACCTGAAATTAGTCAGGGAATACTCATTTATACCTATCCTTACGAAAGCGATAGTACCTTTACCAAAGATTTCCAGGTGATAAAAAGGAATGTGGTACTAAAAAATAATGTTCCAGGACCGCGTGAGGGTTCATTCATGACTACCGAAAGTGAACTGGCCTTGTTCTTTAGTACCTTTAAAAAAGATGGGAATTATGCCTCTGAACTTCGGGGATTATGGAAGGCCGAAAACGATTATATGGGAGGCCCGTTTGTTAGCTTATCACTCCTTGATTTACTGCACAACAGAGTTGTTACCCTCGATGCTTACGTTTATGCTCCCGGAACCAATAAGCGAAATTTGATGCGACAGGTGGAAGCAATGATTTATTCAGCTGAATTCACTGATCAATCCGATATGAATAAAATCAACAAACAGTATGAAGAATAAGATCTAAATCTTAAATGAATGAAACGAAATAAAATAAGAGTTGGGATCACACAAGGAGATATTAATGGTATCGGTTATGAAGTGATTATTAAAGCACTCACCGATCCCAGAATGTTGGAAATTTGTACCCCTATCGTATATGGCTCGCCAAAAGTGGCTGCCTATCACAAAAAAGTGTTAAATGCCGACACCTTCAATTTCTATCAGATCCGTTCTGCAATCGAGGCCGATGTCAATAAAGTGAACATCATCAATTGTTGTGACGAAAACGTGCGCGTAGAATTGGGCAAAAGCAGTGAAGCGGCCGGAGAAGCTGCTTATTTAGCACTTGAGCAAGCCGTGAAAGATTTGAAATCCGAGATAATTGATGTCTTGGTCACTGCTCCTGTAAATAAAGAAAACATTCAATCGGAGAATTTTAAGTTTCCGGGACATACTGAATACCTGGCTCAGCATTTCGAAGTGAAGAATCCTTTAATGCTACTCGTTTCAGATAATTTAAGGGTGGGAGTAGCTACAGGTCATGTGCCCGTAAGGAATATTGCCGAAATGATTACCAAAGAATTGATTGTGACAAAACTAAAAGTACTGCACCGTGCTTTGGTCGCCGATTTTGCATGTACCAATCCTCGCATTGCCGTGTTGGGTTTAAATCCTCATGCCGGCGATAATGGAGTGATTGGGAATGAAGAAAACGATATTATTATCCCGGCCATTAAAGAAGCCAACAATAAAGGAATTACAGCCATTGGGCCCTATGCCGCAGATGGATTTTTTGGATCAGGACAACAATATAAATTTGATGCTATTTTGGCCATGTACCACGATCAGGGTTTGGCGCCTTTTAAAGCATTAACTTTTGATAAAGGGGTGAATTATACCGCAGGATTGCCTTTTGTTCGTACTTCACCAGGACATGGAACAGCATTCGATATTGCCGGTGAAGACAAAGCATCCTTTGAATCATTCGCCGAAGCAATTTATCAGGCTGTTGATATCTATCGTAATCGTTTAACTTTTAATGAAGCCAGTAAAAACCCACTGCCAAAATACGAGATCAATGCAAACGGTGAATCAGATCATGTCGATTTAACCTCCGAAAACAATACAGACTTTTAGTATGATTGAATACCTCAACGGACAAATTATTGAATTGAATCCGGCACATGTGGTACTCGACCTGAATGGTGTTGGTTATTTTGTTCACATATCGGTGAATACCTATTCAGCATTAAGTGGTCACAAACAAATACGCCTGCACATTCATGAAGTTATTCGCGAAGATGCTCATATCCTTTTTGGTTTTTTTAATTATGACGAACGTGAGCTGTTTCGGATGCTCATCTCTGTGTCAGGTGTTGGGGCAAATACCGGCATATTGTTTCTGTCATCGTTGGCAGTAAACGAATTAAAGTTGGCCATCGTTTCAGGCGATGTCAATAAATTGAAAGCGGTGAAGGGCATAGGACTGAAAACAGCTCAACGCCTTATTGTTGAATTGAAAGACAAATTGGAAAAAGAGCCAAATTCCGGACAATTTTTAGGTGATATTTTTAGAGGTTTAAACAATACTGCACGCGAAGAAGCGTTATCTGCTTTAGTAACTCTGGGGTTTGTCAAGAAAAATGCCGAAAAGGTGTTGGATAAAATCCTGAGCAGTGATCCTGAAAAACCAGTTGAACAGTTGATCAAGGATGCATTGAAACAAATGTAAGCCCTTTTTAAATTTTGAAGCAAAGATTATTCTATATCGGACTATTGGCGGTTATACTAGTAACTGCCGCGACCCAATCGTATGCGCAGAAGGCCAGGCCCAAAACGGCAAAAATCGATACGACAGGTACTCTCATCTATCCATTTGAAGATGAGGGTGAATTTGAGTATCCTGATGAAATAGACGAAAAGCCACTTTACCTTTCACGTCCCGGTAACATCGAGTGGAAATATGAATATGATCCCAATACCCGACAGTACATCATTTACGAAAAAATTGGCTCCATGTATTATCGGATGCCAAAAACCATGTCGCTTAAGGAATTTGTGCAGTACGATTTCGATCGATCCATTGAGAATTACTGGCGAACCCGGAAGGAAACCGAAGACATTGAGGTTCAAAATGGCGGCTTAATCCCACAATTGCGCATTGAAAGTGAGGCCTTCAGCAATATTTTCGGAAGCGAAATTATTGACATTAAACCACAAGGTTATGTTGAAGTCCAGTTTGGTCTAGAGTCAAATTACATTGGCGACGAAACCTTGCCTTCGCGTTTGCAGCGCACCACAACCTTCGATTTTGAAAATCAAATCAACCTTAGTGTGAATGGAAAAATTGGCGATAAGGTTAACCTCAACTTCAATTATAACACCGAAGCTTCGTTCGATTTTGAAAATAAAATGAAGTTGGAATACAACGGGAAAGAAGATGAAATTATCCGACGGATCGAAGCCGGTAATGTTTCCTTGCCGTTAAATGGATCATTGATTCAAGGGGGAACCAACCTGTTTGGTGTTAAAACCGAAATGCAATTTGGGAAATTGAACGTAACTACTGTTATCTCGCAAAACAAAGGGGAATCGCAGGTTGTTGAAACTGAGGGAGGGGCCCAAAAAACAAGCTTTGAAATTAAAGCATCGGATTACGATGAAAACCGTCACTTTTTTATCTCAAAATATTTTCGCGATCATTACGACGAGGCCTTGAGTAGCTTGCCGGTTATCAGGTCGCAAATTACCATAAACAAAATTGAAGTTTGGGTGACCAATAAAAGTCAGAATTTTAATTCGGCGCGTGATATTGTGGCCTTTGTTGACTTGGGTGAAATTGATGGAAATATTTACAATCAGCTGCCTGAATTTGCAGCTAATGCAGGATCTCGTTCTCCTGCTAACTCGGCCAACGGTTTATACGGTGCATTAACGAGTACCTATTCTGGTATAAAGAATTCATCTGACATTACAAAGGTGCTTGATCCGCTGAAATCAAGAAATTTTAAAGGCAATATGGATTGGGAAAAAATTGATCAGGCCAAAAAACTGTCGCCTTCAGAATATACTTTGAATGAGAAACTGGGTTTTATTTCTTTAAATTCACCCTTAAATAACGACGAAGTCCTTGCCGTGGCTTACCAATATACGATTGCCGGTAAATTGTATACGGTAGGTGAATTTACTACGAGCACGGAGGAGTCTGGAACCACCTTGATTCTGAAACTGTTGAAGGGGGTTAGTATTTCGCCCAATATGCCAACCTGGGATTTAATGATGAAAAACGTTTATAGTCTGGGCGCCTATGAATTAAGCAGTGAAGATTTTGATTTTCAGGTGGTCTATAAAAACGATTCCACAAACACCTATGTGACTAATTTGCCTGAAGGTGAATTGCGCGATACCACCTTGTTGCGGCTCATGAATTTGGATAATGTCAACTCTCAGCTCGATGCCACACCAAATGGCGATGGAGTGTTCGATTTTATTCCCGGAATTACGGTGATCAAACAATCGGGTAGGATTATTTTTCCGAAGCTCGAACCTTTTGGACAAAACATTCGAAATAATATTAGCGATCCTACACTCCAAAATAAGTATGCTTACGACTCCTTGTACATGGCTACGAAAACAGCGGCAGAACAAGATAAAATACACGATCGATTTGCCATGGTAGGTTCCTACAAAGGATCATCGGGTTCTGAAATTATGCTCAACGCATTTAACCTGGCGCCGGGTTCGGTTAAGGTCTCGGCAGGTGGACGCCCCCTGGTCGAAGACCAGGATTATGTGGTGGATTATGCCATGGGCCGAGTTAAAATTATTAATGAAGGTTTGATTGAAGCAGGAAGCCCCATTCAGGTCTCTACTGAAAGTCAGGAGTTGATTTCAACCCAACGTAAAACCATGATTGGTAGTTATGCCAGTTATGCTTTTTCCGATAAACTGAACCTAGGTGGAACCATGCTTTGGATGAATGAACGGCCCATTACCAATAAGGTGGACCTGGGAGAAGAACCGGTGACTAACATGATGCTGGGGCTCGATTTCCAATACCGTGATCGTTCAAAATTGCTGACAGATATTGTTAATTTACTACCATTTTATGAATCCGATGTCGAATCTAGTATTTCCATCGAAGGTGAGGTCGCCAAACTCATTCCCGGTAAATCAAAAACTACCGGCAACCAGGTATATCTCGACGATTTTGAAGGCGTGGAAACACCCTATTCCTTTCTGAGTCCTTTTCAATGGAGTCTGGCTTCAACGCCACAGGGTCAGCGTTTTAGTGAAGGTGGTTACACTGATAGTTTAGCCTATGGATACAATCGGGCAAAAATGGCCTGGTATTACATCGATAGGAATGTGTTTAACGTGGCCAGCAGTGAAATGCCGGCACACATTAAAGCCGATTTAGAGTTAAGGAAGAACCACTATACCAGGGAAATATCGTATGCCGAAATTTTTCCCGGCAAACAGCTTTCCTATGCAATGCCCAGTTATTTGTCAGTGCTGAACCTGGCTTTTTATCCGCAGGAAAAAGGTCCCTATAATTTCGACGTAAAACCAAGCAAAATCTCAGGTGGTATCGATCAGAATGGAAAGTTGCTTAAACCCGAATCACGTTGGGCAGGTATCATGCGCGAAATTTACACCCCTAATTTTGAAGCGGCCAACGTGGAATACATTGAGTTTTGGGTGCTCGATCCATTCATCACTAACACAAATAGCCCCGGAGGTGATTTGTATTTTAACCTGGGTAATATTTCGGAAGATATTTTGAAAGATGGTAAAAAGTCCTTCGAAAATGGTTTACCTACATCCGGAGATGTGGAATATGTGGATACTACCGTTTGGGGAAGAGTTTCGACCAAACAGCAACTGGGTAGCGGTTTCGAAAATGTGGCAGGAAGTCGTGAATATCAGGATGTGGGACTCGATGGTTTGAGCGACACCGATGAAGCAAGTTTTTTTAGCGACTATCTTTCCAAATTGAAGGAAGTATTGGATCCAAATGTTTTCGAACAAGTTGCTGCCGACCCGTCGAATGATGATTTTAAATATTATCGAAGCAGCCAGTATGACGCCGAAGAGCGGTCGATTTTAGAACGATATAAAGGCTACAACAACCCCGACGGCAATACTCCAACCAACGACATGCTTACTGAGTCCTACTCTGTGACAGGTAAAAATGAGCCCGATATGGAGGACATAAACAGTGACAATACCCTAAGTGAAACAGAATCCTATTATCAGTATCGGGTGAGCATTCGTCCTAAAGATATGGTGGTGGGTAAAAATTTTATTGTCGATAAAGTTCCCTACGAAAAAAATTGGGATGACGGGACAAAAGAAATCGTTAATTGGTATCAGTTTAAAATTCCAATTCAGGATGTCAACAGCCGGGACACCACAATTGGTGATATTACCGGTTTTAAATCCATCAGGTTCATGCGTATGTTCATGACCAATTTTGAAGATTCAGTCATTCTTCGATTTGGAACCTTAAACCTGATTCGTGCCGATTGGCGAAAAGAAATTGGCGATTTAGTCGAGCAAGGGGCTGTGAAATCAGGCAATGCCTTGTTTGAACTATCTTCAATCAACATTGAGGAGAATGGAAAACGGAAGCCTATTAATTATGTTTTGCCTCCCGACATTGAACGTGAAATAGATCCTTCGAATCCACAGCCCATTGAAATGAATGAGCAAGCGATGTTGTTGAAAGTTCAGGATTTGGAAACAGGCGACGCCAAGGCTGTGTATAAGGAAATGGGAGTAGACATGAGGCAATATAAACGCCTTCGCCTCGAAGTTCATGCCGAAGCAGTGGACGATGAGCCCTTACAGGATTATGATCTATCCTTCTTTATACGCCTGGGATCTGATGAGGATAACTATTACGAATACGAAATACCGCTTAAATTAACTGAAATTCCTGCGGTTTCGTTCCAAAACGACTTAAGGGAAGATCGACTGAAGGTATGGCCCGATGAGAACCGGCTCGATCTGGAGCTGGTCAAGTTTTCGAACCTGAAGTTAGATCGCGATGCTGAAATACGTAAGGCTGGTTCTACTCTGTCGAGAAACCAGGTTTATCCGCAATTGGATTCGGATGATCCCTACAATAAAAATATTTTAAAGATCAAAGGTAATCCTAGCATTGGGGATGTTGAAATAATGCACGTTGGGATTAGAAATCCGAAACGCAATGATCTACCAGCCCGATCGGCTGAAATTTGGGTGAATGAATTGCGCATGAGTGATTTCGATGTTCGTGGCGGTTGGGCTTCTAACGGACGCATGTCGGTTCGTCTGGCCGATTTGGGAAACATTTCGTTGGCCGGAAGCACTCAGTCGGTAGGTTGGGGAAGTATCAATCAGGCTGCATCGCAACGTAGTTTGGATAATAAATACCAGTTCGACTTTGCCGCAACCACAGAACTTGGAAAGTTGGTTCCCGAAAAAATTGGTTTGCACATGCCTTTGTTTTATAGTATATCAAAAAGTGTATCGAATCCTGAATACGATCCCCTAAGCAGCGACATCAAAATGGCTGATGCATTGGCCGTGATTGAAAGTCCCGAAGAACGCGATACCTTATTGGCTATTTCTCAGGATGTCATCACGCGCAAAAGTTTCAACATTAACAATGTGTCTCTGGAACCTCTACGGAAAAAGGCCGATCGCAAATCTTGGCCAACCGACATTGAAAACTTCTCGGTGTCGTATGCGAAAAATGAACAACTGGCGCATAATATCGATGTGGAAAAAGAACTGAAACGAACAGAAAAGGGAGTGTTTAACTACAACTATTCCATGCGTTCGCAACCCATTTCTCCTTTAAAAAATGTTAAGTTCTTAAAAGTAAAACCTTTGCAGATCATTTCCGACTTCAACTTCTCTGTGATGCCCGAAATGATTTCGTTCCGTACCGATTTAACGAGGAACTACAATGAACGTCTCTCCAGAAATAATAGTGGTTTTGATTTTACGATTCCAACAACGGTTCAAAAGGACTTTTTATGGAACAGGTATTTCGATTTCCGTTACAATTTATCACGTTCATTAACCATTGATTTTACCAATCACAATGTATCACGCATCGATGAAATTGAGGGGGTCATGGATAAGGAATTGTACCCTGATGAATACCAACTGATGATGGATGAAATTTATCGCAACTTGTCATCTTTTGGACGCCCCATCGATTATCAACATTCAATTAAAATTAGTTATCGGGTTCCTATAAATAAATTACCCTTGCTCGATTGGACCACGGCAACGGTGAACTACGATGGTGATTACGGTTGGTTGGCAGGGCCTATTTTGGCAACAAGTGCAGGTGAAGACCCTGTTGAAATTGGAAATACTGCGACCAATGGGAACAGTATGCGCTTAAATGGTCAACTTAATTTTACGACTTTGTACAATAAGGTACCATATTTAAAAAAGATTAATTCCAAGTATCAATCCACCACTCGTTCCTATGGTGCACGCGCCAGAACTGCTCAGCGGACACCGGATAAAGGTGCGAAAGATGAAGACAAGAAGAAAACCAAAGAAGTGAAATACAGCGAAAAAAATGTATCGTTTCGTGCCGATGTTCCAAAATCAATTTTCCACCGACTGGGTACCAATAAGGTTAAAGTGGTGGTATTAAACGAACGTGGTGATACGATTCCTGGCGAACTGATTGTGGTTGATATTAACCGGATTAATTTTAAACCGTCGGTGAGCATCAGGTCAGGTAAAGTATATATTGTAGGAACGAAAGAAATTGATGAATCATTTGCCGAAAAGGCCCTTGGTTATTCTGTGCGGGCTCTCTTAGGGGTTAGAACAGCAAGAGTGACCTATTCGCGAAATGGTGGTACCGAATTGCCGGGTTTCCTTCCCGAACCTTATTTGTTCGGTATGCGCAACGATAGTTCCACCAATAACATCCTGGCTCCAAGCATTCCTTTTCTGTTGGGTTGGCAAGATGAAAATTTTGCACTCCAGGCTGCAAGTAAGGGTTGGATTACAACGGATAATACCATTCAAAAACAATACACCTATAATACCACTGAGAACTGGAACTTTGGGGTTACTTTCGAACCAATTCCAAATGTTAACATTGAGTTCAATGGTTCGCGACGACAAGCCCAAAACTTCACCAGTTTTATTAGTTTTAATGACGAAATGGGCGATTTTGAAATGCTAAGCGGGAAAGAATCAGGCAACTTCGACATGTCCATTTTAACATTAAAAACAGCGTTTCGTGATCGATTGAGCGATACCCTAAAACAGTCGGCTGTATTTAATGATTTCAGGTACACCAACCTTGATATTATTGCCAATCGGATTAATGAAGCACGGGGATGGGACGGAACCGGATATTCAAGGCACAACGGTGATACCATCCAGGGAGTAAGTATGAATTCTACCGATGTGATTATTCCTGCATTCATTGCTGCTTATACCGGAATAGATGCCAATGTGATTCCGCTTACGGCAAGGCCGGGTTTACAATGGATCAGACCTAACTGGAGGATCAATTACCGCGGAAATCCTAAGAATATCGATTGGATGAAAGACTACGTGAGTACCTTAAATTTCACGCACAGTTACAAATCGAACTATACCGTTGGCCGTTATGAAACCAATTTGGCCTATATCCCCGACGAGAATGGATTAAACTGGGAACGTAATGAAGGAAGTTCAACCTTTGTTTCTGAGTTGGATATTGCTTCCATCAACATTCAGGAAGCCTTTAGTCCGCTCATCAATGTGGACGTTGGCTTTAAAAACGATTTCAGTACACGTTTTGAAATTAACAGAAGTCGTAACCTTAATTTTGATTTCACCAATACACAGCTGAACGAAACTGTTAAAAAGGAGTTTACAGTAGGTTTGGGTTATCGTTTTACCGGCATGGATATGATCATTAAGTCACGGACCAAATCGGAAAAGGTATCGAATGATGTTAACCTTCGTTTTGATATCACACACAGTGACTACAAAACTACGCTGCGTAGAATTGATTTGGAAGATGGCGAAGTAAATGGTGGATCGCAGGTGTTGTCAATGGATTTCCAGGCCGATTATATGGTGAGCGATAAACTGACGGTAAAGGTCTATTATCAGTACAACATGAATACACCGCATACCACCAATAACGGGTACACCAGATCGAATACCAAATTTGGCTTGAGCTTTAATTTCTCCATTTTATAAATTCGCCGCCAATCATTTTAATAGTTGGGTCAATTTGTTACATTTGGGTGATATTAAAAATCCACTTATGCGTGTTCACTTTATTGCTATTGGTGGCAGTGCAATGCACAATTTAGCAATTGCCTTGCACAAAAAGGGATTTCAAGTGACTGGTTCTGACGACGAAATTGTTGAACCGTCAAAATCCCGATTAGCACAACATAATTTATTGCCTAAGCTGGTCGGATGGCATCCTGAATTGATTTCCGCAGAATTGGATGTCATTATTTTGGGAATGCATGCCCGAACAGACAATCCCGAATTGTTGCAAGCTCAAAAGTTAGGGCTGAAAATCTATTCTTATCCTGAATATTTATACGAACAAACCAAAAATAAAATACGCGTAGTCATTGGCGGAAGTCATGGAAAGACTAGTACCACCTCAATGGTGATGCATGTGCTCAAACAGAATAACATCGAATTCGATTACATGGTTGGTGCAATGCTCGAAGGTTTTGATACCATGGTTGGGTTGAGTCATTCTGCAAAAATTGCGGTATTTGAAGGCGATGAGTATCTTTCATCCCCTATCGATGATCGACCAAAATTTCACCATTACCAACCGAATATTGCCTTGTTGACAGGGGTAGCCTGGGATCACATCAATGTATTTCCCACTTTCGAAGGATACGTAGATCAGTTTCGGATATTTGCCGAAATGGTCAATAAAAATGGGACGCTCATCTATTTTGGTGAGGACGAACACCTCAATGAAATTGCAAAAAACCTGAAAATACCGATTAAAAAATTACCCTATTATACCCCTCCTTATTTAATTGATGGCCATGTTACCACTTTACTGACCCCCTTTGATCTATACGATTTAAACGTATTCGGCGAGCATAACCTGCAGAATATCGAAGGGGCTCGTTTGGTCTGTAAGGAACTTGGAATTGGTGATGTTGATTTTTATGAGGCCATTGTTACTTTTAATGGTTCGGCGCGAAGGTTAGAGGTGATTGCTGAAAACGATGATGCTACCATTTATTACGATTTTGCTCATTCTCCATCGAAACTAAAGGCAAGCACACGGGCGGTGAAAGAACAGTTCAGTTCACGCAAATTAGTGGCCGTTATGGAATTGCATACTTTCAGTAGTTTAAAAAAAGAGTTTCTTCCACATTATACAGGAGCGATGGATAGTGCTGATCAGGCCATGGTCTATTTTAATCCAATGACCATTGAGCACAAGAAGTTGGAACCCATTACTATTGCCATGGTAAAAGAGGCATTCGGAGGTAAGGTTGATGTATTTACCAATTCCGATGAATTGTTCGAAAAGCTTTCGGGCATGAACTGGACCAATCAAAATTTATTGATGATGAGCTCCGGTAATTTTTCGGGTAAAAATATTAAGTCATTTGGTGAATCTCTGTTGAATAAGTAAGCAAATTGTAATGAGAAAAATAGTGTACCTGGGAGTAGTCGTACTTCTTTTTATTTCTTGTCAACCCCAAAACAGTCAGAATATGCATGCTGAAGCATTGGTCATTGATACCCATACCGATACTCCCATGCAATTGGTGAATCGGGGATTGGACTTGGGGCAACGACATTCGGCACCTGAATCGAGAGTTGATTTTCCTCGCTTACGCGAAGGCAATGTGGATGGAATATTTTTCGCATTGTTTACCAGTCAGCGGGAACGCACCTCCGAAAATTACGAAAAGGCCTATTCCCTGGCCCATCAAATGATTGATTCAACTTTAGTTTCGTTGATGAAAAATGATAAAAGTGCCGAACTGGCCTTGAATTCAATTGATGCAGAAAGTATTTCGGCAAAAGGAAAAACTGCCATTTATTTTGGAATGGAAAATGGATTTCCTTTGGCAAAAGACCTTTCACGAGTCGAAGAGTTTTACAACAAAGGTGTTCGTTACATTACCCTTTGCCATTCATCCAACAACGATGTTTGCGATTCTTCCACTGATCCTGTGGGACCAGAATATGAAGGAGTGAGTGAATTTGGCGAAAAAGTAATTGGCGAAATGAATCGTCTGGGAATGATGGTTGATGTTTCACACATTTCTGATTCTTCGTTTTTCGATGTGCTTCGTGTAAGTAAGGCACCTGTGATTGCCTCTCATTCCAGCGTTCGATCAATTTGTAATCACCCACGTAACATGAGCGATGAAATGATTCAAGCACTGGCTCAACATGGAGGAGTGATTCAGATATGTATTTTGGGGAATTACATTCGTGAAGCCGATACCACTTCAATGAATTTCATTAAACACGAGGAGCTACGCAAAAAATACAACAATTGGCAATATGCCAACGATGAAGAACGAAAGGCTGCATGGGCGGAATACGATGCAATAGAGCATGATTATCCGCAGCAACTACCGACCATTGCCGATGCAGTGGATCATATCGATTATGTGGTGAAATTGGTGGGAGAAGATTATGTGGGCATTGGCAGTGACTTTGATGGGGGAGGCGGTTTGGCCGATTGTGTTGATGTGGCTGATTTTCCAAAAATCACCGATGAACTGATCAAAAGAAAATATACCCAGGCACAAATCAATAAAATTTGGGGAGGGAATTTTATGCGTGTTTTTAAAGCAGTTGAAGATCTTGCTCAATAAAAAACCTGATTAATTCTGACTTCGTGTCTGTTTCTTTTGTTTCTGAACTCAAAGCCCCTTAACTTTGTTTCGTATATTAAGTAGATTATGGGGGAATAACTTATGGAAAAACATCTGAAGAAAATTCAGGATGAAGAATGGCGATTCATTCCTGAATCAAATGATCGCTATATGGTAAGTAATTATGGCCGGGTGAAGTCGTTCATGTACAACAAAACCGAAGGTCAGATCATGAGGCCATGTAAAATGGGCAATTTTATGGCACTCAAAATTAGTGTCAATCATGTTATGGTGAATTGGTACATCCATAAACTGGTGGCCACTGTTTTTATTCCAAAAGAATCGGATGAATTAACGCATGTTATTCATGTTGATTTGAATTACAAAAATAACCAGGTTTCAAATTTGAAGTGGGTCACCAAGGACCAGGTTTTTCAAAATGTACGCACTCGAAATAAGTTGTCGGGTAAACGGCGTAAACCCGTCAATACCAAGTTGAAAGAAAGCGATGTCGCCTTACTTAAGTCAATGATTGTTCGTGGCGTAACTCAGGTTGAAATTGCCAAGCTATTTTGTATTAGCGAAATGCAGGTTACGCGAATTAAAAGAGGTGATAATTGGGGACATGTAAAACCTTCAAAAGAGATCTAATTGATCAAACCGAGAGGAATTTTTCATCGCTTTTTAACACCGCCGATAGCTCTTCTCCAACGTAACGAACTTCGATTCCCAATGCTTTCAATTTTGTTTACTTTCCTTATTTAAAGTGACTTCTTGCTGAAGTTGATAGAATTATTATCTTCGTAAACATCGAAATTAACCAACTTGAGCAAGTTATGAGAATATTTATCCTATTATTTGCATTTGCCTGCCTGGCTTTTGCTGGATGTACTCCAAAAAACAAAGTTGAATGGGTAAAATGGCGTGGCCCAACAATTAATAATGTGTCGCCCGATAAAAGTCTGGATCCGGCTCAACTCGATTCCTCGTCTGTAATCTGGAGAAGCGATGTTGGTTTTGGTCATTCATCCGTTAGTGTGAAAGGAAAATATTGTTATACCTGTGGTTGGAAGGAAACGTTTGCCGAAAATGATACTTCACGTTTACTATCGATTGTTTGTATGGATATTGAAACCGGACGTGCCGTTTGGGAAACAAAATATCCGGCTGAAAAGAATCGTTTTCCGGGTCCACGCTCTACTCCGGTGATTGATGATAATCGATTGTATTCCATTAATTGGGACGGCAAAATGGTGTGCCTGAACATTAAAAATGGAGAAGAACTGTGGAGTCTGAATCTCGCTACCGATTCGCTGGCTGTTTGGGATAACTGGGGATTTAATCCATCACCTGTTGTCCATAACGATCTGATTTTGTTGAATTTAAATCAAACAGGTTTGGCCTTAAATAAATATTCCGGCGAAGTGCTTTGGACTGGCCCTTATGGAATTAGTAGCTGGGCTTCGGCCTATTTAGCAGAGGTCGAAGAAAAAATCTGCGCCCTGTTTCAGGCCGATACCTCTATTTTTATAGTGGATGTCGAAACCGGTGCTGTCCAATTCTCCTATCGTAAAAAATCAGATGGAGCCATTAATAATGCCATTGTCCGGCTTTCAGACAATCGAATATATACATCTGATGAAATGTTGGTGCTGAATGGCAATCAGTTAGAACCTGTTTGGTACAACGATTCCATTGCTTCGTTTTTCAGAACAGGGGTTATTGTTGGCGATTATTCGTACCAGTTTAGCGATGCAAAAGGAAAAAACTTTTTGTATTGCGTTGATCTTAGAACCGGGGCACCGGTTTGGAGGCAGGATATGTTAGGTCGTTGGGGAAATCTGATGGCCGTTGGAAACCATTTGGTGATTTTGGAAACATTTGGTAAGGTACTTATTGTGAATGCCAGTCCTGCAAAATATGAACTTCTAAAGGACTTGCAGGTCTTAAGCGATGATCCGAAACAGGATAACTTTTGTTGGGTGGCACCCACTTTTGTGAACGGCAAATTATTTGTACGCAACTCAAAGGGAGAACTGGCGTGTATTCAACTGTAAGCTAAGGAAGAATTAAATGAAAAATTTCAATTGGAAAGCCATTGGTCCCGGACTCATTTGGGCAGGTGCTGCAGTAGGTGTATCCCATTTAGTGCAATCAACACGGGCGGGTGCCGACTTTGGTTTTCAGTTAATCGGAGTGGTTTTACTCGCTAATCTTTTGAAATATCCATTTTTTCAGTTTGGGCCCCGCTATGCCATTGCCACCGGCGAAAGTTTAATCGTTGGTTATCGTAGGATGGGCAAATGGGTTGTGGTGCTTTTTTTAGTTTTAACTGTAGCGACCATGTTCACCATTCAGGCGGCCGTAACTTCTGTGACCGTTGGGATAATCACTTCAGTGACGAATACTTCCCTCAGTTATTTAACCATCACCGTTTTTCTACTGTTGTTTTGTGCTATTATCATCTTGTTGGGGCAGTACAAAACGCTGGATCGAATTATGAAGGGGGTTGTAGTTATCTTAACGATTTCTACATTAGCTGCTTTAACTGTGGCTTTTATAAAAAGCGAAACTTCGGTGCTCGCACAACAACAAGCCTTCGAATGGAATGTCGGCAATGTGGCTTTTTTAATTGCACTGGTAGGATGGATGCCAAGTGCCCTTGATATTTCGGTATGGAATTCGCTTTGGACATTGGCAAAGATTGAGACAACTGGGTACCGGCCCAAGCTGAAGGAAGTACTTTTTGATTTTAATGTAGGTTATGTTGGCACCATTGTTTTGTCATTGGCTTTTCTCGGACTTGGCGCTTTGGTCATGTTCAATAGTGGACAACAATTTGCCAATGGCGGTACAGCCTTTGCCAACCAGTTTTTCGATTTGTATAGTCAGTCCATTGGGAAATGGGCGTATCCAATTGTGGCCACAGCGGCCATTGCCACCATGTTTAGCACCACGCTTACCGTGTTGGATGCCTATCCCAGGGTATTAAATCCTGTAGCTGCAGCCTTGTTCCCTAAAATCATTCAAGAAAAAAATAAAGTCCGCTTGAACTATTTGTGGATGTTCATTTTGGTGATTGGCGCACTTGTTTTAATCTCGCGTTTTACCGGACAAATGAAGCTTTTGGTTGATGTGGCTACCTCTTTATCGTTTATCACTGCTCCGATCTTAGGGTTCCTGAATTTAAAGGTCATCACGGGGAAAAATGTCGATAAGGTTTTTCAGCCATCCTTGGGTTTAAAAATATTAAGTTGGATTGGACTTGTTGTTCTTTCTGGCTTTGCGTTTTATTATTTGCTTTTGAAGTTGGGGCTGGTGTAAAAAAAAAGAGGAGACATAAGCTCCTCTTTCCTGTTTAGATATACTGAATGTTACCTTAATGGCTGAATGCTAAAACTGTATTGGTATTTTTTACCTGCATACAGCATGTAGGGTTGATGTGGACGGGCACCCCAACTCCTGTTTTCGACACTTTTCCCGACGATCTATTTTAAACTGCACAAATTCAGTGACATATGATTTGATTTGTGCTCATTTAGGGTGTCCCGCAATAATTTAAACATTTTTTTAATTTTTTTTGACTTCTTCTATAAATTACTTTGTCTTCAAGCCAGACAGGCTGTTGCTTTTCCTTGATGAAAAGTAACCAAAAATCAAGAACAAATTAAGCTGCCCAACACGCATCCTCCACGTTATTTATGCTGTGTACTTTTTCCTCAAGGTGCAAAAAGATAATCACATTAAGTTGACAATATAATACAAACGTGTCGTCTCGCATGGCGCTTCTCCGCCCGGATGACCTGGTCGGAC
>JBGUEP010000065.1:0-24245 GCA_041821245.1 Prolixibacteraceae bacterium
CTTTGCTTCCTTTCCATCGATTGGGAAAGGAAGGGCCCATCCGGCCTAAGGATAATAAAATATCCGATTTCGATTATTAATTTGTAATTATCCACTGTAATTTTGAGGTGAACCATGAGTTCTGCTCGATCAGCTGCACGTTGTTGTATTCCCGATAAATATTTTGCAAAAAAATGGCTGATTCAAGACCTAAGCCGGATGATGTTTCTGTGATTAATATATTTTTTTTATTTTTAGTTCCTTTGATTAATTATCGAATAAAAGTCGTCCCATTGTAAAACTTCAAAACCTGTGGCTGCAATAAAACTATTTTGCGCCATGGCCTGTCCAAGAACGTCCACCTTAATTCCCCGGTATTTTCGCAAACCACCAATTAAAAATGGTTTCAATAAGGGCCAAACTTTCAAGGTGATGGCTTGCGAAATTCCGTAACGGTTGGTCGGTGTTAAAATCATTGAGGGTTGAAAAATGGACAATCGCTCAAAATTGAGTGCTTTTAATTCTTCCACCAATTCGCCTTTTGTTCGTAAATCAAAGGATGATGACACTTCGTCATTTAGTTTTTAGCTTTTATTTCTGCCAATGCCTTTAGTATTTCATCAGGTTCGGCACGATTTCTATAATCTGCATCTAAAAAGGCATATTGAATGATGCCATTTGTGTCGATCACATAAGTTGCAGCCAAAGGTAGTTCGTTGGTTTCATCACCATTGTACTCGTGTAATCCAAAAGATTTCTGATAAATGTCGGCAACTCCGTTTGTTAGTTGAAACACCACGCCATATTGTTTACCAATTTTATTGGCAACATCGCTCAATACCAAAAATTCAAGATTATGCTTTTCTGTTGTGCTTAACGATTGATCAGGTAACTCAGGAGTTAATGCAAGCAATGAGGCCCCGGCTTTTTTAAAATCGGGAAGTTTTTCCTGCAAAAAATGTAAGGTAATGTTACAATACGGACACCATCCCCCACGGTACCAGGTAAGAATAACCGGACCATTTTTTAATTCATTGTATAAAGTAACCGGTTCACCCTTTTGGTTGTTTAAGGAAAAATCGGGTGCTTTGTCGCCAATGTTTAAGGCCTTGTCAATTATCCCCGAGTTTTTAATCGATTCCAGGCCTTCGGCATACACTTGTTTTTTCTCGTCCGAAGCTGTATTTGAAAAGGCAACTCGTCTTTCATTCAATAACGAATCTAAAGTTCCTTTCTCATGTGTCATCTCTTTCATATTGTTTACTTGTTCGTTTGCATCTGTTGCTTTGGATTTCCCTTCTTTAGTACTGTTCATTTGGCAAGCTGCTGAAATCAGCATAACAGTTGCAATCATAAATATATTTTTGTTTTTCATCTCATTATAATTTAGAATTTTCAATGGTATTCGATGAGGATTAAATGGTCAGCATTTTCTCATCCGTTTTCAAATAATTACTGAGTGGCTCCCCCATATATCTAAGGTCTATCCCAAGGTTTTTTAATGTCTCAGTTACCCCAAATTGCTCACTGCATGCCAGACAACCTTCTATATGAATTCCGGCATCCATCATTTTACGCACTTCAGCTTGTATTTCGGCATCTTCACTAATTAGTTTTGCCGATGCACCCCAAACGATGATGTTGATTTCTTTCCACCACCCCCGTGTGATTGCTCCGAGGGAATACATCGATATCATGTGGATGACGGTATCTTTATTGTTTGTTGTCCAAAGAATGTTTAGTTTATCCATGTTATTTATTTTTTCTGATCTAAATATTTAAAAATTGCTGAAATATCAAGCCCTCCCATTCCATTCTCGTTAGCTGCAGCATATAATTCTTCGGTTATGCCAGCTAAAAACAGGCGATGATTCTCTTCTTTAGCTGTTAGATTAGCTAAACGGACATCTTTGTACATCAGCTCCAAAGGAAATTGAGCTTCGTATTTATCGGCTCTTATTACCTCGGCTTTAAGCTTTGTTA
Source organism: Prolixibacteraceae bacterium (assembly GCA_041821245.1). Lineage (GTDB taxonomy): Bacteria > Bacteroidota > Bacteroidia > Bacteroidales > Prolixibacteraceae > Roseimarinus. The sequence goes on from JBGUEP010000065.1 coordinate 1,963, forward strand.
TAGGTGGAGAAACCAGTAAGTTGGGTACCAGGTCTAGTAAAAAATCTCGAGATATTCCCATCTTTTCTCCAAATAAAACAGCTTCTGAAAATACAACCATCGATTGAGCGAGCATACTGTTCACGACCATTTTAAGTGAAGCTCCTTTGCCAATTCCACCTACATGTACGATTTTATTCCCCATCATATTTATGTAAGGTTCCACTATTTTCAGCGTTTCATCTTCGCCACCGACAAAGAAAACCAAAGCGGCGCCATCGGCCTGAGGCGTTGAACCTGAAACCGGCGCATCTAAAAACCTAACTTGGGATAATTTTGCCTCTTCAAAAGATCTTATGCTGAACGATGGATTTACTGTTGTTGAGTCCACCCAAATTGCATTTTCTTTCATCGACTTTAGTGCGCCTTCATTCCCGAAGAAAACTTCTTCAATTGCATTAGGATCCGACAGCATGCTAAATACGATATCTGCATCTCTAACCGCATTTTGAGCTGAATTGGCTACAGTTACATTTGGTAAATCGAGCGCCTCAATATCTTTTATTGACCGATTATAAACGGTAAGATGTACATTGTTTTTTGCAAGATGAGAAGCCATTCTACTTCCCATAATTCCCAGCCCAATAAATGTGATTTTCATGCTTCTCATTTTAATTATTATTGTTCAAGTAACTCTGCTAAAACTTGTTTATATACTGCAACTGATTGAGCACCTGACAGCGCACTCGTGCCATTAAAAACCATGGTAGGTACGGCTGAAATCCCTCTGCTGGTCCAATATTTTTCTTGATTTTGAATATCCTCACGAGCCTGATCATCAACTAGTTTAGCCATTGCCTCATCCACATTTAGACTAACACTTTCTAAGGCCTGAATTAGAATTTTGCGATTAGAGATGTCTTTCTTTTCGCTAAAAACGGCTGCAACCAAACATAAATTAAGTTCGGTTTGTTTCCCATTTTGTTTTGCATAATCGAGCAAAATATGAGCGTCTCTGGTGTTCACAATTCTCATCTCGTCATAATAATTGAATCGAAAGCCCAAATCCGCACCACGTTGCGTCATATAATCGTGCTGACGTTTACTTTCTTCAGGTGAAGATCCATATTTCCGAATGATGTGCTCTTGCACATTCTCCCCTTCCGCCGGCATTTGAGGATTCAGCTCAAAGGGCTGCCATTCCAGTTCGATCTGATCTTGAATACCCATTTCCGAAATGGCTTTTTCCAGACTTTTGTACCCAACAATACACCAGGGACAAACGACATCTGAAACAAGGTCGATTCTAATTTTTTTAGCTACTGCAATGTGCTTATAGTTTGTCATTTGAAATTGCTTTACGGGTCATTGATCCATTAATACCACTAAAACTTTTCATAGAGAAAACTCTTCTGGCCATCATCACCATCATTTTATTCATAAATCCGGGAATGATCGTTGCTTTTTTTCCCAGATTGGCCAATGAAATTTGGGCCGCTTTTGATGGAGCCATAATTGCCATTGGAACTTTAGACCAATCAACACCATTATCGGCTACCATATTTGTATCGGTCAAACCTGGAGCTAAAACAGCAATATCTACCCCTTTGTTTTTAAGTTCGAAATAAAGCGATAAACCTAAGGTGTGAACATACGATTTTGAAGCAGCATAATTACTAAAATAAGGGCTCGGCATTAAACCCGCCATACTAGAAACCAGAAGAATTCCACCTTTTTTCTTTTCCGTCATCTGTTTGGCGAAATGATTGGTCAATAAAAAAGTAGAGCTAATGTTTAACTTAATGAGTTTCATCCCGTTTTCTGAAGATATTTTAGTGAAACTCCCGTTATGTTCCATTCCCGCACTATGAATAAACAAACCGATATCGCTTGAGCTTATTTCCTGAATAAAATCTAAGGTCTCCTTTTCATTCGATAAATCAACAGAAAAAGTTTGCACCCTTACCTTATATTTGCTTAGAATTTCCTGTTCAATCTCTTTTAGTTTTTCTTTATTTCGAGCGACCAAAATGGGCTCAATACCCTGTTTGGCCAATTCGATGGCAAAGGCTTTACCAATTCCCGAGGAACCGCCGGTTATCAAGGCCTTTTTGCCGTATTTCTCTTTCAAATTCTGCATTATATTCTGTTTTAGTATTTGTATAGTATTATTTGAAGGTGCGTTTATCGACACCATCAAGATGCTTTGTAATGATGATAGGAAAAGCTACGCCCAACAACAGCAATACTTTCGCCTTTTGATTTTATATTTTCCACAAAAGATGCTGTCTTTTCCTTACTTTTTATCTCTATATTCTCTTGTGTGTTATCTAAGCGCATGCTTAGCAATTGCTTAAAAAAAGCTACAATTGCTCAAATGTTGTTTCTATGTAATCGGCCAATTCACCTTCATTAAATAATTTGGAGGCGGATGATAAACCAATCATTGCGATGATTAAATAATTGGCCTGTTTATCTAAAGTTTCTTCGTTTTTAATTGAATTTTGTTTCAATTTATCACGGAACAAATTCCTTATATTGCCTGAAAATGTCATAATTTCATCCATTACCACAGGATCTGCATTTTCGCCCAATTCATTAGCTGCATTGGTAATCATACATCCTTTGGGATGTTCACTATCGTTCGAAAACTCTATAAAATCATAGAAATACTGTTTGATTCCCTGAACGCCATTGGGTGATGCTTTTAATTTGTCGGTTATACTTTTAATTTTCTTTTCGTAACATTTAATACTTTCCAAAAAAACGCCTTGTTTATTGCCAAAGCTTGAATAAATGGAGAATTGATTAATGCCCATTTCTTTTTCCAACATGCGGGTCGAAGTTGTTTCGTAACCGTTACGCCAGAAAAGATTCATTGCCTTTTCAATTACTTCTTCTTCAATATAATTCTTTGATCTTGCCATAAATAATGTAAAACGCCACAAAACTAATCAACCGCTTAGAAACAAACAAGTGTTTGATCATCTTTTTTATAATGAATCGATTTTATGTTCCAAAATGAGTTTACATAGTGCTTGAAATTCCTGCCCTTTGTTTGGTTCGTTGAGAAAATAGGCCCGTTGGTTGATTTCATTTCTGCAAACATAGGCTCTTTCTTACTTTTACTAAAAAATACAACAAATGAAGAAATTGATCAAAACACAAAGCCGTTTCCTGCTTATTTTACTGGTTGCTGGATTTACATTTCAACTTTCGGCACAGGAAGTAGAGAATGATTTTCAAACCAGAACCAGTTTGAAGCTGTCGTATAAACCACTTAAAAAAGTAAAACTAAACTTCTCCCCTGAGCTGAGGTTTAACGACAATTTGCAATTCGACCAGTATTTATTTGAAGGTGAAGCCATTTATAGCCCATTTAAATTGATCAATGCCGGAGCGTCGTATCGTTTTACCGGAAATAAAACAGGTAGCGGCGATTACGAAAATCGGAATAAATATGCCCTGTTTGTTGAAGCCGAAAAAAAGTTGAAGCGTTTTACGCCTTCATTAAAAATGAGTTACACCAACACTGCCGATGATGAAAGCAACAGCCATTTTTTACGTTACAAAGCCAGTGTTGACTACAACATTCGGAAAAGTAAATTCACTCCTGAAATAAGTGTAGAGGCTTTCCAGGATTTAGGTGAGAACAATTGGTACAAAATGCGCTATTCAGCAGGGCTGGACTACAAAATCTTTAAAAATAATTCAATAGGTATCGATTATAAACTCGATTACTACATGCAAGAATACCATAACAAGCACATTGTAAGCATTGGCTATAAATTTAAATTCTAGGAGGAAAAGATCATGACAAACTATAAAATTATTCAAATTCTATTTATTGCCATCTCATTCATGAGCTGCCGCTCAGAAGATATACTTAGTGATGTTGATGAAACAACAAACGATACCGGGATTTCAATTGATGTACCCGATTGGACTGAAGCTACACACGGAATACAAATTTCACCGAACTATGATGTAGTGTTTAATCAAAATGAAGTGCTGCGTATTGACCTGGTCATTGGTGAAGACGAATGGGAAACCATGCAAAACGATTTAGACGCTAATCTGGGTTCATCATCCAGTGGACCTGGTGGACGACCTGGTGGTGGAACAACATTGGTAGAATTTGATCCGGTTTGGGTGCCTTGTTCAGTTTTTCATGACGGAACTGAATGGTACAAAGTAGGTGTTCGTTACAAAGGAAATTCAAGCCTGAGTAGTGCTTATTCTTCGGGCAACGGCAAACTTTCATTTAAACTCGATTTCGATCAGTTCGAATCTGATTATCCTGCCATAACCGATCAACGTTTTTACGGGTTCAAACAATTAAGTTTGAAGAATAATTACCTCGACGCTTCTTTGATTCGTGAAAAAGTAGCCTCCGATTTATTCCGCAACTTTGGCTTAGCCTCATCACAAACTTCTTTTTGTGCTGTATATGTTGATTTTGGTTCTGGAGCAAAATATTTTGGATTATACACCTTGGTGGAAGAAGTTGACGATACCGTTCTGGGCAGCCAATTTGCCGATGGAACGGGAAACTGCTATAAGCCCGATGGCGATGCAGCAAGTTTTGCTTCAGGTACCTACGACGAAAGTGAAATGGAAAAACAAACCAACGTCGACTTAGCCGATTATTCCGATGTTAAAGCACTTTATGACGCAATTAACAATTCAACACGTACGTCTGATTTGGACGCGTGGAAAACAACCCTGGAGAGCAGTTTGGATGTTGATGTTTTCCTGAAATGGCTGGCTGCAAATACCACCATTCAAAACTGGGATACCTACGGTAATATGACGCACAATTATTACTTATACAACAATCCGACCTCCGGTTTACTGGAGTGGATCCCGTGGGATGCCAATGAAGCTTTCGAAGCAGGAAAATTAAGCGGTGCTTTAAGCTTAGAATTGAGCACAGTAAGCAGCAGTTGGCCACTTATAAGTTACTTAATTGATGTACCGGAATACGAAGAAAAATACCAAACTTACTTGCAACAGTTTATCGACGAAGAATTTGCACCTTCCAAAATGCAAGCCCTTTACGACAGTTATTATCTTTTGTTGAAAGATTATGCCTATGCTGAAGAAAAGGGGTACACCTTTTTAAGTAGCGATGCTTCATTTGATTCAGCAATCGAAACTTTAAAAAGTCATGTATCACAACGCAATACTGCGGTTTTAAGTTATTTAAAATAAAGCATATTTAGGGCAAGAGATCGGAAGACGGTAGGCCGAAGACGGAAGTAACTCTGTATTCGGCTTACCGTATTCTGCCTTCTAGCTATAAGATACATTAAACCAGACGGGGAAAAATAAATTAAATAGCGTTAAAAAATAGAAGATCTAAAAACAAAACAGCTCATTTTTTCTTATTGTAATGATGAAAGTTAATTGCTTTCCTCTCACATACATATTATTTTCGTATCATCGTAAGGAAGAAAAAATAGAAACGAATGAAATTGACAAAAATATTTAACGAATTTTTTAGTAGTGAAAAGACCGGTGGAATACTTCTGGTAGTAGTAACCATACTTTCACTGGTAATTGCGAACTCCTCATGGCAGGTCGGCTATATTCATTTCTGGCATATCGACCTGGGTGGCCACAGTATCGTTCATTGGATCAATGATGGGCTCATGGCTATTTTCTTTTTACTCATAGGTTTAGAATTAAAAAGAGAAATTTACAAAGGAGAACTGTCCAACTTTAAAAAGGCCTCATTACCAATTTTTGGGGCACTGGGTGGAATGCTTATTCCTGCCGGGATTTTTTTATTGCTCAATTTTGGAACTGACACTCAAGCCGGAGCTGGTATTCCAATGGCAACAGACATTGCATTCGCGATAGGTATTTTGTCATTACTGGGAAGTCGTGTTCCGGCATCACTTAAAGTATTTTTAACTGCATTGGCTGTTATTGATGACCTGGGAGCCATCCTTGTTATTGCCATTTTTTACACCACTTCTATTTCGTTTCTAAATTTAGTTATTGCCTTAGGTATTTTTGCCTTGCTACTTGTTTTAAAGCGAATGAAAGTTTATAGTCTAATTCCGTATTTAATTGGTGGCGTTGTAATGTGGTATTTTATGTTGCACTCAGGTGTTCATGCAACCATAACAGGCGTGCTTTTAGCCTTTACGATCCCTTTAGGTAAAGGCAAAGAAAAATCACCTTCCGATTATCTCGAACACATTCTGCATAAACCAGTTGCTTATATCATACTTCCTCTGTTTGCAATTGCAAACACCTGCATTGCAATTGGCGGTGATTGGCTGGCAGGTCTAGAAGAATCAAGTAGTCTGGGAATTATTTTAGGTCTTGTTGTTGGTAAACCTTTGGGCGTTTTTATTTTCTCATTTATTGGAGTTGCTCTTGGCCTATCAGCATTGCCTAAAAACTTGAATTGGAAAAATATAATTGGGGTTGGATTCCTTGCAGGAATTGGCTTTACAATGTCAATATTTATAACCTTATTGGCTTTTGATTCGGCGGAAGTAATCGACAATTCAAAAATTGCGATTTTAATTGCTTCTTTGTTTGCCGGGATAATTGGATTTCTATTTCTTAAAATAACACTAAAGCCGCAAGATATTACTGCTCAAAAAAATATTGAATAAAAAACTTGTTTCATCCATTATTAACATCTAAGCTAAAATAGTTTGGTATGCCCGTTTGTAGATAAAAAGTACCTGTTTGTTGATTCTTCTTTTTATTGCTTTTAAGTTTGCTTTCATTTGCATAGTATTTTAATATAAAATTAAATGCTGAGATTTAAACTTAAATAGTTTATTGAAGGCAATAGGTTTAATACTTCATTAGCACAAATAAGCATGCCAAAAACAAAAATAAAATTTACCGAATCATTCATTTTTGTCTCAATTTGGTTTTTATTTTACCTGAGCCCAATTATTGCAAATAACAATTCGGATGGTGTAGATTGGAAGCCAATATTATTTACATGGATAATCTTTCTGCCATTCCTAATTGCTTCTTTTGTAAACCATTACCTTCTGTTTCCCATTTTATTTCATAAACGCAAGGTGATATACTTTAGTGTTACGGCATTGCTATTGGTTGGTCTGGCATTGACATCAGGCAGAATGCATCGTTCCATAAATGCTCCTGCGATGGATCAAGAACGATTATTTAGTGATGGCCCTGATCGAAGACCTTTTCCTCCGCCGGAACATCGCTTTAATGATGAAAGTGAAGCCGGACCCTTATCGGAGAATCGACCCCTCCCATTTTCAAGGCGTCCGGGCGATTTGCCTCCTTTTTTGAACACCTTATTTATTGGATTATTAGTGATCGGATTTGACATCGGCCTACGAACAACTTTTAAGTGGACGCAAACGGAACAGGAAAAAGAAAAGCTTGAAAAAGAAAAAGTGAAAAATGAACTCGCCTTTTTGCGCAATCAATTAAGTCCTCACTTTTTTATGAACACCCTGAATAATATTCATTCATTAATTGATATCGATACAGAAGAAGCCAAAGAGTCCATTATTCGACTTTCAAAATTAATGCGCCATTTGTTGTATGATTCCAATGAGGATTTTATCCTCCTGGCCAAGGAAGTGCAATTTATTCAAAGTTATGTCGATTTAATGAAACTGAGGTTTACCGACAAAGTAAAAGTTACGTTTAACGTCGGTTCCGAAATCAGTAATATTCTGATTCCGCCACTATTGTTTACCTCTTTGATCGAAAATGCATTCAAATATGGGGTGAGCTACAAACAAAAATCATTTATAAAAATCAATTTATCAATTGAAGATAAATCGTTGCTTTTCAGCATCCAAAATAGTAAAATTGACAATAAAAACAGTGAAGAAGGCGAAATAGGCGGAATTGGTTTAGACAACACACGCAAACGGCTGGATTTATTGTATGCATCGAATTATGAAATGAAAATTGATGAAACGCCTGAAATATTTTCAGTTCAACTAAAACTGCCCTTATGATCAAATGTATAACCATCGACGATGAACCTCTGGCTTTAAAACAAATGGTGAGCTATATTGAAAAAACACCTTTTTTGGAACTATGTGCCAGTTTTGACAATGCCTTTTCGGCCATCGATTTTTTACAAAACAACGATGTGGAATTGATGTTTGTGGACATAAACATGCCCGATTTAAGCGGGATGGATTTTGTAAAGTCATTGGAACGTCCGCCACGCGTTATCTTCACTACAGCCTACAGTGAATATGCGATGGAAGGTTTTAAGGTGGATGCACTCGATTATTTATTAAAGCCCATCAGCTATGCCGATTTTTTAAAGGCAGCCAACAAGGCAAACGTGTGGTTTGGGAAAAACGAAAGTGAAGTTTCAGTGCTAAAAACCGATGAGGAATTTATGCTCATCAAATCGGAACACAAAATCATACGCATTAACCTGTCGGATATTAAATACATTGAAGGCATGCGCGAATATGTGCGTATACACTTGTTGAACCAGAAACCCATCATGACCTTGCTCAGCATGAAAAAGGTGGAGGAATCATTACCCAACGCTGAATTTATGCGTGTTCATCGCTCGTACATTGTGAATTTAAAACGCATCACCACCATTGAACGCATGCGAATCATCTTCGACGAAAAAGTGTACATCCCCGTGGGCGATCAATACAAAGAAAAATTTCAGGAATATTTGGATCAAAATTTTTTAGTTTGAAAATGCCTTCTAAGCTAAAATCAATTCATTAACAAATTGAACGTGAGTGAGAGGAAGAACGACGAAACAACCTTTCAATTTGAAAATATTTAGCCATTTACAGCAAAATCCATTAAGGGTGAGCTATTTGTAGCCCGGGGTTTTAACCCATGGAATTGAATTAAGTAAAAAAATCCGTTCGCGCTTGTATGCTGTTCAAAAATGGAATAGGCCTTCGGACGGAAATTGAAAACAAATCGATATTGATTCAACCCACCCATTAACCACTTCGTCGGAAATTTCTTCCCATCTTCATCAAGTTGATCTTCATTTGCAGCGTGAAACAATTAAATTTACCAATTATGAAGTCAACAATCATCACCTTACTATTTTATATGCTGGCTCAGTTTAGTAGTGCAAATTGGCCAAAGCCACTTACCCTATTTCATTCAGTTAGAATTCACTTCCGGATTCCAATTTAATGTCCACTTAAAAATAAATAAGCCGAAGAAACCTAGGATGGCAATTCCTGAATTTTGCCTTGAAAAAAATGCCCGTATATTGGAAATATTTTTTTACCTTTTACTCTTCTTACACACGAGGGTTGAATATTTCCAAAAAGCAAAAAATGATCGCTAATTTTATTACCGCAGGTAAAAAAGGATTGGTTCAAATTAATTTACCATTTAAACCAAAAACTAAACGATCGAAGTTTCCTATCCTGTTACTTCTATGCACTATTTTTTTAATCACTATTTCAGCGAAGGGGTACTCCCATTTTGAAAAAGCGGATAGTCTGTCTTTCTTAATTTCAGATACTATTTTTATTGCCTCAGAACCCGATTATCCTCCGTATTGTTTCGTTGATAAAAATGGTTTACCCGATGGTTTTGCTGTTGAGCTTTTTAAGGCCTCCGCTGAAGCAGCAGGTTTAAAATCTAACATAAAAATTGGCTTGTGGAATATTATCAAACAAGAACTGGCTGATGGAGAAATTGATGCTTTACCTCTTGTTGGCAGGACACCTGAAAGGGAGAAAATATTCGATTTCACCTTTCCCTACTTATCACTTCATGGCGCCGTATTTGTAAGGCGAGAAGATCGAATAATCAATTCAATAGAAGATTTAAAAGAAAAAGAAATACTGGTAATGCGTGGTGATAACGCAGAAGAATTTCTTCGGAGAAATAAGATCTCAGATAAAATTATTACTACCAATACTTTTGAAGAAGCATTTATAAAATTAGCGAATGGCGAGGGCGACGCCATTCTCACGCAACGTGTAATTGGTTTAAATCTTATTAAAGACCTCAAACTGAAAAATATTGTTGCATCAAAATTGCATGTTCCCGAGTTCCGTCAGGATTTTTGTTTCGCAGTTAAAAAAGGAAACCTTAGACTATTGTCACGAATCAACGAAGGATTGTCCATCGTAATTGCGAACAAGACCTACAATGAAATTCATACCAAATGGTTTGGCCCGGCACTTAATGAAAAAATAACAAAAAAGGATATCGCTCGAATTGCATTGTTCATCTTTATTCCCCTTCTGATCATAATGGCCATATTTCTAATTTTCTTCTTAAGAAGAGAAGTAAGGAGGCAAACCAAACAACTGAATCAAGAGATTATTGAACGAAAACAAATTGAAACAAAAGCAATTGAGGAAAGAAATAAAGCGCAACAATATTTAGACATTGCAGGTGTAATGTTGCTAAGTCTCGACAAAAATGGATGTGTTCAGTTAGTCAATCCAAAAGGTTGCGAAATGTTGGGCTATAGTAAGGAAGAAATCATGGGTAAAAATTGGTCCGATATGTTTTTACCGGAGGATGTAAAAAAGACCGTTTTAGAAGTTGAAAGTAAAGTGCTATCGGGAGAGATGGGGCATGTAGCTTATTTTGAAAATACTGTTAAAACTAAATCCGGCGAAGAAAGACTAATTGCCTGGAAAAACGCAGTATTAAAAAATGAAAATGGCCAAATTATTGGATCATTGAGTTCCGGTGAAGATATTACTGATCGGAAAAAAAATGAAATTGAACTTCTCAAAGCCAAAGAAAAGGCTGAAGAAAGTGAAAATTTCCTTACCAATATTGTTGATGGCATTGGAGACCCGGTATTTGTAAAAGATAATAAAAGACGTTTTATCATAGCGAACGCCGCATTTTGTGCAACACTGGGACGTCGACGAAAAGATATTATTGGTAAAATATTGGCAAAAGATGTACCACCCGAGGAACAGGAAATTTTCACAAAGACTGACAATCAAGTATTAAACGACGGCATTGAAAACATTAACGAAGAAACTCTGACCGTTCGTGGTGGTGAAACAATAACTATCTCAACCCGAAAAACACGGTATATCGACGACCGTGGCAATAAGTTTTTAATTGGCGTGATTCGTGATATTTCCAATAGGATTGAACAAGAAAAAGAATTATTAAAGGCCAAAGAGAGGGCTGAAGAAAGCGATCAACTAAAAACGGCATTTCTACAAAATCTAAGTCATGAAATCCGAACCCCCATGAATTCAATTATGGGCTTTGCAAGTTTACTCCCAGATGAAGAAGATAAAACACTGATTAATAACTACTCCAACATTATTGTAAAAAACTCTGAGCAACTGGTTATTGTCATCGATGATATTGTGCTCTTCTCTCGACTTCAAAATAAACAAATGAAATTAAATAGTAAAAAATTTGATTTACAACAGCTATTACGGGAGGTCAAACAATCTTTCGATTTACCGGAATATGAAAATGGAGTGAACCTAACAATTGATGTTTCATCCAATCAACCGGTATTCATCAATTCCGATTCAGAAAAAGTTTGGCAAGTTTTAAGCAACTTAATATCGAATGCTTTCAAATATACCAATTCAGGAACCATCTCCTTTGGTATTCAACAGAAACAAAACGAATGGATTTGTTTTGTAAAAGATACGGGTATTGGCATACCCCAACTTGAAATCAATCACATTTTTGAACGGTTTTATCGAGCCAGCAATGTCAATAAAGGTCAAGTAAGTGGTACCGGATTGGGACTTAGTATTGTAAAAGAATTGGTCGAACTTTTGGGTGGTAAAATATGGGTTGAAAGCGAACAAGGTAAAGGCACTTCCTTTTATTTTACACTAACGGAACAATAGTTCACCCTCAAGCTCAATTGGCATGGCTGATCTGAAAAAATAAAAGCATGCACTTTCCTGTTTCAAAAAGGAAAAAACATGCTTTTAAGGAACAATTTGATTCAACTAATTGAAAGTCGAAATCACGTCGTTCTTTTCGCCAAATTCATTGTCCAATTGTAAATCAGCTTCTACATCGTTAGCCCAACTGTTTCCATCGATAAAATACCTCATTTGGTATTCTTTTCCGGACTCCAACTCGATAATTTGAGTGAAATCGCCTGATTTTAGTGCTTTCATTGGTTCAACCGTTTGATCCCAGTCGTTAAAGTCACCAAGAATTTGAATTGTCTTTGCACCATTGGCCTCAGAGGCACTTACTTTGAATGCAACTTTACAAATTGATTTTGTTTTTAAAAATGTTTTTTTAATGCTCATGATAAATCGTTTTTAACCTAAGAAGGAGATGAATAGCTAATTTTTATTCAAAGGTAAAAACTGCATGTTATATAGCATATATGTTGCGCAATTTTTTAAGATTATCAGCTAAAATTTGATGTTAATCTAACGTAAGTGGCTAGATTTGATACTTAAACAAGATTATTCTGAAATATTTCAGCGCAATGAATCCCTTGAGAGAGCAAAGAGTTTTCATGGAATGAGCCAATATTTTTCCGTGAATTTTGTTGCAGATTTAGATAATTCAAATTTAGATCTTTCAACTTCAACAGTCCACAACCTTTCCTAAAGATAAACTGCAATAATCAGCAATATTCTAGTGAAAAAGAACTCCGTTTGTTCCAATTAAAGAATATACTTTTGGATTCCCCTCATAAGGTATAGTTGACGGAATGGCTAAACAATCAGTTGCATCCATATCTATTTTCAATTATTTGCTTAACTTGGTTTCAGATTAATTGCCTTTCCTTTATTTAGAGAATTCTTGGAGAAGAAGATAAATGAGAGTCGGAGTATTGGGATACAATTATTGAACGGATGAAAAAACAAAATATAAAATTAAGCGAAAGCGAAAATACTAGCGAACAAATCAATGAAAGGATGAATGCCTTCTTGCTCTTAAAAAAGAACAAAGCGGTGGTCCATCTTTTTCTGATTTTACTTTTGAGCATTTTAAGTGCGGAAATCCTCATTATGTTTATCATTGCCCGTTTCCCGATTGAATCAACACTCAAGATCGCATTGATCAACACAGCACTATTACTAATAATTGTTTTCCCATTGGTTTATTTTTTGCTCTTCCGAAGGTTAACGAATCAAATAAATATTCGAACGCAGACCGAAGAAAAACTTGAAAATTCACTCTCCATATTAGAAGCTACACTAAATTCAATTCACAATGGCATCTTGGTCGTCGACCACCAGGGGAATGTACTTAAAACCAATGCAAAATTTGCAGAATTGTGGAAAATCCCAAATGATATATTGGCTTCAGGAAACGATAAAATGCTGATTGATTATATTGTCGAACAATTGCTTGATCGCGACGGTTTTTTATCCTCCATTACCGGCTTGTATCATGAACCGTTGGTTGACTCGCTTGATTTAATCCATTTCGAAGATGGAAAAATTTTCGAACGCATTTCAAAACCATTCTTCATTAAAGGTATACCCAACGGAAGAGTTTGGTCTTTTCTGGACATTACAACACGCAAGCAATTTGAAGATACCCTCAGTAATGAACGTTTGCTGCTCCGAACAGTAATTGATAATATTCCGGATTCGATTTATTGTAAAGATCTTGACTCACGAAAAACATTGGTGAACCAAGCTGAACTAAACTATATGGGCGTTCAGCATGAATCTGAAGTATTAGGACTGAACGATTTTGATTCCTTCCCCAAAGAACTGGCCGAGAAATTTTTTGCCGATGATCAAATGGTAATAAAATCAGGCATTCCCGTTTATAACCGCGAGGAATATCTCTTCAACAAAGACGGACAAAAAAGATGGTTGCTGACCTCGAAACTTCCATTGCGCGATATGGATAACCAAATCATTGGATTGGTCGGAATTGGACGCGACATTACCAGTAGAAAAAGAGCCGAAGAGGCTTTAAAGGAAAGCGCATTGGTCTACCGCAATTTGGTGGAAAAAATGCCTGATGGTGTTTATAAAAGCACACACGAAGGGAAATTTATCGAAGTGAATCCGGCAATGGTGCAAATGCTAGGCTATGATAGCAAAGAGGAGCTGTTGTCTATAAATATTAACAGTCAGCTCTATTTTAAACCCGACGAACGTATAAGTTTAACCTTACTGGAGAAGTTACAGGATCTCGGCATTTTCCGCCTAAAAAGAAAAGATGGTACCGAATTGTGGGCAGAGGACCATGGTTGGTACGTTTTGGATGACGAAGGGAAAATTCTTTTTCATGAAGGGGTGATTCGCGATGTGACTGATCGAAAACGAACCGAAGACCTTTTACGCATCAGCGAAGAAAGATATCGCACCATTATTGATAATATTGGTGAAGGCATCTGCCTGGTGAACGACAACGAAGAATTTGAATTCGCCAACAGCGCTGCGGAAAAAATCTTTGGTGTTCAGCATGGTAAGCTGGTAGGTAAAAATTTAAAAGACTTTTTACCTGACAAAAAGTATGAGCAAATTCTAACCGATACTCTAAGGCGCTTGACAGGGGAAAAAAGTGTGTATGAAATCGAAATTATAAGACCCGGTGGTGAAATACGAACCCTAAACGTGACGGCCGTCGCACAAATTGACAGGGACAAAGGATTTCTTGGAACATATGGTGTTTTCAGGGATATTACCGAACGGAAACAGGTATTTGAAGAAATCAACCAAAAAAACAACGAATTAATTCGACTTAATGCAGAAAAGGACAAGTTCTTCTCGATTATTGCTCACGACCTGCGCAGTCCATTCAACAGTTTCCTGGGTTTTACCAACATAATGGCTGAAGAAATGCCACTACTGACAAATGGTCAGATTTATGATTTTGTAGTCACCATGAAAAGTTCAGCCAATAATCTTTATCGTCTTCTCAACAACTTACTGGAATGGTCACAAATTCAAAATGGAACAGTACGGTTTTCTCCTGAAACAGTTCAATTTTATGAATTAGTTGAAGAAATTCTTTCTTTGACCTCAGTTTCTGCAATGCATAAAGAAATTGTTTTTCTCAATAAAATTCCTGAGAATATTGAAATTTTTGCTGACAAAAATATGATACAAACGGTGCTTCGCAACCTACTCTCGAATGCATCAAAATTTACCAGAGATGGCGGTAAAATAGAAGTCAAAATGAAACCCCTTCCAGATAACAGCATCGAGGTTGCAATAGCGGATACTGGAATAGGAATGAGCCGATTCATTCTTGAAAACTTGTTTCGAATTGATGTGAAAACGAACAGAAAAGGAACAGAGGGCGAACCCAGTACAGGTCTTGGCTTGTTGCTGTGTAAGGAATTTGTTGAAAAACACGGTGGTAAAATTTGGGTTGAAAGTGTTGAAGAAAAAGGATCAATCTTCTATTTTACACTTCCACAAAACGACTTAGCGCATAAATAACACCCCAAAATATACTCGTGGGCCTTTGGCAACGTACGAAGAATAATCAATCCCCGGATAGAACACGTAATCAACTTTCCCCACCAGATTAATGTGATCCGACATGCGCATTTCCAGGCTAAAATGAGGGGTAACAATGAACGAGGAATAGACTTTATAAATGGCTTCATCCTTTGTATTATCCTGAAAGTCTCCGGAAAGAAGATATAAGTCGTGAACCTTTCCACCCCCAAAAGTCACTCCAACAACAGGAACCAGTCTGTTATCATTGAATTGATATTCGGTAAGCAATCCTCCCCATCCCAATTTAAATTGTCCATCATTCCCCTTGTATCCAAAATTGGAAACATAACCTTCGGTCCCAATTCGTATATGTGGCCCGGTTCTGAAAGTAATTTTACCCCCTATTCCGGAAACCAAACCATCAATAGCTGGAAATTCCTGTTGATTTTTAACAAATCCCGTATGCAAAAGCATCCCTCCCCGAAAGAGTTCATGTTGCCTTTGCGCTGGTGAGTATAGAAAAGCGAACAAAAAAGGCAGGATTAAGAGTACTTTCATGGTTTTAATTTTATCGTTGGGAATAAAGATAAACTATTTATTTATTCAGGGCTTTGCTCCTCAAATACATTCACTTTATAGTTCATATGACATTCTTGTGGAAATGATTCTTTTTAATTTCATTTAAACTGTACATACAAAAATAAAATTTTATCATTTTCAACTGAAGAATGCTCGCATGTCGGATATTGTCCCGAGAATTCTCTATAGCTCTTAACTTAAGGGAAACAAATTGACATGCTTAATACTCTAATTTATTGCCTCTCAACACTATTGTGTGATCCTAATTCAAACCACGTAAGTCATCTAAAAAAATGAAGGCTACCCTTTTTGGGTAGCCTCCTTAAATTTTCAATACTATCTGTTTACTTTTTGATGAATTTTTTTGTGATCACCTTGTTGCTATTATCGCTGATTCGAACTAAATACATTCCTGATTTAAATGCATTTGCATCAACAGTTATGCTATTATCTAAAGCAAGTCCCGAATAAATTTGTCGTCCTGCAACATCTAAAACAGCAACTTTTGCCAACTGCTCCATTTCAACAACTAACTGATTAGTTGATTGATTAAATGAAACCATAGGATTCAGTCCAAAACCCTTACTACTTGTATTATCTTCCAGATTACCGGTCAACCAGGCCACTTCGTTCAGAAAAACCTGCATACCCGCTTCAGTATACTTTGAATATTGCCACAAGGTATTGCCATCCGCATCGAAAGCTCCATCGCCGTCCATGCCAAAGAATGTTCTTGGACCGTATGGCAAATCAACCGAACCATCGTAAAATTCTGTATCTGCTTCCCAGCGCACAAATACCGGTCTCAGATTTGCAGTTTCAACAGCCATTACCATACCATTTCCGGCATCATCAATGGCAATAGTGTTATACGGTCCAATCCACCAATCAAGTGGAGTATCCTGCCCTTTAAATACAGGATCATCGATTTCAACAACATCAACAGCCATCACATCGTCAACACCAATACCATCAAAAGCTTCACACTGATCAATATTGAACCAATTCATTCTGTTGTTACGTATTCCCCACATGTTCCCAGTCATAACAGGAGCTGTGATCTCATTCCAAAATGTTTTATTAGGATCCTGGAAATTGGTACTACCCACTGCACGTCCAATATATACTAAATCGGCATTGTTCAGCAGATCCAGTTGATCCTGCGTTGCAGAAGATAAAGCAACAACAGGAAAAAGAGTAACGGTATAACCGGCCTCAGTTAAAATGGCGACCGTAGCTTCTTCATCAGGATTTACCCCTGTTACTGTATTTAGCCTTGCAGGATCATAAACATATACAATATCCATCTGAGCAAACAGACCACCCGTAACAAAGAAAGCCAGGAAGAATACTACCAAAAAACGTTTAAAGTAAAATGATTTTTCCATAATTCATAGATTTTAGTTAGTTAAATTAATTGTCTTAGATCAACATATAAACTTCCAATTACAGCAATTAGAAGATCATGCTTTCACCAAGTTTTCAACACCTTAAGCTACTTAAATTACAGATATTTACTTTTCAATTTCAGTTATTTGTTTTTTAATATTAGATATTTCTTTTACCTAAAAATTACAGACTCAGAGATTATAAACATAATTATTTATCGCCAAAAACAGCATTCTTTTCACAGTATTTATGGTACAATGAACCTATGCGATATACGGATTCGAGTTAAATGTGATCGTCCATTTAATTTGGGCCTAAAGCTGATGTTTTAATTTTAATGCCTTAATCGTTCCTCAAGGCCTCCACCACTTTCATTTTTCTTAGCTGTAAGGCGGCCAAAACAGCAATCCAGATCAAACCATTCAACAAAATACCAGCCATCAATTCAGCAACAAAGCTTATGGATATACTTTCAATGCTTGACTGAATGGAAGGATAAACAGAAATCACAGCGCTTATAAAACCAACAACAATTCCGACAAGCAATAAAATTAGGTATTCCGAAACGACCAAACGATAGATGAATTTGTTGGTAAAACCGAGCGATGAAAGTAAGGCAAATTCAGCCTTGCGCTCCAATAACGATCGTTGTAAAATAATGGCCAGGCCTACCGTTCCAATTAATAAACCCAGTGCACCCAAAACCAAAAAGATGGATAAATAGGTGTTGGTAATACTCATAAACTCCGCCAGACGTTGTGGTGCCGGGGTAAGTTCCATACCAAAATCGCGGTAGATCAGATCCAGATCATCGGCGATGGCCTGCTCCAGTTCTTTTTCTCCATCGATCAAAAATACCTGGGTACCACTTGACGATGGAAAGTTTTTCAGGAAATTCTCCTGATCGATAACAACATTTCCCTGAAATACAGATGCATTCAGGCCAGCAACCATCAATAATTTTACTTCATCTCCTAAAGCATTCTGATAAATTAAGGTATCGCCCACTTTTTTGCCCAAACTCCATTGCAAAACCGTTTGATCGGCAATGGCGGGAATACAATCCTCATGCTCCTGTTTTAACAGCTTCCAAAGGTCAGGATCGGCCGATTCTTCAAATACAGCCTGTGCCGAAAACCTTCCTGTCAGTTGCGAAGGATCGAGTCCTAAAATTCGAGGATTGCTGATCCGGTTGAGATTTAAACAACTGGCATCGTCACCCTCAACCACACGCATTTGCACCGTTTCAAATTCCGTTGAAAAACCCTGCTCATTGCGATATGAAGAATTGTTCATGTCGTGCAATACAGGCACTGTTGTTTCAGCCCAAAACAGGAAACCACCGGTTCCACTGTGGGGATCATTCGCATTAGAAAAAAGGTCTTTTCGGTTCATTCCGGTGCTTACCACCAAATAGGTTCCTATGGCAAGTAACAAAACCACAGTCAAGCTTCGTGTGCGATTCATCCGAATGTTTTGACCCAACAATTGATTCCGTTTAAAACCACTAGTTTTTCCTGGTTCTTTTAATAAAAACAAATAGAAAAACAGAATAAAAGCAAGCAATAGCAAGCCGCCGGCCATAAAAAAAGCTCCTGAGTTGAGCAGTCCATCGGTTTTAAGTAATTCCATTGCAACCGTAAACAGACCATAAACAAAGGAAAGCCAGGCAACAACTTTCACCATCACTTTTACCCGTGTCGAAACACTTGAAATAGTCTTGCGTTGAAGGGTTGCAGTTGATTGTTTCAACTTTTTATTCAAGGTCAGCCAAATGGTGAATAAAGCCACCGCCAAACTAACCACAAAGCCAATTAAAAGTGTGCTGATTTTGATTTTTGGAACCAATACCTCAGTGCGAACAATATCGTTCCACACCTGATTTAATCCCCAAAACACCAACTTGTTGTAGCCGATAGCCATCAACAATCCCAAAGCAGCGCCAGTTCGGGCAACAATCATTCCTTCATGTAAAAAGATGGATCGTATTTTTTTATTTGAAAAACCAAGCGAAGACAAGGTGCCAATTTCGCCGGTACGTCTTTCGAGATTAAAACGGAAAAGCAACACAATTAAAATGATACCTGAAACCAAAATGAAAAAACTCAAGCCTATAAAAAGGGAGCTAAAATCCGTACCATTCTTAGCTGCCGACAGGCCATCGTCTTTTACCGATCGAAGCTGAAAATCGAGCATAAACGGATTCAACTGATCTTTGATCATTTGCTCAACTTCAAGTTTTGAAAGATTTTGCCGGTCGAAACGAAAAGTTGTTACCGATCCGTATCGATTGCTCCAAAGTTTTTGTGCTGTTGAAAAAGCAACAAACGCCTTTGGCAAACCACGGTATTGGTACCAATAATCTTCGTCCTGATCTCGAATGGATTTCAAATCGACCGGGACGCCTGTTTGCCAGTCCCTGCAACTTTCCGAATCGCTCAACCCGGGAATTTGGGGCATCAAGGTTTGGTCGGCAAAATAACCTTCGATGGGAACAATTTCTTTGACAACGAAGGTTTTTTGAACCTCGGTTAACTGGCGCAATGCCCCCATGTTGAAATATCCCAACTCGATGGAATCACCGACACGGGCTTTCAAATCATTGGCCAACCAGGTATTGATTACAATTTCGTTGGCTTCCAATTCATAGTCGGGCAAGGTTGAAATGAAGGAATAGGGTGTTTTTTGTTCACCCAATTTAAAGTAGTTGGTGAAATAGGTAAAAATGGGAGTATACTCCAAGCCACTGTTTTCTATTGAATGAACAAGTACATCGTCGATAAAAACGCGCCCTGAATGCAATTCCCATTGGTCGCTTGCCGGAGCATCAACAATGCTTAGTGAAGCATCTTCCAAGGTGAATTTTTGCTGAAGAACTGCTTCAATAGTATTTGTGTTTTTTGATGTTGAAATGAAAAGGACATTGGCCTTCCCTTCCAAATCCATAAGCTCATTCAATTGTTGAATAGCGACAAAAACGTTAAACGGAGCAGTTTGAGAAGTTTGTAAGTTGAGCCTTCCCATTTCCACATCTGTCAATATTTTGGTAACTGAAATACGAAGGGTAACCGTTTGATCTTCATCGGAAACAAATGGTGCATTGGCCGGAATCAAACTCGCTTTTTCGATTTTTAATAAAATATCATCACCGACTTTCAGATTTAAACGTGTGGCCGTGTTTAGACTGATTGAACAGTCCCCCTCATCATTAAAAACTGAATGTTGAAGTCCTGAAACCGCTGAAAAATTATTATCCAAACCCCAAACATTCACTTTGTTTAAGGTCAATTGGCCACCGTTGGATGATGCAACCGCTTCTTGTTTTAAGGCTGCAGAACTTTGGATTCCTTCTTCATTCATTCGTTCTGCAAGTCCGTTAGTAAAATACCGGTCGCCGGAAGTCAATGCATGAGTTATTTCACCCAAGCGTAAATGAGCCGTTTGTTCTAGGCTGTATTTCACGGAGTCCCCAACAATTAATCCGCCTGTGATGACTGCGGTAGTGATAGCCACACCTAAAGCCAGCCAAATATTGGCCGAAAAATAATGTTTGATGCTCCGAAGTACGAGTTTCAATTGATTCATCTGTGTTCTATTGTTTTAAATGCAATTTTCCACTGTGCAATTCGTATGTTTTATCCATTTTGGCTGCCAGAACAGATGAATGCGTTACTACGATTAAGGTTGTGCCCATTTCTTTATTCAACTCCAAAAGCAGGTCCGAAAGTGTTTCGGCATTTTCTTCATCCAAGGCTCCGGTAGGTTCGTCGGCCAAAATAATGGACGGCTCATTGATTAAGGCACGAACAAAAGCAGCCCGCTGGCACTCCCCGCCTGAAAGTTCTGCCGGTTTTTGCATACGCTGTTCCCAAATGCCTGTTCTTTTTAATAATTCTTCAGCCCTTTTTTCAGCTTTTCCATTGTTCGCTTTCAACGGAATTGTGGGCAATAAAACATTCTCCCAAAGGGTACATTGCGGCAACAAATGGTGCAATTGGAACACCATGCCAATTTTTTTGTTTCGAAATTCAGGCTGAGTTTTGGAGTTCAACAACATAATGTCAGCACCATCGATGCTAACGCTCCCTTCGTCGGCTTTATCGAGTGTACCCAAAATATTGAGTAGTGTTGTTTTTCCTGTGCCCGAAGGACCAACGATGGCCACAGCTTCACCTTTTTTTACATCAACCGAAAGCTGATCGAGTACTTTGTGCTTCATAATTCCCGAAGCCGAGGGGTACGATTTGGATATGTTTTGGATGTGTAGCATAATGAGTTAAAGATAGATCGCACTTGCCAGTGAATGGCCAGATATATTAAAAATTTCTTTTTATTTCTCAGTCAATCGATAATACTTTTGAAAGACCAAATTTCATTTTGTTTCATAAAATGAATCCATATCAATATTTGTAAATGAGGTCAATTCATAATTTGATTTATAATCTGACAACAGGACATCAGCAGCTTCCTCCATTCTTTTAAATTCTTCTTTCTTCCTTATAGATTGAATTGCCTTTTCAACGATATAAATCCGATTCGAAATTGGAAGTTTTTCAATTTCCTTAATAATATCTGAAGCGTTCATTATGAATATTTTATTGCCAAATTACAAAAATTTATAGAATAATGTATATCAATGAATTTGTATCTGCCAGAAAATCATTCCCACTCATTTCTTATTTCTTTTTGATATTCTAATCCATCGATACCTCTTTTGAGGGAACCAAAATGCTTTGTAAGCTTCAGCTCTCTGTCCTTCTCCTGTTTTTGTTTCCTGATTTCAAGAATTTTTTTAACCTCATGAGGGTTCATATCTTTTTTAATGATAGTAACCATATGTGAATCTTCTTACAATTAATCATTTCAAAGTTAATGAAATATTATAGATCACTTTACAATTCGGGTGGAAGGATTGATTTGGAATCACATTAAAACTAGAGATTTTTTACAATCGGAATCGGAAATTTTATTATCCTT
>JBGUEP010000066.1:0-21102 GCA_041821245.1 Prolixibacteraceae bacterium
GTAGACAAACAAAATCAATCCCGATAGTTATCGGGACCATAAAATCTTCTTGCTTCTTTTTGCAAAAGCTAAGTTCGGCCGGGTGATATTCGAGCGAAGCTCTCATCTTCCCGGTCTCCCTAAGCTTTCGCTTCAACAACCAAGAATTTTTATGGAGGCCAGTCTACGCTTGCGATCATATGTAAAAAAAAACGAACACCATTATTATTAATTCGTGAACAAAGGAAGGGACCATCCGGCCTAAGGATAAGGATGTGAAGTATTCGATTTAATATTGAATTGTCCACCCCAATGTTGATAGGTGTTGATATGATCCAATGTTACTCAAAATTGGGTTCAGCCTTGTCGGGTTAACCCATAATGGTAATCGGAGGTAACAAATTTGATGAATAATGCAGCTTAAATTGCATCTGAAGAATAATTTTTTTAAATTTCACTTCAATAGCCAAATTGCACTAAATCGTAATAAAACAACTAACCATATCAATTAATGTTCTAAAAAAATGTGACATGAAAAAGATTTTACCTTTTAAGTATTTTGTGCTTTTTGCAGCAGTGTGTCTAAGTGCAATTTCGTGTGGCCCTTCCAAAAAAATTGTACGTGATGCCATAAAAATTCCTTGTTTTGGCGACAAATACCAAACAGAAAGTGGGTATGTGCTCGCATCCGGTATGGGTGAAAGTAGTGATATGATGTTGTCCATGAAAAAGGCACGTTCAAACACCCTTGAAGCATTAGGCTCAAAAATTTCGACTTCGGTTCAAAGTGTAATTAATAATTACTATTCCAGTACGGGAAGTAATGCTTCAGAAGAAATTGTTATGAAATATGAAGGAATTACCAAGGAAGTCATCGATGCCAAAATTAGTGGTTACGAAACTGAATGTGAATCAACCATCCAAAACGATAAAGGAGCTTATCAGACCTATTATTGTTTCAAAATTTCTGAAGAAAAAGTACTCTTGCCTCTCTTGAAAAAACTGTCGGAAACGGCTGGTTTGAATATGAATATGGACTATGATAGTTTTGTGACTGAATTACGCAAATCAATGAAGTAGCACGATTCCGTATTAATAATTAATTTCAGATTCACCCAAAATGCCTCGCTATGAATAAATTGAGCGTACTCACTATCGGATGCATTTTTCTGATCAATGTTTCATTTGCCCAATCTTTTGAGTCAATGATGCAGAAGGGCAATTCGATGTTGCAAGATTTAGATCAAAGTTCTGCAGATAAAATGAATGCTTTAACGGCTGAGTTTATTGACTTTGTAGAAAAAAATGACAAAGAATTCGCTGCTCGTCTTAAAAGAGAGTGGAAACCTTTTCAACCTCAGTTGGCCATTGAAGCTCCTGTCTTTCCAGGGCCCGATGAAATTCCTGTTTATCAGAGCAATACCAACGTTCCTCTAAGCCCATTGGTGCCTAAAATGGCTGCAGTGCCTCCAATGAAAATGGATTCAGAAGGTGTGCGTCCTTTAAAGCGGAAAGTTATTAATGATCAACCTTCGGTGAAGAGTTCCAGTTTTCCTTTTTTTAATACCGTGGTTAAAATTTCCTACGATGCCAATTTGGTGGCCAATCAGTTCGACGATGTAAATCCTAAATCCTTAGCTCAGGTATGGGATAAACTTTCGAATGTTGATTATGTATCTATCACTGAGCAATTAAACCAATATAAAAATCTATTGGGACTGAATGACTGGGGCTATTATGAACTCTGTGAGGCTTTTGCGAAAAGTATAAAGCCGGATAAAAATTATTTATTGATACAATGGTACCTTCTGGTTCGATCCGGTTATGATTTTCGTTTGGGCTATTCCAATGGCGAATTTGTGCCGTTGTTGCCTTCCTTGCAAAGATTGTATGCTAAAAGTTTTATTACCATAAACGGTATAAGCTATTATGTAATGGATCGTGAAACACAGGAAATAAATACTTTGGATGAAGGTTATCCGGGGGCAAATCGTATTTTTGATTTTAGCATCTCTCAAAGTCTCAATTTCCCGGAGCAACTTTCAACACGTACATTAACTTTCAATTTCGACAATCGGACCTATAACCTTGATATTGTATACGATAAATCCTGGGTCGATTATTATGCAAAATATCCTTTAACTGAACTCCATGTTTATTTCGATGCTCCGGTTTCTGAAGCATTTAAAACATCGTTAAGCACACAAGTGAAGCCAATTCTTGAATCTTTGGGTGCTGATCAATCCATTGAGTTTTTATTGTCCTTAACACAGCAGGCGTTTAATTATCAGACAGATCGTCAGCAATTTGGAAAAGAAAAATTCTTTTTTGCTGAAGAAAGTTTGAGTTTTCCCTATTGCGATTGCGAAGACCGGTCAATTTTCTTTAGTTATATCATTGACTTGCTTGTTGGAAAAGAAGTCATTGCAGTTGAATATCCGGGACATGTTGCAACAGCCATTGAAACATTTGACAATGCTCGTGGACGTACTTTTAAGTACGATTCAAAAACCTTTGTTATTGCAGATCCAACCTTTGTAGGAGCTCCGATAGGTGCTGAGATGCCGCAGTTTAGCAACTCGAACGTTCAAATTATTCCATTAATGAATCGTTCGGCATACGCTAATCTTAAACAAAAATTATGGAGTGTTGCGCAACAAATGGGAGGATTTAGAGCAGGAGGTGATACTGATTTTGTATTGGATGGCGATAAAGCCTATCTGACCGGTTATTTTGTTGATGAGGCATTTACTTCAAAAAATAAACTTGCATCTGTTAGTGGCAATCGCTCCAATTTTATAGCATGCATGAATACATCGGGGCAGGTTGAATGGTCGAAATCCTTAAGAACCAGTGGTCCTTCAGCTGGATTAAACTTGAAGCTCAGCGATAATGCAGTGTATTGGAGTGGTTCATATTCAGGTAGTATTGCATCATCGGGATCCTTTGAAAACAAACCCAATGACTTATTTCTGGCCTGTTTGTCAAAATCTGATGGAAGTGAGAAATGGATGAAGCCCTTAGGAATTGACGTTTCTAAGGAAAGGCAAAATTTGACTTATTTGGTGCAAGCTAGCTTGGGTGGAACTGATGTATCGGTCGACTATTTTAACGATGACAATGCCGTCAATGATTATTCGTTTTGGGTGGCCGATGATCACGTTTATTTGACTGGAGCGACCAATAAAACAATTGGTTTGCAGTCAATCAACGAACTCACAACGACAACTAATTTTTCAATGGCAGAAGACCTGAAAAAGGTTAGTGATGAGCTGATCAATCAAAAGTACGACCGGTATATTGCAAGTTTATTTGCCGTCATGCAAATAATGGGATCTAACGGCAGTATGATTAAAGGCAGTCATGTTAAGGAAACCATTGATAAATATAATCCGGGTTTTAAAAATCGATGTCCCAATATTTATTCGAGTATCACAAAAATTAATTTTCTGAAAAACAGTCAAGGGGTGGTTACCATACTCACCGATGATGGGAAATCCTTTACCATTGAGAAAATTAAATTGGAGAACAATTCCAAGATACAGCTAATTACGCTTGAAAATGGTAACGGAATGTGGAAGGTTTTAAATGGAATAAAAGTGGGAAAAGCCATTATCTGGTTTGATCTGAATTTTGTGGAATTATTCCATGAAAGCGGAGATTTGCTGTTCGATTATGACGATGATCATACTAAGGTTACCATGAATTTATACAAAGACATTTTACTATGATGATTAAACAATTGCGATTTAAAAATATTCGGGGTATAAGGAGCTGTATAGCAATCTTTTTGTTATGGTTATTTCCTGTTTTCGTTTTTTCACAACCGAATTGGCTGAAAGTTGAAAAAAGAAACGAACAATTTCCATCTGACCAATATATCACGGCATTGTCGTTTAATACCTATCCAGATCAAACTTCCTTAACTCGTGTAATGAATGAGTTAAAGAATGATGCATATGGTAGTTTATCACAGTCGATATTGGTTTCTGTTCAATCCAATTCAATTTCAAAAGCCTCAGAAATTAATGGCACTGTTGAAAAAGAATTTGTTCAAAATGTTTTGGCAAAAAGTATGGTCGAATTAGTGGGAGTTGAGCAGGATACCTGGATCGATGAAAAGAAAATGATCGCCTATATGTTTTGTTATCTTGAGAAAGAAAAACTGCTAAAACATTATAGTAATCGTTTTCAGGAAGGTTTAACGCAAGTTCAACAGGCTCTGGATTTGGGTCTTGAATTCAAACATAAAGGAAAAAATACCGAAGCCATAAAAAGTTTTCAACTTGCCATGACCGGTCTGCAGGATGCGGGGAACATCATTGCCGTTATAAGGTCCTTAAATTCTCAATTCGATATTGACAAATTTTACCAATTGCAACAATTGGTGCGTCAACAATTGGCTGAAATTAAATTGTCGGAAAGTATAAATGCACAGGAAGCGGCTGGATTACTGGTCTACCTTCTTTCAATTCAACTTGAACAAGCCAATGTGGTTTTGTATCCTTTTACTTTTGAAAATACCACCATTCATAGTTCCTTTTCGTTGAGATTTAAAGAATTACTCACTGCCGCGATGCTTCAAAACAAACATTTTAAACCAGTCGAAGCCAGTTCGTCCGGTCAACAGAATTTAATTTTACGAGGTTCTGTTTGGGAGGAAGCAACGAAATTGAAAATCAGCTGCTCTATTTTGGCACAAGACGAAAACCAGGTACTTGCTGCTGCAGAAGCATTCATTCCAATCGACTGGCTCAAAAGCAACGGTTACGAATGGAAACCGGCTAATTTGGAGGATGTTTTGAAAGAAATGGTTTCGATGGAGGACCTTCAAAAAAGCAGCAATGACATTCGGGTGGAGATCTTTACCAATAAAGGAAACTATAACCTTTTGTTTGTAGAGAATGAAACGATGGATTTGTTTGTTAAAGTGAACCATGAATGTTATTTGAGAATTATTTACTCTTTTGCTGATGGCACAAAAACACTATTGTTAAACAATCATTTTATTGATCCTTCGCTCGTCAACAGAATTTATCGTATTGGAGAATCATTTGAATGTGCTGAACCATTTGGTGTGGAACGGCTTGATGTTTTTGCTTCTACTGTTGAATTTCCACCATTGAAGGTTAATAATATGAATGGTTATCAATTGATTGACGAAAGCACTGAAGAAATATTAAAAAGAACAAGAGGCTTTAAAGTGAAACAAAGTGAAATTCTAAAAGGTGAAAGTAGTATTGTAATTACAACGATGAAAAAATAGGATGGAATGAATCGTATATTTTTGATATTAATTTTGTTTTTCCTGAATGGTATCTGTGCGGCTCAGGGACTTAATGATAAGTGGCAGGGGAGAATTGATGAAGGAAAAGTTTTGTATCAAAATGGACAATACAAATCTGCGTTAGATCAATTCATGGCAGCAAAAGAATTGATTCCAACCGATACAATTGCTTATACCTATTGCGCCGATTGTGCCTATAAAACAAATGATCCTGAAATTGTTTATGAAATTTTGCGGCAGGCCGATGTGGTTGAATTCAAGACGGTTAAGCTATACACCTTGGCTGTTTCGGCCGCACGTGATTTGGAACGTAACCCTGGCCGAGCCATTGGATTGGCTGATAAGGGCTTAATTGATTTTCCCAATAATTTTCAACTTCTCTTCGAAAGGGCGATGGTGGACTATGAATCGGGTAATTATGAAACCAGTTCAACACAATTGCGGAACATCATTAACATTTATCCGAACGAAGTCACCACTTATTTTCAGCTCTTTCATAATTTGTTGGAAAAGGAAAATAAAATGGATGAAGCCGCATCATTGCTTAAAATAGCGATCCAAAAATTTCCGGAGAATGCCGATCTGAAAAAACTGGAACCCGATATTTATTTGCGCGAAGGCAATTTAGAAAAAGCGGCAAATGTTTTAAAAGCACTCACCAATCAGTATTCGTCCGATCCGAAGCTTTTTTACAATTTGGCATTGGTTTATTATAACCTTGGGAATTTTGAATTGTCGGTTGAAATGAGCAATCGGGCACTGCTTATCAATCCCGACTATTATGACGCCCTGTATAATCTTGGTTCATTCTTTTACTATATGGGCTTGCAAAACAACCTGGCTTTGAGCGAAATGAGTGTTCTTCAATATGTTCATAACAATCAAGGGCGAAACATGGAAAAAGCTGCCTATGATTATTTCGAAATGGCCAGACCTTATTTTGAGCGTGCATTAAAATTGAAGCCGGAAGAACTCGATGCCTATGAAAATCTTAGTACAATAGATGTGTTAATTGCCAACCTGAGTAACATGATCAATGAAGAGATTCCTCAAACACAAATGGTACAGCCCGAAAAGGTGGTCAATTCTGATCGGCCATTGCTCTTTATTAATGAACTGCAATTTAATTATCCTAATCAAACAAATGCACTGAACAAAGGAGAGAAAGGACTGATTCATTTTACGGTGACCAATCGGGGAAATAAAATAGGAGAGCAATTGAAAGTGGTTGTTTTTCAACCGGTAGTGGTGCCTGGTTTGCTTTTTGACAAAGAAACGGTCATTCATAACGTTGCTCCGGGAGAAAACCTTGAGGTTGAAATTCCTGTTACTTTTATCGAGAATGATGCGACTACAAAAGGAATTGAAAAGTTCGATTTGGGAGCTAAAAAGTTGCGCATATATGTTCAGGAGAAAGACGGAAACAATGCGGATTTGGTTGAATTTGAAGTGAATCTCAAAGATGCACCGGAATTTGATGAAAAAGTTTTGGTGTCCGGAACTGAAGACATCATGTTTGTACCCAATCCAAAACCGCGTAATTATTTGTTATTATTGGCTGTTGATGATTATGAGTTTTGGCCCGATTTAGTGAATCCTGAAAAAGATATCAATTCAATTAAGGACGTACTTGTTGGTAAATATAACTTCAACAGTAGTTATATTTTTGAGTTGTATAATAAAGATTTTACCCATGAAAATTTGCGGAATGAACTCATTAAGATTAAAAATGAAATCAGTCCAATTGATAATTTGATCATTTATTACGCCGGTCATGGGAGTTACGATCGTGAATTTGATTTGGGGGCATGGATTCCCTATAACGCAGAATTGGGAAACGACGTGGATTACATTCAGAATAGCTCCTTGCTAAAATACCTTGATGGCATTTCGGCCAAACATATTTTGATGTTAATTGATGCTTGTTTTTCCGGTTCCTTGTTTCAGGGAGGAAATGTATCGTATGCCGATACGCCCGATGAGAACCTCAGTTCAAGATGGGCGCTGTCATCAGGTAATTTGGAAGTTGTATCCGATGGTGTTGATGGTGCACATAGCCCGTTTGCTCACAGTTTAATTGAGTTGCTCAGTGAAAATAAGGGTAACGATTTGGCCGTTCGCGATATCATCAGTTATGTGAGTTTAAAAGTTAGAAATCAATCCGATCAATCTCCTGTTGGTAAACCATTGAATTCAAAATTTCATCAGGGAGGAGAATTTGTATTTCACCCAAAACGATAATTATGAAAAAATATATCTTTCTAATTGGCTTTGCTTTTTTTGTCGGAATGAATGGTTTCGGGCAAAATTATGTTGTGCTTAAAAAGTGGGGAACACCGTTGGTGAATCAACAGAATATTCAGCGAGGCGACTCTTTGAATGCCGCTTCCTCAATTCAATTTTTGAACGATGGAGAGAAGTTGATTGTGGCCAATTCACAAGGAAATTTATTTTGGTGTGAGGCTCCCAAAGGGCCGGCCTTTAGTTTGGACCAAACCCTTCGAGCGATCAATGTAAAACGTAGCAGAGGTTTTAAAGTGAAAAATTCAGGAGTATATGATTTTAAAAATTATTTTGGCGATGAGGTGTTTACGCTTCTGAACAACGAAATTATTGTTCCGGTAGACTTAAATTCTTTCCCCTTAAACAATGCCCATTTTATTGTTTTCTTTTATAAATTGAAGGACCAATCGATTTCTCGTAAAATTGGGTTCGACAATCAAAAATTAATCCTGCAAAAGAATGCTTTGTTAAACTTAAATGGTCAGATTGTTGATCAAGAGCAAATTAACAATGTGGAAGTCTATGAATATTACCCCAATTCCGGTCAATCAAATTTATTAACCACGGTCAATTTTCAATTTGCCGATGAACCCGAATTGATCAATGAACTTCGATTATTATCGACCTATATTCAAAATCAAGACGAACTTAAACCATATATACTCGAAACCTATTTGACGAATGCTTATGGAAAACTAGATGGCATTCAGGAAATTAAAATTAAGGAAGAACTGAATCAAGCTCTTCAAAACAAATAACGCTTAAAAAATGATGAGGTATTTACTGCTATTTCTCCTATTTGTTGCTCTGAATATTTCTTTGAAAGCAGATGATCAGGTGGCTAAGGTTTTTGAACTCAATGGAATTGAAAATCCAATTTGCATTGATATTTCTTTTGACGGGATGCGAATGCTGATAATTGATCACCCCAACAAAGGGACTCGCAGAATATTTGAATCAGTTTATCATCCGGAATTAAAAAAATGGGACGATCCAAAACCGGTGGAGGTAATTAATAAACTTTTAACAGAGAACTCGAATGTGAATTCTCCTTTTTACGCCTATAACCTTCCTGTTTTTTATTTCTCAGCAAACCTCGAAGGAGGATATGGAGGTCAGGATATTTATTACTGTGAATGGAAGGGGCAAAATTGGGGTGCTCCTAAAAATATTGGGCCATCGATTAATACGGATGCTGACGAAGATAGTCCATCCCTTTCGGCAACTAATCGTGAATTTTACTTTGTTCGACAAAATATAGAAGCCATGGAAGATAAAATTTATGGTGGCGAACTATATGAAGTTGAAATGAATGATGCAGGTCAATGGGCTACTCCGGTGCTGCTCAATAAAGCGATAAACAGTACCTATTTACGTTCAGTAAAAGTCATGGAAGATAATAAAACCTTCTTCTATGCTGCCTACGATGACGACAAGAAATGGCAATTGGGATGGTCACGAAAAATCATGGACGATGGCTGGTATTATCCCGTTTTTTTAAACAAGGTGAATACTTCGGATAGTGAGTATTGTCCGGTTTTAAGTCGGGAAGAGAAACAATTTTACTTTATTTTAAACAAAGGGAAAGATCATAAGCCTAAAAATAAAATTTATACCTCTGCTTTTCCTGATTCTTTAGCACCACTGCCAACATTTTGGTTGTCGGGTAAAATAAGTGATCGAAATACAGGTAAGCCAATCGAAGAACGAGTGGTTATTACCCATCCTTTGACCGCTGAAGTGATATGCAATGTCAATTCAGCGCCAGATGATGGAAATTGGAAAACATTGCTTAATGCAAATGAAGCCTATAGTATTGAATTTATTAAACGGGGCTTTAGTTATGCGAAGCAAGATCTATTGCCGCAACATACCCGACGGGATACGACCATAGTAACGAATTTATTTTCCAGTGTTTTTTTGAAGTTAAATGCATATGATTCAGAGACCTTGGTTCCTTTGAAACCTAATCTGGAGTTGCATACCTTTGAAGGAGAAATTGTTCCGGCTAATGTGGAACGTTCTTTTGACGGGCAAGGCATTATCGAAATTCCTGTTGGATACCAATATTACCTTATTGCCAATCAAGAGAACTTTAAATCCGATTCGATCCCAATAGATTTATCGCACTTATTAATTTTTGACCATTTCGAAAAAGACATTGAACTGCAGGCTATTAAAAAGGAATTTATCATTGATGTTACCGATGCTGAAACAGATACTCCGCTGACGGTGAACGTAATTATTCGTGATAAAAAAACCAACGTCGAATATGTGGCTGATGTTGAACGAAATGCAGAAGGGAAATATGTCGTTCAGTTACGGGAAGGTGGCGATTACGAAGTTAACATCAGAGGGCCCAAAGGTTATTCATTTTACAACGATCAGGTGAATCTGGATAAGGAGAAAAAATCGTATCAAATGAAGATTAGGTTGGAACCACTAAAAGCTAAAACAAAAATTCAGCTAAAAAACATTCAATTTGAATATAATTCCGCTGATCTGCAGGAGATTTCATATACTGAGCTCAATAGGGTAGTCGATCTGATGAAGGATAATCCTCAAATTAAAATTGAAATTTCAGCACATACCGACGATAAAGGAGCGAATAATTATAACTTGAAATTATCTGATAAACGTGCTTTCTCTGTTGTGAATTATTTGATCAATAAAGGAGTTTTAGTTGACCGTTTGGTTGCCCGTGGATATGGCGAAACCACACCATTGGTGGAAAATAGTACGGATGCCAACCGCGCGATTAACCGAAGAGTGGAGTTGAAAGTAGTTGACATTGAAATGGAGAATGATTTGAATTAAGGTTTTAAATTAGAAAAGTTATGAAGTTTATTAGAGTTGTCTTTTTTATACTAATTACTGTGCTGGCATCCCAACTGTCGTATGCTCAAAAATACGATGATTTTGAGGATGTTTTTGAAGCCATTCAAAATTTGGACGATTTTTCAGGTATCATTGAATTACGAGATTTTCAAATGTATCAACCTAACTTTCCGCTCACTTACTTCGAAATGGCCAGGAGAATTGAAAATAAATTGTATACCATTAATCCAATTACTTATTCTTCTGATTTTCAGTTCACCGCAAATGATTTGCATGTTTATTACAGCTTGGCAAAAGGGAAAATGGATGAACGTGTCTTTAAAAAATACAAAAATTTAATTAACACACATCTACTGAATAATTTAAAAGATCCATCATTGAATGATTACTTCGATGTAATCAATAAACGTATGGAAAAATGCGATCGTTACGTCGAACAAGCCTTAAAAACACATGATGTTTTTATTCAATTTGTTGAATCGTACCAAGATTGCATTGATGAATTTACTACACTGAATAACGATTATTCCAATTTGAAAATTCTGTATTTGCTAGCCAATAAGGATATCATAGCCAGGATGGATTCCTTGGTGGGCAAATTTGACGTCAGTATTAAAGCTTTAAAAGAGTATCAGGAACTTAGCGCTCTATTAAGTCCTGTTTTGGTTTCGCCTGTATATGATTTAATCGCCATTAATAATTATCAAATCGACGGAATAACCAGTACCAGCATGCTAAAAGAACATTTGTCGCTTTGGGATTATAGGACGTGGGTCAATCAATTTAAAGCCGTTTTAAAGAATGAAATTGCGAATTTGAGGCAGAAAATTGAAGACAATGATCGTAAACTCGATGCAAATATTCAGTATTTCTCTATCAATGAAAGTTTTGATGATAAATTGAAATATTATCAAACTTCCGATGAACTCAAAAATTTGATCAAAAAATTTGACTATACCCCTTTACCCGTTTCCATTTTCGACTATAAAATGAATAAATTGAACTTTTTGGTAACCACCAGAAAACAAATTAATAATCCTGAATATAAAGGGAATAAGGTCTCATTTTTTGAACGGGTTACTTACTATTGCAATTTAGTCGAGCAAAAAATAAAATTGGATGATGAAGTTCAAGAGTTATCACTAAAAGTAACTGATGCTAACATCGCCAAATATGCCGATCATTTTGAAATATTTTATCATGGTAATGATGGATTGATACGGTATTTGAATCAGGAATTGAACAACAACAATCTCTTATTGTCAGGGGCATTTAAACAATACAAGACCTTCTTTTTACAAGAGGAAAATAATTTTCGAAACAATTACCAGTTTGTGAATCACCTGGGTACCGAGATTCCGGTATTTATTACCAACTATCAGCTGGACAATCTGGCGAAAGGCGAATATC
This sequence comes from Prolixibacteraceae bacterium, assembly GCA_041821245.1. Taxonomy (GTDB): domain Bacteria; phylum Bacteroidota; class Bacteroidia; order Bacteroidales; family Prolixibacteraceae; genus Roseimarinus. Next base: position 11,798 of record JBGUEP010000066.1, read on the forward strand.
ATACCAAGGAGATCAAGCGGGTGGGCCTATCAAACAATTTTGTCTTAACAGGCGTTCATGTGACCTTAAACAATGAAATCAGGCCATATTTGGCTTTTACTGATTCCCTGAAGAAGGCCAGATGGTTTGTTTCTGATTTTTTGCTTGATTCATTGGGCAAAACCGTAAATTCAGCACCGGTGTCCGTAATGGTGGTGGATAGCAATAAAATTGAATTGCTGGTGCATACGATTCCGGATAGTGGATTTGTTAATGCGCAAAATATTATTCTGGAGATTGACTCGACAGGCAAGGTATTCAATAAAATAGTGCTGGATGAAGGGGACTATCCGCGTTATTTTTATTACGATGAAATCAACGAGAAATTTTTGGTCGCCTTTAAGGGAACAATGGATACGGAATATTCCAACGAAATGGAAACTTTGACCATTGCAATGTATGACCGAACTTCTAAATTATGGGACTTTAATTTCGAAATGATGGGCTCCTTAATCGACATTGTTCATACCAACGATAACCTCTTGGTATTTTCTAATTTTAATCGGTATTCCCGTGTGTGGGGCGAAGGTGAATTGGTGCGTTTAGCCGATGATTCACCTGGAGCGAATAATGTGATGTCCTTGTTTATTTCCAACAAAGGAAAATTCATTTCCGAGAATAATTACCTCCGCAAAACGCCTTTTTTTGGAGTTAAAGTATTGAAAGTGAATAGCAACAATATAAATGTTGTTTGTTTTGATGGACAAAAACCAAAAAACGATTATCGCAACTTTATCTACAACAATCAGCTCGTGTACTTATTAACCGACCCGAAAGGTCAGGTAGAATATCAAAATTTTAGCACACCATAATTCACATCGATCTTATTTGATCACCATACGGGCAAATGGCACCATGTCGTGACTGGCAAATTCACCTTTTAGATATTTGTAGTATGCGGTGATGGCAATCATGGCAGCATTATCAGTCGTGTATTTAAATTCGGGAATGAACAAATTCCATCCTCGTTTTGACGCTTCGTTTTTTAACTCGTCCCGTAACCCGGAATTGGCAGAAACGCCTCCCGCCACAGTTATTTCCTTGATGCCGGTCTCTTTTGCTGCACGTATCAGTTTATTCAGTAAAATATCGATAATGGTTTTTTGCAACGAAGCACATAAATCGGTCTTACGTTCTTCAATGTAATTTTCATTGAGTTTCATTTCATCCCGAAGGTGGTAAAGGAAACTCGTTTTCAGTCCGCTAAAACTGTAGTTTAAGCCTTCCATTTTAGGTTTGCTAAACATAATGGAATTGGGGTTTCCTTCCTTTGCCAGGCGGTCAATGACCGGACCTCCGGGATAAGGCAAACCCATTACTTTTGCACACTTATCGAAGGCTTCACCAGCCGCATCGTCAATGGTTTGACCAATGACCTCCATTTCGAGAAAATCCTTCACCAAAATAATTTGAGAGTTTCCGCCTGAAACCAACAGGCACAGGTGTGGAAATTTTGGTTGTACATTATCATCTTCGTTTTCTTTGATGTAATGTGCCAAAACATGCCCCTGTAAATGATTGATTTCAATCATTGGGATATTAAGTGCCAGTGAAAACCCTTTTGCGAATGAAGTACCTACCAAAAGTGATCCCAACAAGCCCGGTCCCCGTGTAAATGCAACAGCTGTGATATCTTCGATTTTTATTCCTGCCTGTTTAATAGCTTGATCGACAACCGGTACGATGTTTTGTTGATGTGCGCGTGAGGCCAGTTCCGGAACCACGCCACCATAGGCTTCGTGTACCTTTTGACCTGCAATAATATTGGAACGAATTACGCCGTTCTCAATAACTGCTGCTGAAGTATCGTCGCAACTTGATTCAATACCTAGAATTACAATTTTATTATTTGGCATCATGATGTAATTTCCTTTATTTTACAACGGTTACGATACTAAATGTGGAACAAAATCCGTTAATTTGTGAACTGTAACCGTGGAGGGCAAAAATATCAAAAAAACTATAAATACTGTTCTAGTTATTATTTCGTTGGTAATTCTTACGATTGGAACGCTCTATTTTGTTTTTCAAAGTAGAATATTCCAAACAGTGATCATTTCTGCCATCACCAAAAATATTTCAAAAAAGACCAATACCGACGTGTCCATTAAACGAGTTGATATTGCGTTTTTCAGGAAGGTGATTCTGGAAGATGTTTATTTAAGCGATCAACAAAAAGATACCCTTTTCTATAGTAAGCGGATGGTGGCCAACATCGATTCTTTTTCCTGGTTTAATCGTCGTGTTCATTTAAAATCAATCACTTTTGATCGTCCTTATGTGAACATTTCAAAATTGGATAGTTCCAATTATAATTTTAATTTTCTTATTCATTTGTTTTCATCAGATCGGCCTGTTACTCCGGGCAACTGGCGATTTTTCTGTCGTCGGTTCGATTTAAATAAAGGGAAATTAGCCTGGACAGCTGATCAATTGCCTTCCGGATTAGTGAATCTATTGAATGCTGAACAGTTTAATGTAAGTCTGGATAGTTTTTATTTACTCAATAAAAACCACTTTTCAGTGAATCTGGAGCGATTGAAATTTAAAAGTAGAAATGGTTTTGAATTGGAAAATTTTTCATCCCGTGTTGTTTATTCCGACTCAATATTCTTAGCCTCCAACTTATTCGGTAAAACAAAAAATTCACAAATTTCTATCGATACCATTGAATTGAAACTGAATGAGTATTTGTTGTCCAATAAAGTGACTGATTTAAAAATGAAATTAGACCTTCAAAATCTCGATTTTGGTATGCGCGATTTGGCCTTCTTTCTGGGGCCTGACTATGACAAGGCTCTTCGTACAACGATTTCGGGTAAAATACAAGGCGATATTTACAATATTAGAGGAAAAGAATTCCGACTTTCGGTGGAAAATTTTACCCACTTAAATGGTGATTTTTACATCAATGGACTTTCCGATATCAAATCGGCTTACATCTTTTTTAATTTAAATGAATCGTATGCCAATTTAAATGAAATTAGGAATCTTGATTTGCCCATAAAAATCCAGCAGGCAATTGATCAACTTCCTCCATTCCTTGAAAATGTTGGAACCTTTAACTATAAAGGAAATTTTACCGGCTTTATCGATGATTTTGTGGCCTATGGTACCGCATATAGTAATTTGGGTATTATTACGAGCGACATTTCATTAAAACCACTGAAAGGCGAGCAGATTAAGGTGAATGGCCACTTGCGAACCGACAATCTGGACATCGGTTCTATTTTAAACAATGGTAATCTGGACAAACTGTCGTTAACTGGAGAGTTAAATGGAACCATTGACTACCATTCAAATTACGATCTAACCTTCGATGGATGGGTCGATTCAGTGGATTTTAATGAATATCGATTTCATAAAATTGATTTAATTGGAACACTTCAAAACAATAAATTCAAAGGTGATTTTTCCATTTCGGATCCCAATTTGCAAATGAAATACAGTGGAACACTTGATCTTTCACCGGAGTTGCCAATATTTGAGTTTGTAGCAAATATAGAACATGCCAACCTTTATAATTTAAATCTGGTGGATGATGAAGGCACTGAAATAAATCTTAATGTTGACGCGAATTTTGTGGGCAACAACATTGATAACGTGAAGGGACATTTGGCATTGACAGATATCTTTTTTCAGAATTCAATTGATGAGTTTTACGTTAAGCAGTTAATTTTGAATAACTCACCAAGAGGAGATACCAGTGTTTTTAGCATTTCAAGTGATATGCTTGACGGCGAGTTGGTTGGGAAATATAGTTTGATGAATCTTGGGAAGTCGCTCGTTAGCTTTTATCAAAAGTATTTGCCTTCATCGTATTTTACCTTACCTCAGATGATTGCAGAGACCAATGATTTTGAGTTTCATTTTTTTGTCAAGGATATTTTTTCGGTGACCAAAGTATTTGTTCCTGATTTATACATTCAGCCTAATTTTTCCATCACGGGTCGGTACCAACCGATAAAAGATTCAATTTATGCTGAAACGATTGTGCCGTTTATTCAATTTCAAACTAAAAAATTTGAAAATGTTAAAGTCGTGCTGGATGGGGATGCGACCCGCATACATGCGCGGGCCAAATCGGACAAAATTAGTTTAGGACCGAACCTAAATATTTACAACATAACTTTTGAAACAACCGGACAAGATGATGAGTTGAGTCTTGATGTTTTTTGGAATAACTATGAAGAAAATACATTTAGCGGTAAACTAAAAACATTGACAACCTTTAAGCGCAATGAATCGGATTACCCAAGCATTACCATGAAAATTGAACCATCGAACATTTATTTTTCTGATTCAATATGGACTATTGATGAAACGGTCATCAACATTGACTCAAGCTCCGTAAGTGTCCGTGAATTAAATTTTCATCACAACGATCAACGATTTTTAATTGATGGAAAAATTGCAAAAAATAGTCTTGATCACATTTATGCGAAAATAGAGAACGTTGAAATGATTTTATTTGAGCCCTTAATGGGAGCATCTTATTTTACCGGTCGCCTAAACGGCTATGCCAGTTTAGTGGATGCCTATGAGAAAATGAAATTGAATGTGGAATTGTCAATTAATGATTTATCGTTCGATAATGGCCCCTTGGGTGACCTCACAATGACCGGTATATGGGACAACGATAAGGATAATTTGATATCACAGGTTTCGCTGATCAATGAAAACAAAACAATATTCGAAGCAGATGGTGTTATTGATCCGAAGGATAATCGGCTCGACATGAATTTGGTATTTGATAATTCCCCAATTACAATACTACAAGTCATATTACCATCAACATTTAACAACGAACAAGGCTTGGTCAAAGGGAATGTTCACGTGCACGGACCAACCTTTCATATTCTTCACGATGGTGTAATCACACCGGTGTCGAAAGTGGGTATTGGTTTATCCTACCTGAATACAACGTACTTTTTTTCCGATCCTGTCACGTTTTCCAATGATTCCATATTATTTAAGAATGTCCGTTTTGAAGACGAGAAAGGCAACACGGGTTTGTTTAACGGAAGCTTAAAACACCAATCTTTCAATAAATTTGTTTATAATCTACGCGCAGAAACAAATAATTTGCTGGTATTAAATACGACTTCGCTTGATAACGACTATTTCTATGGGACGGGATATGCGGGCGGAATAGTGAATATTAAAGGGGCAGGTGCGAATATTATATTGGATGGTGATATTAAAACGCAAAAGGGAACAAGTGTATTTATTCCATATGACAGCGGCGAGGATGCCGTGCAATATGATTTTATTGAATTCGTAAATTCTAAAATTAAGTTTGAAGAAGAAAATAAATACGACGTAGTCACCACAGGCCTTGAGATGAACTTCGATTTAGACGTCACTCCCGATGCAAAAGTGCAAATCATTTTTAATTCACAAGTTGGCGATATCATTAAAGGATCGGGGAGTGGTAACCTTCAAATTAAGGTCGATCGCAATTACAACCTCAGCATGTATGGCCATTACACCATCGAAGAGGGCGATTATTTGTTTACCCTTCGAAATGTGATGAATAAACGTTTTTCAATTGTTCAGGGGAGTTCCATTGAATGGGTTGGCGATCCTTACGATGCCCTTATCAATATTAGAGCGATCTATAAATTAAAAACTTCGTTGTACGATTTATTTGTTGGAGGGTATCAGGATATCGATTTAAATAGAAGAATTCCAGTGGATTGTGTGATTCTTTTGACTGAAAATTTAATGACGCCTAAAATTGATTTTTCCATTGAATTGCCAACTGCTGAAGAGCGAATCAAAGATGAAGTGGCACAATTGATTGTTACAAAAGAGGATATTAACAAACAAATTATTTCCTTAATGATGCTTGGGCGCTTTTATACTCCTGAATTTTATGCCGGCAAACCAAGCTCAGCAACCAGCAGTGATTTATTGGGCACTACTGCCAGTGAAATGTTTTCGAATCAGTTAAGTAATTGGCTTTCAAAAATATCCGACAATTTCGATTTTGGAATTAAATATCGTCCGGGGAACGAATTGTCTGAAAATCAGGTTGAATTGGCTTTAAGTACCCAAATTTTGAACGATAGAATTACCATTGATGGTAATGTGGCCAACAATGCAAATCCAAATGCGAACAATAGTGGTGCGGTTGTTGGCGATTTTGATGTGAACGTTAAATTGACCGATAATGGCAAATTAAGGCTAAAAGCCTATAATCATTCAAATGATAATATTATTTATGATACTTCACCGTATACCTGGGGGGTAGGTTTATCCTATCGTGAAGAGTTTAATTCATTTGCTGAACTTCCTAAAAGAATAATAGCTTTTTTCAAAGAGAAATTTAAAACAAAAAATAAGGAACCCGAATTGAATAATGAATAAAGGAACTGTTGAATCGAATTTCTTTCTTTATTTTGTAATTGTAAATTTGAAATGAAATAATAAATTAACAACGCCGTTTACCTATCAGTTAAAATACTTAAAAATATGCTAGCATTTTTGTTACTACAAGTGAATAATGCCAATGTTTTGGCAGCGGAACCAGCAGGAATTACACTCGATTTTTGGGATTTAGCCCTAAAAGGAGGTTGGATCATGGTCCCTATCGTTCTCTTATCGATTATTGGTGTTTATATTTTTGGCGACCGTTATGTTGCCATACAACGTGCTTCGAAAATGGATGCTAATTTAATGAACCAAATTAGAACGAACATTCAGGAAGGAAAAATTGATGCAGCTTTGGCGCTATGTCGATCAACCAATAAACCTATTACCCGAATGCTCGAAAAAGGAATCACCCGAATTGGACGACCACTCAATGATGTACATACGGCAGTCGAAAATGTGGGGAATTTAGAAGTCTCCAAATTGGAAAAAGGATTGCCGGTGTTAGCCAGTGTGGCTGGAGGAGCACCTATGATTGGATTTCTTGGAACCGTAATGGGAATGATTCAGGCTTTTTACGATATGGCTAATGCCGGAAATAACATTGATGTAACCTTACTTTCATCAGGTATTTATCAGGCAATGGTGACCACCGTAGCGGGTTTAATTGTTGGTATTATTGCCTACTTCGCCTACAATATATTAGTGGCTCGTGTTGAAAATGTCGTATTCAAAATGGAAGCATCAACCACCGAATTTATGGATTTACTCAACGAACCTGCATCTTAAGGTTATGGCACTGAAGAAAAGAAATCAAATAAATGCTGCGTTTAGTATGTCATCGATGACTGATATTGTGTTTTTGTTGCTCATCTTTTTTATGGTGACCTCAACACTTATTGCACCGAATGCGCTGAAATTATTGTTGCCTCAAAGCAACAATCAAACGCAGGCCAAACCCGTAACTACCATCTCCATCACTGAAGATTTAAAATATTTTGTGAATGATAATGGTAACCTGTCACAAGTTCAGTTCAATGAAATTGAACCTTTGTTGAAAAGAACCATTGTCCCTGATGATGATATTTACATTTCATTACACGCCGATCAAAAGGTTCCAATTGAAGAGGTCGTTAAGATCATGAACATTGCGCGTAGAAATCAGTACAAGTTGATATTAGCAACAAGTCCCGAAAAATAATTTGAATTTTAATTTGTGAGTTACATCAACAAACATAAAGAAGGGGTTGTACTTACCATCCTGGTTCATTTGGCAGTATTACTAATTCTGTTGCAGTTTGGTTTTTTTACACCACTACCTTTGCCGGAAGATAAAGGGGTGCTGATCGATTTTGGGAATTCAGCAACCGGGATGGGAAAAATTGAGCCTACTGTTCAAGCCACTCCGGTGCAGGTTCAACAAGAAATTCCTCAGGAGGTAGTTACACCTCCGCCAACTCCTCCAAAAGTTGAGCCATCAATACCGGAAGTAAAGTCCAATTCAGGAAAAGAGGAAGTAGTAACTCAGGATTTTGAGAAAACCGTTGCGCTTGAAGCCGGGAAGAAGAAAAAAGAAGAGGAAGATAAAAAGAAAAGGGACGAAGAGGCCCTCAAAAAGAAAGCGTTAGATGAACAGAAACGCAAAGAGGAAGTGGCAAAACAACAGCAGATTGTAAAGGATCGGAATGCGCGTGAGGCAAAAGAGAAACGTCGTGCCGACAGCCTTCAACAGATTGAAAATATACGGATTGCAGAAGTACGAATTAAGGCTGAAAAACGCCGTCAGGATAGCATCGCCCAAGCGGCAGAGCAAGCAAAAATTGATGCAATTAATAAACGGGCCGAAAATGTATTTGGCGGTAGCAGTACTGGTCAAACGAATAACTCTTCTACATCAAGTGGCCAGGGTGCCACCTATGGAGGAGGTAATCAGGGAACAGCAACAGGAACCCCTGGTGCCAATACCTATGGTTTAGGAGGAGGAAAGGGCATTACCTTTAACTTGTCGGGCCGTTCTGCTGAAACCTTGCCAAAACCGTCGTATCCCGGGCAGGAAGAAGGGGTAGTTGTTGTGCAGGTGACTGTAGATAAAAGTGGGATTGTTACAAAAGCTGAGCCCGGCGTTAAAGGAACAACTTCGTTGGATGCCGGTTTGCTAAATTCCGCTAAACAAGCAGCACTTTCTACCCGCTTTAATGAAGACAAGAATGCTCCGGCATTTCAAACTGGTACCATTACCTATCGGTTTGTTTTGAATTAGATGATCAGGAAACTACTCGATAAATACAACAATACATCTGATTTGAACCGCTTTTTAGTAAAAGGTGGTGCGCTATTTTTGGCTTGGAGGGTTTTTCGTAAATGGATGATGCTTAAAGGCCAGTCTACTGATTTTACTCAAGGAGTTTCTACAGCTTATTTGTGGCTGGCGAAGCTCTTTTTACGTATTTTCGGTGTGCAAACCACATTGGATTATCCAACACGCAAATTGTGGATTAACGGAGCCAATCAAGCCATTGAGATCGTTTACGATTGTTTGGGTGTCAATCTCTTTTTTGTATTTCTCATCTTTATGTTGGCCTATCCCGGAAAGGTGAAAATCAAGTTGTGGATGGTGCCGGTGGGTTTTGTCCTTATCTTTCTGCTCAATGCCATGCGGATGGCCGCTCTCACTAAAATATTGGCATGTTGTCCGCAACACATGGATTTGTTCCATCATTTTATTTTTCAAGGGATCATTTACCTGGGAATTTTTGGAATGTGGTGGTGGTTTACTTCCATGAATCATAAAAAAAGAAGCCGGTAAACTTTCGTTTACCGGCCCCATCTTATCAACTTTACTCAATTATTTTTTATTGAATTTCGAGATTAAAGCAGCATTGTTTTCAGTA
>JBGUEP010000067.1:0-9340 GCA_041821245.1 Prolixibacteraceae bacterium
CGACATAACAATTTGAATTGCTTAAACTTTGGGTGGTTTCACCGGTAATGAAACGATATTGATGTCCGTATACCGGATTATTTTCCTGATAGGAGGTACTTGTGGCGCCTACCGTGAATCCGCTTAAATTGATCCAGCTATTTCCTCCGTCGGTACTTTTTTGCCATTGATAGACAGGGGAATGAAAATCCGAAGTAAGAATATTTCCAGTCATGGTAACCGGTGTTCCCGGGCAAACAATGGCAGGAACCGTTGTAATATTTAATTGAATGACGGGACCACAGGCACGCATCACAATGTTGTCGAGGGCAAGGTCATTTCCAATACCACCAACGGAATTGTTGCGAATGGTAAGGATTATACTGCTTAAACCACCTGATCGAAAGGTAAAACCAAAGGTTTTCCACTGTCCGTCGTTCATCAGGTTGCCGGTATTAAAGGCTACCTTTCCATTGATTAAAAAATCAATGTTCGGGAGAATGGTATAGGGCCGACCCTGGTTATCGTTTGGATAATAACTTAAGGTTTGCCTTCCATTGGGTACATGCTCGGGATTGATAATGTTAATAATGTCGGCGCTAAATTCGTATTTAGTACTATCGCAAAGGTTGGATATTGTTTCATTATAAAAAGCACCAGGTGTCAGGTCTGCATTTACAATGTAAATGTGTCCTGTTCCAGGGTTGTAACGATCTTTTACCAACATCCATGCTTCAGCGGTCTGACGCGGTGGTCTGTACATCCCTTCAGTGCTGTTCGCAATAACGTAATAATTGTCATTCACTTCATTGCCGCCATCAACACCATAGGTATATGGTGTATAGGTGCCACCCAGCGGAGCCCCAAAGGCGACACCTGGAAATGCATTTTGGAGAGTGGTTGTAGTATAAACATTGGTTGTTGTTGTGCCAAATTCGCTGTTGGTGAAAAAATTGGATCCGGGTTGTCCCTGGCATGGAGTGATTTCAATAATCAAACCTTGCTCGCGAACAATGACCGCCCTGGTGCTGTATTGTTCAATACTAGAACAGGCACTGGTGGCTAATACATTGTAATTTGTTGAAGTAATTGGATTGACTGATGCAAAACTAATGGCATTACCTGTACCGGCAACAGCAGCTCCTATGTTGGTTGTTCCCGTTCGTAACTGATAGCTAACGCCTGTTTGGCTACCCGATAAGCTCAGAATGCTGGTTCCACCAATATCAATTATTCCGGGGTTAGCCGTAAGTGTATATTTTGCAGTTACTCCAATGTTTAATACGGCGGCATTTGACGTTGCAGTACATGAGCCGGTTACCACACATCGGTATTGGAAATTATTATAATCGGCAGTGACGTTTGTTAGGGTCAGTGTGGCTGTTCCTGTTCCACTATATATTCCTCCATTGTTTAAATTCGTCCATGCAGGAACAACACCGTTGGTATTATCTGTATTTAATACCTGCCACCTGCATGTACCACTTGTTGTTATCGAAAATGTGGTATTGCTATTCGGGCATATTCTACGATCCACGGGTTGGGCTACAATGCAGGTCGCGACTGCAATGGCTAGATTTCTTACCGTACCCGTGCCGCAGGCATTACTTGGGGTTACGGTTATATTTCCCGAAGTGGCACCAACTGTTACCGTAACAGAATTACTGGTTCCTCCTGCGGTTTGAGTCCACCCTGAAGGGAAAGTCCAGGAGTAGGTGGTTCCGGGAACATTCGTCACACTATAGACTTGACTAGTTGTTTGGCCGGGCGTAGTGCTCCCCGTGATGGTGCTGGGTTGTGCGGGGCTAGCAGCACTTACGGTAATGGTGGTAGAGCCTCCTGTAAAACCTGCAGTTCTTTGACATCCTGAAGAACCCGTTACTGACACTAATGTGTAAGTTTTTGTAGAAGTAACAGGCGTTGTAAAAGTTGCAAAAGGGGTGCCGCTGCTTACGTTGTTTTGGGTTCTGTTGGCTGTTCCATCGTTATAAATGACTGTGTATGGTCCAGTCCCTGAACTGGCAGACCAGGTAAGTTGGCCTGCACCTGTGTTGCAAAACGGACCATTTGCTGTTAAGCTGCCTTGCGGAGTTGGATTCACCGTAAACGAGGATGCACTAGTTGCAGTTCCAATAGCGTTTGATACACTGATTGTTCCATTTGTTGCGGTTAGCGGAACATTGGCAGTTATTTGGGTAGAATTGTCCACAGTAAAGCCTGCCGATATTCCATTAAAATTAACCGTTGTCGCGCCTGTAAAATTAGTGCCTGTAATTACAATTCCTGTAGTTCCCTGACAAGCATTCGAAGGTGAAAAGCCTGAAATTGTTGGTGGTAAAACAGGTTTAAGTGCAATTAAAATACCACCAATACTTCCGGTACCCGCAGCAGTTAAGGAGCTGGTGCCTGTTGAACCTGCAGTCGGTTTTAATGCCCATGCGCTTCCAACTGTTTCGTAGGTTGCTCCGGTATAGTCATATATTTCAGTCAAAGAACCAGGAGAGGTGGTTGACCATGTAGAATAGTTTCTTGCAGGATTGGCAGAATTCATTCCAAACATTACAACAGCTGCGTTGGCAGTATTAGTTGTAATGTTTGTTACTGTTACTGAATTGGCTGTACCTCCGGGTGTTGAAATAGTTCCGGGTGTAGCATCAAAAGGGGATCCGGTAACATCTACACCCGAGAAAGCAGTAATAGCGCCGGCGGCATAACTACTGGTCCCAATGGCGAAAGTATAACTCGCACCTTCTGTGCCGTCAACAATTCGATAATAGATTGCACCATTTCTTTGATTTGAACCACTTAAATTTGAACTGGCAATGCTTGTCCAATCAGTGAGTGTAGGTAAGGTCGAACCTGTTGCTGAATACTTAACAATGTTTAAAAGCATGACATCTCCTGTTACAACTCCGGTGGGGACATTGATGGTAAGATTCGTATTTGTAGTATTGCCTGTTGTGGTAGTTCCTCGCAATGCTATTGCTGCAGTAGAAGAGGAAATAAAAATAAAATTTATAGTAATGATTAAAAGGAGGAGCAGTCCAGTTTTTAATGTGCCAGTCGACACAGCGTCAATTGTATTTCGCCGGATGGTATTATTTGCAAAATAGTTAATTCTGCGTTGAAATGTTTTCACCCCAGTTTTTTGTTCCATCAAATGGTTTACCCAGTTTATTATATAAAATGCACGATTTAGACCTATCTGAACTAAAACACCGCTTATTTTATAATCGCAATTAATTTCCTCTTTGTTAACAAAAAATCCCATTTTAAGGATTTTTAGCAAATATACAATTAGTATAGTGATTTCAATGCTGCATAAATCAATTGTTTGCGACAAATCTGGATTTAGGATGAATGTGTCTTTAATGTTGATGAATCATTAAACTGGCATGATAAATCAATGTTTTATATGGGCCAACAATCTTAAATCATGTTGAATATTATTGGAATCATTTACATCTTTGCAGTGGGCTATTTATTTTAAACAAAGATTTTAGTCATCAGTGAATATCAAATGAAAAAAAATAACCTTTTTAATATGAGTTCAACAATTTTATGTATTGAAACTTCCACCGAAATATGTTCAGTGGTCCTGGCTAAGGGTGGGGAAGTGGTGGATCGTTTGGAGGATGCCAACGGGATGAACCATTCCCGTTTGTTGACTCAATTTATTGATGAACTATTAAACCGAAATGATTTAAAGGCTGCCGACCTGGCTGCCGTAGCTGTAAGTGAGGGGCCGGGTTCATATACCGGTTTGCGCATAGGGGTATCGGCTGCAAAGGGAATCTGTTTTGCAGTAAATAAACCTTTAATTGCCATAAGCCCCTTACATTCTATGGCCGATGCAGTTATTCGCAATCAAAAAGAATTGAACCTTAAACTGGAAGTTACCGATTTGCTTGTGCCCATGATTGATGCGCGCCGCATGGAAGTGTACCGGGCCATTTATAGCTCTAAGGGGGAACTTTTGGAAAATACCGATGCTGTAATTGTTGATGAAACGACCTTCTCCGCCCTTCTGGAGTTAGGTCGCGTATTGTTTTTTGGAAATGGTGCTGAAAAATTGAAGCCTGTCATTCAACATCCCAATGCGCTTTTTATTGATGGCATCGTCACTTCGGCCAGCCATATGGCCAGCATCGCAAATCTGATGTTTGAAAATGAACAGTTTGTTGATGTGGCCTATTTCGAACCCTTCTACCTCAAAGATTTTATTGCCATCAAATCGACAAAGAAGATGTTTTAGGCTGCTCATCAGTCTGCCTAAGTCTGTCCTCTGCTTTGGTCTTCGAGCTTGTCGAGAAGCCGAGTTGCTGGTTGCTGGTTGCTGCTTGGAGGCAGTTTGTTGGAAGGACAAAACTTGAAACTCGAAACTTGAGACTTGAAACTTGTAGTTGGTTGTTTCTGAAATTGAAGATAGATAATGTATTTTTAGTGATTCTTAGTGTTCTTTGAGCCTTTGTGGTGAAAATTAGGGTGTTGATAGTAAACTGAGACCGTGTTGTCGTGTTGTCGTTTTGTCGTGATGTCGTTGCTGGCCTGCCCGCCGTGACTCCAGTCCTCAGTCCTCAGTCCTCAGTCTGACATTCCTCAGTCCACAGTCTGCTTGGAGGCAGTTTGTTGGAAGGACAAAACTCGAAACTTGAAACTTGAAACTCGAAACTTGTAGTTGGTTGTTTCTGAAATTGAAGATAGATAATGTATTTTTAGTGATTCTTAGTGTTCTTTGAGCCTTTGTGGTGAAAATTAGGGTGTTGATAGTAAACTGAGACCGTGTTGTCGTGTTGTCGTTTTGTCGTGATGTCGTTGCTGGCCTGCCCGCCGTGACTCCAGTCCTCAGTCCTCAGTCCTCAGTCTGACATTCCTCAGTCCACAGTCTGCTTGGAGGCAGTTTGTTGGAAGGACAAAACTCGAAACTTGAAACTTGAAACTCGAAACTTGTAGTTGGTTGTTTCTCGAAATTGAAGATGAGGTACTGTATTTTTTGTGATTCTTAGTGTTCTTTGAGCCTTTGTGGTGAAAATTAGGGTGTTGATTGTGAGCTGAATCGTGTTGTCGTGTTGTCGTGTTGTCGTTGCTGGCCTGCCCGCCGTGACTGCAGTCCTCAGTCCTCAGTCCACTGTCTGGTTGGAGGCAGTTTGTTGGAAGGATAAAACTTGAAACTCGAATCTTGTAGATGTTTGTTTCTCGAAATTGAAGATAGGGTACTGGATTTTTAGAGTTGTTTTATTCCGACAAAGGGTTGGTGTAGGATATTTTTTGGTTCATATTGAAATCAAAGAGCGTAAGAATGCGTAAGCGGTAATACGCTTCCCAATAGGTTTGTAAGGAGCTGATGTAATCGCGTTTGGCATTTTCACGTTCTGAAAGAGCAATGTTGAGATCAGTAATGCTAATTTCTCCGTTTTGGAACAATTTTAGTGCTATTTGATAACCACTTTCGGCTACCTTATCGGCTTGTTTGGCTGTTGTGAGCTGGTCCTTCATCAAACCAAACTGTTCAACCTGAACCACCACACTTCGTTCAAAATCGATGCGGTCTTTTTCCACATCAAAGATCACCAGGTCGCGTTGCGATTCGGCCAATTTTACGGCCGAAGCCGATTTTCCCCAATCCAATATAGGAACGCTCACTTCGAGTCTCAACGTTTGCTGCCTTTCCGGATCATCATACACACCATACATGGTTTCAGCTCCTTTGGACAAACCATAGCTGCCCTGAAGTGTGGCGCTTAATCCATTGTTGCGTTTGGCTACCAATAAATTCCGATCGGCCTCAATGAGCCGTCGTTCGTATTCCGAGCCCTCCTTGCGATTGGCTTTTGCTTCCAATAAAGCTGTTTCCTTATCAATTTTAAACAGGGTGATATCAAGGGGCATTTTTAGTTCTATTTTCTGCTCCTGGGAAATACCCACGTATGATTTCAATTCAAAATCAGCATTTTTTAAGGCCATTTGTGCCTGGTTCAATGACTTCTGTGCATTAAGTACAGCCAATTCGTTACGTGCATAATCGTTGTCGGAGATCTTACCCAATTCTTTTTTGGTCTGGGCAATTTTAAGGTTGTTATTGCTGTTCTTGAGGTTACTTTCGGCCAATTTGTAATTGGTTTGAACCATCAGATACCTGAAAAATCGGTAGGTCGTGTTTAATGCAATTTCTTCAATGGACTGAATAAAATATTTTTGCGCCTCATCGTAAACCAGCGGTTCTGTTTTCTGTTGCCATTTCATCCAGTTTACAGCAAATATGGGTTGATAAAAACCAATGGAAAAAGGACTTCCAGAAAAATCAATGGTGTTTTTGTTAAAATCCTGAAACCGATCGGCTGAAGTGGAGGCATAGATGTAGGTTCCGGTCAGGGGAATGGATTGATTCAATGCCAGCCTTGCCGAGGTGGATAAGTTTGAAACTTGTTTAAATTCAATACTTCCATCCGGTTGAACAATGCCTTGGGTTGATTTGGTGTAATCGGGCAACATACCCGATAAAACCAATTGTGGGCGATATTTGGTTTTGAAATTCCTGTAACGCCAATAATAATTTTGATTGCGATTTTGCGCATATTTCACTGCGGACGATTTCTCCACCGCCATATCAATGATATCCTGTAGTTCAAAACTGTAATGAATGGAATCCTGCGCCTGAACATCGACTGAGGCAAAACAGAAGACCCTCATCGAAAATACTACAACAAATAGTTTAAGCCTTAAGCTTCTCATTTGATTATTTTATTGATCTTTTTGTACCTATGGGCAATGTTAAAAATCGCTGGCAACAACTTCTTCTCCTTCGGATAAGCCGCACACAACTTCTTGGTAGTCGGCTCCTTTCATTCCAAAAACTACCTTTCGACGAACTGTTCTACCTGAGTCGATCACATAGATGGATTGTTCGGAATTGGATTTATAACGACTTAATGCCGGTATTCGAAGTACGTTATTCCGGAGTGTTTCAACAACCAATAGTTTGACCGTCTGGTTCGGAATAAGTTCGGCGTAGTCGTCTTTTTCGAGGTGTACGTTAAACTGAATTTTATTGTTCGATACCGATGGAGTAACGTTTCCAATGGTACCCGCCAATTTTTCGTTTTCGATCAGGATCGACACCAAATTGCCCGTTTTAATGATGTCTGAAAACTTTTCTTCAATGGATCCCTTTATCTTGAAGGTGGTAAGATCCGATAAAACTACCAGGTTTTGGTCTGTTCCAACCTTTTCGCCCTCTTTGCCTGAAATGGACAGGATAATTCCATCGGACGGGGCTCTGATGCACATTCTTTCCAGCATTTCTATTTTATCGGCCAGCAGTTTTTCTTCAATGCCGATCTGTAAATAAAGTCCTGCTTCTTCGGTTTTCATTTGCCGTAAGCTAATGTCGTTCTTCTTTAAAACCATATCTAAATCCTTCTCTGAAAGCACCAGATTTTGTTTGGTTTCGTCCAGTTTTGCCGATGAAATTCCTCCTACACTTAACAATTGTTCCTCGTCGGCCAATTGTGCCTTGATGGAAATAATTTTCAATTTTTTAACCTCTACATTGTAATCCAGATCGATGCGTGCCATTTGTCCCTGAAGTTTTGATCGTTCCAGAGAATTTTTTTTCACTTCCAGCTGGTCGGAAATATGATCAATTTCATCGCGAATTTGATGTTCATCGAGTTCGATAATCGGTTCACCTTTTTTCACTCTGGTACCAGGCTCTTTATTGATTTTGGTAATAATGCTGCTGTTGGGACATAAAATAATTACTTCGTTTTCAGGTTCCACAACACCAATGGCTTCAACAGCCTTAAAAACTTTTCCTCGATCGACAAAGGAAGTCTCAAAATTTTGAGGATGGGTAGAAAACGATTGGGATTTCCCAAAAAAAAGGAAATAGGCCAATACCATCACCAGCACAACAAGTGAAACTATAAGGTAGCGTCCTTTACTATTTCTCATGAAGAATAACTATTTGTTTAAAAACTGCCCCATTCTTTCGCAAATTATGCCTTCAGAATAGGTGGCATATTGATCAATACAAAAGAAATACAGTTCAAAAATATGAATAATTCGGCAACAGTTATATGTTAAAAGGAGAAGTTTTGAAAATTACAGCATCAAAGTCTTGGTATGGACTTCTGTTTTAGTAGAATGATGGAATTGTTAAAAATTCAATTTTAGTATACTTAGCCTTATTTCAACCATCGGTTTCGTCCTGTTTAAAATCAAGCAACTCGCATTTTACTGATCCTATGGTGAAGTTGAGCTCGGTTAGCACAGGGAGTTTTCTGGAGTCACTTGTAATCCATATGTTTAATGGATTTTGTTTGTCGAAAAAGCGGCCCGAAACGTGAAGTGGTTCAAAACGTTGGCATCTAAAGTTGCCTAATTTTGTGCGAATATTTTCCTCTCCGGCATACTTTATTTCCAAATAATACCATTCGTTGGTATCCCAAAATGGAATTTTCAGGATCTGGTTTATTTCTAAATTATGAAGTTCACCTGAAAAACGAAGCTTAAAAAACAGGGCAGAAATGTCGCAAATCCCTTCTGCAACCTGGTGTTTCCCCGATCGGTCGCTTATGACAAGTCCTGCCTTCTGCTGGTACTGAATGTTTTCAACATAGTTGAAATTTTTTTCCTTGAGCTTTTTCGACGATTGAAAGGGGAGCAGGGTAGTTGGATCCAACTGGCTTTCATAAGCATCGTTCACACCATACAGCACATTGGTAAATCCTGTGGTGTATCCGTTTAAGTTGGCTTTAATGGTATTTTGTTGCTGATGTATCGAAGGGGTAGTGCGGTAGTGTACTTCTCCTCCTTTGATCCACCCAAAGCGCAATTCAAAATTTAATTCTTCACTGGTGGGTTGGGCCAATACCGATGAGGTCAAAAGGATGTTGCCTGTCAGGAGAATTACGAATAATGTGATGTTTTGAATGTTCATGCTTTTTTTGTTTTTTGAACAATGATGACGGTTTTTATGATATTCCATAAAAATAGGAGTTTGGTTTCATCTCAAAAAGTTTGGAAAGAACGTAAATTTTTTTTTGGGGAGTGAATTTAGGATCCTTTGCCACACTTTGTTTTGCAAACGGTATAATTTGTCAAAAGGTATTTAGCCTATATAGTTTGCTTCCTTTTTACATAAGGAAGGCCCCAATTTTCAAATGGTGTTCACGGTGTGCGATTGGATCCCTCACTGCGTTATCAATGACAGATTGTAACAATTGGAATCGAAGGTATGCGCTTAGATCCGTCACTGCGTTACCACTAATATCGTACTATAAGTGGCATCTAAGGTGTGCGATGGGATCCCTCACTGCGTTATCAATGACAGATTGTAACAATTGGAATCGAAGGTATG
>JBGUEP010000067.1:9440-18969 GCA_041821245.1 Prolixibacteraceae bacterium
TAATATCGTACTATAAGTGGCATCTAAGGTGTGCGATGGGATCCCTCACTGCGTTCGGGATGACACGGCGCACAAGAATTAAGGGGGAAATATGGCGGCTTCGCCGCCATATTTCCCCTACCACTACGATGGATATGTCATCCCGACGTAAGGAGGGATCCCTATCGAACTTTCAGTATTTTGTGTATTGGAAATCTGTCATTGCTAGAGCCAACCCAATTTAATTGGGAACAATACGGAGATGACAGAGAGATGGCCTGAAGGGCCATTAGATTTATCTCCCTACGGTCAATGAACTTTGTTTCAGCCCCCGCCTGTTGCGGACAAGCAGGGCAAGCGATTCAGATGCATATCGGAAGAGTGTCGCCCTGGGTTAAAAAGTAAGAATTAATATTGTCTGCGGTATTAATTTGGTCATTGGAACAATTTATTTCGGATGAAAAGGGGAAAATATACGGAGTAGCTACCATACATTGAGGGAGTTCCTTAGGAACGTTACGAGACTGTTTAAATTTTATTTGATTGTTCCGTTAGGAATAAAATATGGGTAGAAACTGAATTATAGATAACGATATTTTGTCCCGTACGCCCGCCTGACCAGCCTAAGTCGGGCAGGGGACAATACCAACAAGGGGAATCACTATTTTTCTACCCATATACTTTCCCTACGGGAAATTTAAACAGGCTCTACTTGTTTCGATAATTATTTGCCGGTTGTTCTATTTTTAAGCTAAACTTTTTTAATTGGTATAAAAGGTAAGGTTTTTGTTTTATTCGAATTAATTCAATGATTATTTTTATCCACCTGTCTGCGTGGAAATAGGCTATATAAAGTGCTTTTTATTCAACAACTTACATGCGACTCAATGTAGTCAAAAAACAAAAGGTGTTGTGTGTCGGGATTTTTTTTATTTTTGCACAGCATTTTATAATGATTAGTAAAAATATAAAGAATGGCAAATACTGCAGATATTAAAAATGGACTTTGTATCGAATACAACGATCAGTTGTTTTCGATTGTCTCGTTTCAACACGTTAAACCGGGAAAAGGTCCTGCATTTGTACGTACAAAATTGAAAAACTTGAAAACCGGTAAGGTAATTGAAAACACCTTTAATTCAGGCGTTAAAATTAATGTGGTTCGTATTGAGCGTCGTCCCTACCAATTTTTATACAAAGATGAAATGGGATTTAACTTTATGCATACCGAAACTTTCGAGCAGGTTTCTATTATGGCTGAATTGGTAGAAAACCCTGGTTTGTTGAAAGATGGAACAATTGTGGAAATTAACTTTCATGCCGAAACGGAATCACCTCTAACGCTTGAAATGCCTGCATTTGTGGAGTTGGAAATCATTTATACCATTCCGGGTGAAAAAGGAAATACGGCTTCTTCCACCGCCTTGAAGCCTGCAACATTGGAAACCAATGCCGAAATTATGGTTCCGCTGTTTATCAATACCGGCGATGTGATCAAAGTAGATACTCGCGACAATTCGTATTCAGAAAGAGTTAAGAAATAAACAAAATACACTAAAGTCATCCGTAACGATGACTTTATCTTTTTGTATATTTGTGTTCAATAAATAAGAAAACCGGAAACGTAATGGGATCATTCGACAACGGGGCCAATAAAAAAGACCTTAACCGAGAAACAATTCTTCAGATAGCTCAGGAAATTTTTAGTAAATACGGTTACAAAAAAACGACTCTCGACGACATTGCCAATGCAGTTCGAAAAGGGAAAAGTTCACTGTATTATTACTTTAATAGTAAAGAAGATTTATTCCAGGCTGTTATTATCAAGGAGGTCGAGGTGTTAAAACAAGCTCTCGAAAAAGTGGTATTCCGATCAATGGATCCTGAGGAGAAACTTCGGGAATACATTCTAACGAAATTAAAAACGTTTCGCGAATTGGCCAACCTCTACAATGCCTTAGAAAATGATGTAACCGCCATTGGTTTTATCGAAGAGATCAAAGAGCGCAATGCGAAGGATGAAATCCGAATGATAAAGCGCAT
The DNA here is from genome assembly GCA_041821245.1 of Prolixibacteraceae bacterium. Taxonomy (GTDB): domain Bacteria; phylum Bacteroidota; class Bacteroidia; order Bacteroidales; family Prolixibacteraceae; genus Roseimarinus. The sequence continues at coordinate 11,463 of JBGUEP010000067.1, forward strand.
TTTAATTGAAGGGGTGCGTCACAATAAATTCCAGATCGATGATCTAAATTTAACGGCTGTTGGTATTACTACTGCTATGCGTGGACTTGAAATGCCACTTACCGCAGGCAGTCATCATGCGATGGATATTGAACTATCGGTCGATAATTTTGTACGGATTCTGTGCTACGGAATCATGCGAAGAGACTAAGAAATACCCCTATTCGTCCCGGTTAGCCGGTCCACTGAAAAACCCCTATCCGTCCTCGTTAGCACGAGTCCACCTTTCCCCTAAAGGAGGGAAGGAAACCCCTATCCGTCCCGGCAAACCGGGCCACCTTTCCCCTAAAGCGGGAAAGGGCCGAAACCCCTATCCGGCCTCGTTGCACGAGTCCACCTTCCCCCTAAAGGAGGGAAGGACCGAATACGCTGCTGAAGATGAAGTTTGAAACATTTGGTTTGCGAAATCCAATCTTTTCCGTGGCGGCTTTCTTCGAATACAATTCGCAGCACCCAAAAGAGTGATGAACTTAAACATTTCGTTTACTTCAACCCGAATTAAGAAACGGAACCGTTCTCTTTTTTTAAAGAACGGTTCCCTATATCGCTGTAGCAGTTAATGTACATTATTCAATAATTATCTGTTGACATTAATTTTTTAATGACTATTGACTTAATGACCAATGACTTTTTTTACCCCTATCCGTCCCGGCAAACCGGGCCACCTTTCCCCTAAAGGAGGAAAGGGCCGAAACCCCTATCCGGCCTTGTTGCACGAGTCCACCTTCCCCCTGAAGAGGGGAAGGACCGAATACGCTGCTGAAGATGAAGTTTGAAACATTCTCATTTGTTATTTTACCGCCATTCCATCCATCTGTACAGGTCTCGGTTACACTGTATTATAATTCCACCGTATTTGTTACAGATTGCCCGTCTAACCAGCCATCCGGACAGGCTTCGCTCCGCTCGCAATGACGGGCCATGCGCAGTGTGTAGGGTAAAAAAATTGGCGGCTTTGGCCGCCAATTTTTTTACCACCCCTATCCCATTCCGCCCGTCATTGCGAGGAGCAACCGGAGGGCGCGACGCGGCAATCTGTTCATGTTAATTTGTATGTCTCCCAAAGGAAGCGCCTTGGCAATCTGGTCATATCGAGTAGAATGTGCTCATTGCGATGAGAAACGGAACCCTTCTCTTTTTATAAAGAACGGTTCCCTATTCGCGATCAGTCATCATGCGTTATTCAAGCGTTTTCTCACTCCTGTTGGCATTCACCTTCCAATGAATCAATGACTTTTGACTTAATGACTTTTTAATGACTGAATGACCTAATGAATAACAAGGAATAAATAATAAGAAATAAGGAATGACCCCGTCTGACGAAATTCAGCCAGGCTGGCAATGACTTAATGACCAATGACTTTTTTATTACCCCTATCCGTCCCGGCAAACCGGGCCACCTTTCCCCTAAAGAGGGAAGGACCGAATACGCTGCTAATGTTGAAGTTTGAAAGGTTCAATTTGCGATTTTGATTTTCCCGAATATGCGATTTAGATTGCCCGTCTGGCCAGCCGGACAGGCTTCGCTCCGCTCGCAATGACGGGCCAATCGTAGTGTGTAGGGTCAAAAAATGGGTGGCCTTGGCCACCCATTTTTTTACCACCCCTGATCCCAAGCCGCGTGTCATTGCGAGGAGCAACCGGAGGGCGCGACGTGGCCTGTCCGGCTGGCCAGACGGGCAATCCGTTGGTTGTTCTTTTCCGTTACTGCTTTCAGCGAATGCAATTCGCAGCACCCGAAAAGAGCAATGAACCTAAGGCAAGCCATTCACAACATTACCGAATTAAGAAAAGGAACCGTTCTCTTTTTTTAAAGAACGGTTCCCTAAGTGCTAGCAGTCAGCATGCGTTTTTGAATAATTTTATCACTCCTTTTGGTATTCATTTTTTAATGACTCAATGACCAATGACTTTTTTTACCCCTATCCGTCCCGGCAAGCCGGTCCACCTTCCCCCTAAAGGAGGGAAGGACCGAATACGCTGCTGAAGATGAAGTTTGAAACATTTGGTTTGTAGTTTTGCCCTTATGATCATTCGGGCAAGCTTCGCTTACAATGTATTAATATGCTACCGTATTTGTTACAGATTGCCACGTCAAGACTCCTTCGTTCTTCGGAGTCTCTCCTCGCAATGACAGGCCATCCGCAGTGTGTAGGGTAAAAAAATGGGCGGCTCTGCCGCCCATTTTTTTACCTCCCCCCGATCCAAACCGCGTGTCATTGCGAGGAGTGACCAAAGGGAACGACGTGGCAATCTGCTGGCGTTCAGTTGTATGTCGTATCAGGGAAGCGCCGCGGCAATCTGTTCATATCGAGTAGAATGTGCTCATTGTGAAATTCAACCAAAAGGCGTTCCGTGGCTTGTCCGACTGGCCAGACGCGCAATCCGTTACGAATCGGGTTGCATGCGTGCTAAGTCAAGGCTTGACTCGAAAACGGTGCAGGCATCATTTTTTTTCCGTTACTTTCGCCTGTGAATGGAATTCGCAGCACCCGGGGATCAAGTCAAACCTTGACTCGCAATTGGTGCGGGCATCGGTTCTTTTCCGTGGCGGCTTTCTGCGAATGCAATTCGCAGCACCCAATAGTACTTCGCATCAGACAGCTACCCTAGTAAAAGAAAAGGACCCCTTCTCTTTTTATAAAGAACGGTTCCCTATTCGCGATCAGTCATCATGCGTTATTCAAGCGTTTTCTCACTCCTGTTGGCATTCATTTTTTACAAATGACTCGTATGAATGACCAATGACTTTTTTAACCTCTATCCGTCCTCGTTAGCATAAGTCCACCTTCCCCAATAGTGGGAAAGAAGCAAGCGAATAGGAAACGAACGTTAAAGTAAAAAACCTCCGGGATCGTTTACAGTCCCCGGAGGTTAATGCAGGCATTCAAGCCATTATCCTACTGAACAGGATTTTCTGGGGCATCGTCGGTTTTTTGACCAAAACGCAGAGCAAGAACCAAGTGCATACGTTCGATGCGCTCATTCATCTCCTTGACAAATTCAGTATATCCTTCTTCACCGTTAAAAATTATTCCGGCATTAATGCGTTCCACTATTGCAAAGTAGCTTGCATCAGTGGCAATGCGGGTTTCTTTCATGCGCAATTCCGATTTGGCCGCTTCGCTGGTGTATCGAAGGCGCATCAAACTTTCAAAGGACTTGTTGGCGTCGTCGAGGCTATTGACAAGGTTTGTGGCGCCAATTGTAGTAACATCATCGGCATATTTTTCCCTTAAATCGTTCACCAGGCTATGAATGGCTCCGGTTTCTTCGTTATAAGGTTTTTTGGCCACATTGCCGTAAAATTTAAGCAGGGCCATTAGGCGTATCGCGGCTTGTACAAAGGCTTCGTCATCGAATGTGAGCGTTGAGGCGATGAAACTTTTTAAACCCCGATGTTTTTTATCCCGATGCTGATCTTTTTCAGCAAGCGCATCGGAAATGCTGTTTTTGCGCATGGTATCCAGTGCATCGGTTTCATCAGCAAACCTTTGTTGGTACTGGGGATACAATGCTTCAACGTGAAGCGCGGCAGGGGTAAACTGCTCAATCAATTCTTTCGCTTCCTTGTGAAACTGAAAGTGTTCTTCGTTTCGAAGACGCACTGTTTTTGCTTTATTTATTTCCATTTTTATATTTCTTTAATGATTGAATATAAATGCCGCAAGCTGTTTTGCCTGTGATGGTAAAAAGTGAATCCTGGTCCCCCGCAAATGGCAGGAACAAATTGTTGACGGACAATTTTCTCCCGCAGGCGCAGGAACAAATTGTTGACTGACATTTATCTCCCGCAAACGGCAGGAACAAATTGTTGCTGAACAATTGACTCCCGCAGACGCAGGAACAAATTGTTAGCTGACAATGATCTCCCGCAAGCGGCAGGAACAAAATGTTGGCTGACATTATCGTCCCGCAGGTGTCCTGGCCAAATTATTCGTCGAACCCATTTTGAATGGTATAAGAAACAGTTTCATGTTAAAACGATTGGTTTTACAGAAAGCGGCATAGTTGAATTAAGCTAAGAGCTGCTGCCATGGAACAGGATAGTGTGGTTGTACGATGTTGTATCTTCAATCCTGTAAGGCTTGGAGTTTTAAGAGGGTAGTCGGGCTGCTTGTGAACAGTTCGTTTGGGCCTGGTATTCGGATGTCAATTTGCTAGCTAAATTGAAGATCCGGGACCATATGGCCCTGAGCGTTTCGAAAAGATTTCGGAAATGTGCTTGTAGCTTAGTTTGATAGCCTAAGCACAGGATAAACAGAGCGTATCGGGATCAAAACAGGTCATTCGATCCTGCTGTAGCTGTTTGCTAGGTAGACTAAAATGGGAATTGGGATGTTAAATGCTGGTGTTGAAGGTCGTCCCAACTTCCCATTTGTGGTTCATTTTTCGGGAATCGTTCAGCTGTTAATTGTCCCGAAAGGTTAATGTAGTTGTATATTGTTATTCTTTAATAATGGATAAACGTAGCTGTGCACAAATAATTGTTTGCGTAAGCGGATGTTTATTTATAGTGGAATAAAGTTAACGAAAATATTAGGTATAAGTCAATTTGTTTTACCTTAAAAACATTATTTGTAAGGAGTTTAAATAGATGCTTCAATTTGACATTTTTTCCTTTTCTGCTTTCTGTGAATACAATTCGCAGCAACCAAAAGAGCGATGAACCAAAATATTCCATTCACTGAATTGCCGAATCAAGAAACGGACCCGTTCTCTTTTTTTAAAGAACGGTTCCCTATTCGCGATCAGTCAGCGTGTGTTATTCAATAATTTTATCGCTCCTGTTGGTATTCATTTTTTAATGACTCAATGACTATTGACCAATGACCTTTAGGTGCAAACAAATGGAAATTATATTCGTTCATGAAATAAAAACAACTCAATGTTTCTGTATTTGTAAACAAATTTGTAGTCTTGTAGTATAAAATGAAGAATGAAAAAACCAATTGAAATAATATTGCTTCCTGATGCGGATAAGTTTGTTGCCAAGATTGAGAACTCTGCAAGGAAAAAGTTGTTCTACGCAATTCGTAAAACAAAAATGCGTATTTATGGTGATTGGTTTGAAAAACTAAAAAGCTCAAAAGATATTTTTGAATTTAGAGTTAAAGACAGCAATAAATTTTTCCGCCTTTTTGCATTTTGGGATAGCACGGGAGAAACTGAAACGCTTGTTGTTTGTACTCATGGATTGATTAAGAAAACAAACAAAACTCCAAAGCAAGATATTGAGAAAGCGGAGTTCATTAAAGAAAGATATTTCAACGGATTAATGTAATGCATATTTTTATGAAAACAGCAAACTATAAAAGATTTGAGGAGTTAGAAGACAGCTACTTTGGTGAAAAAGGGACATCAGAGAGAGACAATTATGAGTTTGATTTAAAGATGGAGTTAATTGGCGAAAAAATAAAACAATTGCGAATTCAAAACAATTTGACTCAAAGTCAATTGGGAGAATTGATTGGAGTAAAAAGATCACAAATTTCAAAGCTTGAACATGGAAATCATAGTGCATCTGTTTCAACGATTTTGAAAGTTTTTCATGCAATGAAAGCGCAAGTTAGATTAAAGATTGAGACTGATGATAGTGTAGAATATGCTTTTTAAAACCGATCCTTTCCAAGGTCACGTGTCCATTAAGAATGTCATCTTTGCCTAGTTCAGAAATTAGCTTAACATGTTCTTTCAACTTTTGTAACAGCAAAAGGATGATATCCTTCAATTTGATGACTCAATGACCAATGACTTTTTTTACCCCTATCCGTCCCGGCAAGCCGGTCCACCTTTTCCCTAAAGAGGGGAAGGACCGAAACCCCTATCCGGCCTCGTTGCACGAGTCCACCTTCCCCCTAAAGAGGGGAAGGACCGAATACGATACGGCAGGGGAGATTTGAAATGTTTCATTTCCGATTTCCAATCTTTTCTGTTCCGGCTTTCTGCGAATTGGAATTCGCAGCAGCCCTAGGTCGATTTAACAAAAAATCGATTGTAAATTGTATTCGGTATCTGTGGATTTAGAAAATGGTTGTTTACTGAAATTCAACTCGGAGGATTGAGATTGCCACGCTCCGCTCGCAATGACGGGCCAATCGTAGTGTGTAGGGTCAAAAAATGGGTGGCCTTGGCCCCCCATTTTTTGACCACCCCTGATCTCACGCCGCGTGTCATTGCGAGGCGCGACCGGAGGGCGCGACGCGGCAATCTGTTCATATCGTGTAGAATGTGCTCATTGCGAAATTCAACCAAAAGGCGTGCCGGGCAATCCGTTGGCGATACTTTGTAGGTGCCATCAGGGCCGCGCCGTGGCCTGTCCGGCTGTCCAGACGGGCAATCCGCTGGCAGTCCGTTACGAATCGGGAATTGGGTTGCCAGCGTGCTAAGTCAAGGCTTGACTCGTAACCGGTGCAGGCATCAGTTCTTTTTCATTACTGCTTTCTGCGAATATAATTCACAGCACCCAATAGTACTTCGCATCAGACAGCTACCCTAGTAAAAGAAAAGGACCCGTTCTCTTTTTTTTAAAGAACGGTTCCCTATGTGCCGCGAGCAGCCAGCGTGTGTTATTCAATAATTTTATCGCTCCTGTTGGTATTCACTTTTTAATGACTCAATGACTATTGACCAATGACCAATGACCTTTTAATGACTACTGACTTAATGACTTTTTAATGACTGCATGACCTAAAGAATAACAAGGAATAAATAATAAGAAATAAGGAATGACCCCGTCTGACGAAATTCAGCCGGGCAGGCAATGACTCAATGACCAATGACTTTTTTTACCCCTATCCGTCCCGGCAAGCCGGTCCACCTTTCCCCTGAAGCGGGGAAGGACCGAATACGCTACTAATGTTGAAGTTTGAAAGGTTCAATTTGCGATTTTGATTTTCCCGAATATGCGATTTAGATTGCCCGTCTGGCCAGCCGGACAGGCTTCGCTCCGCTCGCAATGACGGGCCAATCGTAGTGTGTAGGGTCAAAAAATGGGTGGCCTTGGCCACCCATTTTTTGACCACCCCTGATCCCAAGCCGCGTGTCATTGCGAGGCGCGACCGTAGGGAAGCGCCGTGGCAATCCCTTGGCATTAAGTTGAATATGCCATCAGGGCCGCGCCGTGGCCTGTCCCGCCGGCAAGACGGGCAATCCGTTACAAATCGGGTTGCCAGCGTGCTAAGTCAAGGCTTGACTCGAAACCGGTGTAGGCATCATTTTTTTCCGCTACTTTCGCCTGTGAATGGAATTCGCAGCACCCCAAAGAGCAAGGAACTTAAACATTTCGTTTACTTCAACCCGAATTAAGAGAAGGAACCGTTCTCTTTTTTTAAAGAACGGTTCCCTAAGTGCCGCTTGTAGCCTAAGTGCCTTATTCTTGAGTTTATTCAGTACCGTTGGTATTCATCTTTTAATGACTCAATGACTATTGACTTAATGACTTTTTAATGACTGAATGACCTAAAGA
>JBGUEP010000068.1:0-16809 GCA_041821245.1 Prolixibacteraceae bacterium
CTGTTTCTTTAAGAGTGAAATACTTCATACCCTGTAGAATCTGAAAGAGCGGTGGACTTCAGAAATGGCGGGCCCGTGTAGGGGTGAATTGGGATTCCTTAGAAAAACCCAAAAGAGGCATGTCCTTCTGCTTTTGTAGTTTTTCTTAGGAATTCCAAGAGCGGGAGGAAGCATCATTTCTGATTGATTCTTTTGTATACTTTTCTCATCAATAGGAGAAAAGTATAAGCCTGTCTGGCTTGAAGACATAGTTTTGTAATTGCACTAAATACTTTGCATAAGCAATAACCTGCAATTATTTAAATTGATGCATGAAAACTTTTTCTAACAAGAATATCATGTGATCCGAAATCATTTCCCCACAACAATGTCACATGATCCGCTTTTTTTTTAAAATTACTTCATATTCTCAGTGGATATGACATTTTAGGAATATTTTTTAGCAACTAAAAAATATCGTGTAGCGATTACGGTATTATAGAAAAATGTTCACATTTTTGAGATATACCGCGTAGCGGTTATGGTTTGATAAAAATAGATATAGCCCGTAACCGCTACGCGGTACTTTATTAAACGTAACACGTTTACTACAAAGCCGGAACACCTACGGCGTTATGAGTCGTTTCAGTAATATTCTAAAAGGGAATAATGAAATGCTAATATTTTTACCACCCCAATCATTAATTGATTCTTTTCTATATTTGCATTAAGTAACATATTACCCTTCCTTGCTATGAAAGAAAAAGATAATATTTTTGGCTTATTGTTATTTATCACCCAACGATGGACAGTTAAGGGCGATGCCATCCTTTTGCAAAAAGCAGGCATTGCCACCAAACAGTGGATGCTACTGGTCATCTTGATGTTCAAATTTAAGAACCAACAACCCACAATTTCAGAAACAGCCAAAGAATTTGGCACTTCACGTCAGAATTTAAAACAGGTGGCTATTACTCTTCAAAAGAAAGGGTTCATCAACATTAAACCCGATCCCAATGATTTCCGCATTCAACGCATTACATTAACAGGAAATCACCAACACCTTTTTGAAGGAGACGAAAACGAACAATGGCAAAGCCAATACATCAACAGTTTATTCAATGGTTTTGAAAACGGAGAAATCATCCAGTTGAATGCCTATGTTGAACGGTTACTGCAAAATGTATAAAAATTGAAATCATTACGATGAAATTCTCTCACCTAATGATCTTAATTATGTCAATCAATCTTCTTAACTCATGTGCTTCAACCCAATCGATTTTCAAAAAAGAAGTTGCTCAACGATTTACAGAAGCTCCACAAGTTACCAGAATAATCACACAAAAAGATATCGACCTATTGCCTAAGCCAGTAGCTAATTATCTGGAAAATTGTGCATGGCTCGGAAAAGAATGGAATTTTGCTCCCCTCTTATGGCGAAGCTGTTTGGCATTATCCTGACCACGACTTTGTATATGCCAAGTTTGATGTCAAAGAAGTGAGATGGAATACTTCAAAATAATTGCTTTAATTTCCACCTGAAAAAAAGGCCTGACAAAACCTATCGACAACTTATTTTGATTCACCAAACTTGTTTTGCAAAGTTGCGCTGTCTTTTACTTGATATCATCAATATTAAAAGGTGTTTCCTGATAAACGTAGTAGTTGAGCCAATTTTGAAAAAACAGGTTGGCATGCCCGCGCCACCTGACTACAGGATCATTTTCAGGCTTGTTCTTTTTGTAATAATGTTTGGGCATTTTAATGTCCAATCCTTTGGCTAAATCACGTTGGAATTCCTCGTGCAGATTATTGGTAGAATATTCGAAATGGCCGGTAACAAAAATTTTACGTCCTCCCTTGTCCTTCACAATGCCAATACCTGATTCGTCGGATTCGGCAATCACTTCAAGGTTTGGAATGTTCACAATGTCGCTGGCTCTTATTTCGGTGTGCCGTGAATGTGGCATATGAAATTCATCATCGAATCCCCTGAAAATGGGTAGCATCGGATATTTTGCTGTATGATGAAATACACCAAACATTTTTTCTTCCAAAGGATATTTTGGTATGCCATAGTAGTGATACAGTGCAGCCATCGAAGCCCAGCAAATAAATAAGGAAGATTGTACATTGTGTTCAGCCCAATCAAGAATTGTCTTCATTTCCTCCCAGTAGGTCACATCCCTGAATTCCATTTGTTCAACAGGAGCGCCGGTAACAATTAAGCCATCGTACTTTTTATGTTTGATTTTATCAAAATCGGTATAAAAAGCATGCATGTGTTCAAGGGGTGTATTTTTAGAAGTATGTGCCATTATTTTCACCAAATCGAGTTCCAACTGCAAAGGCGTATTTGATAATAAGCGGATCAAATCGGTTTCTGTTGTAATTTTTACCGGCATTAAATTCAAAACAGCAATTCGTAAAGGACGAATGTCCTGATGCTCTGCCCGGGCATCATCCATGACAAAGATATTTTCCTTTTCCAGTTCTTTAATCGCTGGTAGTTGATGTGGTATATTTACTGGCATTCCTTTTTTTTTAAACTCTGACAGGGCTCAAAACCCTGTCAGAGTTGTAAATTATATTTTTGAAAATGCTTGTTGCAAATCTTCTTTAATGTCCTCGATGTGTTCAATTCCAACCGATAAACGTAATTGATCAGGCAACACTCCGGCGGCTAGTTGTTCCGCATCGCTCAATTGTTGATGCGTGGTAGCTGCAGGCTGAATGATCAGAGTTTTAGCATCGCCAACATTAGCTAAATGACTCACTAATTTTAAACTGTCGACAAATTTTGAAGCCGCATCTTTTCCCGCTTTTAGACGGAAAGTAAGTACTCCTCCAAAACCATTGGTCAGGTATTTTTTGGCCAGTTCGTGATACTTACTGCTTTCCAGACCGGCATAATTAACTGCTGCCACCTGAGGATGTACCTCCAGCCATTTAGCCAGTTCCAGAGCATTGTCAACCGTACGTTGCACGCGCAAAGATAGTGTTTCTAAACCTTGTATCAATTGCCAGGAGTTAAAAGGACTGATGGCAGGACCAAAATCGCGTAAGCCTTCAACACGTAAACGAATGGCAAAAGCAATGTTCCCAAACGGACCATTGGCACCAAATACGTCCCAAAATACCAAACCATGATAACCCTCGGAAGGTTCTGAAAATTGCGGGTATTTTCCGTTTCCCCAATTGTAGTTTCCTCCATCAATTACAATTCCACCAATACTTGTTCCGTGACCACCAATCCATTTTGTTGCTGATTCTACAACAATATTGGCACCATGATCCAGCGGTTTGAATAAAAAACCTGCCGCTCCAAAGGTATTGTCTACTACCAAAGGAAGATCGTGTTTTTTGGCCAGAGCGGCAACCTTTTCCCAATCAGGGACATTAAAATTGGGATTGCCTAAATTTTCAATGTATATGGCTTTTGTGCCGTCATTAATTAACTTTTCAATTTCTTCGGCCGTATCGTCTTTTGCGAAACGCGCTTCGATGCCCAAACGCTTAAAGGCAACTTTGAACTGGTTGTGTGAACCTCCATATAAAAATGGTGAAGTCACGAAGTTGTCGCCGTTTTGCAGAATGTTATTTAAAGCAAGAAACTGTGCTGAGTGCCCTGAAGCAGTTGCTACTGCAGCAACACCACCTTCGAGAGCTGCCAAACGCTGCTCAAATACATCGGTAGTGGGGTTCATTAAGCGCGTATAGATATTGCCAAATTCTTTCAGTCCAAACAGATTTGCTCCGTGTTCCGAATTTTTAAATACATACGACGTGGTTTGGTACAAAGGTACGGCACGCGATAAAGTTGTTTCATCGGGTTGATGACCAGCATGCAATTGTAAAGTTTCGTAACGATAATTAGATGACATAATATTTAAGGTTTAATGGTATAACATATTAAAATAACGAAATGCTGTTAAAGTCATTTCTTTAAATTGAAAAAATAAAAATGGTGGAAATTATCAGAAGCGCATGTACACAAACAAAGGTCAATTACTTATTTGCTCATGCGCATAAGCATTCGCATCATCATGTTCATCATTGACATGAAGCAGAAAGTAGAAGTATTTTCGCTGCGATTGATCATTTGTTTTTAATCCTAGTATTTTAATAGGGCAAACTTAATCATTGAATTTGAAAATAGAAACAGAATGTACCCGTAAATTGTTCGCTTAACAATTTATTAAGACTCCAGGCTCCTTTTATTTTTTACATTTTATCGGTGATGAGAAAGGCGTTTTTAAAAACTTGTTTTTTTAGTTCCAAATGCACCAATTCGGTAAATATCACATAGGCCCCCATTGACAATAACTGTCCATTGGCATTTCTTAAATCATAAACCAACTCCATGTTATTCCCGAGCAAATCGTTATTGGTCAGTCGTTTTACTTCGTGGCCATAGGCATCAAAAATGTATACATTGGCGATGTATTCCAGTTGATCTAAACGAAATTTGATCACCAATTCATCGTGGTAGCCATCACCATTTGGTGAAACTACTTCCGATTCCAGTTCAATATTGAGTAGTTGATCCGGAGCAATTTCCGATTGTGAATTTTTATACCCTGGAGTGGCATATCCTACCAGCGAAGAAGCTGATTGCCAGTTAGCCGGATCATTGGTTTCGTGTTCCAGTGATAAACGTTCCAGTGAAACACCGTCCATGTCGCTCAACCATTTACTTTGCAGACTTTCGGTATAAACAAATTCATCGAGGACCATCAATGAATCATTGAGTAAGACCACACGTCCGGCTTCGTTGTTAAAAGCGGGAAATTTCGACATTTGCCTTAGCTGATCAGGAAAGGGTACCGGATAATTTTGTACTATATTTAAGGTGTCGGTTGTAAATGCAAGAATTTCGCCTGGCGCAAATGGTGCATGCAATTCCGAAAGCCGATACACCGATTTTAAGTTTAATAGTTCGTCGCGCGTGGCCAGTTTTAGCTCCGATAAATCAACGTTTAATCCGGAGTTATTGTAAAATTCAACAAAATCGGCACCACCGGTAAAAGGGTTATACAAAACTTCGTTGATTAGTATTTGACCCGCTTCGAGGGCTACCATACTAAATGGAAGTGACAATTCGGTCGCATAATTCCCGCATTCATCAGCCATTTGGAGTACAATGAATTCATATTGGGTATTCAATTGAATGGGCTCACTCAACTCAATTTCAACGTTTAGTTTGCCAGGATGGTATACAATGTTTTTAATTCCCAAATCCTCAATTCTGTAATTGCTGATAAGTTGCGCAGTGATTGAATCAAGTGGTTCATCGAAAAATAGCATCAATTGCCGTGATGAAACAATATCAATGAACATAAAAACGGGTGCTGAAATGTCTTCGTTTACACCAATGACAGAGTTGGGCTGTCCAGGTGTGCCCCCTTTGGGATCAGTAGATGCCGTCCAGTTTCCACGCTGACCACAATGTCTGTTCATGTCCATTCGCTCAAGACTATAACCTCCGTTGGACTTGTCGTTATCAAAATACCACTCGTCGGTGTAGTTGATTTCATCGATTAAATCCTCATCGGCATTCGAAATTTTTACACTCGCACCTGAATTTAGCAAGGCCGGGAAATTGGACATACCGAGCACATTTCCAAAATTTTTCATGGATGGTTCAAATTCATCGTCACAAACAATGAGGTATTCTCCGGGCGCAATAAGATAGGTTGGTAGAGTAAAATTGGTATTCCGAACAAACAAAGTCCATTGCCCAAGTTGAACGAAATGAGTGCTTTGATTATGCAATTCAAGATATTCTGCTTCAGGCAATCCTACCCTTGGTGTTGGATCAGCCATGATTTCATTGATAATTACGTCGAATGTTGTTGCCGGCAATGAATTTTCAAATACTAAACTATTTTCAATGGTTGTTTCTCCATCCAGGTCGCTTATTAAATTCACTTTCACGGTGAGGTATGGTTCGCTTGCCGAAGCAGCATGAATGATTACAGATGTTGAATCAATTTTTTCCATGGATTCAATGGGGTAGTCCAGTCCATCGCGTGAAGTCAATTGTATGTTTTCAATGTTGAATTGATCCATTTTTATGGCTTCATTAAAAAATATTTGAAAGGTTCCCTCGGCAATAACTTCAGCATTGGCAATAAACGGGGCTGCATTTTGTCCAATCACCACCAAATCATCGAACCACAAAAGTCCGGCACGTGTTGCAGAATATTCAAATATCAGGCTGATCTCATTAATAAGGAGAAATTCCTGATCGAAGGCAATGGCCGATGAAGTTTGTCCGGTTAAGAGATCAGTTGCATTGATGACCCAGTCGCCCATGGCTGAGCGAATCACATCAATTTGTGCTGTCATGTTTTCATTCCATTCCAACTGCGTTTCAGCCATTAATTCAACAGGTATACCATTTTTTACTTTCCATAAGGCCACTAAATCTGAACTTCCGTCAACATTTACACCAACGGCATACCCAACATTTTTCGATGTTTCACGATTAGAATTTAACATCACGTAGAAACGATTGGAGGCGGAGGGATCCCAATTGCCATTTTTTAATTTAAACGAAAACAAATACTCGGCTTCCGAAAGTTTAAAAGCATTGTCAACATAACTGAGCATGGAGGTTCCTGCAACATTATCCAGTGCATGTTTAATCGATTGATCTCCTGCAATAGGATTGGCACTTGATATTTCCCAATCGGAATTCATTTCCCATCCCTGATGGGACGAACCTTCGAAATCTGCAATCAGTTCAGCATCGTCGCGATTGAAATAAACGATGCTACTATCCACTTTTTCAAGCATTCCTTTTTCGTCCGAAATGGTATAATGTAGCGGACCATTTGCATCGGTTACTACAACTCCCCAATAATATATCCCCTGACTAAACCATTGTTGCGCAATTTGGATTTCGGCACTTTCGAATTTCAGTTTAAAGGTGGAATCAACTATGGCGGAATTGTTAACATTCAGAGCTACAGCGCTGATGAGCGTAGTGTCTTCGGTAAATGTAAACAATGGCGATTGAATGACTTTAAGATGAGTGGGCTTATAATTACTTGAATCGATCGCTGTCACTTCAACATTGTCAATGATGACTTTGTCGCCTGTATAGGTAGACTTCATGCGAACCACCAACTGGAGTGATTCACCTGCTAATTTTTCTTGCGTTAAATGAAGCGTCGTACCCCAATCCCCAAGAGCTTCAAAGACCGGGCTAAAAGGGATCTCTTCTCCATCGTTTAGTCGGTAATACGCTTTTAGGTACTTATTCTCTTCAAGCGCATTGTTCCCGGTTTCGCTGGCATCGAGTGAAAGATTCACTCCATCGTAAGCGCTGATGTCAATGCGTTCGGAACTCCAAACAACTTCTCCATCAGAATCAACAACTTCAAAACGGCGATAGGTTGTAGAAGCCACTGTTTTGGCATAATCTTTTTCATCGGAGAAAATGCAGCCCTCGTAGCCTAGAGTCCAGGCTATTTCGGCGAAGTCAGTATGTATAGCACCGGTCGAATCAGCCCATACGCCTTTGTCAGGCACATCGAAATTTTCTTGCCAGATCACCTGACTGAAAGTGTTTTTACTTAAAATTAAAGTAAAAATAAAAATAGATATCCAAAATATTTGACGCATTGTGGTGGTTTTTAATGGGCAATGTATAATTTTGACGCTCTTAAAAATAACAAAAAAGAAATTTTTAATTCGAATAACAATTTACTAAATTTTTTAAGATTATGAGAGTCGCTATTGTTGGTGCAAGTGGCGCGGTAGGGCAAGAGTTCCTACAGGTGCTTACAGAGCGGAATTTCCCGCTCGACGAGTTAGTTTTATTCGGTTCTGAGCGAAGTGCAGGCAACGAATATGAATTCAAAGGGTTAAAACTCGTTGTAAAAGAATTGAAACATGGTGATGATTTTAAGGACATCGACATTGCCTTGACATCGGCCGGAGCTGGTATCTCCAAAGAATTTGCATCAACAATTACCAAACACGGCGCCATTATGATCGACAATTCGAGTGCATTTCGTTACGACGATGATGTTCCGTTGGTTGTTCCTGAGGTGAATCCTGAGGATGCATTGATACGTCCACGTAACATCATTGCCAATCCCAATTGTTCAACCATTCAGATGGTTGTGGCCTTGAAGCCAATCAATGATTTATCGAAAATCACCCGGGTACATTGTGCAACTTATCAGGCAGCCAGTGGAGCAGGTGCACAAGGAATCACTGAATTGGAAACTCAGATCAAACAAGTGGCCAATGGTGAAGCCACAACACCCAATAAATTTCCTTACCAGTTGGCGATGAATATTATTCCTCAAATTGATGTTTTTCTTGAAAACGATTACACCAAAGAGGAAATGAAAATGAACTGGGAAACCAAAAAAATCATGCATACTACAGCCGAAGTGTCGGCCACATGCATTCGTATTCCCGTTGCCCGTGCACACTCTGAAGCCATTTGGGTGGAAACAGAGAAGGAACTTTCAATTGAAGAAGTGAAAACTGCCATGAACAACTTCGAAGGTTTAACCGTTTTGGATAATCCTGCGGCCAAAGAATACCCTATGCCTTTATTTGTTTCGGGTAAAGACGATGTTTATGTTGGACGGATCCGTAAGGACATTGCCTCCAATGGCATCACTTTTTGGTGCGTTGGCGACCAGATTAAAAAAGGAGCCGCTTTGAACGCTGTGCAGATAGCCGAATGGTTGATTAAAAAAGGTGAAGTAAAATAAACACAACAAGACACTTATAGGCAAAGGCTCTCGAATATCGGGAGCCTTTTTTTATTTCACCGGCATTGGTTTTTTGTCCGTCCTTTCTAATATAGAGCTTAAGGGGGCGATTAAATCTAAGGCATTAAAAACATTGCATCATAAACTGGAGCTCTATTGTATCTTTTTTAACTATGATTTTCCTTGGGCACTTTACGGTTTTCAATAGGAATTTGTCCAAAAATAGTTCTAAATCAATTGATTAATTTTAGGGTAAAAATAATTTAATCGTTGTACGAACATTTTGGACCGACTCATATAAGTTTAACAACATCATTTGTTTCATTAATATTTCTATTTTTGCAAGGTACAGCCTTACAACCATGCTAATTAAACCAATTCATTCGTTCCAGAAGCCAGTATATCATGACCATGATGGTTCAGAGGATGATTTCGTGTCCCTGATTACCTTGTTAACACTTGATAAATATCGTTTGACTGGCATATCGGTTACCAATGCCAATTGTTACGCCGAAATTGCAGTGGAATCCACCTTACGTATCCTTGAATTGTTTTGTAGAAAAGATGTGGAAGTGGCCATAAGCTCGGAACAATCTATTAATAGTTTTCCTGACGAATGGCGAAAAAATAAGGAGTTTATCAATTTCATCGAAGTGCTGAGCAAACAAAAAGTTGATCGAACGAGGATTAGCAAAATGGAAGCTGCCGATTTTATGGCTGAAAAAATATTAGCTGAAACTGAAAAAACCACCATCGTATTAACTGGACCTGCATCCAATTTGGCCATTGCGATTGAAAAATATCCTGAAATCATTGGTAAAATTGAAAAGGTGTTGTGGATGGCCGGTGCTTTTATGGTTGACGGAAACGTGAAATCACCAGATCATGATGGAAGTGCTGAATGGAATATTTTTTGGAATCCCAATGCTGCCTCAAGCTTATTAAAATCAGGAATACCTATTGTACTTTTTCCATTGGATGCCTGCAAGCAATTGCCGGTTGACAATTACGTGATGTATCAACTTAAACACACCGAAAGTCAATTGAGTGAATTGGTTCATCAACTCTTCGAATCAAATTACAAGGCACATCTAAGGTATTACATGTGGGATGTATTGCCGGTTGTGTATTTGGGTAATCCCGGTTTGTTTCAGTTCGAAACTTCTTTTATCGATGTAGAGTTACGTGGAACATCGCGAGGAAATATTTATCGGTCATCAAAAGGGAATAAGGTTAAATATGCCAAATTTATTAAGGATGATGACTTTTATGATTATTTTTTAGATCAATTGACTCAATTTTAAATCTTCTTATCTCAAAAAATCAACGCTGTATTCATTATGTTTGAGGCCTTTCAACTCAGTTTGCCCGATTGGGGGTTCATTTTTTTCTGTGCAATGCTTATTGGTATGTCGAAGGCTGGAGTTCCCGGCGTTTCAATTGTTGCTATTCCAATTCTGGCCATATTGTTTGGTGGAAAACAGTCCACTGGGATATTGCTGCCTATGCTCATTATGGCAGATGTGCTTGGAGTAAGCTATTATCACCGTCATGCCAATTGGAAGCACATATTAAAGGCTCTTCCCTGGGCCATTTTAGGAGTACTCATTGCCATGCTGGTTGGAAATAAAATTGATGATCAACAATTCAAACAAATTATTGCAATCATTATTTTTGCAAGCATTGGTTTAATGATATGGCGCGATCGGAGAAAGGGTCGTGATCAGATTCCTGAACATTGGTGGTTTGCGGCTCTCATGGGATTGGCCGGTGGTTTTGCCACCATGATAGGGAATGCAGCAGGCCCCATTTTTGCCATTTATCTGTTGGCCCTTCGTTTACCAAAAAATGAATACATCGGCACGGCCGCCTGGTTTTTTATCATTATTAATGTGTTTAAGTTTCCCTTGCACGTTTTTGTTTGGCATACCATATCGTGGCCTTCATTGCTGATGGATCTTGTTACTCTTCCTGCAATTGCTCTTGGTGCTTTTTTGGGCTTTTGGATGGTCAAAAAAATAACAGTCAGCTTATATCGCTGGATTGTTATTGCTGTAACTGCGCTATCGGCATTTATTATGCTGGTTTAAGTGCAAGGCTACTTATAGACAATACGGGTAAAAAAATGAGATTGACTTGTATTGTCAATCTCATTCATGAAAAAAGCCTTACATCTGGCCGGGCTAAAGAATAATAATTATTGAAAGGGTTTCAATGGTTTATTCCGTATTTGACCAAAAGGTTACCCTTCATTTGCAAAAAAAAATAAAAAAAACCCAACAAAAAATTGTTGGGTACATATCGTGAGAACGGTTGTTCCCTTTATCTGACTGGATAGAAAAAGGTTAGCCCCAATACAATTAAAACAATTGCGATCAGAACGGCAAAGAAAATAATGACTCCAACCCGGTATCGTTTGTTGGATTGCACCAATTTATTCACCGATTGAATTTTATTAATCTTATTTACCATTTTTTTAAGTGCCATTTGGTCTTTAACGATGTAATCGTAGGCACCATATTTCATGGTATTAATGGCCACATCAATGTTGTCTTGTCCTGAAAGAAAAATAAATTCAACATCATGATCCAATTCCTTGGCTTTTTTCAAGACTTCAATACCATTCATACCATCCAGAAGGAAGTCTTGAATAATGATATCGGGCTTGCGATATAAATTATTAATGGTGTCCTCACCAGAATAAAAAGGCATAACATTAGTGAATTTATTAGTTTTAAGATAACTCACTATAAGCTTATTATAAACCCTGTTATCTTCGACAACAAATATCAACGAATCATTTCCGTTTTGCATAATGGCTAAATTAATGGTGTAAACAATTTGATGTTTACCAGAGTATTTTTCGAATTTACTTAATTAAATCTACTGGACACCTAAATTAATCATTTTTTCAATATGACTATTACATAATAGTTAACTTATACTACAGAAATTGTATTGAATCGAATTTTCTTAACAAAAGCAGCGGGCTATTTCCTTCTAACTCTCTTGAAAATTTTCTGTTTTTCATCACTCACCGTTTCATTTTCTCCATTTACCGATAAAAACATATTAAACATACTACTTTGCTTTGCATAGTACTATATGGTCTGTATATTTGAACCGTTATTGAACCTTGGATATTACTTCCGGGATATTGGACACATAAAATGCGTAAGAATGAAAATAGAAAACACCAAAGCACAAATGAGAAAAGGAATTCTAGAATATTGCATTCTGGAATTACTTGCAAAGAAAAATTCCTATGCTCCTGATATCATCGAGGAGATGAAAAAAGCGAAGATGATTGTTGTTGAAGGAACATTATATCCTTTATTAACAAGACTTAAGAATGCGGGTATGCTTAGTTATCGTTGGGAAGAATCTCAACAGGGGCCACCACGTAAATACTATGAACTCACCGACACCGGAAGTAAAATTCTGTTTGAAATGAAGGAATCCTGGAATGAAATTGTAACAGCAGTTGAAATCATTCGGAAAGCATCGTAAAACAGATCAATACGAAAGAGATCAACTCACTTTTTTCAATTTATGAAACATTATACGATGAAACAATCCGGAAAATTTTTCCAACAAGGCAAATTATCCTCAGATAGCGTTCATCAAATACAACTGAAATTTAAAACTGAAGCAAGATGAAAAAAACATTAACAATTAATATAAGCGGAACGGTTTTCCACATTGATGAAGATGCCTACGAAAAACTGAAAAACTATCTTTCAAAAATTAGCCAGCATTTTAGAAATGAAGATGGAGGCCATGAAATTATTAATGATATAGAGTCGCGAATTGCGGAATTGTTTGCCAGCAAAAGTAGCAATACGCAAGAGGTCATCAACAGTGCAATGGTTGATCAAATTATTGAAGTGATGGGCTTGCCTGAGGAGTTTGCCGAAATTGATCAGGAATTTAACACTGGACAGGACAGACGTTTTTATGAATCAAAACGAATCAACAAGCGGCTTTACCGCGATCCGGATTCACGAGTTATTGGCGGCGTATGCAGTGGTCTGGCTCACTATTTAAAAATGGATAAGGCTTTGGTTCGGATTCTTGTTTTTATCTTAATCCTGGTGACATCGGGTGCAGTATTACTTGCTTATTTGATTTTATGGGTTGCAGTACCGAAAGCGCGTACCACTTCTCAAAAACTTGAAATGCGCGGTGAAGACATCAACATCGACAGCATTGGAAAAACGGTAAAAGAAGAGTTTTCTGAAATGAAAGAAAATTTTGAAAAATACAAAACATCGAAAGAATATCAAAAAGGCAAAGAATATGCCCGAAGAGCTGGAGAGAATGCACAATATGCGGGTCGTGAAGCTGCCAGTGTAATCACCAAAGTTTTTGGTGCGATCTTTTTGTTCGTTGGATTTGTTGCTTTAATCGGGCTTACATTTGGATTGCTCACGGCCTCAAAACTGGTTGGGTTTTTACCTGAATTTATATCAGGACCTCACAGTGGTGTATTTGTTGATCATATATTCAATGAAAGCCTTGCTACGACCTTGGTGATTTCGGTTTTTATTATTGCTGGAATTCCTTTGCTTCTTTTAATTTATGCAGGAACAAAAATGTTATTCAATTACTTTTCGAACAGTAGAAATGTTGTTCTTACGGCCTTAGGGGTCTGGCTTATTGGTATTATTATGGCAGTAGGCAGTGCATTTGGCGCCATTGATGTGTTTAGTTCCGAAGCAGCTGAAACCAGCAAAGTTGAACTTGTTGCGAATTCGGATACCTTATTTATACAAATCGACACTGAAAAATTTGACGTGTACGAGGAGACGAAATATGAATTCAACAATGTACTTGTGCTAACAAAAGGAGGGGATGAGGTGTTAGCCGCACGACCAAAATTTACCATCGAGCTGGCAACGCAAAATGAAATTGAGCTGAAATTCCGAAAATCGTCAAAAGGGAACAATTATAAAGAAGCTAAAAAGAACATTGAAAAAATACAATTCAATTATACTTTATCGGGAAATCAGTTGGTATTCGACCCTTATTTAGTGTTATCCGACCACGCGAAATGGCGCTCTCAAGATCTGGAAATGACCTTGAAACTGCCTAAGGGGAAAGTTGTTTTTCTGAACAATAACTTACTTCCTCTTATTCATAATATCGAAAATACAAACAACACCTGGGACGGTGATATGATTAACAATTATTGGGTGATGCAATCGGAAGGTCTAACACTTGTTCCAAGGTCTAAAAGCAACTAAGATGAAAATATTCATAAAATTAGGGATCCTGTTAGCGGTAATGTTAAGTTCATTATTGGGTATAGCACAAAGTAAATCGGACAAGGCCTACGATATGTTTGCAGGGAAAGAGGGTGTTCTAACATTTAGTTTTTCAAAATCGGCGCTTAAACCATTTGAAATTTTCATTGACGATGATACTAAAAAAGTAATTTATCGGATGGAAAAAGTCCGCTTTCTGCTTTACAACGAAAACAAAGGGGAACTATCGGCACTTAATGTTTATAACCGTCTGAAAAGTGAAGTAAACGGGAGGGAGTATTTTGAAATTGATCCCAATGAACTGGATTGCAATAGCTGCGAATTTAACAATTACGACAACATTACTCTTTATGGCCACGGCAACAGATACAAGATGGATGAATTTCATTTGGTTATTTTCGATGACGAAATAAGTCTGCTTCTTTCTTTCTATGGGGACATTACAGTAGACGATTTAAAAGAATTGGGAAAATTTTCTCATTCCACTCAATCATTCATGAATCCATAAATCGGAAAATGTAAAAAAAAAGTTCAGGCTTTAGGGCAGGCACTTTTATATTTTCAAGATGCTTGTATCTTTACAAAAAAAAATATGCTCACAATTGTCCTTTACATTTTCAGTTTTATTCGTACGCTTTTTGTGTTCGCAATTTTGTATCTGGTCATTCGTTGGTTAAGTAAATTCTTTTCGCCTTCCCAGAATAAAAGTGGTACGAATTCTAAATTTCAAGACGCACATAAGCAAGGTGAAACCACTATTCGCTTTAACGAAAAAGGCAAAAAGATTGTTGATAAAGACAAAGGAGAATATGTCGATTTTGAAGAAGTTGATTGAAGACCATATCATCTTTATTGAAAAAAGTTGTTAGATTTCGACTGAATCACTTATATTTGTCGTCAGTTAATTGTGGAAAAATTTGAGGATGATTGCAACCACAGAAAAAAATGCTAAAGCGTTCGTGTTTCTTCCGACTGCTCATGTTTTTTCTCAAACATTCCACTCATTTTTTAAATTCAATTATTTCATTTAAATAATTTGTTATGAGTTATCTATTTACTTCAGAGTCTGTTTCAGAAGGACATCCCGATAAAGTAGCCGATCAAATATCAGATGCTATTCTGGATAAAATTTTAGCATTTGATGCCGATTCAAAAGTGGCCTGCGAAACTTTGGTAACAACAGGACAAGTAGTTTTGGCCGGAGAGGTTAAAACTACAACCTACATCGATGTGCAGGAAATTGCGCGCGATGTCATCAATCGTATTGGATACACCAAAGCCGAATATCGTTTCGACGGTGATTCATGCGGAGTATTTTCAGCCATTCACGAACAAAGTCCCGATATCAATCGTGGTGTTGTTCGCCAGGATCCCATGGAGCAAGGGGCCGGTGATCAGGGAATGATGTTTGGTTACGCGTGCAGCGAAACCGACAATTATATGCCGCTTTCATTAGAATTGTCGCACAAGCTTTTGTTGGAATTGGCCGCAATTCGTCGTGAAGGCAAGGAGATGACCTACCTTCGTCCGGATTCAAAGTCACAGGTAACCATTGAATACGATGACAATGGCGAACCCATTCGTATCGATACCATTGTGGTTTCCACTCAACACGATGATTTTGGCGTACCAGCTGATTCTTCCACTGCTGCGCAACTCAAAGCCGATGAAGAAATGTTGGCCAAAATTAAAGCCGATGTGATTAATATTTTGGTCCCTCGGGTGATTGCCACATTACCGGAAAGAGTCCAGGGTTTTTTCAACAGTGAGATCATCTATCATGTGAACCCAACAGGTAAATTTGTTATTGGTGGTCCTCATGGGGATACCGGCTTAACGGGTCGCAAAATTATTGTTGATACCTATGGCGGCAAAGGTGCTCATGGTGGCGGTGCTTTTAGCGGTAAAGATCCATCAAAGGTTGACCGTTCGGCTGCATATGCCAGTCGTCATATTGCGAAGAACCTTGTTGCTGCAGGAGTAGCTGATGAAATTCTGGTACAGGTTTCGTATGCCATTGGGGTAGCACGTCCAATGAATATTTTTGTAAATACCTATGGAAAATCAAAGGTGAAGATCAGTGATTCAGAGATCGCAAAAATTGTGGACAAACTTTTCGACATGCGCCCAAGAGCCATTGAAGAACGTTTAAAACTGCGCAATCCGATTTATGAAGAAACCGCTGCATATGGACATATGGGTCGTGAAAACAAAGTGATTTTGAAGAAAATCAGTTCGCCTTATTACGAAACCATAGAAAAAGAAGTAGAACTTTTTACCTGGGAAAAATTGGATTATGTTGAAAAGGTAAAAGTAGCCTTTGGACTTTAATTGATATTGATCAACCATTGAAGATAAGAATGACGAAGAGGCTGTCCCAAAAGGGCAGCCTCTTCTATTTGCGACAAAAACAGAATTCTTCAGATGGTATTTAAGGTATACAATTATTTAGGTCGAACACTCGATTGAACAAGAAAACAAGTGAGGTAATCCTCCTGTTTTCAGCTATGGGACATCCATCAGGTTATTCAATGCAATTCCCTGTCTATTATTCGAATAAAAAGAGGAGGTGCTGCAAAAAGTTCCGAACGAAACATTTAAAGAAGAGTACTTCGCATTTTTAGAAAAGTTAGAATTACCTTAAGATGAGCGGTATATTTTTGCTGATTTGATCTGATATGCACCGAGCTTACGGCGGATCATGTGATATTCTTGTGGGGAAAAAGTATTCATGGATCAATTCAAAAAAATATGGCTTATTAAAAGTATTGAGCACTATTCGAAAACTATGTCTTCAAACCAGACAGGTTTTTACTTTTCAT
>JBGUEP010000069.1:0-16533 GCA_041821245.1 Prolixibacteraceae bacterium
ATCAATGGTATTGCCCAATTTCGCGCAGCGAACAGGTGCGAGGGGCCGTTAAAATAGCGGGCCCGTCCGACCGGTCTATCCGGGCGGGCCGGCGGTGAGAGCGACGAAAACGAGGGCGTTGCGGAGGGGTTTGTGCGTAGGCTGGAATCGTTGAGGAGGTGGGATGGATAGCTTCATTTTAACGAGATCTTTGCTTCCTTTCCATCGATTGGGAAAGGAAGGGCCTATCCGGCCTTAGGATAATGAAAATTACGATTCCGATAGTGAAAACTCTACGATTTTAATGTGATTCCAAATCTATCCTTCCACCCGAATTGTAAAGTGATCCGTTTTTATTTTCTTACTCTTAATATACCATCCATTTTCATCTTTTTTCATTTGATTAATTTGGTGATTTTAGAAAAATTTCACCACAATGATGCCATTCTTTTATAATGAATTGATAGTTAATCGAATTCTTCATTCATTGAGACAATGCAGTGCTTCCCAAATCTTTTCCTATTTTTGCACTCACATTCATTAAAACAAAAACAAATGTCAAAAGCAGAAATACACACCAGTAAAGGTGTAATGAAAGTAAATTTTTACGATGAGGATGCTCCATTAGCAGTTGCAAATTTTGTAAAACTCTCACAAAGTGGATTTTACGATGGACTAACCTTCCACCGTGTAATTCCTAATTTCGTGATACAAGGTGGCTGCCCTGATGGTACAGGTGCAGGTGGTCCTGGTTATACCATTAAATGCGAATTAGATGGAAACAATCAATACCACGATCGTGGCGTTCTCTCTATGGCGCATGCCGGACGCAACACCGGTGGTTCTCAGTTCTTCGTTTGCCACAGTCGCGACAATACTGCGCATCTAGACCGTAAACATACTTGCTTTGGTAAGGTATACGAAGGGCTTGAAGTGATTGATGCCATTCGTCAGGGCGATGAAATTGAAAAAATAGTTATTTTGAACGATTAATATTTCAGCACAGTATAGCAAGAAGCCGTTGGAAATCCAGCGGCTTTTTTTTGCGCCATAGTACCTTGTGCTGAATTTGATTTTATATATTTGTTTTGGGATCAAAACAAAACCTACATGAGAGCCAGAAGAGTAAGTATCGCCGTGATTTTAGTGCTGTTTTTAGGAGTCTATCTATACATGAATCCACTGCTACCCATCATTACGGGTTATGCGAGTAAAAATTTAGCTTCCGGAGTTTTTGTGGCTGGACGATCACAACAATCATTGGAAAATAACGACTTGAATTTTTCATTCATCAAATTTGTCAAGAATAAAGTGAATTACGAAACAGGTGAAGTAAAAAGCAGTTTCCTATGGTATACATCCAGATCTGTTTTCATTGAGAACTTTGGCTGCACCCTTGTAAACGATGCAACAACAGATGAAATTAGAAGCCGTCCCTACTCCGCTGTTGCCATTGTACCGGAGAACCCTGACACCATCAACTGGCCAATGGGAGATTTGCTTGCAGACACCATCCCCCACGAAATTAATCCCCAAAAACTGGAGGAAGCTCTCCATTTAGCATTTGTCGACACCATCCCATATAAGGGGACTTTCGCTGTTAACGTGGTGTATAAGGGCCAATTGATTGCCGAAAAATACCGCGATGATTTTAAGTCGAACACTAAATTTCTGAGTTGGTCAATGGCTAAAAGTTTCACCAATGCATTAACAGGTATTTTAGTGAAAACAGGTCAGCTTACTATTGATCAACCTGTAGCAATAAATGAATGGCTAGGTGATGAACGTAAGAATATTAACCTTAACAGCCTCATGCACATGAACAGTGGTTTGGAATGGAACGAGGATTACGGAAACAATTCGGACGTAAACATTATGCTCCATAAAATTGGCGATATGGGGCAATACACTTTGGAAAAATCCTTTCAGGACCCCATGGATACCAAATGGGTCTATTCGTCAGGATCAACCAACATTGTATCAAAAATAATTCGACAAACCATCAATAATGATCAGGCCTACTATGAGTTGCCAAGAAAAGAACTGTTCAATAAAATAGGTATGCGAAGTGCCGTTTGGGAAGTTGATGCCTCCGGGACATTTGTGGGTTCGTCATACATCTATGCTACCATGCGTGATTATGCCCGTTTTGGTTTACTTTACCTAAACAATGGCAACTGGTTAGGCGAACAAATTCTACCTGAAAATTGGGTTGAATGGAGTCGTTCTGAAGCCGTAGGTTCAGACGGCCAATATGGCGCTTTCTTTTGGCTGAATCTGGAAGGCACCGATTATCCTGATGTGCCGCTCGATATGTTCTGTTGCAGAGGGCACGACGGACAATATATTTATATCATCCCATCGAAAGATTTGGTGGTGGTACGAACAGGTTTCTCCAAAAAAGGCGAATTCGATTACAACGAATTTTTAGCTGGAATTGTAAATTCGATTGAAGAGTAAGGATGCTGCCTGCCCGGATGACTCCGGTCAGACGGGGTTACTGGTTACTGGTTACTGGTTACTGGTTACTGGTTGCTGGTTGCTAGTTGCTGGTTGCTGGATGCAGGATGCTGGAAACTTGAAATTGGAAACTTGTAGTTGGTTGTTTCGCAAAATTGCGGATTGTATTTTATGTGATTCTTGGTGTTCTTAGAGCCTTTGTGGTTAAAATTGGGGTGTAGTAGTGAGCTGATATCGTGTAGTCGTGAAATCGTGTTGTCGTTGCCGGCTTGCCCGCCGAAGTTTTAACGTAGGAGGGATACTCGAGAAATTGATGTTAAAATAAAGAACTAAAATATGAAGATAATATGTATTGGTCGCAATTACGTCGATCACATTGAAGAATTGAAGAATGAGAGGCCATTGGAACCGGTCATATTTTTAAAGCCCGATTCTGCGATTCTACGGAAAAACCGACCATTTTTTATTCCCTCGTTCTCCAACGATTTACATCACGAAGTGGAATTAGTGCTTCGAATCGATCGTTTGGGGAAAAACATTGCCAATAAGTTTGCATCACGTTATTACAATTCGGTTGGTTTGGGAATTGATTTCACCGCACGTGATTTACAAAACAAATTGAAAGAAAAAGGTTTGCCCTGGGAAAAAGCCAAAGCCTTCGATAATTCAGCCGTAATAAGCGATATTTTTGTTCCACTTGCGGAATTGAACGCTGCAAACATTGATTTCAGGCTCGATATTAATGGCCAAACGCGACAAAAAGGAAATTCGGCACAAATGATTTTTCCATTTGACGAATTGGTTGAACACGTTTCGAAATATTTCACCTTAAAAACAGGTGATTTGATTTATACCGGAACACCGGCCGGAGTGAGTGCTGTTCAAATCAATGACCGATTGGAAGGGTATATTGGGGATCAAAAAATGTTCGATTTTATGGTCAAATAATTTGCTTTGAACCAAATTATACAAGTACTATAAAAAAGAATGCTTTTTTTCGATTTGCTTTTGGCAGAAACATTAATTACTTTATATTTGCACCGCTATCAACAAAACACGGGTGTAGCTCAGTTGGTAGAGCACTGGTCTCCAAAACCAGGTGTCGGGCGTTCGAGTCGCTCCTCCCGTGCAAAATGAACCCTGCCCTTGGCGGGGTTTTTTTTTCAATCAATGAACACCCCCGTAGCAAGCGAAAAGGGATTGAAACTGCACAGCGCTGAACCCCCTTTAGGTTTGGTACAACACAGGGACAAGCCCAACTTGTCCCGGTTTACCGGGAGTAGAGTCCCTAGGATCATACGTGTGATTGATCCCTAATTATAATAGTAAGTATTTCATTTATTGGTGCATTTACAATCTCATCTTTTTTTCTCTGCCAGATTAAAACCAGGTTGTAATATAGAAATTGATAGTGTCTCATTTTGTTGCGATTACATAGTTCCTAACGGATTGCGCAAAGTTTGCGTTGCTGATTGCGGGCTACTTTTCTGTCGTGCCGCAGCGAAATTGTTGCGTGACGAAAAGTAAGTTGTCAGAACGGAAACGGCAATGAAATATAGCGTTTGTAGCCAGTTATTTTTTGAACCCCTAAAGCCCAATTTCATGTAGTTAAGCACTATATAGCTCTTATTATTTTAAAAGTATGCTTACTTATTGATTTTAAATGGTTTTATCGAACTTGTGAACTGTATGGTTTGAGGAACGATTTGATATTTATTAATCACCCCAATTGCCGTGCATCCTACCCCGGTAGTTTGGTAGTCGAAATTGAATGTTACACCATCCGATTTAATCAATTGATAGTTGTATTTTGCCTTTGACAAATTTTCGGTGCTGTAATTATAGCAATTGAAATTGAATGGTTCAGCGGCCGAAAACTCAATTCCGATTCCTTCAGCATTTGTCAGTCGCACATAGTGGTTGTCGGTGCGCAATCCACAATCCTGAGGAATCAAATACGGTACAAACATCGCATCAACGGTCGACTGATAAGTCCCAATACGGTAGCCGGTTTTGCGGTCGGGATAATTCTCCTGCGGCCCACGTCCAAACCATTCAACATTTTGCATTTGGTCATCGAAAACCCATTTTGTTCCGATTCGTGGCAACGACATGGGCATTCTTCCATTCGGATTAATCGTGTGCTGTAAACTAATTTCACCGTCGGGCGAAATCGTATAAATCATCTCATTTTCGAAGCCTGCACTGCCGCCATTTCCAAAAAGAGCAATTTCACGAATACTGACCATTACGTTTTCATCCTTATTCTCAACCCGAAATGATTCAAGTTTTGATTTCATATAATCCAAACCGATGGAATACCATGCAGTGGCAACCATCCTTCCGTAGCCCTCGGTTCTGGGAGATACATTAACAGAATAAAAGGTCCAGTCGTCCAGTTCGTTCGCCACCGGGGCACGCCAAACATTGAGTTGCGCTCCCTGTTTCAGCAATTCTGTACCCATGTATTTCATGGAGTATAATTGTCCATCAGCTTTATTAAAGGTATAATCGAAATTTACTCCTGATACAATCAAATGTTGCTCATTATCTGTCACTTTTAAAGGATTGGTTGGATGCTGTACCAATTTTTTATCGGCAGGAACAATCCATGGCAATTCCAATTGATCCCAACACAGTTCAAAACCTTTGGGCGCCCATTCTGCAGCTTCTTTTGAATGAAAACTAACTGTTGCCAAATAGCTTGCACCTGCTTTTAGCTGAGGCTTTGGGATAGGAAGAACATAGATTTTTTTTGCTTCCGGTTCCACATCCACTTCCAATTTTCCGGAAGCTATTGATATTCCGTTTTCCTCCAGATTCCAACGGGCTTCAAAGGCATTCGTATTGGTAAAAAAGTTTCGGTTCTGCACTTCAATTTCCATTTTTTCGGCATTGCTCCACTTTACAGAAATGGGTTGAGCCGACTTTTTCATTTGCCACATTTCTGGCTGCGGAACCCGATCGGGCCAAATACTTCCATAGGTACGTGCGCCAATTCCATAGCTGAAAAACTCGCCTTCGTTTTGCTCCTGCTCAAAATCGAGCCACAAAGCTGCACGATTTTTCAAGTCTGGTTTTGCTGCAAATAAATCATTGATTTCAATCGCTTTGGGGAAAATACCCACCTGATCGATAATGGCATCGCACAAATAACCGGAGGTATGCTGACCATGTGTTTCGGTATTCTTGCCCACATTAAGAGGAAAAGGGAAATTGGTAATGTTCCCGCTGACCGGTTTTTCTGCCACCTTTTTGTTGTCGATAAATAGTGATATCGATTCCCCGTTATAAATACCTGCCACATGATGCCAGTTTTGTGTCCAATCGTTGGGTAATTCACAACTTACAACTGTTTTTTTCTTAGTGCAGATAAAGAAATCGAGCGATTTGTCACCATTTTGCTGCAGACCAAATTGATAGTTTCCTTTGGTAAGCAGTGTTCCACCCATTTTCATTAAATCGCGTGGAAAAATCCAAAGCGAAACCGTTAGTTCATCACCCGAGATTTCAATATTTTTATCCTGATAAACTTCCACCCACTGATCGTGACCATTCAGATCAATACCATATCCATCGTGTCCGGCAACCAGTATGGCGCGTCCCATGATGTGAGTTGCTATTTTGTTTGGTGAAGAATCTGTCAATTTGCGAACCGGCTCGCGCAAGCCCGGACTCACGAAATCCCAGATTGCACCGCCCATGATGCGTGGATACTCGTAAAACACATCCCAATATTCGTCCAGTCCGCCGCCGGCATTTCCGGCTACAGAAAGGTATTCGTCCAGAAACGATGGTCGCGGATCAACACTTTCAGAAACCATTCCCACCTGTGTTTTGAGGTCAAAAGGTGAAGGGTAACGTGGCCCGATAATCTCTTCGCAAGAATGCGCAAAAGCATTTCCGCCATACATCCAATATCGTGTTGTATCGTATTTCCGTCCTTCATCAATCACTGCACAAATAGTTGCGCCTTCGCCACTTTCATTTCCGGCGCTCCAAAACAGAATACTGGCATGATTACGATCGCGAAGCACCATTTTGCGAACCCGCTCACGATACATGGACTCCCACTCAGCCTTATCGCACAAATATTCAGTTGCATGAGCTTCAACTCCTGCTTCGTCAATAATATAGAATCCGTATTCGTCGGCCAATTCCAGGTACCTTGCAACCGGTGGATAATGTGACGTCCGCACACAATTGATATTGAATTGTTTCAGTATTTCAAAATCTTTCCGAATGGTTGCTTCGTCCATGGTGTGCCCCAAATCGGGATGTTGCATGTGCGAGTTTATACCGTTCAGTTTTACTGCTTTGCCATTGAGGTAAAAAACCTGATGGCGAATTTCAGTCTCTTTAAACCCAATGCGACCGGCAATTACCTCTTCGGTTTTTCCTTCGCTATTTATTAATTCCATGGTTAACCGATAGAGATTAGGCGTTTCGGCTGTCCACTTTTTAGGATTTATTACTTCTGATGAAACAGTAATAATTTGCTTTTTATCAGCAGTTATTTGAACTGCATCAGAGGTAAAATTCTGAACCAACACATTGTCTGAATTATACAGTGAAGTGCGAACTTTGTAGTTTTGTTTTTCGGTTTTCGATTGGTTATTTACTGTAATCTGCAAATTCAGTTTTGCGTTCTCATAGTTTTCGTCCAGGTCGGTAGTGGCATACCAGTCGAAGATATGCACATCCGATTTTGCATATAACCAAACATCGTCGAAAATACCAGCAAGGCGCCAATAGTCCTGTGCTTCGAGATACACACCGTCTGAATATTTAATTACGTTTACAGCAATGGTATTTTTTCCTGGTTTCAGAAAACTGGTCACATCATATTCAGCAGGCTCTTGCGCTCCTTCGTTGTAGCCCACTTCCTGTCCGTTAATCCAGACAAACGATGCTGAAGCGGTTTTCTCCATGCGCAAAAAAATGCGTTTGCTTTTCCAGTTCGCCGGCAAAGTAAACGATTTGCGATACGAGCCAGTCGGGTTGTATTCGCGCGGAACAAAAGGCGGATTGGAGCGAAACGGGTGTGCAACATTTCGGAACAAAGGATCGCCATAACCCTGCATTTCCCAGTTAGAGGGAACTGTAATTTCAGACCATTTCAGATCATTAAAATTTGATGTAAAAAAGTCGTTGGGTGTACCTTCCGGAGTATTGGCAAAATGGAATTTCCACCTTCCATTTAACGAAAACACATTTTCTGACTTTGATTTCTGAAGATTTAATGCTTCACCTACCGATTTCAAAGGAATACAAACCGTGTGACCTTCAGTCTGGTTGATTTCAAATACCTCTGTATTTTCGATGAAAGGATAAACATCTGTAAATTTCGGTTGCTGTGCTGAAATTGTAAAACTTGCCAAAGTGAAAAATAAACCAACTATTTTTTTCATGCTCAATTAAGTTTTTATTGTTTTATTCATGCAAATTTAAGAATTATGCACACGTGTGCTAATAGTATTAAAAAAATATTAAAGTGTTGAAATAGTTCTTTGTCGGGAACTAAATCGGCGTTTCCCGCTTTGCAACCCAGTGCACAGCCGAGATTCATAGAATTCGCTTTCCCGATCGCTGGTACGGGACAGGCTGCTTTTCCATGAAGAAAGATAGTGAAACGATTAACCGGCAAATACTAAACTATAAAAGAACTACATAATGCCGAACCAGATAACATTTCCCTAAAGCCAATTCCACCAATAAGTCAGTCCTTTAGCTTTTTCGTAAATTTCAATTGTAAGTCGGAGAACACAATTCCCTTCTCTTTGAGCAACCACGGTAGTTATATAAACCTAACCGTAGATGTGAGTTTATAAATGCTGCCTTCCAGTAACCGTAAACTGTCGGCTTAACTACGAATAATACACTTTTATTCATAAAAGTGTTTATTTTTCAATGGCATTCATGATTCGTTTCGCTTAATTCGAGGCTCAATAACACAGCCTGCCCCGTTTTTTCGGGGGCCTAAATACTTGCTTGCCGACTACTCTTCTGCTATCCTCACGGAATCTCCGCCAACTGGCGGATTGCTATCACCCTGCTTACGGGCTTTAAGTGAACAGGACTTCCTGCCTGTGACAGACAGGGCACCTGCTGGAAAGGTTTACCTTCATGAATACCTATAAAAATAAAATCATTATGAATAAATCATTAGCAAATTTCATCGGAAAATTGATCCGAATCCCAATGCTTTTGGCTTACGAAAAAGTTACCCTACAAACGGCCTTCTTCTCTTAGCGTACACGTTAGTGTAAGTTTTGAAGCGGATTTGCGTGTGATTCTCTGTCCGCATACCAACAAAATAATGAGCGGGAAACCGCTGCCCGCATACCACTGCGACCGCTTTTAAATTTACACATTGTTATGCGTTCGGCTTTGTTTATCCAATCTCAACATTGAAATTAATTTTTGCATCTAATGCTCTAAATACTTTTAAAATCGTTTCAAATCTTGCGTCTGTTAAATGGTTCTCAATCTTTGATATTTGAGCTTTTTTAACTCCGACCAAATCACCTAGTTGTGCTTGAGTAAGTTTTTTCTCTTCTCTAATACGCTTGATTGTTTGTCCTAGAATATCCAAGCGTAATTCTTCTTCAAATGTATCTCTCTTTTCAGTTCCCACCTCTCCAATATGTTTGTCAATCATCTCGTCAAGGCTAACCCGTCGTAATTTATCGCTTTTCATTTTCTTTCGATTTTTGTTCAAAATATTGTTTTCTTATATCTTCTGCTCTTTTAATCTCACTTTTAGGCGTTTTACTAGTCTTTTTTACAAATCCGTGTGTCGCCAATACCAAAGTTGTTTCATTTTCAGTTTTATCCCAGAATGCCAATAATCTATAATTGTTTTTATTATACTTTGTCCTAAACTCCCAAATGAATTCATTTAGTTTTTTGAATAATTCAGGGTCATTGACAACTTGGGCTTTACGAGCATTATAATAAATCTTTTCTCTTGTCTTTAGATCAAGAGATTCCATAAAATCAATTGCTTCTCCAAGAAAATCAACTTTAAAATTATTATTCATTCATCTTTTTATGCAAATATACGGTTTCCTTTTTAAGAAACAATAAGATAGAATTACGAATCTTTTAGCTGACGCATAATCGGGATAGAATGGCGGATTACTCCGCCTATCCCCCCGCAGATTACTTCGACAAGCTCAGTAACCACCGGACTTACAGAATTATTCACATTATTACTATTTCTGGTGTTTATGAATGCTTTGCAATTCCCGTATCCGGCTCCTCAGCTAATATGTTATTTATCTGGCACGTAGGTTAAACATAATACTTGCTTGCCGACTACTCTTCTGCTATCCTCACGGAATCTCCGCCAACTGGCGGATTGCTATCACCCTGCTTACGGGCTTTAAGTGAACAGGACTTCCTGCCTGTGACAGACAGGGCACCTGCTGGAAAGGTTTACCTTCATGAATACCTATAAAAATAAAATCATTATGAATAAATCATTAGCAAATTTCATCGGAAAATTGATCCGAATCCCAATGCTTTTAGCTTACGAAAAAGTTACCCTACCAATGGCCTTCTTCTCTTAGCGTACACCGTTGGTGTAAGTTTCAAAGCGGATTTGCGTATGATCCTCTGTCCGCATATAGACAATATAATGAGCGTATTACCGCCGCTGGCATACCACTGTGACCGCTTTTAGATTTACACATTGTTGTAGCCAGTTTAATATCAATTACATTTATCAAATTTCTTTATTTTTCAGGACTTAATTAAGGATTAATCTACAATTTATTCCATGTAAATTTTTGTTTCCTTGTATTATAGTGTAACTATAATTATTATACTACTATAATTTCCCTGGTTCTATATATCCCTTACTAACATCGTCAATTACCAGGACCCAGTCATTGTCGCTGCCAGAATTACAGGGGGGATTAAATGTATTGTTTCCCATGTCGAGGATAGTTTCGATTTTGGTGGCAGTTCCTTCTCTGGGATTGAACCACCAGGCCTTTTTATGTTTCCAGGGCAATACGTCTAAGTTAATATAGATATTCTGACCCTGAGATGTATATACAAAGGCATAACCGTCTCCCTGAAGTGCCCGTTGCTTCAATTCACCAGGAGATTCATCGCTTAATATATTTTGTGCAGGAACCCTGCCTTTTTGGGGTCGAGACATTATTAAATTTACCAAGTAACCCATCTGAACAGCACCGGGATCATTCAACTGAACCTTCCAGTCCTTATAACCATCTTCGTGATTTCCTCCGTGATAGAAATCCCACACATGAACATGACCATAAGTGAATCCTGTAGCGCCGGCAAAAACACTCCAGTACCCAAGTTGGCGGACATCGTGTGCATTGAAGGTTCCTAGTGAACAGTTGGCATCCCAATTAATACAATGTTCTTCATAATTAGGTTCTCCATTCAATGTAGGTTTTAAAGGTTTTTTTGTCAAATCAATATCAACTTGATTATCCACACGAATATTACGTTTACTATGACCACTCTGCTGCATGTTAAAATCAAGCCATTTCTCATCATGGAAATTTTCTGAAGAAGGGTCAAAGTTTGGATGAAAAGTAACCAATGCGTCTTCATCTTCATTAAGAGCATTTCCGATCTGATTAAACAAGTGCTTGTCATCACCTACAATCCGGTCGCCACCGTTTACCCATATAATGTTGTCATTATTTTTGTAACGGTTCATTATCCACCTGGCATATTCAACCGTGGCCTGATTGCCCCAATAATCCCCCCATGCAGGCAACAAGGCGATATACAATCCATAGTCCCTAGCTTTTTTGATTAGCCAGTCTGCATGTTTCCAGAATTCTTCATTTGGTTTACTCACATTGTCGTCAATAAACGGACAGTCACCATATGCATTTTCTTCATTCCATTCCCTGTTCCACCCCATAACTGCAACAGCTTGTATAACGGTGTAGCCCTGCGATGCTCGTGCTGAAAAATAAAATTCGGCATCTTCCCGGTTCAGTTCCTGAAAAAGGCTCCAGCCTGTATCACCTAACCAGAACCAATCTGCACCGTTTGCTTTTTGGATGTGCAAACCGTCGTCAGATATCTCTAATTTCCAGTTGTCAGAAGTTTCTACGTCCTGTGAGATTCCAGTGTAAGCCATCAGAAGACCAATTAAAATTAATACACCTGCAAGAATATCCTTTTTTACTGTCTTGAATTTCTTTTCTGATTCCATTTTTACACTTTCAAGTATTTAAACTGTAGATGATTTCCTGTCTAAATTGGCTACAACGGAAAATTATAAGTTACGTGGCGGATTGCGGGTGATTTCCTGTCCGCATACGGACAAGGAAAACATGCGGAATCGAGCTTGTGAGATCAGCGTAGCTAAAACCGCCCCTGGCGTAACACTTAGGCCACCATGGAATTTATAAAATGTTAACGGCAGTTTTTTAATTATTTTTTAAATTAAGAATATTTATAGCTAAAATAGAAAAAGAATGCACAATTTTAGTCCTGTGTGTGTAACGTGTCCATTTCATCCCTTGTAGGTTTTGGTGAATTTGGGAAGACCATTCATCAAACTCACCATTGTTAATATCAAATTTAAATTCGTGGGCAAGCTTGTTTCTCATATTATTAATATCCCTTAGTGCTTTTACGATGAATTTTTGTTTTAACTTCTCTGTAATATCAAGGCTTTCAAAAAAAGATATCTTTCTGTGAAATGAATAATTTTCACAACTATCAATTTTGTGTTGTAACAACAAACTTTCTAAAGCAGCTTCTAGAAGCAAATGTCCTTTTAAAAGAATGAGTTCATAATTTTTCTCAGATTCAAGTTGACCCCAAACAGCCCATTCATAAAATGGGTCTAAGTTTGGTTTCTCTGTTTTATTATTATCTGTTGACATAATTCATTTTGAATCATTTTTCAATATTTTGAGTAGGAACGA
Source organism: Prolixibacteraceae bacterium (assembly GCA_041821245.1). Taxonomy (GTDB): domain Bacteria; phylum Bacteroidota; class Bacteroidia; order Bacteroidales; family Prolixibacteraceae; genus Roseimarinus. The sequence goes on from JBGUEP010000069.1 coordinate 12,372, forward strand.
GTTCTGATATTCGTCAATAGTCTCAAATCCTGGAGGAGTATAATTCCATCCTCTGTCTTCATCTGTAAAATCAAAATCTTGGATTCTGTCGGGTATAATAGGTTGTGGTGTAACTTTATTCAAATAACCTTTGAATAAATAGTTTATTTCACATTCACCAACTTTACTTCTTAATTCATGCCATCTATCATCTTCATCCATTCCTTCTTCAATATATGATGTCATTACCCAACCCCATATACTAATTTCAGCATCATCGATACCTATTCCCATAGTTGCAAAATTTTCTTTTGTAAAATATTGTTGTGGGTCGATATGTATTCCAAGTTTAACATAGCAATCGTAAACTATTTCAAGTAATTTTACAAATTGGATTCTGCAATTTGTGACAATATCTTCTTGTTCTAAATTATCTGTTTCCCTAAATCTATATTCAGCTTTGTCATGGAAGAAAATTGCACCTCCAATCGGAACGGAACCTCCATGAATATTATCGTTTCTAATTTCTATAAAGAATTTAGCAAGAGGGTCTTTTTTTAATGTTTCTTGTTTGGTTTCATACCATTCCCTAAATCCAGTGATGTGATTAAATCTTTGAAGTGCAAACGTTATAGATCTAGCTGCTGATAAAAAAGCTGTCAAGTAGCAAGAAAATTCAAACCACTGTCGACCCGATTCAATCATTTTCTTAAGGAAAAACTCTGATTCTCTAACTTTTTGTTCTACTATGTCAAATGAATATACCATTCGTTAACGGTAGTTTTTAATTATTTATCTTTTTGATTTTCTTATTTCTAAGGTTTTGTCAATTAGCTCTTTAGTCATTTCAATTGTTGCATTTTCAAGCTGCTTCTCTCTTGATAATTCCTCTGATTGGGGGTATGCTTTTAATATGAATTTATCTTTACCCACTAGAAAAGAATAACATTTTTCAAAATTTGTCGCATCTATATTATGCATGAATTGATTTCTAATTTCCATGAATGCTAAGTACTTATTCCTATAGTCTTTAGGAATTGCATTCATTTCAATTAAAATATTCACTTTCTGACTGAAGGAGAGACAACCACTTTTATTCCCAAGTACTTTTGAATCACTTAAATCTTTAATATTTAGAAGCCGACTGAGGTAAAACGAGGTCAAACTTTCGATCAATAATGATGGTAATAAAATTATTTTTCTATTATCTAATCCAAATGTTTCATTAAAGTCCAATTCTTCCATAAATATATTTTTTTGCCGATAATGTTAGTATATAGTATTTAAATTGCCGTTAACGAAAAATTGCATGTAGCGTTGTGGATTTCGAGAGCTTTCCTGTCCGCGTACCACCAAAGGTAGTACGAATAGCCGAAGTTGGCAAACCGACTGAACCACAATGATATATGCAAAATGTTAGGGAGTGTTATTTCTATTTATCATTAAGAATAAACCACTCTCTGTCACTTTTAAATCAATATTTATTTCGAATCTTTCATTCAATATACTATTAATCATTTGAAAATAATTGTGACTATATAAATACCCCTTTAATTGTGTGAATGAATTAAAATTTAAAGTGCTTATAGGTTCAGGAATAAAATCTAAGAAGTTATGGTGACTATTGGCATGATCATTTAATAATTCTGGTAAACTGATTTCAAAATTTTTAATGAAATAATCTCTCCTGCATTTTTGATAGTCATCATATCTTTGCTGTTTTTCACGAACTTCTAATTTTTCAATTTTTGCTGCAGAATCATATTTATTTAAATAAGTGGTCGCAGCGAAAAATCTGATGTTTAGGAAATAGGTAAACAACGAATTGCATTTTTGCCTAAGGTGTTCAATTTTATCAATAGATAAAAGTTTCTTCTCGATATGTTGTAACACTTCAATTGCTGGTAAGTCTTTGATTGATCTATCATATTTGATATATGAATTAGAAATTTTCTCATTAAACTTATCGTAAATACAAGTCCAACTTTCTTGATCCCAGCCTGATGCAATCCTTGTTGAGAATTCTTTCTCTTCAAGTATCATGTCATTTGTATACAGTGAGCAAAAGATTTTATGTGAATTATATCTATCATCATAAAAATCATTATTCCTGATAATACCGTATTTTTTAATCAACTTTTCACATTTAAAGAAAAGTTGATTCTCAACTTCCATATTCATAGATATCTCTTTTTAATACTCCCTAACGAATATGTATCATCACCTGTTGTTATTTCTGCTTTATCAGGTCCAAAAGGTGATGATACTGTTCCAATTTGGGTCGGTATCATCACCTTTTCAATTATCCCCATCAATTGATTTTTTCGAATAAATAATAATTCCCTGATCATAAACAAGCCTGATGCTTATCATCCATTATGTCAAACCCGAAGATATGTATTCTGAAGTTCATTAGCTAATTAAATGAGTGAACGAACAGTTTTATTGAGTGAATGCACGGTTTTATCGAGTAAAGGGAAAATGGCTTACTGGGTGCTGGATGCTGGCCTGCGCGCCGAAGTTTTACCGAAGGCGGGTTGCTGGGAACTAAGAACTGAGAACTGAGGACTGGGAACTGGGAACTGAGGACTGAGGACTGAGGACTGGATGCTGGTTGCTGGATACTGGTGATGCCCCATGGGTAAAGTTCCCTTCTTTTTTAAATCGATTCTAAATTAGCTTTATGGAATTTTTCCAAAACTCGGTTATATACCGATATCCAAGGGCAATATCTTTAATGTCAAACTGATAGTAGTTAAAAATAATTGGCCATATGCATACTGAAATATCGCTTAATACGTTTATTCTGTGTATATTTAAACTGTACGTAAATCTATTTATGATGCCAGTGATTAAAACACACACGAATACTGTACTACACAATTTTATATATATTATTCCTGGCGAATAATTAAGCTCCGGGGTCTCCAGTATCCCGGAGGTTTAATCGCTTAGCCGATCGAATCCCGGCTTTGATTTATTCTTTTTTTCTACAATACGTTTCATCTAAAACACACCACCATGACACAATTATTAAATGACCGACATTCGTCGAATGTACACGAGAGCATTGTGCGGCGCTGTATGCGTTTGTGCAGGCAGGTTAAAAATGCCGATGAATTTGCAACGATTCTGGAACCCGTATTTAATGATTTTTTGCAAAAACGGCTGAACTTCAGAGGGGCAAAAGAAAATGCCGAAAACCTTTACGACACCAAAGTACTCATGGATACCGTACTCGATGATAGAGTACGCGACCTTTCTGATGCTTGTAAAAAGTACGACCGAAATCAGGCGGGCAGTAATGTATACAAGCTGTTTTTTCCTGAAGGAGCCTCAAAAATTACCGGGTTTTCCATTGACAAAGAACCTGAAGAAGTAGATCACTTAATTCTGGCTCTTCAGGATTTGGGCGCAGAGCATGAACTTGCTCCGTTTATTCCGATTTTGCAGGAGGCAGCTGCTGCATCACGAGCTGCCATTGCAGCGCACGCTGAAGCACTTGGTGCTGTAAATTCGGCTAAAGCACTTGTTGCTATCGCCAAAGGCAATTTGAACCGCCAATACGAACAGGTTATTTATGCTGCAAGCGCTAAATTTGGGAAAGTATATTCCAAAAGGTTGTTTCCGGTAATAAAAAGAACTTCGAATAAGCGAAACATCGCTGAAAACGAAGAGACCAATAGTTGAAGTTGGTTGCTTTTTAAAAAATGGGCAAAAACGGTTTGATTATTTTCTTTACAGGTCTTTTTCCTTTAAAAGTGCATGTAGAAATTTCCGCACAAGCTTCTGATCGTTAAAAGCACAAATGGATTTGCCGAGATATGCTTCCAGCGATAAAAAGCAATTAAAGAAATATCGAAACACACTACCAACCATTTAAAGCCCACATGGAAATTTCCATTCTTGCTTCTGGCGGTTTAAAGATAATCCGGAAATTTCCGGAAGCGCTTCCAGCTGTCAGAAGCATCAATGGAAAAAGAAAAAACAAAAAATAAAAATTCCATCCCGACATTTCCTTCCCGACATGCTCGAATTCCGTGATTTTAAAAGGAAGAATAGAATTCCCGGCAGGCTCGAAACAAATAATATCAGGCTACTATATCCAGGACACAGTATCCAGTACCCAGCATCCCGACACCGTTAAAACTTCGGGGCATCCGGGCGGACAGGCCAGCCGATA
>JBGUEP010000070.1:0-16191 GCA_041821245.1 Prolixibacteraceae bacterium
GAAAAGTAAAAGCCTTCCGGCTTGAGGAAAAACGAAAATGGAATGGAAATAGAGAATCGTAAAACTTGCTTTCGTTTCTAACCCAGACGTTTCAAAGTGATCCAAAATTAGGTTTAATTACAGGGTGTCCCAGCGACGAAAACAGGAAAAAGGAGCTAAATGCTCCTTTTTTTATGTCAGAAGGTGTAAGCTTATCTTAATGGTTGAATGCTAAAACTGTATTGGTATTTTTTACCTGCATACAGCATGTAGGGTTGATGTGGACGGGCTCCCCAACTGTTGTCGCCTCCCAGGCCCATCATGGCATGATCGATGTGCAGTTCTACAAAATTACCTTGTTCAACATCGGTAGAACGACGATTCGTTTTAGATTCGCCTTCATCCAATTCTTCGGTGGAATAACGCAGAGCATTGAATTCAACAGGAGCATCTGTAGCTGTAAATACCAATCCCATTCCCACCTGATTGGTCAGTTGCAGCCATCGGGTATCGGTTTTATGCCCATTTTCCTGAGGTCGGGTATAGTTGTAAAATTGATCAGCCACTTTTGAATCGTATTTGCCCACAAAACTGGCGAATTTACGATCGGAATAATTCTCCAAAGGTCCACGACCGTAATACGACAAATTATTAAATTCCTTAGGCAATTGCATGCGCATGCCTATGCGTGGAATTTCGGGTAGTTTTTCCTTTAAGGCTTCAAAATTGTAGGCAATGTCGATGCTCCCATCACCCCATACGGTATAGCCCAAATCAATTGAACCTAAAACGGAAGGTAATTCCAGTTTCACTGAAATTTGAATTTTATCGGCTGAAACCGATTGGTAATTTATACTTTGAACGGTGGCATTGTCCACTGCTTCTTTCCAAACCTTGCAACGGACTGGCATTCTGTTGCCATAATCGTTATCGGTTGGAGCTCTCCAGAAGTCGGGGAGAAGCGCTGAAGTAATTAGTTGTTGACCATTGAGCACGTAGGAGCTTAAAGCGCCATTGGTTTTTGAAAAATGGATCATAAAATCATTTCCTGAAATAAAAATGGTTTGGGTATTCTCGTCCAATTTTAAAGGAGATGTTAGATGGTTCGCAGCTGGAACACTAAATTTCCCCGTCAAGGACAATTGCTCTGATGCCATTACATGACCAAAGGGAATCAATGCTGTTTCATTGGCATTTACGGCATATACATTCAGAAAGTATTCTTTGTTGTTTTTGGGCACGAATCCTTTAAAATTGAGTGCAATGGTTCGTTCCGTTTGGGGAGCAATGTTCAGTTGACTCTCAACACCGGTTTTAATGATCGTTCCATTTTCCAGAATTTCCCAGCGAAGTAAATAAGAATCAAAACCAACAAAAAAGTTCTTGTTTACAATGGTGATTTTTCCCTCGCTTATTCCGGCGTCTTTGAAGCCAATGTTTTGATAGGTTTTTTTCACTTCGTACAATCCTGGATGTGGATGACGTTCTGAATCTACCAAACCATTCAAACAAAAATTGCCATCGTTGTGAACTCCATTGGGTTCAAAATGACCACCGTATCCGTAAAATTCGCGGCCTTTTTCATCGGTTTTCACCAAACCCTGGTCAACCCAGTCCCAGATGAATCCCCCTTGAATCTGGCGTTCCGATTCAATCAAATCCCAGTATTCCTGAAAGTTGCCATTACTGTTTCCCATGGCATGTGAGTATTCAACCCAGATAAATGGTCGCTCCAAATCGGTTCCAACCCAGTTCTTTTTGATGTCGTCAATTCCCCGGTACATGTGACCTATGATGTCGGTATGTCGTTCTTTAACGTCGGTTTGGCTTTCGGCACGTTCGTATTGAACGGGACGTGTATCATCCAGTAGGTGTGCCGCTTTATAGGCTGCCAAAAAGTTGGGTCCTGTTCCTGCTTCATTACCCATGCTCCAAACAATAACTGAAGGGTGGTTTTTGTCGCGGAGTACCATGTTGGATACTCGTGCAACATGTGCATTGAGCCATTCCGGTTTGTTGGCCAGTGTATGTTCAGGTGCATAACCGTAATCGTGCGATTCAATGTTGGCCTCATCGTACAAATACAGACCGTATTGATCACATAAGGCATACCAGCGCGGATCGTTGGGATAATGGCAGGTGCGTACTGCATTCACGTTAAATTGTTTCATTAGCATGATGTCTTTGATCATCATTTCTTCGCTAATCACATGTCCAAAACGGGCATCGTGTTCGTGGCGGTTCACCCCTTTCAGCAATACTGGCTGACCATTCACCAACAATTGCCCCCCTTTGATTTCGGTAGTTCTAAAACCAATTGGAATCGCGGTGGCTTCAATAATTTGATTGTATTCATCCATTAAACCAATGGTGAGCTGGTACAAATTAGGTTCTTCTGCCGACCATTTTTTGACATCCGGAATGTTGGCATTAAAATTCACCGTGCCCGAACTTCCCTTTTTGATGTCGAACGATTGGCTTCCGGTTTTGATTACCTCGCCATCGGCATTTAAGAGTTGATAGCCTACTGAAAGGTTCTTATTCGATTTTTTAGATGTATTCAACAGTTCAACATCCAAATCCAGCATTCCATTTTTATAATTTTGATCCAATAAGGCTTTAACAAAAAAATCACGGATGTGGGTTTTTGCACGCGCACTTAAAATAACATCACGCTGAATTCCTGAAATGCGCCAAAAGTCTTGATCTTCGAGATAACTTCCATCGGAGAACTGAAAAACCTGAACGGCCAATTTGTTGTCTCCAGTATGGATGTATGATGTAATGTTGAATTCTGAAGGCAATTTCGAATCCTGACTATAGCCAACTTTTTGTCCATTTATCCAAATGTAGAAGGACGATTTTACTGATCCAAACTCGATGTATATTTCACGATCTTTCCAGAATTCGGGAACATTGAATTGGTAGACATAAGAACCTACCGGGCTGTATTCATCGGCAATATAGGGCTGATTCTTTTTAAACGGATAGGCAATGTTGGTGTAGTTCGGGAAACCATATCCGTACAATTCCCAGTTTCCAGGTACCGGTATTTCATCCCATCCAATCACGTCATAATCGGTTTTGTAAAAATCCAGGGGACGCTCAGAACTTCGTCCAACGTAGTTGAATTTCCAGATTCCATTGAGTTTTTTTGCAAATTCGTTGGTTTCAATGTCATTTTCCATAGCCTTTTCATTTGAAGAAAAGGTCATAAATGTAGAATGGGCTTTTTCTCTGTTTTGTTGTATCATTTCAGGGTTTTCCCAGTCATTCTGTCCAAAACAGAATTTTGAACCTGAAAGTAAAATTATGGCTAATAGGAGTAGATTAACTTGTTTCATTTTAAACATATTTTGTTAAAGTTTATCGCCTTAAAAATAATGAAGTTTTTTTGGCTTATGACAAATAATTGGAATTGATACTGCATGAAAATCGAATAATTGTATCAAAAATTGATCTTGGTGATGAATTTCCGTACAGCCAGGGATGTATCCTTATTTTTCCGGAAAGAGAAACAAACTTTGCATTGGTATTTCTGATTGGAGGTAAGGATGACATCCTTAAATTTAATGGAAAGGTTCAATTTAAAGGTTTTTAGCATCATTTGAAGGTTTTTTAAGGGGCAATTTGCAGGCGAAAAGGCTTATTGGTAGACTTTAAAGGTGTTTATTTTTCCAATTCAGCTTCAATGGTTTCGGCCATTTCTTCCCAGTTGGGAGCATCGGGCTCAACATTCAGGTAATTGTCCAGCAAATCCGATACCTTGTAAGTGTATTGGTTTCCTATATAAAAGTTATTCGCACATTCAACAAGTGGTAAAAGTCCTGCTTCTTTAAAAATTGCTTTTAACCTGCTGTTACTTTCGATACCCGATTTCGCAAAGGAGCTTATTTTGGTCATTTTTAAAAAGTCGATGTCGTCGCGTGTTAAACCTGTTATTTGTCGGAATTTCTCTTCTTCGGGTGTCCCTTGCTGTGTGGCCAATAAGAAAGTTCGAATGATCAGTTTTTTTCCTATCAAGTCGGCGGCAAAATATCCCACCTTAAATTCGTTTATTCGGAACTCGAGAAGGTATGCTGTTCTTCCTTTTCGTATGATTACAGGTTCGGACACCGAAGCAAAAGCCATCAGATGGACAAAACCGTTAATCGCAAAATCCAGGCGTTCATTCATTCTAATAATGGCATGACTTTGAATGAATACAGGAACGTTACTTCTATAAATTTTTGTAGCGAGATGGAGTTTTTGAGGTGTGATGGATACTTGCTTGAATTTTTCACCTTTGACCCACCCAATTGGGAAAACAGGTCGGTAACCATCACCGATTTTTATCTCAACAGGAGTTGCTTTGTGTATTTGCGTAAGGTTAAATTTCAATCCGTTTTGAGGGCGCAAATCTGAGCCTTTGTTCCCTAATGTAGTAAGGTAAATGCCTGAATCCAGACTACTAAAGAGCAGGTTTGTCATTGTAAACAAATCGTGCAATATCTCCAGTATGTTTTCCTCTGTGAAGAGTTCCAGAGATTCTGCCATTTTTTTATGAATGATCTGGTAGCAAGTCAGTTTTAAATACCATTCAGCCGTAAAATTCAAACTGCAACTATGTCCTATGGTAAAATAATCATAGTAGCTGATCAAATTGCCATTTGGTAATTTAAGTTCTAAATTTTGCAATATGGAATAGAATTCCTTTTGCAGTGTTTTTTCATCAGGGATGCCTGGCGGAAGTTTCCCAATTATTTTTAATGTGGGCGGATGTAATCGAAATTCGAAAAGTTTGTTGAGGTGTCTGATGGGTAGTAGTGCATAGAGTTCAGGATGACCACAAATGGTTAGGAACCACTTCACTTTTTGAAAGAATTTTTTCCTATTTTGAGCTTCTGTTTGTTTCTGCAGCTGTGGCGAAGCCTTTTTCTTTCTGGTTTTCGACATGGCAGTATGAATTGATCGATTAACAATGCCATCCTCATAACTTTTTAAGCCTGGAGACGCTCATTTTCAGCTTAAAGTTAAAGATATATTTTATAAATGGCAATACCATTTTCTTCTAAATTGAACTATTAGATACTATTTGGGGGATAAAAGTGAGGCAGTGGGGACACTGAGGCATGAGATTTTCTGATGAGCCTTTAAGCTCCTCAAACCTTCAGTCTTCCGGTTGCTCCGATTCCTTGCCCCTCATTTCCCCGATGTATTCCGTTGGCGTTTTACCAAACTGTTTACTAAAACATTTACTGAAATATTTAGGGTCGCTAAATCCTACCAGATAAGCAACTTCGGCAATTTGAAAATGTTCTTTTTCCAAAATCTGTGCAGCCCGTTTTAAGCGATGCATTTTTACAAATTCAACCAGCGACATGTTGGTCAATGATTTCACTTTTTTTAATACGGTGGAATGGCTGAGGTGCATTCGTTCGACCATGGCAGTAACGTCGAAATCGGTTTCGGAAAGATGTTCGTCAATGATTTCGTTCATTTTGCTAAGAAACTTTTCATCGGCCGATGAAATGGCAATGTTGCGAGGTTCCAAAGTAATTTGTTTGCTAAATACATCAATGAGAATTTTTCTGGTCGAAAGCAATTGATCAATTTGTGATTTTAAAACATCCAAACGGAAAGGTTTACTCACATATAAATCGGCACCACTTTTATAGCCTTCTATTTTGGACTCGTCGGCTACTTTGGCGGTTAATAAAATAATTGGAATATGTTTCGTTGCCGCATTTGACTTCAGGTTTTCACACAGTTCAATTCCATCGGTATGCGGCATCATTACATCTGAAATAATTAACTGAGGCAAATATTGGAGGGCTTTTTCGCAGCCTTTTTTCCCGTCGAACGCCGTAATTATCTGGTAGTTTTCCGACAAACTATTCACCAAATATTCACTAAGGTCCCGATCGTCTTCAACAACCAAAATTTTAGGTAATTCGGAATTGGGAAGTAGGGTTTCTTCACCAGTTGATGCAACAGTTGTAAATTCTTCAGTGATTTGAGGTACCGGTGTTTCATCACTATTGGTTTGTTTTGAAATTTGGCTGGTTTTTACGTGTGCATCTCCAACAGGAAAAAACAACGTAAATGTTGAGCCATCGCCCAATTTACTTTTTGTTTCAATTTTGCCATGTACCAGATCCATGTGTTCTTTAACAATGGAAAGTCCTATTCCTGAACCGGCTGCTTCTGTTTTTGATTTTTCTTTGCTTTGGTAAAAGCGATGAAAGATACTTTGCAATTCTTCCGCTGCAATTCCCGGACCGGAATCAGATATTTCAATACAATACCATTCCCTGTCGTAATGCGGACGATTTCTTTTCCATCGGTCAATTTTACTGGTTTCGGGTATCTGCTTGAACAATTTAATGCTAATTTGTCCTTTCGATGGAGTGAATTTATAAGCATTTGAAATGATGTTGTAAATGGCCGTAGTTACCAATTCTGTGTCGATCCAAAACAGTTCATCATCTTCAATTTCGGAATGGTAACTTAAGGTGATTTCTTTGTTGAGTGCTTTTTGCAGGAAGTAGCCAATAATCTCTTTGAGAAATTTACTAATGTTCACTTGTGAAAACTGAGGTTCTATTCCTCCCTTGTCAATTTTGCGAAGTTGCAAAAGTTGATTGGTCAAATTTAAAAGTCGATTCACATTCTTGGAAACCAATTGCAGACTTGTTCTTGATTTTTCATCAATTTTACCTAAAGCAATCACTTCGTTTAATGGGTTGCTAATCAGGGTTAGCGGTGTGCGAATTTCATGGGATATGTTGGTGAAGAAGCGCATTTTTGCTTCGGTGTTTTCAATTAAATTGCTCCGTTCGATGTGTTCGATTAAAAGTCTGTTTTTATCGGCAACGCCAATTAAGGTATACCTTCTAAAAAGCAACAATCCAACTATTATGAGTAACAGGTAGATGCCATAAAACCAGATATTGCGCCAATAGGGTGGTAAAACCTCAATTTCGATTTGACGGGGTTCATCGTTCCAAATGCCATCATTGTTGGTGGCTTTCACCTGAAAAACATAGTCGCCTTCCCATAAATTGGTGTAGGCAACTGAATGTTCCGGTCCTTTTAAGTAACGCCATTCATCGTTAAATCCCAACAAGCGATAGGCATATTTTACTCCTTCGAGGTTGTCGAAATGCAAGGATGAAAATTCAAGCGAAAATTCCTTGTGTTGGTGGGTTAAGGTTATCTTTTTTGCTTCGGAGATATCTTGTTGCAGAATGACTTTACCCTTCACTTTTTCATGTGGCATTACCGGGATGTTGGAGATTTTAAGTGCCGATAGAATGATTTCTGATGGAGGTGAATTCCTTGAGATTTCTTTAGGATTAAAAAAAGTCAAGCCGTTAACACCTCCAAAAAAAAGGGTGTTGTAAGGAGATTTATAATAAGCGTTAGAGTGAAATTCATTGCTTTGTAATCCATCGTTCAGATTGTAATTTTTGAATGTTTTATCATGCTTGTTGTATTTCGATAGACCTTTGGTCGTGCTAATCCATAAATTTCCATCTTCATCTTCTCTGATGCCATAAATTAAATTGGCAGGTAGGCCATCTTGTTCTGTAAACGATTCAAATTTGATGCGTCCTTTCTGAAATTCAGCGTAGGTTTCAGGTGTTGAATATAAATCGAGTCTGTTAAGGCCACCTCCGGTACCAAACCAGAGTACCTCCTCTGAGTCTTGAAAAATGCAATAAATGTCGTTGTGCAAAATGCCATCGTTCAGATTTTTTTCAAAGGAAATGAAGTTATTGTAACCTTGTTTGATCAACTTTAAAGCTTCTACGTTTAGTCCGCGCCCTTTGGTCCCCACCCAAAGATTGCCGTGATTATCATCGAATATTGAAAGTATAATGTTGCCACTTAAAGTTCTGGAATCAGTTGTTTGGTTGGCAAAAAATTGAATTTCCTTTTTTGTGGGGTCGATCATTCCGATCCCTTTCCCCCAGGTTCCTGCCCATATACTTCCTTCGCGATCCTGGTGCAAAGCAAAGGCAAAACTTCCGGTAACATAATTTTTGAAACCTGAATCTTTCCGGTACGATACCAGGTTGTTGGCAGCAATCCCTATCCATAGAGTATTTTGGGTGTCGAGGAGCAATGAAATGATTTCACTGGCCGAGCGTCCGTCTCCGTAAGGAATAGTGGGGATGTGTTCGGCTAGTATGGTGTTGTTATCCTGAAACTCAAGGAGGTTTAATCCATTGTAAGCTGTTCCAACATAAACCGATTGGCCCTGGCCTGAAATGGCGGTAACCAAATTTGAAGTGAGATTTCTACCCGTCGTTGAATTATTCTCTAAATGGTTGAATTTTTTGCGAAACAAATCAAGGGTTACTGCTCCTTTGCTTTCGGTGCCCATCCATAGTACTCCTGAACGGTCAATCATGAGTGCGTTGATAATGTTGTCGCCCAGTTGATTCGAGAAGGAATTGTCATTGGTGTACTCCGTAAAGGCTCCTTCTTCATCAACAACAATCACCCCGGCTCCACGAGTTCCAACCCACATGTTTCCATCAGCGTCGCAGATTAAACTTTCTACCCAATTGGTGTTTAAAGCCGACCAACGTGTATTGGAGTTGGCAAAAAAATGCCGGTTGACTACTTTATCTTGTTCAAAAGTTAATTTGACCAGACCTTCCGAAGTGGCCACCCATAATTGATTTTTGTGATCCCAGGCGAGTGAATTTATTTTGGCAACATTGAGTTGTTGAATGTCGATTAAGGTAAACGATAAGTCATGGACCCGAAATAAAAAAAGTCCCTTGTCTGAGCCAACAATATAGGTGTCATCGTGTAATTTTTTTATTGAAACAACCGAATAGAATTCGCTTTCAAAGGGGAGTAAAGCACCATTTTTATCCAGAAAAACCGATTTTTTTGAAAAGTTGGAGAAATTATATTGATATGCGTTTGCCTTATCGGGAACTCCTTGAAATAAACCTTGTGAGGTTCCGACCCATATCGATCCGTTTTTGTTTTGTAACACCTTGTTAACGGTACCATCGGCCGTATTCAGATTTTCGTAGCGGATGAATCTGTTTTCGTTTTTTATGAATTTGTTCAAACCTCCTCCACGAGTACCAATGAATAGATTTCCCAGGGAATCACCCGACAAAAAAATGATTTCATTGTTGCTGAGCGAATTCAAATTGTTGGTTTCGTTTTTATAGGTTTTGAAATTGTAACCATCGAAACGATTCAGCCCATCCTTGGTTCCCATCCATATGTATCCTTGCGTGTCTTGTGTAATGGAAAGCACCGATGATTGGGATAAACCTTCATGAGTGGAAAACGATTTAAAACGGAGGTTCGAATAAGTTTCCTTTTCTCTGGCATACAAGGTGCTTGTATATCCCAGCAGGAAAAAGTAGAGGAGAACGATCAAACTTTGCTTCAGCATAAAATAAATGGTGTTACATGAGTTGAACAAAGATAAAAGATTAACAAAGAGTTTTGAGCTATTTCGTCAGAACTCACCATGATGGTCATAAAAAATGAAAAAAAAAGTACAAATTGCAACCGATTGCATAAATATTGCAAGTGATTATTATCTTTGTTGAGTTTTTATAAAATGGAAACAAGAATGAAAGAAGCGACTATATACGACATTGCCAAGAGGTTGAGCTTATCGGCTTCAACAGTGAGTCGGGCCTTAAAAGAAAATCCTGCAATTAACATTGAAACACGTAAACGTGTGCTGAAATGCGCAGGGGAATTGGGTTATCGAAGCAATGCATTTGCCAGCAATTTAAGAACAAAACGGACCAATACCATTGGTGTAATTGTACCCCGATTAGACAGTAATTTTATGTCGGCATGTTTGGCAGGAATGGAAGAAGTGGCCAACGAAAAAGGATACCATTTGATCATCAGTCAGTCACACGAATCGGTAAAAAGGGAAGCGCAAAATGCCAATGTGATGTTCAATAAACGGGTGGATGGAGTAATTGCTTCATTGACTGTTGAAAACCGAAATGTGGAACATTTTCAGTGTTTTGCCGATAAAAAAGTACCCGTAGTGTATTTCGATCGTGTACCTCAGAATACCAGCAGTACTTGTTTTGTTATTGATAATTATGAATCGGCCTATAAGGCAACCAATCATTTAATTGAAGAGGGATGTAAGCGGATTGCGCATCTAACACTGGAATCAAATTCGAATGTTTATGTCGATCGAATTCGTGGATTTAAGGCGGCACTTTCTGATCATCATGCGTGTTGTGGCGATGTGATTTTTCTGAATGCGCTGAATCTGGATACAGGAAAGGCGTTTGTTCAACAGTTTATGCAAATGAAAATTAAACCCGATGGGATTTTTGTGGGCAACGATTTGGCTGCAGTTGGTTGCATTATTGGATTGCTTGAGAACGGAATAAAAATTCCTCAGGAAGTCGCAATTGTTGGTTTTAATGACGATCCTGTTTCAACCATTATTCAACCTCAACTTTCAACTATCACCTATCCTGGTCGCGAGGCAGGAAGGTTGGCCGCAAAAAGTTTGATTGAACATTTGATGGGCTTAAACAATATTGAACATACCAATAAAGTGGTGTTAAACACCAATTTGATCGTACGGGCATCATCGAAAAAAATATAAATCGAAATTTATAAATTTGATAGCATATGAATTATTTAGATCAATTGTATGGCCTTGAGGGGAAAGTCGCCGTTATTACCGGTGGTGGTGGTGTATTGGCATCAGAAATTGGAAGTGGCCTTTCACAAGCAGGTGTAAAAATTGTTTTCCTCGATATAAATGAAGATGCGGCGATTGCTGCGGCAAACCGTATTGTAGAAAAAGGAGGTGTGGCCACTGGTTTGAAAACAAATGTCCTGGATATGGATGTATTAAAAGCTACTTGTGAACAAGTGCTGGCAGAGTATGGCAAAGTGGATATTTTGTTAAACGCTGCCGGAGGAAATATGGCGGGTGCTTCAGTGAATCCGGGACAAACCATTTTCGACATTAATATTGATGCCTTAGACAAAGTCACCGACCTTAATTTTAAAGGTACAGTGCTTCCATCGCTTGTTTTTGGAGAAGTGATGTCAAAGCAAAAGTCCGGAAATATTATCAATATTTCGTCGATGGCGGCATTACAAGCCATCACCCGTCAGGTAGGATACTCGGCAAGCAAGGCTGCAGTGTCGAACTTCACCATCTGGATGTCCATGGAAATGTCCATGAAATTTGAAGGTACGGTCAGGGTAAATGCCATTGCTCCCGGTTTTTTTATTGGAAATCAGAACCGCGATTTGTTGATCAATACCGATGGTTCATTTACTGAACGAAGCATGAAAATATTGGCCAATACTCCTATGGGACGTTTTGGCGAAGCGAAGGAATTAATTGGTGCGGTATTGTTCCTTGCCAGCGATTCTGCCTCTTTTGTAACAGGCGTTGTGCTTCCCATCGATGGTGGATTTAGTACATTTAGCGGAGTATAACCCCACTACCCCTTTCGGCAGGCTCAAGGACCACCTGAAGGGGAGCAGGTGAACGACCAACTTTTGAAATTTGAAGATTAATTTCAAATTGATTTTAATAATTAATTCTAAAACAAGTCCCTAATTTTCCTTAAAGGAATATTGGATAATTGAAAGTTAACATATGGAAGATCCTAATAGTAATCGAGAAATGCCCAAGTCCCCTTTAGGGAAACGAAGTTCAGCGTTAGCTAATTTAGGGGTTTTAACTCCCCCTTTAGGGGGTGGGGGGGTGAAATTTATCTATTCATGGCGCTGGTTTGGTCCCAACGATCGAATCACCCTAAATGAAATCCGTCAGGCCGGTGCATCGGGCATCGTGTCGGCTTTGCACCAAATCCCAGTTGGAGATGTGTGGTCGAAAGAGGCCATTCTAGAGCGTAAACAGCTCATTGAGGCCGCCGGTTTGAAGTGGGCAGTAGTGGAAAGCTTGCCGGTTAGTGAGGACATTAAGAAAAAAAGTGGCCACTATTTGCAACACATCGAAAATTATAAAATTTCCATTCGAAATTTGGCCGCATGTGGCATCGAAACCATTTGCTACAATTTTATGCCCATTCTGGATTGGTCGCGTACCAAACTAAAGCTCGATTTGCCCGATGGAACTTACACTTCGGGATTTAAGTTGGCTATTTTTGCTGCCTTCGATTTGTTTATTCTCCAACGCGACGGCGCCAAAAACGATTATACCGAAAAGGTGATTCAGGAAGCTCAGGAATACCTGTTTGACCTTGATGCCGAGAAAGTAAAAGAATTGAAAGATACCATTTTGTACGGTCTTCCAGGTTCTATGCAGACCTATACCCTGGAAGAATTCCGAAATTTATTGGCTACCTATCAGGGAATCGACCGCGCAGCCTTAAAAAGTCATTTAAGTTACTTTCTGAATGAAGTAGTGCCTGTGGCCGAAGAGAGTGGCATTAAAATGGCCATCCATCCCGACGATCCGCCATGGAATTTGTTGGGTTTGCCTCGGGTTGTTAGTACAAAAGAGGATTTACTAGAGGTAATTGAAATGATTCCTTCACCATCAAATGGGGTAACGCTATGTACCGGATCCCTTGGAGTGGGACATTTTAATGAACTTCCGGAGATTGTTAAAGCCGTAGCACCAAATATCCATTTTGTGCATTTAAGAAATGTGGTGCGCGATTCAGGTTTGAATTTTAATGAAGAAACCTTTTTTGAAGGTGACATTGATATGATTGCCGTGGTCAAAGAACTGGTGAAGGAAGGCAAACGCCGGAAGGCCGAAACGGGCAAAGAGTGGTTGGTTCCTGTTCGTCCCGATCATGGTCACCAAATGCTCGATGATGTGGGCAAATCAAACTATCCTGGTTACAGCCTCTATGGCCGGATGAAGAATTTGGCTGAAATTAAGGGCTTGACATTAGGGATAATCAATACCATGAGCGATTGATAGGCTGAATTAGTTTTGTGCCAAATGCATTTCTATAAACATTGAATGCCAATTGCATCCGATGGTGTCAGGAGGACCCGGTCTCTTTTTAAAGATCGGGTCCTTCCCATATTTGGCTAAACCCAGAGGGTTTAAATGTTAATAGCATGAATACGATAAATGAAAAAGTACGACCCCTGTCGGGGTCGAATGCTATTGTGCACAATACGTTGCTATAAACATTTGATGTCTCCGGCATCAATCTAACTTTCTACCCAAAGGCTACCAATTTCATCGCTCCATATGGCATGCATTAGGCACCGGTTTAACGCGGAATGCGAAAGGATGTCATCTTTCTAAAAAGAGATGACATCCTTAGTGGATGGAACAATAAAGGACCCGTTCTTTCAAAAAAGAGAACGGTTCCCTGTGTCCGGTATGTCGGACATTAGCTCCGCTGATCTTCGATTCCTGTCCGACCTATGATTATTTGTTTTGCTAATGCCGCTCCTCCATCATGGTAATGCAGGCTTCGTCCAAATCAAAAATTTCGCCATTGGTGAGTTTATACTCCACTACGCCATACTTTTGTTCTTTTTTAAGTATTTTTTCCACTTTTTCAAATCCATTGTATGTTGTTGTTTTTACCAGGTAAAGTCCCGGTTTCAGGTTTACCAAACTAAAGGTAGGCATATTCGTATTCAAATTAGAAAACTCAAACAAAATGATACCGGTTGAATTTTGAAAGTAAACATCTTAACCTACTTACTTAAATTAAATGCAACTATTTAGTATAGACTAATCTTCTAATGTAAGCGCTGATATTTTTCAAGATAGGGCGATTGAAAATCGTCACATCCAATTTGCCTAAATAAGGAAGGTTGCTTTATTTGCAAACATGACCTTTCAGCGCCTACAGACCTGAAAGCGTCAATTTAAATAGAAGCAAATCAGAAGTAAATATCTCATAAAAGAAAAGAAACCGGCCACTTATTCTAAAGACACTATGGAAAATTAATGCTCATCCAAACGAAAACCAATCTTCTTCCTGGGTTTAGGGTTTTCCTGCTTTTCGATAAGTTCATCGAGATAAGAAAATACCAATTCAATATTTTTGTCCTGATTTTCAAGCTTCTTTTTAATTTGTTCAACGTCAAGTCTCAGGCTCAGATTATCTAAAAGCATTTCCCGTAGTTTTGTAAATATCCGCATGATTTGGATATTAACTTTTATTGCCCGATCGCTGTTCATAATTCCAGATAACATTGCAACTCCTTGCTCAGTAAAAGCATAAGGTAAACTTCTGGTTCCTCCCCAACTTGATGTTCCAAATTGGAATTTCAAGTTTTCAAACTCTTCTTTGGTAATCTGAAACATAAAATCTTCAGGAAACCGTTTACTATTTCTTTTACAGCTTTATTTAAATTCCCGGTTAAAACTCCATATAGCTCGGCCAAATCTCTGTCCAGCATTACCTTTTTATTTCTGATCAAATAAATTTTGTTGCTTATTATTTCATCGGGAAGCATTGTGCTATTGCTCATTTTGTCAGTTTTATCTTTGTCCTTTTGGGTAGATCAAATTTAATTAACTGCCTTATTAATTGCAATTTATTCTGAAATCAAATCCCGTTAGGGATAAAATGTAGGTAGCAGTGATGAATACCACCATATTCCGTCCCGTACGCGATGGGACACGATGCACCGCACCCCTCAGCTACCCATATAGGGGTACCTCACCTCACCGTTTAAATGCAGAATAAAAAAGGAACAGTTCTTTCAAAAAGAGAACCGTTCCTTTTTATAATGTTTACAAAAGTCGGACAGGAATCGAAGATAAGTCGGACAAGAAAGTCCGACCTACTATTACTGCCGCTCCTCCATTATGGTAATGCAGGCTTCGTCCAAATCAAAAATTTCGCCATTGGTGAGTTCATATTCCACTACGCCATACTTTTGTTCTTTTTTAAGTATTTTTTCAACTTTTTCAAATCCATTGTATGTTGTTGTTTTTACCAGGTAAAGTCCCGGTTTCAGGTTTACCAAACTAAAGGTAGGCATATTCGTATTCAAATTAGAAAACTCAAACAAAATGATACCGGTTGAATTGAGCGGGCAAAATGCAGGAAAAAATAACGAGGCTTTCCAATGTCAATTGGAAAGCCTCGTTGATTTATCGTTTAATACTTGAATTAATCTTGAAGGAACTGATTCAAAATCCCACCGGTTTCTTTGCGTTGATTTCCACCTCTTGAAGAAAGTTCACGAATCAATTTACTAATGGGCATTGATTGGATCCAAACCTTACCGGTTCCACGCAACGTAGCCAGGAACATTCCTTCACCGCCAAAAATCATCGATTTTAAACCGCCGGCTTGCTGGATATCGAATTCTATTCCTGCTGTAAATCCAACAATACAACCGGTATCTACCCGAAGTGTTTCTCCTCTTAATTCGCGTTCAATCACACTTCCTCCGGCATGAATAAAGGCCATTCCATCGCCATCCAGTCGTTCTAAAATAAAACCTTCGCCGCCCAGAAACCCTGCACCAAGGCGCTTGTTGAAGGTCATGTTTACTTTTGTTCCAAGTGCTGCACATAAAAAGGCATCGCGCTGAACTGTAACTGAACCTCCCAATTGGGCTAAGTTTATGGGAATGATAGTTCCGGGATAGGGGCCGGCAAATGCCACGTGCCCCTTGCCATATCCATGGTGGGTAAAGTGGGTCAGGAATAAGGATTCCCCTGCAATCAGCCGACTCGCTCCTTGGAAGAGCTTGCCCATAAATCCTTCGTTAGGGGTAGAGCCATCGCCCATTTTGGTTTGAAACTCGATTCCCTGTTCCATGTATAACATGGCACCCGCTTCAGCAATAACTGTTTCCTGTGGATCCAGTTCAATCTCTACCAATTGTACGTCGTGCCCAATAATTTTATAATCTACTTCGTGTGATCTCATTGTGTTTGAATTTAAAATTGTCCATCGAAAATAAAGTATATTCAAATACAATACAAACCAAGAAGTTGAATTATCGGGGAAGGCAGGCTTTTAATCGGCTAAACCTGATTACAGAACTACTGCTTAATTATTTGTTACCTCATGTCTAACATTAAACTAATCAATGTTGATTTGGAATGAATAATTAAAATGCCACAAAATCACAAAGGCTCAAACACGAAGGTATTGTTTGTCTATAGAACAAGTTTTTGTGAGCCCTTAGTGACTTTGTGCCTTCGTGGCAATTTTTTTTATTTTTTTTCATTAGTGTCCGGTAAAAAAAATAACCGGGCAGTCATTTTTTAGGCTAACCCGG
>JBGUEP010000071.1:0-15964 GCA_041821245.1 Prolixibacteraceae bacterium
CAAAAAGACGGATGACATTTATTCGGGAGCCTTGAACTTTTGTTTACTTTTTTTTCAAGAGAAAAGTAAAAGCCCAGCCGGCTTGAGGCGAATCGAAGATCAGTGGATCTAAAAACAATATTGTACTTTATTTCCCAAATTGAAATGCATTCAACTCTAATTTATTCTCCTCACAACTTTTTAATGTGATCCTGGATTAGCCCCCCAGCCACTTAAAGTGGAAGTTGGGAACCGAACGGGCGCTGATTTGGAATCGAAGCGCAGCGAAGATCGTGAACAAAGAAAGGGCCCATCTGGCCAAAGCATAAGGATCGTGAAATATTCGGTTTAACATAAAATTGTCTACCCTGTAATTCTACGATTTGAATGTGATTCCAAATCAATCCTTCCACCCGAATTGTAAAGTGATCCCAAAAATCTAACATTTTTCTACCCATATAAATTTCCTACAGAAAATTTGAGCAGATACTCGGTTTTCATTCATTCTTTTGAAAAACGCCCATCATCTTTCTGTTTGTCCAATTTATGAACTTGAGTAGCCAGCCATCCATTTTTGGAAGTTTCAAAAACATCGAACTGAGGAAGGTATGGTTTAATATCTAAAACCGGTGAGCCATCCAGAATGTCAATATTCTTAACATAAAGTAGGCTCCCTTCTATTCTTTCAAGGATAACAACTGAAAGACCGATTGAATTTGGTCTGGAAGGTGATCGGGTTGCAAATACTCCATGTGGTTTAGTGTCGAGAAACGGAATAACTGTTAAACCTTTATATTGAGATAAATGCAAATGATACAAGATGTAGATATGGGAATAGTGTTCCAGGTCGAGCAATCCTTCACTGAATTCAGGAAAAATTTCAATGACTGCTTCAGTGTTAATTGAAGCAGCTGCTTGAATTGGGGTACCTTTCGGGTTTTTAAATGGAGAACGAACAAGACCTATGGGCTTATAAATAATTTCATGCATGATAGAGCTCTATTGTTTGATTTAACGCTATTGCATCTACGATGAATTGTGGTGTTGCGCATGGCTTCCATGTTTCGCGATTTACAAATGCGAGCTCCGTTTCAGCTTGGTTGATGAGCTCCTTTTTCTCGTTATACAACTTGTAGCTAAACCATATTCGTGCTCCTTTTGTCTCTTTTAGAGTGGTCTTTACTGTCAATAAAGCATCGTATTCGGTTGTTTTCAAAAAATGGAAATTCATCTTAATTACCGGAAGCATGTATCCCGCTTCTTCCACCGATTTATAAGAGATACCTATTGCCCGCAACAATTCCCAACGGGCGGTTTCGTAATATTTCACATAGTTCGAGTGATGCACAGTTCCCATTTGATCAGTATCAGGGTACATCACCCTAAAAGTAGATGTGTGTTCTATCATATTGTATCTGATTGAATTAAAGCAGTTTTCGTGTCTGGAAGCATATCAAATATCAATCCCTTCCCCTGGCAAATAGTTCATTCATTTTGCCCTAATCGAAACTTTCGATTTATATTTCCGAATATTGAATTTCCCAAAATAAAATTGGACGACACGAAGATTTTTCCAGCAACAACAATTCTGCGGGCTATTACCATTTTAAATTATGAATAATCAGTCATAATCTAAGCGGGTTTGCTCATCGGAAAGAGTTGGCACAATTGCTTCTTTTAGAAACCCTGTATTCCAGGTATTCAGATTGTTATGAGTTAAGTAATATTTCTGTGGAATAGGATGTGTCCCTAAAACAACCTTCATTCCATACTTTTCAGGAATAAATTTCTGGAAATGTTCCATATAAGGACAAGGAGGATAGCCAACTAAAAAACCGGTAGCAAAATGGATATGCGTCACCCCATTTTTTTTCATCTCTTCAGGCGCATATTCGATGTTTCCACCGGGGCAACCACCACAAGTGGTAAATGCAGCCAGCTCCACTTCTTCATTCTTATACATTTCGAAAGCTCCTTCACGGTTTCGAAATGCCCTGAAACATTTTCCACCTGCACAAGTACGGTAACGATCGCAAATGATAATTCCAATCTTAATCTTTTCCATTATTATTAATGATTGCAAACATGATTTTCGTCGTGATTGCAATAGTTGGCACTCAAGTTCAGTTTGTTGGCTAGAAAATCATTCACCAATTCGTTGGCTGACTTTAAAGGTGCACCTACAAATGCGTTGATGTTTTGCTGATTGAAAAGATTGATGGCTTGTTGACCCATTCCGCCTCCAATTACATCCGTTACACCAAATTCGGCAACCCAACGTGGATATAAGCCAGGCACGTGTTCGGGAGGAGTTACTTCTTTCATATCAACAATTTCGCCATTTTCAACTTCAACAATGGCGAAGTATTGGCAATGTCCAAAGTGGGCGCATAAAGCCCCATTTTCCATAGGGAGAGCAATAATTTGTTTCATTCTTTATAGTTTTAATTTTGTTTACAATAATTTTTCCGATCCCGAATAAATTTCCTCAACTTCTAAAGCGACAGCTGCATTCCCCGGATGTTGTGAAGGGTTCCATTGTTTCATATCGTTGTAAATTATTCCGCTTTGGAGGTAAGCAACATGGCCTTTCAGTTGAAAGGACTTCCCTTCTTTGGTAATAAAAAGAAGGCTCGTTTTACTTCCATCCAGTATATTCTTTCTGGTTTTGTTGAAGTAATTATCGGCAACTACAAAAATTGTATCATTGTATCGTTTTACACAAGTGGCATAGATTGAGTTGGGCATTCCATTAATATCGACCGTTGAAAGAACAATGATATCATTTCTTGAATCCCAGGCATCGTTCACAATTTGAGGTAATGAATTCATATTTAAATGGTTTTTTAGTGCTTTACTAATTCTATGATTTCGTTTATGGTTTCTATTTTGGATTGATGGGGAGCACCTTATCGAATCTTAAAAACATTACTGTTAAAGCATATTTCCATTCTGTAAAGTATTCCCGATGTATGTTTCACTTCAATCCCACAAGTTGGACCATTACAAATTTTGATCACCGCAAAGTTAATGAACATATGCTCATAATAAAGTTTATTTTAAAACTTTATTAAACATTATTGGCGTACGTGCTAAATCACTATGGATTAGATAAGAAAAAAGAACACAATTAACTATTATCCAGCTAGAGAATAGAATGAAAAGCTGCAATGAATATTACCGAAGGAAAGTTTTTTTGATCTTAACCTCTCAGGTTTATTTCTTCTAATTTTTTCGCATTTTGAATTATAATATTTTTACCGTCTAACCCAATAATTCCTTCCTTCTCAAACTCTTTAATAAATTTTACTGCACTCTCAAGGGTAATGGATGAAAAGTCAGCGATATCCTGCCGGTTTAAATATTGAAAAACATTTTCGTCCACAAACTCGTCAGATGAAAGGTAAAGCAAAGCAGAGGCTAGTTTTCCCCTCATTTGTTTATACGAGATATTCTGTATTATATCTAAATACCTGCCCTCATTCTGGCAATTCCGTGAAGTAATTCGCATGGCAAATTCCGCATTCTTCAATAATAATTGTTTTAGAGCGGTCTTATCAATCATACAAATACTTGAATCCTTTAGTGCAACTGCTGAATAATTGTAAATAGTATTCCCAAAGATGGATGAAAAAGCCATAAAATCACCTTGTTTGGCCAAACGGATATTCACTTGCTTTGAACTGCCCGTTTGCAAATAAACCCGAACAAGACCATTTACAACATAAAGAATATAAGGAGCAAAAGCACCTTGTTTAAATATGGTTTCGCCTTTTAAATAGGTGATTTGTGTTTTTTTACTATTGATAAATTCCAATTCATCGGGAACCAAAAAATGAAAACATTGGGATGTTTCCTTACAATCTTTACAATTACTGTTGTTCTGCTCTTCCAATTGTGATGTATTTAATTTCAGGTAAAAATAATGAAGTTGGCTGTAAAACAGGAAAAATGCGCAATAAAGATTTGTCATCCGAAAATAGTAAGCGGCAAAATTATAATATCATAAGAAAAAACTTATTATTATTTAAGTGAGAACACCGATTTCCCAAAATGCTTTTCCTTGCCACAAAAACAAGGGACTTTACCTTTGCCCCAATGAATTCGACTAAAATAAAAAGGGTAGCAATTCCTGTTTTTAATGGAAAGCTAAGTGAATATTTCGGGCAATGCAGCCAGTATGAGATAGTTGAAATTGAGAACGATCATGTAAAAAGCAGAGTGGTGGTAATACCTCCAACGAAAGACATCACACAATTGCCTGAATGGGCAGCTAATCAAAAAATAACGGATATCATCACCTACAAAATAGATAAACGGATCATCCATTTGTTTACCCCTTTCAGGATTAATCTATTTGTAGGCATTACCATTGATGCGCCTCGTCAACTGATCAAGGATTATATCAATGGAAAACTTAAATCGGACCAATTGATTATTGCTGAAATTATAGAATAGGAACAGGGCGCTTGGAGTGATTGATCAATAATTCAGTATAGCGGAAAGGAATCAACCCTTGTTGATCAATGAATCGAAGCCATACCAATCTAAATCAATTCGAATGGAAAAGGACTTTCTATTCAGTTTAAAAATAAAAAAAGATGCATATAAAATTTGCTTTTGCCGTAAACCAATCGGACATATTCGAAGCCAGACACTTTGGCGATGCCGAAAAATACATGTTATATGAATGGAACAATCACGAACTACTCCTCTGTGGCGAACTGATTAATCGCTTCAAAAACACTGATGAAGAACAGGAACATGGCTCGGAAAAAAAGGGCGAAGCAATTATTGAAATGTTACGCGAAAATGAAGTACAGGTTTTGGTGTCCAAACAATTTGGGAAAAACATAAAAATGGTCAATCAATTTTTTATTCCGGTAATTATTAATGAAGATTCACCTGCCCAAGCCCTTCTGAAATTAAAGAATAACATCAAATGGATAGAAGATGACCTGAGTAATAGCTCTAGAAATTTTAAACTTTTTACGTTGATAAACGGCACCTTAAAAACAATCATCAAATGACTTTATCAGCCAACACATCAAAACATAATTTTTGGGCATTTCTATGGCATGCAGGATTTCTTGCCTTTGCACAAAACTTTATGGATGTAGATACGGTAATTCCTGCTATGGTGGTTGAGGCCGGCGGAAGCGCGTTACATGTTGGCATAATGACTTCGATTATGATGGGAGGGGCCAGTTTTAGTCAACTGCTTTTTGCTCCTCTGGTCAGCAATGTTGCTTTCAAAAAGAAATACCTCTTAACCGGTATTAATCTGCGGATTATATCATTGTTTGCCCTTGCGATGATTTTATACCGTTTGTCGCTCAACCATTCAAGTTCTATTTTGGTATTCATTTTTATATTTATCTCGCTGTTTTCTTTTAGTGGTGCATTTACCAATATCAGTTATGTCGATATTATAGGAAAATCGATCAGTAGTCCTAAACGAAAAACTTTTTTTTCAGCCAAACAGATATTGGGAGGGCTTATTGTGGTATCCACTGCTTTTTTGGCCAAAAAAATATTATCAGCATATAATTATCCGGTTAATTTTTCGGTCATGTTCCTCATTGGAGCATTTTCATTATTAGTTGCATCAGGAGGTTTTTGGAAAATCAGAGAAACCGAGGCATCGGGTTTACAAAAATCAGGTGCTGGTAATTTTTTAAAAAATATGGCCTCCGAATGGAAAAGTAATCCAAAATTAAAATACTTCCTCGGATTTATAAATACCCAGGGTATTGCCATGTCAATTCTTCCCTTTGTAATATTATATGCTAAAGAAACTTTTCATTCCGGAAGTGCCCAAACCGGTCTTTTCCTTTTATTTAAAGTGATTGGAGTTGTAAGTGTTAGCCTGCTGGTATTAATCATCACAAAAAAGATGAAATACAATACAATGTTATTTGCGAATGTATTGCTTTCGGTGATTTTTTCCCTGTCGGTTCTGCTTGTCAAGGATTTGATGATGTTTAAATATCTCTTCATTCTGGGCGGTATGATCGTCTCGCTTTATGTTATTACGATGAATGGAATTTTGCTCGAAATATCGGGGACTCATAACAGGGCCTTGTATGCTGGTTTTGCCGGTGCAGGAAGTCTGCTTCCGACATTGTTCCCGCTGATATCGGGCAGTATCATTAAGCATTGGGGATTCCCATCGTTTTTTATTGCGTTTATGCTCATTGTGAGTCTGTCTGTTTTTTTTATTCATAAAATTAATTGCACGAAATAAGATGAAAGAAAAATTACAACATTTCCCCATAACAATGTACTCCGTTGTTATGGGACTGGCAGGTCTAACCATCGTTTTTGGTAAGTTCTTCCACATGCAATGGTTACCTCGTATCTTTTACGATTCCCTGCTGTTTTTTACATTTCTGCTTTTTATAGGCATTAGCATTCTGTATAGCCTAAAAGCAATCAGGCATTTCGAAGAGGTTCAGGCCGACTTCAAACATCGGATACGGATTAACTTCTTTTCAGCAATTTCCATTTCGATACTATTGCTATCGATTGCCTTCATGACCTATTGGCCTTTTCTATCGATGGTATTATGGTGGGTTGGGGTAATCCTCCATTCTTTTTTCATGCTACATACCATTCGCTTTTGGATTCAACATAACTTTGAAATTCAGTTTATGAACCCTGCATGGTTTATTCCTGTGGTGGGAAATATGTTGGTTCCAATTGCCGGCGTAGAATACATGCCAAATGCTTTTAACTATTTTTACCTTGTTATAGGCTTTTTCTTTTGGATTATTTTGTTTGCCATTTTTCTTAACCGGGCCATTTTTCACCACCAGCTACCGCAAAAATTCATCCCTACTTTATTTATTCTGATTGCGCCACCGGCAATAGGTTTTATTGCCTACATCCGAATAACACAGAGCTGGGATAGTATGGCTGTTTTTATGCTGTTTATGGCTTACTTTTTTGTGATATTGCTGTCGTTTTTATACAAAAGCTTTAAGAAACTACAGTTTTTTATTTCATGGTGGGCTTTTACATTTCCTTTAATGGCAGTGACCATTGCATCGGTTGTGGCCTACCAAATTTCAGCACAAATTATTTTCAAATATTTTGCCTTTATATTATTTGCATTGGCTGTATTTACGGTGGGCTTAGTTGCCTGGAAAACAATTGGCCGAATAAGGGCTGGTGAAATATGTGTAAACGAAGATTAATCAAAAATTAAATTGTATAGAAATGAGAACAAAAATAATAACAATAGTAAGCCTGATATTTGGCTTTTTGGCAGGTATAACTTTTACAGCAATCGTCATTAACATCTCATCAGGCCAAATGATGGTAAAAGAGTTTAAAAGTCCTTACGATTTTGATAAAACAGTCGACGTAATGGCTCAGCGCATCAACGAAAAAGAGGGTTGGCATGTAACCGGTATTATCGATCAAAATAAAGAAGTAATGGAAAACGGTGGTTTCGAAATAGGGAACTTCAAAATAATCAAATATTGTCATGGGGGGTATTCGGCACGCATGCTTAAAGCCGACGATCGTAAAAAAATCGGGAATATGATGCCCAAAACTTTTGCAGTGTATGAAAAATCGGATGGACAAGTATTTGTATCAACAATGAATGGCGCAATCATGGGCAAATTGTTCGGAGGTGAGATTGAACAAATAATTGAGGAGGTTTCGCTTGAAGTGGAAGGAATGATGCGTTTTATCAACCTCAAGTATACCTTGTTTTAAAAGAAAACACGAGCAGAAAAGAGCATTGCTTCGTAACTATAAATAGTTAGAGTTGAACATTAAATGTTGCATTAAAATAAAAAGTAATGGATTTTACAAGTTTATATAATGATCAGGATAAAAGGATATTAAAAATAGCTGAGGATTCGCTTGATCGAAGTAATGATAGGATTCAGGAAATAATAGCCTATGCCAAAGAGGCAAAAATTATGAAAATTGGAATAGCCAATTGTACCACTTTTACAAAAGAAGCCAATAGCCTTGAAGCCATTTTGGTCAATGAAGGTTTTCAGATTGAGAAAGTAAATTGCAAAATCGGGAGGGTTGCTTTTTCCGACTTGCTGCCTGATTACAAGGGCGTTTCCTGTAATCCGGCAGGACAAGCAAAATATTTGGAAGAGAGGAATACGGAACTCAATATTATGATGGGCCTGTGTCTGGGGCATGATATGATTTTTAATTCAAAATCGAAAGTTCCCGTTACTCCCTTAATTGTAAAAGATAGAAAACTAGAACATCGTACTCTAGAGCGATTAAAGAAGGTTTAGTCAATGCTCATAAACATTTAATGAGACATCTTTGACAACTTCTATATACACTTAAACCATAAAAATAAAATGACGGAATTATACACAAAAGCGTTTCGCGAAATAATGCAAGTAAACTATGATACTACCAGCATGAGCTCGAATCGTGTGGAGGAGATTATGAATTTTGCCAGAGGCGCTAATTTTAAACGCATTGGAATAGCCCATTGCATTACGTTTGGCTACGAAGCTGAATTGTTGGAAAAGTATTTCTCGAAATATTTTGAGGTGTACACCGTGGATTGTAAATACGGACGGATACCCAAAAAAGATCTGTTGGGAGGGGCAGGTGGCCGTATCTTATGCAATCCTGCAGGGCAAGCCGATTTCTTAAACAAAAAAAATACGGATTTAAATATTTCAATGGGATTGTGCGTAGGTCACGATATGATATTTAGTAAAGTATCGCATGGTTTAGTGACCAATCTGTTTGATAAAGATTTTACAAATAATAACAATCCGGCTCAAGCTCTGGCTGATATTCAAATGAAAACGAAATTTTAGTGAAACCCATTTTGCGAATAACAACCCGGTACATCTGCAATGACATGTAAGATTTATAGGTTCATAATAGGTTTTAGGTTTATGAATTCCTAAATTGAATAACGTTAATCCTTTTAGGGGTAATAAAGTTGTACTATGAAACGAGCATGGTGCTGTCGATCACAAACGCACATAAGTACGCCTGTGAGATACATGAGTCGCCATAGAAAACAATTAAAATTTAGACGAATGAAAAAGAAGTTCTTCATTTTGGCTTTTGCAGGCTTACTGCTTAGTGGCTTTTCCTATTTTGTAATAAGTGGTTTACCTACCGAGAAGTCTACGTTGTTTTCGGGCTCAGGAAATTGTACCCAATGTCATTCAGCGAGTGCCGGCGTGTTGATCAATGCTGCGGGGAGGGATGTTTCTCCTGTATTCCATTGGCAAAGTAGCATGATGGGCAACGCAGTAAAAGATCCATATTGGCAGGCTAAAGTGAGTTCCGAAGTTGAAGAGAATCCACATCTAAAGGAAATCATCGAAGACAAGTGCCTTACCTGCCATGCTCCGATGGGCCGTACCGAAGCAATATATAATGGACAGGCATCTTTCAGTTTTCAGGAAATGAAGGAAGATCCCTTAAGTCAGGATGGTGTGAGTTGTACTGTTTGCCATCAAATCGATCCTGCGAATTTATCAACGGCAGAGAGTTTTTCGGGTCACTATGCGATTCAGGCTGTTAAACTTATTTATGGACCGTATGAAAACCCGTTTGCCACATCAATGGTCAACAATACAGGCTATACACCGGTGTATGGCAGCCACATTGCCTCTTCAGGACTTTGTGCTACATGCCATACACTGATCACTCCTTATGTTGATCAGAATGGCGATATTGCCGGATATTTCCCCGAACAAATGCCTTATTACGAATGGTTGAACAGTTCATATCCCGGTCAGGATATTACCTGCCAAAAATGCCACATGCCCAATGTCAATGAGGAGTTCACCATTGCTTCGATGCCGGCAAATCTACAGAATAAACGCAATCCTGTTTTTGAACATCATTTTGTGGGGGGAAATCGAGTCGTTAATAAAATGCTGAACGATAATGCGGCCGAATTGACCGTGAATAGCGGAAAAGCAAACCTCGACACTACAGCCTTGTATACGCTGAAAAATTTGAAGCAGAATACCATTGAATTTGCTTCCCAAGCTTCATTTCAGAACAACATGGTGACAGTTAATTTGGAAATAAAAAACAAAACCGGTCACAAATTGCCAACCGGATTTCCCAGCCGGCGCATGTGGATTCATTTTGTAGCTAAAGATAATAATGGCAATATAGTTTTTGAATCGGGCAAGTACGATGATAATGGAGAAATCCTTACTGAAGCTGATTTTGAACACCATCACGATACTATATTCAGTTCAGAAGAAGTCCAGATTTACGAAGCGGTGATGGGAAATACTCAAAATCAGGTAACGACTATTTTATTGGAAGCTGCCCAATATTTAAAAGACAACCGATTACCTCCTGTAGGTTTTAAAACCGGACTCTCCTACGACAGCCTCATTGCTATTACCGGTGATGCAATAAATGATCTTAATTTTAACCGAAATAGCGATGGGGAGCATGGTACAGGAACCGACCGCCTTACTTATTATTTCCCGTTTACAGGCACCAGTTTGCAATACACGGCCGAAGTGTGTTACCAGAGTATCAAACCAGGATTTGCCAATCATATTGCCTTGTCGGCCACCGAAGAATCAAAGCGTTTCACTCAAATGTATCAGCTTGAAAATTTGCCCAAAGTCGAAATTATTTCGCAGTTGGTGGCTCAACTTTTTCCAAGCAAAATCAATAATTTGGATCAGGCAGACTGGGAAATTTATCCTAATCCGGCGAAAGACAAGGTGTTTTTAAGCGGAAATTTTGATTGGCCGCTTAGCTATTCAATTTACTCATTTAATGGAAAGCTTATTTTAAAAGGCACAACAGATGATCGTTCTGTTCCGCTCCGGAAGGTAGCGAAAGGTACTTATATATTGAAGGTTAAATCAGGACAAATGGAAAAATCGTTTAAATTGATTTGCAATTAATGAATCTTTTTTCGTTGATGAAGAGTAAAAGAAAAAGTTTCATACCGATTTATTTTTATTCAAATCAATGTAGTCCTTTAACGATTATTGATATGCTGAAGAAATGAACCTTGATTATAAAAAGGAATAAATGGAATTCACCTCTTTATTCCGAAAAAGGGGAAAAGGTTACCCCGAAAAAGGGAAAAATTACAAAGTAATACTTCGCAAGAAGTTAATCGGTTAAATATAGCCCTGTAGCTGCGGAATGTTCCAGTTCATACAGAATATAGAACGAGCTGGAGTGAAGTTATTATCGCCAAATAATTTTATACATTTGAAATGAATAATGTTCTTATGTTTTGATATTGCACTGCCAATGTTTTTTTCATTCGTAGATTAATAAAAAACATCTGCTTCCCTTCATTATCAGGAATTATTTTACTTGAAAATCAACACCTAATTACTTAAGCACCAATTATGAAAAACCTTAAAACGTACTTTGTGATCTTTTGTGTTTCACTTTTATCCATCGTAGCATCCGCTCAAACAGCAGGAGTTAAACCATTAACATTCGTTGCCGTGGAGAATGGTGATGTTAACCAGCTAAAAGCCTTACTTCAGGCTGGTGCCAATGTAAATGAGGTCTACGAAGGTGTTTCCTTATTAAATAAAGCATGTGGTGGTGTACTTAAAGTGAATAACGACATCGTTAAAATATTACTCGATGCGCCTAAAATTAATGTAAAGACAATTACCATAACAGAACCCGGTATCGACCAATCGTGGGCTACAACACCATTAATAGCCTTGCTTAGCTCAGCCAGTTCCACCTCTACTTTGGACAATGTAGTTCGTCTCATCAAAATGGGGGTGGACATCAATTATTATAGCGACTTTAATAACAAGTTTACGGCTTTATTAGTAGCGACTTTTGGACTTCAAACGGAGGAGTCAAAAGCAATTACAATGGCTATATTAAACAACGCCAGTCCCAAATTAAATATTAATTATATGGGTAGTTATGACGCTACTGCCTTAAACTGTACTGTTAACTCGCAGCATGCCGAAGCGGTGGAAGCAATTTTAAAGCGAGGTGCGAATGTGGAAGATGTTAAACATGGTGATAGTTTTCCAGGATTGATTCCTGCAACAATAGACCATGATAACTTTACTATATTGGATATATTAATGAAATACAAAGCCAATAAATATGGTCCCACGACCCAAGAAAGTTTGCTGCCATTGAACATGGCCATGATGCAGCCGAAACAAGCCAAATGGGCTGAGTATTTTATTATAACGTATAAGGTGGATGTTAATCATCTGGGTAAAGCCGGGTCGTATGGCGATGAACCCGCAGTTAATGTCGCTTCGTCTTTCAATAATGTGGAGGGTTTAAAACTTTTAGTTAAACATGGTGCAAATATTAATCTGTCAACTTCGCAAGGAATTAATGCGATACAAATGGCAGCTTCACACAATAGTTTAGATGCCGCAAAGTATTTAATAGCACAGAAGACCATACTGAAAGGATATAATTCAGTCTATTTTAATGCGATTAGTTATGCTGCTTTGGGCTATCATCTGGAAATGTTAGAATTATTAGTAAAGAGTGGTGCCGATGTAAATGAAGTGTCGAAAGAATCGCCTTGGGCGGGGCCATTGGCCAGAACAGCTATGGGATTTAATCCATTGGATAAAAAGTTGAGACTTAAAACCCTTAAAAAATTACTGGAATTAGGTGCAAATCCGAATGTTTTGCATGCGCAGGATATGACTGCTATTATGTGTGCTGCAAAACTTGGTACAAGACCTGGTTGGAAAGCTGCGTTTGACAATTGTGGGGTTTTAATTAAAAGTGGAGCCAATGTGAATTTAGCTAATACCGCCGGCGAAACGGCACTAATGTTGGCTTCGGAAGCAGGGAACTTAAAACTAGTAGCCCTACTTATTAAGAGTGGTGCCGAAGTGAATGCAGTAAATAAAGTGAGTGATTCGGCACTGAATTATGCCAATAGGGCCTTGGCGAATAAAAGCGATATTGTTGAAGCTTTAGAAAATGCAGGTGCTAAACCTGTTGCGACTAAACCTGTTATGAAATCGGTACATGGTAGTTTAGTTGGTACCTGGAAGGGTTACCAAACTGACGCTAAACTTATGATGGCGACTTTTGTGGTGAATAAAAACAATACCTATTCCTACTCTGCAGTTGGAAAAGTCAATGGTCAAGCTATATCCTTTGGTCATAAAGGGGAGATTGTTGCATCTGAAGACACGTACACCTTAAGGCCAGAAGGACAGGCCTCTGCAACCTACAGTTATAAGATAGTTAATGGTAAATTGTCGGTTAATAACGGCAGACCTTTAGATAAAATTAAGTGATGGAGTGAATGACACCCTATGTTTTGGCATTTAAAGTGCAGGGCAAGCTTAAAAGTACACCACGGATTTGAATGTCGGTGATCGTTAAGTTGCTGGTTATTATAAAATCATCCCAACAGCGAACACTCACAAAAGCTTGTCATTCCGAACGAAGTGAGGAATCTGTTTTAATTTAACCGGATTGTAGTGGAAAAAAATGTAAACGGAGAAAATTGCCGGAATGGATTCCATTCCAGTTCTTGTTTAGGACAGTTCTTTTCTGTATTGCAGGTTTATGGCGTATCGTAGGGATGGAATCCGTAATTTACACTATAACTTTAGGCACTTATTAGTACTAAAATTTGAAGCTGTAACTAAAAGATGGTAAAAACTGAATTAGCGATTGCTGATACAATTTTGTTCCATCTCCGAAATCTATATAAAAGTAAAAAAAAGCATTTTTACGATTGTAAGCATTCAAAAGGCTGATGGAAAATGTTCCATCAAATTTCCCAATAGTATATGGATAATTAATTGCCAAATCCAAACGGTGATAATCTTTCATTCGCGAACCATTTCGCTCGTCCCAAACAATGATCTCCTGGTTGTATTTGAATTGATATTTACCCTTTGCCAGTGTTACCGGATAACCCGAACCATAATTCCAAACAGCCGACAACTCAACCTTCTCATTAAGTTGATAATTCACCACAAGGCTGATGTCCAATCTTCGATCGTAATCAAATGGATAAGCATTCCCGTTGTTTATGTTTTCAAATTGCCGGCTTGCTTTTGCTACTGTTGTACTTAACCAACCGGTCGTTCGGCCTTTCAATTTTTGAAAGAGCAATTCTATCCCTTTTGAATCACCAGCCCCGCCAGTCTCGACTACATTTTCCCAGCGATCAAAATTTCCGTACAACGAAGCCCCTTCTTTAAACGAAACCAAATTTTCCAACGATTTTTGATATGCAATTAAAGACAAGGTATACGTATCATTCAGAAAATTGCTACCCAATCCCAGAGAAAACTGTTGAGAAAATTCCGGTGTGGCTATCTCTGTTGCAGGCATCCAATACTCACTTGGAAATCCACCGGTAGAATAGGATAACAAGTGGACAAATTGATTCATTTGTGTATAGGAAGCATTCAGTTGAAGATGTCTGAATAGTTTATAATTCAACGTAATACGTGGCTCTAAATGAACAAATGTTTTCCCGTTAACGGAATAGCTTGCCAAACGGCCACCCAGGTTTCCGCCCAATTTTTCGTAATTGATTTCACCTTCGGCATAAAGGGCATTCTCCCATCCAACTACTCTGCTAACAAACGAACTGTCGGCTACTAAGCCTGTTGAGGTCTCCTGATGCCTCGATTCATTGTTTGGAGTGAAAATATGACTGGTACTTTGAATGCCACCCCGTAGGGAGATCGCTGAATTGTAAAACCATTTTAGGTTGTAATTTGCACTCACATCGGCAATTCCACTTTTTAGCTGATTCTCGATGGTATAATCTACCTCATTAGCAGTATAGGAACGAAACTGGTTTGAGGTGTATTTGTAATCCACGATCGACAAATTAAGATTACTAAACAACTTTTGAGTGTAAATATGGTTCCACCGTAATGAACCCAGGCTGTTGCCCCAGTTTCGACTGGTTTTGAAAACCAAATCATTCCCTGACGCTTCAGGGTTGTATTGTTTGACATTGACCACATCGTTACCGGTATATAAACTTAAAAATAAACGATTGTTGTCGTCTACCTTATAATTGAATTTTCCATTGATGTCGTAAAAACTATTGTTCAGAAGTCCGTTCGTTATTAAATTCATAGCAGGCAACATACTTCTTCGTGCAGAAATGATATACGATGAACGCCCTTTTTGAACAGGCCCTTCGTATGAAATCCTCGAAGAAAGAAGACCTACGGTACAATTTCCTTCGCGATTGTACAAATTACCGTCTTTCATTCTTACGTCCAACACTGACGACAAACGACCTCCATACCGGGCAGGAAAACCCCCTTTGCTTATTTCAACGTAGTTTATGGCATCGGTATTAAAAACAGAAAATAATCCACTAAAATGCGATATATAATACAAAGGAACATCGTCGAGTAACACAAGATTTTGGTCAGGACTGCCACCTCTAACGAACAGCTGGCTGTTTGCTTCTCCTCCCGATTGAATGCCGGGCATTAACTGTAAGGCCTGTACAAGGTCTTGTTCTCCGAAAAGGGTAGGGAGCTTCTTTACTTCTTTCATCGAAAGGCGAACAGTGTTCACGTTTTCTTGCCTGGAAATTTGAGGTGATTCAGTTTCCACCAGCACTTCGTCAATGCGCAATCCGGGTTGTAACTTAAAATTTACCCGTAGATTATTCTCGTTCAAAACAAGCGATTGAGATTTATAACCGGTATATGATGCTTTAATTACAACATCTTTTTGGAAGACAACATTTAAACTAAAGTATCCGAATTCATTGGTCGTGCAGCCATTAAGGCTTTGGGTATCGTAAATCGATGCTCCAATTAATGCCTCTCCGGTCAACGAATCACTAACATAGCCACTAAGGCTTATCCTGTTTTGTGCAAGCAACACATTGGGAAACAAAAATGCAATTAGAAAAATCCAATTCTTCATTTGATCTAATTCAAAGTATGCGTTTAGTATTTTATTTCTTCGAAATATTTTTCGAAATATACTTCCTGGTAGGCACCAAAAACACCATATCCATTTT
>JBGUEP010000072.1:0-15337 GCA_041821245.1 Prolixibacteraceae bacterium
GGTGTGGTGGATATTGAATTCTTTCTTTTTAGGGTAGCTAAAATTTATGCCTGAAAGCAAAAACAACCCGAATTATGAACTGATCCGAAAAAAGCAACAACAAAGCCCCACCAAATTGGCAGGGCTCGTAGGTCGGCATTCTTGTCCGACTTTGATATTTTTAAATAGGTCGGACAAGAATGTCCGACTTACGGAAAAAACGACCTATAACAATTCAAATTTGTAGGATGCGGGATCCGAAATGGATGAGCCACGAATAAATTCACCATGTCCGTGTACCAACTGACGGGTGATTTTATTGAAAGCTTTGGCCGATTTCAGGAACGATGCATCACGGTTCGAATCGATTAACAACAAATAACTCATAATAATGAATCCGGCCATTTCCACCAGTCGGCGGGCATGAAAATCGATGAACTCGTTATCTTTGGCATCGACCACCTTCTCCGTTGCTTCAGCAAATTCTTCGGTTAAACCAATCAGTATTCTGCGGTATTTTTCCAGTTCAGGTTTTAATGCTTCTTTTTCATAAACACGGATTTGGGCCAGGCTACCACCTGTTGTTATGCCTCTGATGGCAGCAACTACTTGTAACTGGGTAGTTCCTTCGTAGATGGAAGTAATACGTGCATCGCGGTAAATGCGTTCAACAGGGTAATCTTTCATAAATCCTGAACCACCGTGAATTTGGATGGCATCGTAGGCATTTTGGTTGGCAAATTCAGAGCCCAAACCTTTGGCTAAAGGCGTGAACAAGTCGGCCAACTTTTCATATCTTTTCATTTCCTCGCGCTCTTCTTTTGTTAAAGTGCGTTCTTTTGAAATGTGATAATATGATTTGTAAATATCCACAAAACGAGCAGTTTCGTATAGTAGCGTACGCCCTGCATCAAGTTTTGCCTTCATTACGGTTAACATTTCATAGACGGCAGGGAACTGAATAATTGGTTTCCCAAATTGTTCGCGTTCCTTTGCATATTGCAAGGATTCCTGAAAGGCAGCTTCACAAATACCCACTGATTGAGCAGCGATACCTAAACGGGCACCATTCATCAGTGCCATAACGTATTTGATTAAGCCCATACGACGCGTGCCTACCAATTCGGCCTGAGCATCTTTGAAAACCAATTCGCAGGTAGGAGATCCAATGATTCCCATTTTATGCTCAATACGGCGTACTGTTACGCCACCGTCTCTTTTATCGTAAATGTACATGGATAAACCACGTCCATCGTGCGTTCCTTCTTCCGAACGGGCCAGGACAAGAGAAATGTCACCATCGCCATTGGTGATGAAACGTTTTACGCCGTTTAACACCCATACGCCTTTGGCTTCATCGTACTGAGCTTTTAACTCAACGGCTTGAAGGTCAGAACCTGCATCAGGTTCGGTCAAGTCCATGGCCATGGTTTCACCTTTGCTAACGCGGGTTAAATATTTTTCCTGTTGTTCTTCGTCAGCAAATTCATGAATGGTTTCAGCACAATCCTGCAATCCCCAGATGTTCACAAAACCTGCATCGGCGCGCGATACCATATCGGCAGCCATGATGTAAGGAATGATCGACATGTTCAACCCACCGTATTGGCGAGGCAGGGTAATGCCCATTAAACCGGCTTTAATTAATGCATCGAGGTTTTCTTCGGTACCACGTGCATATTTAACGTGTCCATCGATAACCTGTGGGCCTTCGGCATCAATGCTTTCGGCGTTTGATGCAATGATTTCACCACTGATTTCGCCAACAGCTTCCAGTACTTTGTCGTAGCTGTCCATGGCATCTTCAAAATCGAACGGAGCAAAATCGAATTTTTCACTTTCGGTATAGTTGCGTTCTCTGAGTGCCACAATTTTCTCCATCAACGGATGGTTGAGGTGAAATTGGAGGGATTTATTATCGGTATAAAAATTAGCCATTTTGAATATTTTAAGTCATTGGTCATTAGTCATTAGAAAAAGAATTCACTAATGACTATTTATTATTTACTATTTGATTTGTAATACTTAATCATCTTAGGAATAACATCCATCACATCGCCGTTTATGACATAATCGGCAATGGAGTTGATCGGAGCGTCTTTATCAGTATTAATGGCAATAATTTGTGCTGAATCTTCCATGCCGGCGCGGTGCTGAATTTGACCTGAAATACCACAAGCAATGTATAATTTAGGACGAACGGTTACTCCGGTTTGTCCTACCTGGCGGTCGTGATCGACGAAGCCAGAATCGACGGCAGCACGTGAAGCAGCCACTTCGCCACCCAAAACTTCAGCCAATTCATACAAAACATTAAAGTTTTCCTTGCTTCCCATTCCATATCCACCGGCAATAATTACACCTGCCGCACTTAGGTTCACTTTTTTCTTTTCGATGTGACGATGCAAAATTTCAATTACGAAATCGGTATCGGATACCATGCTGGCCACATCCAATTTTTTCATTTTACCTTTGTACGTTTTCGAACGAATTTCACTTTTCATTACTCCTTCGCGTACAGTGGCCATTTGTGGGCGGCATACCGGGTTGATGATGGTAGCGATGATGTTTCCTCCAAAGGCAGGTCGAATCTGGTATAAGAGGTTTTCGTAGGTTTTGCCTTCCTTTTTATCTTCGTGTTCACCAATGACCAAACTAGTGCAATCAGCCGTTAATCCGCTATACAACGCAGACGAAACACGAGGGCCCAGGTCACGTCCTATAGGAGTAGCACCCATCAAAGCTATTTGAGGTTTTTCAACTTCAAATAATTTACAAATGATGGAAGTATGTGGCAGGGTGGTATAAGGGGCCAGACGAGGATCGTCGGCAACGTGCACTACATCGGCACCATAGGGATAGATTTGATCCTCTATGCCTTTTAGGTTGCTGCCAATCACTAAAGCTTCCAATTTACAGCCCAGCTCATCGGCCAGGTTACGGCCTTTGGTTAGCAATTCGAAGCTAACGTTGGCAATGGCGCCTTCTTCTAATTCAATATATACAAATACGTTATTCATCTTGCTCTGGTTTATCCTATGGTATGACTATCTATCAATTCCTTCATCAACAGGTTGATGTCGGCATCGGTGGCTTCAATTTGCTTGGCATCACTGGCTTGCAGAACCACATTTTCAATTTTTTTAACTTTGGTGGGTGAACCCGAAAGGCCCAATTGTTTGGGATCAACTTCCACATCGGCCACGGTCATTTCCTGAATGTTCAGGTAAGGACGATCGTTGTAGAGGCTTAGGTAATCTTCGTTATCATCCTGGCGTTCGGTTACCGTTTTGGCATGTTTGTATTTCATGATTAAACGGGCGTTTCGTGCCCGGCAGCTTGCTGCTGAACTGGTCACGGTAATTAAACAGGGTAGTGGAGCTTTTACGATTTCAATACCATTGTCGAGTCGACGCTTTAAGGTGATGGATTGGTCATTGACTTCCTGCACCAGCTCAACATAAGTTACTTGTGGTAACTGTAGTTTTTCGGCTACCTGAGGTCCAACCTGGGCCGTATCACCATCGATGGCCTGACGTCCGCAAACAATGAGGTCAAATGTTCCGTATTTGGCTATGGCTCTTGAAATGGCGTAAGAAGTGGCCAGGGTATCAGAACCTGCAAAGGCACGATCGGTTAATAGTATACCATCATCGGCACCACGGAACATTCCTTCACGAATGATGTCGGCAGCACGACCTGGTCCCATGGTTAATACTGTAATGGTTGATCCCGGAATTTGATCTTTTATTCTCAAGGCTTGCTCCAGTGCATTCAGGTCTTCAGGATTGAAGATGGCCGGAAGCGCTGCACGATTCACCGTACCGTCGGCTTTCATGGCGTCCTTACCCACGTTGCGAGTATCGGGCACCTGTTTCGCCAACACAATGATCTTGAACGTTTTCATATGTTTAATTTATTTAGTTTATTGTAAGAAATGAAATTGGCCAGGGCTCTTTTAACTGCTGTTAAACGGGTCATAGCGCTTGTTTCATCTTGTATTCAATGCTTATTTGTTTGCATCCAAAATTTTCAAAGCGAACAAATATAAATAATGAACTTCGGGTAAACAACGTGTAGAAAGATTCTAATTAATGATTTAAAATTTTTCGAAGCCTGTTTTTGAATGGAATTCGCCTGGTTAAAGCGTTGTAGACATTGCCTTGTATGGTTTCAAAACAATTAACCTTATTATTCGAATGTTCCCTGTTTAGGATCATTCTACCAAAAATTTGGAATGAATTCAGATAAAACTTAAAATATTATGTTATTCAAAGGTCTGGATCAATTGCATCATATCTGAGGTAGAATGACTCCGAAAGTGCATATGAGCGGCTATTTTCTTCAGTTCATGCTTCTTCTCGGGGTACAGTTTAATGATGGATCTCAATTTTAATTTAATTTCGGATAGCCCTTGATCGTTTTGCAGAAAATAGTAATTTTTTGCGAAAACTTTGTCCTTTGAATTAAGGTCATTTGCTTCTGTTATTTCGGCCGAATACTTTGCAAAGAACTTAATTTTTCCATCGTAAATAAGGTGTACAAAATCATCATTTTTTAAGCGGTATCCCAAACCATTTCCCGAATATTTGATAAAATTCATCGGAATGTTTTGCCCTGAATGTATGGTAAATGAATCAATTGTATTCCGGTCGACAATGAATAGATTTTTGAATTTCTCATTGTAATAAATCAAATCATTGTTTATTCTATTGAATTTGACCTGTATATTTTTTGCAACCTGGCCGTTATACAAGTTTATGGTAGCCGGTTTCCATTCCGGGTTTAGATATGGTGATCCTTCCAGTCCGTGCGGTTGATAATAAAGTATACCGTATAGCTTAATGGCACTATCGGCTTCTTTAGCTGTTTGTGCCTTTGCTCCTGTGCTTATAATAGTCAGGACCAGAGCCAGTGTATAGCCAATGACGGAAAGAGCGGTTTTCGACTTTTTCATTCTACTTCAAATTTTACAACTGTACGATGTATCCGTCCTGAAGGGTCAGGTGTTTGGACAATGGCAATATAGCTTCCTTTTTCGTACGAACAGTCTACTTCAATGTTAGTGTTTTTGTTGTTGAGTTCAATAGTTGCATTCCAATAAAGGACGTCACGAAAAAAAGGCTGGTCGAAATTTACCTGACTGTTGACATCAAATAAAGTCATCATATTTTTCCGAACAGAATTTTTTGGCAAAGGTACATCCGAGAAGTTGCCGTTTTTTGTTTGTATCGAAAGCAATCCTTCGATAAACAAATCGCCAAAACACCTAACCTGAGGCTGAATTTCGATCCAAGAAATTTTTTCTGAATTCAGTACATTAATGCCGGCATGATTGTATACAGGAACACCATCGACCAAGGTCCATGGGTTAAAATAAAATGCCTTTGAATTGGGATTCCAGATACGCAAATAAGTACTGTCTTTTTCTGATTTGTATTTGATGGTGGGTAAAATTTCCCAGGCAATTTCTTTAAAATCGTTTAATGGAACATATTTTTTCGGGTAAATGCGCTGCTCACTTAAACCATAGAAGGGGAGTTTGTTTTCGATTGTTTTCTCTTTGATAACTGGCGTCTCGCCGTAAATTTTATGTAAAGTGGCTCTTTGAATGGCTAATTTTGCGAAGTCGCCGTTTTCAATTTCCTCAGGAATATAATAAGGTATTTTAGCAGGAGGAAGCAACAAAATTGGATCAAGGCGAATGGTTAAATCTAACTGTTTGTTGATGGTCTGAACCACCAGATCCTGCTGTCCATAAAAATCGTCTAAAATGAACTGGAATTCTCCGTTTTCATTGGTGTAGGCATAGTTGATGTTAGGAATGCTATCAGGTATGGACAGGAGTATCGTTTCATTAGGAACAACTTGTTGTGTTTTTGTTTGGGTAAGTGCTCCATGTAAAATAAGGCGGCTGTATATTTGAATGTGCTTAGATGGTGTGAAAACCGGATAATCATTGCCTTGGGGCGATGTTGTATTTAACTGACCTGATGTTTTATATACCGAAAAAGATAAACCGCCAATGTTTTGTTCCAGCTTGTTGTTCAGGCTAAATGTAATTTTATCCTTTGGCTTGAACTTATTTTTGTTCACCGTTAACCCGAGGGCTGAATCGGAGGAAGTATCCTCTTCGTTTTGATCAAACAGGGGAGAATAGCCTGGCATTGATTTTCGTTGTGTATTCACCGCGTTGTTTCCAAAACGATTAAATACGGTAATGGGCTGGCTTGTAATGGTGGGTTGCCCATTGTCACTTCCAACATAGCTGCGCAGCAAATAAACACCCGTTTGTAAGGTGTCGGGCAGCACAATTTGGCCACTCCAGTAGCTGTTTTGGCTTTTGATGACCTGGGAAGTAACCGTATAACCCTCGCCACAAATATCGACGAAAAGGATCTTGTTAAGTTCTTGTCCTTTCTGAACCAGGGTGCATTTATAAGCCAGTTCCTCGCCCGAAATGTACACCTTCTTGTTGGTTTGCAGCACCAGATTTTGGGCCGAACCTACTTCCAAAAGTGAAATAAATATCAGGAGCAGTGAAAAAACTCTATAAAGGTGTTTTTGCTTCATTTTACAACTATTTAATACCAATAATCGGCTTTTTCATTAAGCATACATTCATCATCTTTTTTGGGAACAGGAAAGCTCTGAACCGTAAAATAACTTTCCACTTTACGAATTCCAATATCGACTAAAACAATTCGTTTGGAATAGGATGCTGTATTGAATATACCAAAACATCTCAAGTCTGGATTGGAAAGACAGTGGAAATTCGACTCAATTTCCTCTTCAACCGGGTCGAACAATTTGCCGGTTGCGTCACTCTGTTTTTTTACACTTTTCCAAAAGTCAGCACCTTTTTTGGTAATGGTATATTGTTCGAGATAGTAGTAAAAGCTGCTGGCATAGGTTGATTGCACTATGCCTTCAAAACGGCTCGAATCAAGGTTGTTGGGGTAGACAGTATAGTAAGACAAAAAATGAAGGTTATCCAATATCAAATTATTTCCCTGATCACTTTCATTGTAATCGTAAACATAAAGCGAATTTGAATTCATTTTTTTCCAACAGAAATAACTGTATTCCAGCATGCCTTGGGTAGCATAAACATAATAATTGATGAGCGAACTCCAGCGATAGAGATAGCCAACTTCAGTATTCATGGGTTTTTCGGGTACCACTGAAATGTTGATCCCCTTAAAATCGGTCACAAAAGGTTCGCCCCAATAATTGTAATTGATTTCCTTAAGAGTGGAATCACTAAAATGGACCTTGTCAATTTCATTGTGTGCCATCATGATTTCCTGATCCGACCGGTAATCTTCACCATCGCTGGTCACTATTCTCAGATGATAGGCTTCGCCTGTAACCGCCCTGATGGTATCATAACTGATGTAGTTGCCGCTGGAGTATTCATGGAAGCTAAAGCTTTCACCGCTATTGGCGTACAAGGTAACGTTGGCATCACGCTCGCCCCTTAGGTAGTTGCGACCGTCGAATGGATTGG
Organism: Prolixibacteraceae bacterium; assembly: GCA_041821245.1. Taxonomy (GTDB): domain Bacteria; phylum Bacteroidota; class Bacteroidia; order Bacteroidales; family Prolixibacteraceae; genus Roseimarinus. The sequence goes on from JBGUEP010000072.1 coordinate 7,490, forward strand.
TTCTACTTAATTTTAGGGTCATGGGTTTAGCTTGATCGGTGAGCATGGCTTCCACCACCAGCGAATTGGGCATCTGATCAATTTCTGGTACATAATAATCTTCGCATCCCCACAAAGCAAGTAGACCAATAAGAAAAATATGTTGAAAATTCAGTTTCATGTTGTTGCTTTTAGAACCAAAAATTATAGGTGAACGAAGGAACCGGAACTCCGATAATTGAAAATTTATACAAGGAATAAGTTCTGTAATCATTCTGATTCGATGGTTTTTGCCTATCATAATAAACCGAGAAGGCATTGTTGCGTCCATATACGTTGTAAATGGAAAAGGTCCAGCTGCTTCGCCATTTTTGTTTAACTAACAAGCTACCCTCATAGGTAATGGATAAATCGAGGCGATGATAGTCGGGCAGGCGATACTTGTTCCGGTCGGAGAACGTGACCACCTCATAGGTACTAATCATGTATTTTTGCTCGGGAAAGGTGACAGGCCTTCCGGTATTGTACACAAAGTTCGACGAAAAAGTAAACCTGCGCGATAGTTGATAGTTAATTGCCAGGCTTAAATCATGTGGCTTGTCGTAATTGGAATTGTACCAATTTCCATTGTTAATTTTTTCTTCAGCGAAGGTTCCGTCTATTTTTTTGAATGAACGGGAATAGGTATAGGCCAGCCATCCGGTTAAAGCACCTTTCGATTTTTTAATTAGAATTTCAGCTCCATATGCTTTACCAATTCCGGGAATCAGTACTTGCTCCAGGTCTTTATTCAGAATAAGTTGGGCTCCATTTTTATAATCCACTTCATTCTGAATGTCTTTGTAATACACCTCAATGGATGTTTCGAAAGTATTGTTGTCGAAATTTTTAAAGAATCCAAGCGCCACTTGATCTGCAATCAGTGGTTTTAAATAGCTGTCGCTGGTTTTCCAGTAGTCGGCCGGGGTAATGGAGGCGCTGTTGGAGATTTGGCGGATGTATTGTTTGGTACGATTGTATCCCAATTTAATGGAACTGGCTCCTTCAATTTCGTAGCGAAAGGCAATTCGCGGTTCCAGTCCATTGAAATAGTTCATCAAGCCGCTGGTTGAATAAACATCGGTAGCAATTATTGTTTCACTATTGAGCGGAACATTGGCCGGATAACGGTTAATGTCGTCGGGCCCCATGAGTAGGAAATTGGAAAAACGAGCTCCGGCTATCACTGCTAATTCAGGAGTAATGTCGAATTCATCTTCGGCATAGGCCGAGAGTTCAAAGGCATTTTCGCTCATCAACTGTATCGGAAGAGCTATGGATTGATCGTTGTAAGGTGTAGAATTTCCTGGTTCAATCAGATAACGTATGGCATTGAAACCCACGTTTACCTTATGTCGGGAAAATGTTTGGGTGGAAAAATGATACGAAAGCTGCTCTTGTTCAATGGAGGTATTTAGTCGGTATTCCACATTTTGACTGCTGAAGTCGACAATGCTGGCCTTGTACCGACTTGTGTTAAAATTCAGATTTCCGGAATTGTTATTGTTGAAAATATGGCTCCATTGAGCTGATCCTAATAGATTACCGTAGCCATATTCCGCATTTTCGAAGTAATTGAAATAATCGGTACTTCCGTATCCAAAAACGCTGAGCCTGTTTTTTTTATTGATAGCATAATCAATTTTGGCATTAAAATCATAAAAGTAGGCCGAACTTTGCTTCAGTTCATAGGTTTTCAGCAAATTCAGCATCCAATCGGAATAGGTAGAGCGGGCGCCAGCCATAAAGGTGATTTTTTTGCCAATTGGACCTGCAAGGTTCAATCGGCTGTTGACAATGCCAATTCCACCGTTCACTTTCATTTTTTCCGATTGCCCCTTTTTCAGTTCAATATCAAGTACTGAAGCAATCCTTCCTCCAAAGCGAGCCGGCATTCCTGATTTGTATAGGGTAACATCTTTCACCAAATTACCATCGAGCATCGAAAACAATCCAAAGAGGTGTGAGGTATTGTAAACCGGAGTTTGGTGGATGAGAATTAAATTTTCGTCGATATTACCACCACGTACATTAAAACCGGAAGCGTTTTCACCGGTGGATTGTACTCCGGGTAACATGGTCATACTTTTAATGACGTCGGGTTCACCCATTAATACCGAAAGTTTTTTAATGGATTGCATGTTTAACTTGACCATTCCCATGGATGTTGAGCGGAAGTTGTCTTCGGGGCGTTCGGCCGTCACATTAATCTGGTTCAGGTTGATGGATTTTTCGTACAATTCAATGTCCATCTGTCCCTTGTTGTACAATTCAATGTCTCGCAACTCATCAGTTAAACCCAGAAATGAAAACTTCAGTTGATGATTGCCCACCGGTAATTCAATTTTGAAGTGTCCGTCAAAGTCCGATGTGGTGACCAGCGATAGCTCCTGGCATAAAACCTGTGCTCCGGGAATGGGACTTTTAGTTTTTCCGTCGAGTATCGTCCCTGAAATAATGGCTTTTTTAAATTTTCCCTTGTTCATCGGATCTCCAATGATGACCACATTGCTTTGCCTGGCTTGCGTTGCTGTAATCAATTGCCTGCCGGGCATGATGATAATGTTATCTTGAAAATTGATGAAATGTAAATCGTGTGGTGTAAGCATTCGAGTCAGAAAGTCATCGAGTAAAATGGCTTGATCCAACTGTGGTGTTTGTATCTTTTCTATCCATTCATTTTGATAAAATACTTTGATACTTTGTGAATGTTCCAGTTGTACAGCAAATTCAACAAAGGAAAGATGATTATAGGTCGAATCAATTTGGATCAATTTTATTTCCCGGGCCTGAATTATTTGGCTGAGGATAAACAATATGGCAAACAAGAAATGCTTTTTCACAATTGATTATGGTTATGCTTAGTTAGATGTGTAAACCTAATTAAAATGTGAGCGTAAAGCACTGCAATATTTTAAGAAGACGAACAAATTCACAATTGGTTAATTTTAGAACAGCATATAGACCTCAATCAGCGAAATAGGTTTAACGAGAAAAAGACTGAAAGTTGCCTTTCAGTCTTTTTAATAATTAAAATTGGTTTTTGGGTGTTGTAAAGCTGTATTGTTAGTGGCTTATTTTTTTGTTGCTACAACTTCAACCTGTAGGGTGAAATTGTCATTGATGGTTTTATCGCCCAGGTTATCGAAAAATTTGCCCGATCCATAACGAATGTTGTATAAGGTGCGGTCTACACTTATGTTGGCTTTAAAGGAATTTCCACTTTGTGTTGCTTCAAATTCAATTGGTTTTGTTGTTCCTTTAATGGTTAATTCGCCTTTTATAGTTGCCTTATTGTCCACCAATTTAGAGCTGCTGTTAATCACTAAAATTGCTTCAGGGAAGGAGGCAACACCGAAGAAATCATCTGATTTGAGGTGACCAATCAATTTATCGTTCCATTCGCCTTCAAGGTCAGTACAGGTGATGCTGCTCATGTCAATCACAAATTTACCCTTGGTAATTTGATCATTTTTCACATCAAAACTACCTTCTTTCATTTTGATACTCCCCGTATGTTCGCCGGTTACTTTTTTACCTATCCAAATGAGTTTTGATTGTGTAGGGTTTGCGGTATAGGTTTGTGCCATCGTCGTTAAAGTGAAGGCGAATAGCAGTACTGCCACATTTAAAATTCTTTTCATCATTATTTTATTTAAAAGGTTAAACTTCAATGTTAATTAAATAACTATCTTTTAATGCATTCATATTGAATTCTTTGCAATCTTCAATGCCAAGTCCGTCGCGTTCTGAAAGTTGGATGTTTTCAAGCTGTACGGAACCTGCAAGCACAAATACATACGATTTTCGTTGTGTGTTTTTCATCTTATATTTTAGCTGTTCTCCCTGGTCAAGAAAAACTCTTGAAATACTTGCTTTTTGGTTCAGTTTCAGTGGCCCATTTTCCTCATCTACCAATATTTGCCATTGGTTGTGTGCATCTGCTTTGTCAAACTTCAGCTGCTTATAAATTGGTTGAATATTTTTCTTCTCGGGCAATATCCAGAGTTGAAGAAAATTAACCGCCTCGTCAATGCTTGCATTGTATTCCGAATGAAAGATTCCGGTACCGGCACTCATCACCTGGACTTCGTCCTCTCCAATCACTTGCCGGTGACCCATGGAATCTTCATGCATTAAACTGCCTTTTAAGGGAATGGAAATAATTTCCATGTTATCGTGTGGATGTTTACCAAAACCCTTTCCGGGAGCTACAATATCGTCGTTTAAAACCCTGAGCGTACCAAAATGGACTCTCTCGGGGTCGTAATAATTGGCAAAACTAAAGGTGTGATGTGAATCTAACCAACCATGGTTGGCATGTCCTCTTGTTGCTGCTTGATGTAATGTTGTTTTCATTTTATTTAATTTTGATGTTACAAAGATAGGGTGTAGGGCAGGGGCACTCAAGGTAAAAATCAGATCATGTGATGTAAAAATGCGGGAAATTGCAAGAAATAAAGTTGGTAAATGTCGCAAAAGCCAGTATGCATGAGCTTTTGATCGATTATGAAGATTTTTTGCGCACAAGGGAGCACCGCCAATGGGAAGATGATTCAGAAGAGTTGCTAAAAATGCGAGAATTAGGGCGCAAGCACAACGATACTAAATTTTATATGCCAATTGTGAAAACTCGTCCACCTGAAACAATTGCAAATATGGCCATATGCCTAATCAAACAAAATGATTACCTCTTGCATAAACAGCTGAATGCTCTTAGTGAAGATTTTCTGAAAAATGGTGGTATTCGCGAACGTATGACCAGAATGCGCAGAGTGCACAGGAAATTTTGAAGTTATTATTATTTTGGAATTAGCTTCATGAAGATTCGCATTTACTTGGTTCCCGAGCTTCCCGGGGGATTACGCCACTTTCATCTTTTCCAACTGGGCTTTGAAATCGGTAAACGATTGGGCCGTTTCTTTTTTGAAAAACTTACTAAAATGTGACGGGTCATCGTACCCCAATTGATATGCTACTTCCTTGGTCGATAAATCGGTGTGCAGTCCAAGGCGTTTGGCTTCCAGTATAATGCGCTGTATAATCAACTCTTTGGCAGTTTTGCCTACATTGGTTTTGATGACGTTATTTAAATAGTCAGGGGTGATGTTCATGGCCTCGGCATATTCGTTCACTTTGTGCCAGCTGTTCACATGTTTATCCAGCAGATGCCTGAATTGTTTGATCAATGGACGGCCCGACTGAATGTTTTGAGGATTTGAATCTTTTGGAAGGACAGCATATGCATTACATTCAATGAGAATAAGCTTCAGATAAGACGCTATACTGTCAAATTTAAAAGTAGAATCTCCGGCAAATTCACAGTTGATTTCTGCCGATAAATTGCTGATTTTAACAAACGACTCCTCTTCTAATTCAATCGGAGGGGTATTAATGCCACAGGAGAACATCCCTAAATTCGAAATGAATTCTTCACTGATATAATTGCGTGACATGAACTCCTCACTAAACATCAGGATGTCGCCACTTGGATGCTCGTTGGTTACCACAACCTGATGAACCTGGCCAGGAGCCACAAAAAAGATGCTTCTGGGTTTCATTTTAAACTCTTCATAGTCGATAAAATGTGAACCACAGGCATTTTTCACCAATAGTACGGTGTAGAAATCGTGACGATGAGGTAATGGCTTTTCGCCTTTTGCCTTTTTATGGTTTTCTTCCATTGTTCTGAAGGCAAAAAAAACATGTTCGTCTTCGTGTTTTAATTCGTGTGTGGGTATCGCGTTCATGATATAGCTCTTTTGGGTTTTGAAACAATGAAAATGATGATCGGTTTAGCTTGTGGTGCAAATAATTTGTGTCAATCGGCATTAATTTTTTACTTTTGAAAGGTACTAAATAAAAGCACTGTGAGGAGTTTCCTGATCATCTGTTTATTGCATTTTCTTCCATTCATTTCGTATTCAAATAACGAAAATATTTTCGATTTCTCTGAATTGGACCAAACGATTATTAAAAAGAACCAGTATGAGCAGCAAAAGGTGGCACAAATCGAGCATCTCAAAACTTCTTTATTTCAATCCGGTTCTTTTTCGTTAAACGAACATGTCATCATTTATGATCGTTTGCACCAGGCTTACTTTACCTTTAATTACGATTCGGCCATGGTATACGCCTTAAAAATGATGGAGACCGCCCGACAAATTAAGGATCCCGTTTTTCTGTCGAAGGCGAAATTAAGCCTCAGTTCTACTTTGCTGGCTTCCGGAGTTTTTAGTGAAGCCAAGGACACCCTCTCAACGATAAGCCTTACAAGTTTCTCAGATAGTTTAAAAGTGGAGTTTTATTACGATTTTTCAAGGCTCTATTTTGATATGGTAGATTATTATCAGAAATCGTACTATGTCGAAATGTATGTACAGCGTGGTTTGCAGTACCTCGACTCGGCCATTCAACTTACACAAAAAGGTAGTCAAAAATACTATTCGTTGAACGGATTGAAACTGGTTCGAACCTTTGCTTATACCGATGCACTTAGCAATTACGATTCCTTGTTCGTTCGATATCAACCCACGGGACGTCAGTTGGCCATCGATGCCAGTACCTTTGGTTTTGTATTGGAGCAAAATGGTCGACTGGAGGAAGGAATCAATTGGTTGATTAAAGCAGCTATTGAGGACATTCGGTTGGCCAATAAGGAGAATGTAGCGCTACTTAATCTGGCCAATAAATTATACGAGCAAGGCAACATCGAAAAGGCCAGTGAGTACCTTAATGTGGCTTTAGAAGATGCCAAAACCTACGGGGCCTTGCAACGTAAATTCCAGATTTCGCAAATACAACCCATCGTTGAGGCTGCCAAATTGCAAATTACCGAGCAGCAAAAAGTTAGAATCAAGCGTTATGCTTCCATGGTCACTTTGTTATCGCTGTTGATTGTAATCATCCTGTTTGTGTTGTATCGCCAGTTTCAGAAAGTAAAAGCAGCACGCGACGTGATCAACCAATCGAATGAAGCACTGAAAACCACCAACCAAAAATTGCGTGAGGTCAACCTCATTAAGGAAGAGTACATTGGCCAGTTTTTTAAAACCAACTCTGACCTGATTGATAAGCTGGAAGGCTTCCGGCAAACGGTTGAAAACAAAGTGATGACCCGTAAAATAGATGAGCTGAATGGCATTTTGAAAAAACAAAATATCAAAGAGGAGCGGGAAGCCATGTACCGCACATTCGATGCTGTGTTTTTAAATATCTTCCCCGATTTTGTGGCCAAATTTAATGCACTGTTTGAGGAGGACGACCGGATAGAATTGAAAAGCAGCGAACAAATGAACACCGATCTGCGCATTTTTGCCCTTATTCGCCTGGGTATTTCCGATACCGAAAAAATTGCCCACATTCTCGATTATTCGGTGAATACCATCAATACCTATAAAACCAAAATCAAGAACAGGTCAACCCTTACGAACGAAGATTTTGAGAAAGAGATATTGAAAATTCAGTCGATTTAGGCTGGTCTTTGGATACTGGTTTCTGGTTTCTGCGCAAATGAGGTACGTAGTTGACAGAAAAGATTGGAAGAAATGAATTTAGAAAAAAATAGAAAAAAAATGCATAGTAGAATTAGTCAGAACTTGATTAAGACCATGGTTAATTGTATATGATGGTATACTGATGAAGGACTTTCGTGGTTTGTTTGAATTGTTGAATAAAGAAATCTATAAAGAAAAATAAGTAATCTTTGCTGCGCTAACTAAGCCTGTTTCTGGAATCAAAATAAGTGTTTGGATTTCCTTTTTAAAGGATGGAAATGCTTCAAGTCGAATAACATTTATTCGGAGGCCGGTCGCTATGAACGTACTTTCC
>JBGUEP010000073.1:0-15036 GCA_041821245.1 Prolixibacteraceae bacterium
GAGTATGTACGGTGCTGTGAGAGGGCGGGGGAGTAATCCCCCAACCTACTCGATTTTCTTTTTTTGAAGATGTTGAATTATTTAATGTATTGTATGATAAGGTGTTTCGGATCACTTTGCAATTCGGGTGGAAGGATAGATTTGGAATCACATTAAAATCGTAGAGTTTTCACTATCGGAATCGTAATTTTCATTATCCTAAGGCCGGATAGGCCCTTCCTTTGTTCACGAATCTAACGGATCTTCGATTCGCCTTAAGCCGGCTGGGCTTTTACTTTTCTCTTGAAAATAAAGTAAGGCCGTCTGCAAGACACCTTGTAAACTGAATAATTGCGAAATTAAAATTGGATCCAATTTATGATAGGATAGTTTTACCATCTTCCATTTTTTCTAAAATCCACCCTAATTATGAATTGATCCTAGAACTGGCAAAGCGTGGCTATCAGGTTACCGGTATCGACTTATCGGCAAATATGTTGAACCGCGCAAAAGAAAAAGCGAAGGAAGCCAATGTTGAAATTTAATTTTTCAGGCTGATGCCCGAAACTTTATTGCTGAAGAAAAGTTTCATCCAATTCGGCATCTTCAAATATTCTTTTATGGTGGTCGGTTATAGTAGAGCGTCCTTTTTCAAAAAGTTCAGCTATTGTTTTGTGCGTTAGCCAAAGCGTTTTGTCTTGATAAAAGACATCAATATTTACTTTGCCACTTTCGGTTTTTAAAATAACAAAGTTTTCAACCAATTATGAATGTTAAGTTTTGAATTTGTTTTTTAAGTGTTGGAAAAAACCAAATGTGCTTAACCGAGCGTTGGCTTTTTACACTGACGCAACCGGGTGAAGCGTCATGAAACTAGTTGACTAATTAACATTTTTTTAGTCAAGCTATTTCAGGAATATACAGTATAAAGCGCAAAGAAAAAAGGAGTCATTCTATAATACATAGATTGACTCCTTTTTTTCAATATTTGAACACCATAACTTGACATGTTTTTTAGCAAGACCAATTGATTTTCCCAACTTTAGTTTGTGTCCAAACAATCGGAAAAGGATTAATCTACCGGGGCTTTATCTACACTGGTGAACTGCCTTTCATTGGTGCCCATGGAGTATACAGACCCACTACTCCATTCGGCTACCAGTTCTTTTTGCCAAATATATACAGCCTCTCCCGGAGCTACCTCGTAAGTAAAAGTTTCTTGTTTCCCACTACTTGTCTGATTTACTGTGGTTTGGGAATAGAGCGAACTATACTCGGCTGAGGCAGATGCAGTTGCACAACCCCAACTAGCCTCCACACTCGTGGAAATTGTAGACTGATGCTCATTGGTAGTTGATTTTGAGGTCATTTTGCCGATTGTTATCGTATAAGACTTGTTGACCTTAGACTCAGAGTCGTTTTTGAACGCATCAATTTTCACCCAACGCGTAGAGGTTGTAACAGGAGGATCAAGTGTTATGGTTCTGCCATATCTGTCAACCGCCATGAATCGTGTATAATTAGCAAAGCCATCCCAAAGAACGATACCGGTTCCGTTTGCTGGCACACTGGCACCTCCCCTGGGATGCCAATAACGTCCGCTGATATGCTGTATTGTTTTGGTAGATTGGTCGATACGAAATAGAGTACCCGGTAATGTTCCTGTCCAGTAGCTTAATTTGGTACCATTACCGGCTGTTGTACCTGAGCCCTCAGGATGGATAACCAGATTCGGATACTTAGAAGAAACCAGATATCCCCAGTCTGCTTCAACATACTCGATATAGAAAGACGCTTCTTCCTTACATCCGTCCCAAACGACCAAGTCAACCCCTTTTCCAATACTACCGCCGTTAGGATGTATAAATTTACCGGAATCATAATGCTTAATGTAAAACTCTTGGGATCTTTTTTTAACTTGGGCTGAGATGTTGGTTACAGAGCCTATTAGAAAAAATAGAATAATAAGCGAATTCGAGATTTTTTTTAATTTCATGATTAATTTTTGTTTGATAATTGGATTAAAAATTGCATTTATTTTATTCTGTGGTTTAGCATGAATAATTCATAAAGCACATAAAAAACGGGCAAGTTCGTTTGTTATCTCTTTGATATTTAGAATATTGGAAGTGTAAAAACATAGATATACTCACCCGGGAATAAAAATACTTTTTCTTCTGAAGACAAACAAGAAATAAGCCTAAAAAATGCCAATCCGACACTTTTCAAACTTTCAGAGTTCAATAAAAAGCCTGTTGATGTAAGATTTACGCAGGATTAAACATCAAGTGACGGTGGACTCCTTTTGTTGAATGCAATTGACAACCAGATAGGTTTGTGCGAAAAATTGGTTTAATGTATTAAAGATCCTCGCCACCAAAGTTATGTCCGCCATAGTACCAGATCAATGATCCGGCAACGAATAATGCAAATAGCCGCTGGTTACGAAGATGCTAATGATTGCAATTTTTTAAAGAACGATGGTATCATCAAACTTTGTTCCCTGAGCGATAAACCGCTGGCCACCCAGCCAACTATGTGCCGCATGGAGAACCAGCCAAAATCAACAGAGCTTTATGAAATGGCAAAAGTATTTGTTGACCATTTTATAAGTTCCCATACCAGTGCCCCCAAGTTCATTATTATTGATTGCGACGACACAAATTCTTGCCAATACAAAGCCGGTACTTGGGAATACTCCCAGAGGGTTGTGGTCAAAGTCGAGGCCAACAGTTTCGGTACCAATATAAGGTACATCACTAGTAACCTAAAAGTTGTAAGGACAAAGGCATTGTATGAACTGGGATATTGCGCTAGGGGTGCTGCTTCTGAACTTAGGATCAAAGAACATAAAACCTACCTACTCTTGGATCAGATGTCATGTAACAGATTTATGGCAAATCAATTCCGTTTGTTCTTATTCAGCTGCATACGTTTTGATCCATACCCTTCAAACGGAAATGCTAAAAGGAACAAAGTACTGTAAGTCAACAATGAAGACTATACAACTCAAAATAATTATACTTTTAGCTAACGCTGATTTTCAATTCTCATCAATAGGAGAAAAGTATAAGCCTGTCTGGCTTGAAGTCATAGTTTTGTAATTTCACTAAATACTTTGCATAAGCAATAACCTGCAATTTTTTAAATTGATGCATGAAAACTTTTTCCAACAAGAATATCATGCGATCCGAAATTATTTCGCCACAACAATTTCACATGATCCATTAATATTCACCTGCTTAAATGCGCTGTTTCCACTTTTCATTCTGTAAAGGAATTTATGGATGCCAACAATATGGTAGAATGTTTCGTGTGAATTTAGAAAACATTGACTAAATTATAGTTCACATGATTTATACAATAGTGAATGTGCCTCCAGGTTCGAACGACTAGTTTCGCAGTAACTAAAAACCTGTTTAATTTATAATACATCATCACAGTTAGGTGGAATATTGTTTGCATTCCGTTAAAAAATAAAGGAAACAAAATGAGAATTGGGAGAATCGTGTTTTTATTCATCGTTATTTATTTTATGAATATAAATTCAGGAGCCGCTGCTCCATTGGTTGCTAATGTTCAAGGTCGAAATTCATTCACCTTAAACGGAGTGTGGAAATATGTGGTTGATCCATATGAACTTGGATTTTACGACTACCGTCGTCACCAGCGCGATTTGGATGAAAATCCAGGCGGAGCAGAAGCATTTTTTGTGAATTACCGGCCTGAGGACAAAGGGGAGCGGGTAGAATACGATTTTGAAAAATCGGACAATATTTTGGTTCCTCGTGATTGGAATTCACAAAAGGAAAAACTGTTTTATTACGAAGGAACGATCTGGTATTATAAAAAATTCGATTTCGATATCAAGTCCGATAAACGTTACTTCGTTTATTTTGGAGCAGCCAATTACCAGGCCGATGTCTATTTAAATGGTAAAAAATTGGGACAACACATAGGCGGTTTTACGCCGTTTAACTTCGAAGTGAGTGGAAAGCTGAAGGCGAAAGATAATTTCATCATTGTGAAGGTTGACAATACCCGTGGCCTCGAAAAAGTTCCAACCATCAACACCGATTGGTGGAATTATGGTGGCCTTACCCGCGATGTGGAAATTGTTGAGGTAGCTGCTACCTTCATTCAGGATTATTACGTCCAGCTCAATCCCAACGATCCGTCAAAAATTGATGTGAAAGTGACGCTTGATGGAGCTCAAAAAGCCGGACAAACCATTGAACTTATCATACCGGAAGCTAAAATTCAGCAAAACTTGACTACAAACAATGATGGAATTGCTGAACTTACTTTTGTCGCTAAAAAATTAAACCTTTGGTCACCTGAGAATCCCCACCTTTATGAACTTGGATTGAGTGCCGTTGGAGATACTATTGCTGAAAAAATTGGTTTTCGTAGCTTGAAAACACAAGGCAACGATATTTTACTCAATGGAAAATCCGTTTTTTTAAGAGGTATTTCAATTCATGAAGAAAATGGAATTCGTGGTGGACGTGCTTACTCAGTTGAAGATGCCCGCATGTTATTGGGATGGGCCAAAGAATTGGGATGCAATTTTGTTCGTTTGGCCCATTACCCGCACAATGAAAATATGGCTAGGGTGGCCGACGAAATGGGGATCATGGTTTGGTCTGAAGTTCCCGTTTACTGGACCATTCAATGGACCAACGAGGCAACCTATAACAACGCTAAAAATCAGGTGACTGATATGGTAACTCGTGATAAGAATCGGGCATCAGTCATTGTATGGTCCATGGCGAATGAAACTCCTGTTTCAGTTGAGCGAACTGACTTTTTGAAGAAACAAATTGAAACAACACGCAGTTTGGATCCTGTTCGTTTGGTCAGTGCGGCTATGGAACGACACACGAAAGAGGGGACAAAATATATTCAGGTAATTGGGGATCCTTTGCAGGAGTTTGTCGACATTATTGCATTTAATCAATACATAGGTTGGTACGATGGCAAACCTGCTAAGTGTGATCTGGTTGAATTCGATATACAATTTAATAAGCCCGTGTTGATTTCTGAATTCGGTGCAGGTGCCTTGCAGGGCTTGCATGGAAGTAAGGATGAAATCTGGACAGAAGAGCATCAGGAATACCTGTACCAGCAAACATTGAAGATGTTGGATAAGATTCCACAATTAAGGGGAATGACACCCTGGATACTGGCTGACTTTCGCTCACCGCGCCGTGTTCTTCCCGACATTCAGGATGGTTGGAATCGAAAAGGTTTAATTTCCGAAACAGGCAACAAAAAGAAGGCTTTCAGTGTGTTGCAGGACTTTTACCAGAAAAAAGCCATTGAATATCAAACAAAATAAGCCGTTCAATAAATGGAATTAACAATGAAGAAAATACTTTTTTTATTAGTGGCATTTTTGAGTACGGGAACATTATTTGCTCAGAAAATTAGTCCTTACTTGATTGGAACCAATGCCTGGCAGCCACCCTGGCATTCAGGTTCGCAAATGAATAATTTGTGGGGTGAGTTAAAAGATGCCGGCTTTCAAATGGTCAGAATAGGTGGGAATGGTGCTCAAAATTCCAGTGATTATACCAATGAACGAATTGGCCAGTTAGTTGATTCATTGAGAGCAATAGGAGTAGAGCCACTTGTGCAGGTGCCGCACACTTTTACTGCAAGCCAAACAACGACGCTCATTACTTATCTGAACGGTACATTGGGCTTAGGAGTAAAATTCTGGGGTGTTGGAAATGAACCAAATTTAGACAACGATTGGTCAGACCCAATACCTGTAAGTCAGGTGGCCACATATATCAAAACAATTTCCAGTGCATTGAAGGCTTACGATCCTTCCATTAAGGTTCAGGGACCTGATTGTGCCTGGCTCGATGGCAATTACAACAATCCGCTTTTTGTTAACAGTGGAACAAACAATGTGGCCGGAAAAGATGCGAATGGAAATTACTACATCGACATTTATGCCTGGCATAAATATGGAATCAAAGGGGCCAGCGATATTGAAGGTGACGTGAACTCAGCCATCAGTATGATCGATAAAATTAATGAGAATCGACCTGAAAGTCCAATGACATGGGCCATTGGCGAAATCAACAGCCACTGGGATAACAGTATGGTTGGAGAGGATCAGAAAGTGTGGAGCTTTCGCTCAGGACAAGCTTTTGCTGAACTTTACGATATGGCCATGCGCAAAGGGGGATTTACCATTTGTCCATGGAGTATTTTCGAAGGTGGTGGAAATCGTGGTAATGGCGATCTTGGGTTGTTCGATTTGGTGAATGGGGAGTTGAAAGCTCGATCGAGTTACTATCATACTTTAATGCTTGGTCAAAACATGCGCACGAATTACCTGACAAATTCCGATAACAGTGCCAACGTATACGTTTGTGCCATGGGAGATAGTACAGGTTCTTCTATAATGATTATGAATAAAAGTACAAGCAAAACTTATGATTATTCTTTAAGCTTAAATGGTGTATATGCCGAAGGCAAGGAGCTGACCATAAAAGTTGAAGCGGGAATTGAAAAAGTACTTGATGGGAATCTTGATCCCGTTAGCACCAAAATGATGGTGTTTGACGGCGAAGGTAAGCTGACCAAACGCTACACTTACAGTAAAGTGGATGCCAACAATATGAGTGCTCCCACGATGGAGCTATTTACGGGAACGTCAGGCAATTCAGGCAGTCTGGAGTTTAGTGCTCCTGTTAAAAACGGTCGTTACGAAGAAACTGATACGGTATTTGTGGCACTGAACGTGGCCAGTGCCGATGGTATTGAATCTGTAACCTTATATCTAAACAGTCAGCTGCTTAGTGTTGACGATGAAGCCCCTTATGAGTGGGGTACTCGTGCTGCCGATTCTACTTTGATCAACCTTCCCATTGGTGAATATGAGCTGATGGCTGTGGCTAAAACAAATGCAGGAGATTCAATTTCTTCATCAATGAATTTTTTGGTGGCGGAACCCTTTGTTTTGCCCGTTGTAGCCTTCACTTCCCCTGAAAATGGGGCGGTGTATAAGGCTGGAGTCAATTTGAAGGTGACCAATGTTATTGCAACGCATCCCAGTGAAATATCGAATGTGAAACTTTATTTGAATGGGAGTTTGGTACGTCAGGAAAATATAGCACCCTACGACTGGGGGCTTGACGGGCAAAACGATACAAAACTTGAAAATCTGAAGGCTGGAACCTACGAATTAAAAGCATTGGCCACGGCAAATTCAGGTGAACAAAACGAAGCACTTATTCAAATTGTTGTTGAGCAGAATGTGAAGGTCGATGAATGGAATGAAGGTGGATATAAAGTATTTCCCAATCCGGTGCAATCTATTCTATTTGTGGAGCAATTGAATCCCATTTCGAGAATTGAACTTTTAAATTGTTCCGGCTCAATAGTCAACTCTGTTTTCAATGAAGAGAGATCAAGTTGTAGTATAAATATGGATTCATACCCGGATGGTTTGTATTTTCTGAGAATAACAGATGTGCAGAAATCGATGGTTTTAAAAATTCTTAAACAAGTCAAATAAACCTAATTTACTTATCTGAAAAGGACTCTCTTCAAACAGTGAGAGAGTTCTTTTTTTTAGTGAATTTGTATTTTTAATTTCTTACAAAGGAGTAAACGTGTTTTCATAAAGTAGAATTAGTATAATAATTGATGATTCAATGTTGTGGAAGGACGTTCAGAAGTCCTTCCATTCATTGTTTTTAGGTATCAGTATAATTTCTGATTATCTTAACCCAAACTTTCCAAATGAGAAGAAAAGATGGTCAACCATTAAATAGCTAGAAATGTACAGGGGGATATTCATCTTATTTGTTTTAATACCGTTTTTTGCAGCTTCGACCAAAGGTGCAGATAAACTTAAATTCAACTACTTGACGACCAGCGATGGTTTGTCGAATAATTATGTAACCGATGTATTGGAAGATGACAACGGTTTCCTTTGGTTTAGCACCAGCGATGGTTTAAACAAGTGGAATGGTTATGAGCTTGAAATTTTTAAAAATAATCCTGAAGATACCAATTCACTGTCAAGCAATTTTATTATCACCTTAGATCAGGACTTCAACAACAACATTTGGATAGGCACCAATCAAGCCGGACTGGTGAGGTACAATCTATCCAATGAGAAATTTTACCGATATATTTCACAATTGTCAATTGCTAATGCGGTTCAAAGCACCTATATAAGGAAAATAGTCGTTTCGGCTGACTCAGTGGTATGGGTTGCTACTGATCTGGGATTGTCGATGTATCAGCCGGAAACCGATGATTTCAAACGCATCAGATTCGACAGCAATTCATCACAGGAAATCATCAACAACATTGTTGTTCAACAAAATGGGAATGTGGTTTTCCAAACTTCAAGCGGTGTTTTTACTTACGATATTCATCAAAAAACGTTTAGCCGTTTTGAACTCAATGGATTAGATGGTTGGGACATTCAAAATGTGCCCTTGTGTTTTGCTTCAAACCATCAACTCTGGATTGGAGCGGAAACCGGCCTGGTGAAATATGATCTTAAATCGGGTAAATATGCCATCTACAAACATCATGTTACCAATTCCCGTTCTATTAGTAGTCAGGTTTTTTCCTGTATTTTCGAGGATTCAAAACAAAACATCTGGATTGGTACAAAAGATGGCGGCTTAAATCAATACAACTCTTCAAGCGATGATTTTTCTAATTATCGGGCAGGAACATTTAATGGAGCCTACTTATCGAATAACATCATTACACAAATTTACGAGGATCATTATCAAAACATTTGGCTGGCCACACAGGAAGGCGGTTTAACTTATTTTAATGCCAATGAAATTGTTTTTCAATTTTACGATCATCAACCGAATGAAAGCCAATCCTTGCTCAATAATAAGGTCAGTGCTTTTACTCAAGATGAAAATGGAAACATATGGATTGGCACAGGGAGTGGTGGATTGCATCAATTCGATGCAGAAAATGGGAAATTTGAACGGTATCAACTGAATACGGAAATTGTATCGCCAAGTATTTTGGGACTGTTTTCGGCACACGAGGAACTTTATGTTGCAGGTTGGGGTGTGGGCCTTCAAGTTTTCGATGTGCCGTCGAAACAGTTTAAAAAAATCAAATCGCCAGAGTCACAATGGCCCAATAGTATTCCCTTAAACATCAAAGGTATGGGGACCGATAAACAAGGCAATATCTGGTTGGCCAATCATACATCCGATGGTCTTTTTGTTTATGACCCATCCACTGGCAGAATTTATAATTCCTTAAATCCCGGACCTTTTAACGCCCAAATTTTGTCTGTGCCGTATGCCGTGGATATGTTTCAGGACTTTAAAAACCGGATATGGATCATTTCATACACTGGTTTATATCTATTTGATGGACAGTATCACCAGTATAAATACAGTGCTATCGAAAGCAATTCAATTCGTTCAAATTACATTTATACTATCTTTCAATCGGCTGATTCAAGTATTTGGATTGGCCATACCAATGGGCTGGAGAAATTGCTTGAAGCTGACGGCCAAATCCGTTTTGAGCATTACTCTGAAAACTATCATCTGCCCGATAATGTAAAAGGTATATTGGAGGACAACAACAACCACTTATGGTTAAGCTCAAACCAGGGGCTTGCCATGTTTAACCCTAAATCGAAAGAACAACGTTTGTTTCAAATCAACAAAGAAGTACCTGGTCAGGAATTTTTTGAAAGAGCTTGTTTGAAATCCAATGCAGGTGATTTGTATTTTGGTACGACAAATGGATTTTACAAATTCAATCCCGACAGTCTGCATCTTGGGAACGATGAACCCAAAATATTCCTGACCAACTTCAAAATATTCAATGAAAAACAAAAAGTGGGTGCCGAAGGTTCTCCATTAACGCACACAATGAGTGAAACCACCGAAGTTGTGCTGAAATACAATCAGTCTGTCATTAGTTTTGAATACGTCGCCTTAAGTCTCGACAAGCCCGGTAAGGTTGAATATGCTTACCAAATGGAAGGCATTAACCGTGACTGGAACTTTGTGGGAGACAAACGTTTTGCCAATTACACGAATCTCAGTCCCGGTGAGTATGTTTTTAAAGTGCGAACAAGTAGCGGGAGCCAGCTAAGCCAGAACAACGAAGCAAGTATAAAAATTATCATTACACCACCTTTCTGGCGAACCACCTGGGCATATATCGTTTACATTGTATCCTTTCTTGGTTTGTTTTTTCTTTTGCAGCTGGCTGTGATCAACCGCGTGAAATTGATCAATGACTTAAAGGTGGAGAAATTGAAAATTGAGAATGTGCAGGAAACGAATCTGATGAAATTGCGTTTTTTCACCAACATTTCGCATGAATTCCGAACTCCTCTGACGCTGATCAAAGCACCGATTGAAAAATTGATTCACGATGGAAATGACATGAAGCAGGAAGACCGATCGTATCATTATGACTTGATTTTCAATTCTACCCAGAAAATGCTAAAAATGGTCAATCAATTAATGGATTACCGTAAACTGGAAGCTGGGAGTTTGGTGTTAGAGCCTTCGGTTGGTGATTTGATTGCCTTTTGTAAAAAAACAGTGGATAATTTCAACTATTTGGCTGCCCAAAAACGAATCAACTACAACTTTATAACTGAAATTGAAAAACTTTTTATTGCCTTTGATCCCGATAAATTGGACAAGGTTTTAAGCAATGTGTTAGCCAATGCCTTTAAAAATACTCCCGACGAAGGAACGATAGAATTTATTATTCACGAAGATAAAAATACGAATGAAGCCAATATTCATCAGGTTGAATTACTTATTCGCGACACCGGTTTCGGAATACCTGAAAAAGACCTTCCTCATATTTTTGAACGCTTTTATATGGTTTCTCATTCGCAATCCAATGCCGTTCAGGGAACTGGAATTGGTTTGACCTTGGCCAAAGAGCTGATTGAACTGCACAAAGGGACAATTTCAGTTAAATCAGAAGAAAACAAAGGGACCGAATTCATTATACACCTGCCGGTAAGTGAAGTGTCAAAAAATCATGCACACACGGCCGAATTGGAGGCTGTAGATGAGCAGGTAAATGTTGTGGAGTTTAAAAATGATGTGGCTGAATCTCAAAAGAAGCATTGCATTTTGGTTGTTGAAGATGATGAAGAATTGGCGGCATTTATCAAACACGAGTTGAATGCTTATTATCAAGTGATTTTGGCGAATAACGGTAAGGATGGTCTTCAAAAGGTAAAATCGGAAAAACCCGATTTGGTATTAAGCGATGTGATGATGCCCGAAATGGATGGTATTGAATTGTGTCGGAACATCAAGAACAATGAGCAAACCAGTCATATTCCCGTAATCCTTTTAACCGCACGCTATGCCCAGGAAAAAGAACTGGAAGGATTTGAATCTGGTGCCGATGCCTATGTGTTAAAGCCTTTCAATTTATCCATTCTGATGTCGCAGGTTTCAAATTTGCTCAATGTTCGAAAAGAAATTATCGAAAAATTCAGAAACGGAACTAGTCTGTTTTTCGATGATGAGGCATTGGAATCGAAAGAACAAAAGCTGATGCAGGAAATCATTAACCTGGTAATAGAAAACATTTCAGAAGAGAAAATCAACGCCAACTTCATTGCCGATAAAATGCACATGAGCCGTTCATTGGTTTACATCAAAATTGAAGCTTTAACCGGACAAACAGTAAATGAGTTTATTCGGAACATTCGCCTGAAAAAAGCAATTCAATTGTTGAAACAGCAGGAAGCCACCATCACTGAAGTGGCCTATGCGGTTGGCTTTAGTAGTCAGTCGTATTTTACCCGTTCGTTTGTTAAACAATTTGGAAGTTCACCCAAAGAGTACCAGAAAAAACAACAAACAGCTTATATTTAATTCTATTTTTAAGGATTATTGAAACCTAACCATTAACCATCTCGTTATGAAAAATATTTTTTCAATCATCATCTTTGTTTTCTTAATTTCTACTACAGGAAATTTACTGGCTCAAACGCAGCAAGACACCATGTATGCCTATTTGACTACCACTCCGGTAGTGATCGATGGTAACGACAGTGACGCTTGCTGGGCCACTGCCGAGTGGCATCCTATCAGTAAAGTTTGGCTTCCCTATTATAATGCACCAATGGAAGAAGGTGATTTTTCAGGCCAATTTAAGCTGGCTTGGGATAGCCTTTATTTATACCTACTGGTGGAAGTGGTTGATGATTCATTATCCGACGATCACGTGAATCCTTTTACGAATTACTGGGACGATGACTGCGTGGAGATTTTTATTGACGAGAATCGGTCAAAGGGCAATCACTTAACGAATAATAATGCTTTTGCTTACCATGTAAGCACGTATTACGATGTTATTGATGGTGGAACAGGTACAACTGTGAATTTAAAGGATAACCTGTCTGTTGTAATGGACACCATTGGTGGACATACTTACCGTTGGGAATTTGCTATCAAAAATTTCGATGCTACGTTCAAACAAAATAATCCCGAAGCAAGTCGCGTTTATCTGCATCATAATAAGCTTATGGGGTTTAGCCTGGCCTATTGTGACAATGATGAAACAACCGGAAGGGAAAATTTTATTGGAAGTACCGTTATGCCTTCCGATCATTCCAATGACAACTACATCACTGCCGATTATTTCGGAACTTTATTGTTGGTTGATCCCAATTATATCGATCAAACAGGAATTTCGCTTTTCAATGAAGAAATTACTTTTACTGTATTTCCAAATCCGGTAAATGATTATTTAAATATTGAGATGAATGCTTCAAATATTGAAATATCAAAGCTTGAAATAAGAGATCTAAATGGAAAATTGATGCTTCAACAGTCAACATCATCTGATGTCATTCATCTTTTTGTAGGTGAACTGAAAGGAGGCTTGTATTTTGCCCGTTTAATATCTGAAAATGGGGTCTACACAAAATCATTTGTGAAAATGAATTGATTAACCCTATGCTAATGCCCTATTGAATACAATTAACCCGATTGTTGAACATCCCTGCTAAATTGCATTCTGTCAATGTTTAAAGGATTTGCGAAGGACAATGTGCACTTCAAGCTTTTTGCAATTGCCACTCCCATTATTGTCCAGAATTTGGTTCAGTATCTGCAGCTGCAGGTCGATATGGCCATGCTTGGGCAGTCCAATTCACTGTTTCTTTCAGCTGTTGGCAACGTGTTGTATCCTTACAACATTATTATTTCTTTTTTAACTGCATTAAGCACTGGTGCAACCGTTTTAATATCGCATAGCTTGGGAAGTCGATCGTTAAGAAGTGCTCAGCGTTATTCTGAAGTGTCATTCTTTTTCAACTTATTGGTTGCCATTCCTTTCTTCTTTTTATTGTTTTTCCTGGCCCAGGAATTGATGAACCTGATGGGTACTTCGGAACAAATAAGTAGGTATGCCACCGAATATATGAAATACCTTTCCTTTTCGGTACTTTTTCTTGGGGTTGCATTATCCATTGTGGCCATTTTGCAAGGCATGGGTAAAACCCGTGCCATAATGATTGCCGCAATTATCGGAACAGTTGCCAACATCTTTTTCGATTGGGTGCTCATTTATGGGAAATTGGGTTTTCCGGTAATGGGGATAAAAGGTGCTGCAATTGCCACATCCATTGCCAATTTTTTAGGAATGGTTTATCTGATCATCGCTTTTGTAACGACCAAACGACTTCCTTTTAAACCAAACTTAAAGGGGCTCTTATATCCCCGTTGGAAAATTCAAAGGCGAAATGTGGTTGTTGGCCTGCCTTACGGTTTGGAAGCTATGTTTTGGTCATTCGGGCAAATTATTATCGTTCGTTTGGTTAATGAAGTAGATGATTTTGCGGTAGGTCTATATGTCCTCATTAGCCGTATTCAGGCGGTGACCTTCTTTTTTTACCTTGGAATTGCCAAAGCAACTATGATTTTAGTGGGGCAGGAGATGGGAGCAGGTAATCGCAAGGGGGCTTTACGGGTAAGTTTTTTAAGTCTTAAATATGCTTTTGCGACCTGTCTAATTGCCGCAACACTTTTTATCATTTATCCGGCGCAATTGTTATCTCTTTTTTCATCCGATGAGGCATTAATCAAAGAATCGATCGTACTTTTAAATATCGTCTCCATTACTATATTTCCAGTAGCCATTAATGTCGTGATTGGAAATGCCATTCGTGGAATGAAAGACACCAAATGGATGTTTTACACGCAAACCTTCGGGACCATCTTTGTCATATCGCTTTCGTCATTATTGCTTTTGTATTTTCATCTTGACTTAAAAGGAGTTTTTCTTACCATCCTTTTTGATGAAGTGATCAGGGCATTTTTGAATTACCGCCGTTTTAATACGTATGTGGCTGTACGGTGAAGTTTAAACCCGTATTTCCATATTTGCCAAACAATAATTAATGCATTCTGGATAATACTGCATCACCAATTTGAACGGTTCGTTTAATTTTAATGATGAAAATAATAGATTGCCTTGAAACAAATGCAGTTCATTCAGTTCAGTAAAAATGTGTTAAAGATGTATTCGATCAAAAAATTAGAAATAGTATTGTTAGGCGAATTGGTGATGCTTGCATTGGTGGCAATAATCTTAGTCTGGCTTTTATAAAGTCGTTCACTTTTCTGCTTTTCAATTTTGATTATGGATCAATCAAAAAAAGGTGGATTTCAGAGAAAAATGCTGATGGCAAAATTATCCTATTATAGATTGGATCCAATTTTGAGTTCGCAATTAGTCTTTCAACTTGGTGTCTTGCAGACGGCCATACTTTCTTGCCTTAACGCAAGAAAGTTGGATCAATTCATAAATAGGGTGGATTTTAGAAAAAATGGAAGATGGTAAAACTATCCTATCACAAATTGGATCCAATTTTGAGTTCGCAATTATTCCGCTAACAAGGTGTCTTGCAGACGGCCTTACTTTCTTGACTTGACTCAAGAAAGTAAGCAAAGAAAGTCAAGGCTCCCATAAAATCTTCTTGCTTCTTTTTGCAAAAGCTAAGTTCGACCGGGTGATATTCGAGCGAAGCTCTCATCTTCC
>JBGUEP010000074.1:0-15029 GCA_041821245.1 Prolixibacteraceae bacterium
TGGCGAACTCAAGAACTTTCATCTTGACAGCACGTTACCATGCCCGACACACATAGACTGATTCCAACAATCAGTGTACAAATTAGGTGGAAGGTTGTCATCTGGTTAATTTCTAATTATCGTCAATTTTTGATTCAATAACTTTGCCTGCATTATGTCCCGTTTGTTTTTGACCGGTACTGGTAAACCCTATTCTATTATAAAATTTCGCTTTATAAGTCTCACTGATTGGAATCAATTTATCCTTAATTTTAATCCGATTCCGTTCAATTAAATCAATTTTATTTAAGGATACAATGAAAGATTTATGCACTCTGCAAAACAATGATTTTGGCAATTCTTTTTCTAAATCGCTAAAAGTTTGAAGGGTAAGAATTTTTCTATTTTCAACTTGGATATTTCTATAGTCTCTCATGCCTTCGATAAAAAGAATAGTGTTGTAAAAAACCTTCTCTATTCTATAATCACTTTTTACAAAGAAAAAATCACGTGTATTATCCGTCTTATTCTCAATTTGGGTAGCTACTTTTTCAACTGCCAGAATAAAGCGTTCGATTGTAAATGGTTTTAAAAGGTAATCCGTCACATTCAGTTCATATCCTTTTAAGGCATATTCGCTATAAGCAGTGGTCACTATTACATAGGGCTTGTTTTTAATGGATTCGAGTAGTTGGATCCCGGTCAATTCATCCATCTTGATATCCAGAAAAATTAAATCGACCTGTTGCTCCCGAAGAAAACCAAGCGCTTCAAAACCATTGTCGAAAGATTGTAACAGGTCGAGATATGGAATTTTCCCGACATATTCCATGGTGCGTTTTAAAGCCAGAGGTTCATCTTCAACTATGATGCAACTAATCATTCGCTATTTTAATTTCAAGTTTCACAATATACCAATTATCCTCACTATTTACATGAAGCTTATAATCTAACCCGTAGATCAAATCAAGTCTTTGTTTGATCAAGGAAAAACCCAATCCATTGTTCGCCCGCGTAGATGCATCGGCTGAATTAATGTGATTTTTACAGATGAACGATACTGTACTGTCCGAAATGTCGAGTCGAATGGATATCGCATTCTCTATTTTTTTATTTGTTGCATACTTAAAAGCATTTTCTACAAAATGTATAAAAATCATTGGGGCAATAAATTTATCATTCATTTTCCCGACAATTTCGAATTCAACAAACTTGTCGTTTAAAGTCCTAATCTTTTGTAATTCAACATATTTTTTAATGTATTCAATTTCCGTTGCTAAAGGAACTCTATCTGAATTTGTTTCATAAAGCATGAACCTTAAGATTTCTGATAGTTTCTTCAAATAATCTGAGGCTCTTTTAGGTTCATCAAGAATAAGAACATCAATGTTGTTTAAGGTATTGAACAAAAAATGTGGATTAATTTGTGATTTAAGAAGTTCTAGCTGACTTGTTACTTTATCCCTTTCAAGTTCTGCTTTTATTTTTCTATCCTTAATCCATTCAATCAATGTCTTAAATAAAAAACCAAAAACATTAAAATAGATGATCGGTAAAAAAAGGATAAGAAAATCTAAAAAGTCAATATCCCCTGAATCATGAACTTCAATAAATATGAGTATTGGGATCAAATTGGCATACAAAATTGCCATCCAAAAGAACCGAACAGGGTATTTTACAAAAAAGTTTAAAGTAGCATATGCGGCATAAAAAATACACGCACCAATTGGTAATATGTACATTAGTACGATTAAATTTTCCATAATACCCGGACTACTTCCTCCCAAAATTGAAGCGGTTATGGATAAGAGTTGGAATCCAAGAACAATCAATAAACTGGTGAAAATCCAAAACAGCAAATGAAACATGAATAGAATAGACTTTTTCATAATGTGAGAATTTTAATTAAACATACCATAAAAGTCGTTTTAATTTCATCTTACATAAAATAAGTTCTGCACAAGCAGGTATTCTATCTGCAAAATGGTCAATCCCGGCTGCGAGTAAATTGGTAAGGATTGCTGGATTGACTCCGGTTGGATGCGATGTTCGCTGTTAATGCACCATACAAAAACAACACGAGCCCGCATAGCTCAAACATTAGTAGCCTCGGGTGGAGCAGAAGTTCAGCGTGGCAATGTGAATGGATTCCGAATGGCTAGTATTCACCGCAAATTTAAAGAACTTGATGGGTGCTGATACAAAATCGTCTGAGATGTTTTATTTGGTCACGATGAAAATCGGGAGAAGAAACCTGAAAAGAAAAGCCGAAGTCTTATCCTTTTGGGAGTTGAACAAGGCCGCCTTTGTATAGAGTCGATCAATTCTGTGTGGGTGGGCTATCGCTCAATGCCCAATTTTAGGGACTACTAATCCTGTTGATCGGTTGGAGAAAAGAGCTTACGTATTACTACTCAGTATTTACAAAAGATGCTCAACAACTTAACGAACTGCGGTATACGAGAAACAGACACAATTATGCAAGGAATTGCGGTGTGAGAGGCACCATGTATTGGAAAAGTGTATACTTATTGAACAGGCAACGAAAATGTAAAAGCACTTCCTTTTCCCAATTCACTTTCAACCCAAATTTTTCCGCCATTTTTTTCAACAAATTCCTTACATAGTATCAAGCCTAAACCGGAACCTTTTTCGTTTGCTGTTCCGGGGGTTGTGATGTTGGCATCAATTCTAAATAATTTGCTTCTGGTTTCTTCACTCATACCCACTCCGTTATCAGAAACCGTAATTTCAATATTGTTTTGATTTTGGACTGCGGAAATAACAATTTTCCCATTTGAGTGAGTGTATTTTATGGCATTGAAAATAAGGTTGCGTAAAATTGTTTTTAACATATTTTCATCCGCATATACTTCATAATCTATACCATGAGAATATTTCAACGATATATCTTTAATTTTAGCAAGCGATTTCGACAACTCTGATATTTCACTGACAATTTCATACAGATGTATTTTGTCCGGTTTGTAAATATTTTGTCCGGTTTGCGTTTTTGCCCAATTTAACAAATTGTCGAGTAAAACAAGTGTGTTTTTGGCCGATAAATTGATGTACTGCAGGTACTTCTCAGATTCAGCAAGCTCAAAATCTTTTATGTTTTCAATTAATTGTTCCGAAAAGCCTAATATGGCGTTAAACGGACTTCTTAAATCGTGCGCTATAATTGAAAATAGTTTGTCTTTGGTGGAATTCATTTCCCTCAAACGGCTTTCCTGTTCTTTAAGCAACAGTTCCGCTTTTTTTCGTTCTGAAATATCTCTCGAGACGCCATGATACCCGGTAATATTTCCATCCTGATCATATAATGCCGTTGCAGTGGCCTCAACCCAAATATAACTGCCATCCTTACAAAGTTCTTCCAGCTCATATATCCCAGGAGCTAAACGGATGCCTTTACTCAGGTCGGTCATTCGCTTTTTATTCGACTCCTTTAGCATTTCAATTCCTTCGGGCTTTAAAATAGAAAAAAGAGATATGCCAATGACTTCTTTCCTGTTGAAACCTCTAACTCTTTCGTCGGCCGGACTGATATAGGTTACAAGAAAATTACTGTCGAGATGCCAGATGATATCGCTCGAGTTTTCAGTGATAACTCTGAATTTTTCCTCGCTTTTTTGTAATTCCAGGTTTTTAAGATGGATACTTTCTGTCTGTTTTTTAATCTGCCTGCGAAGTAGCCAAACCCAAATAAAAACAAGAATGAATAAACCAACTGCGATTATAAATACAATCCAAATATTTTGGGCAATTTCCCGGTAGCTATGGTCATCTGTTTCATAAACGCTCCATTTTTCCTGTATTTCTGCGAGTTTCCCATTGCTTCGCAACTCCGAAATTCCATCATTCAAAATTTTCAGTAATTGGTCATCACCTTTTTTTACCGCCATGCAATAAATGCTGGGAATTATTGACGGTCCTTTTATTTCAATGTTTTGATAGTTGTTTTTTTCAATCTCGTATAAGCCAAGCAGGTTTGGGGCTAACACAAAATCAGCCAATCCCAGTTCTATTGCAGAAAATGCTTCAGGTATTGAAATGGCCAAAACATAATCATTCAACAATCCCATGGGAACAAGATACTTTTCTATGGAAACATCCCTATCTAAAACCGCTGGTTTGTAGTCGTATAAACTCGACAAATCTTTAAATGGCAAATCTTTGCGAATAAAAATAGAATAGTATTCGGTATGAATAGGAATGGTAAAATCGAGATATTTTTCTCTTTCTTCTGAAAAAATGATTCCAACAAGAATATCTGTTTTTCCTGATTGAATGTAAGCTAAAGCACTGTCCCACCTGCTGAGATGATGGCTCAATTTCATATCACCCGAAGCGGCAATCGCATCCAATACTTCAATTTCCAGTCCGCTGGGATTTCCCGTTTTATCAATAAATGAAAAAGGGGCATAATCGTAATCGCCGCCCACAACATGTTTCTGGGCAAATAAATCGTATGGCTGAAACAGGGCTACAAAAAGAAAAAGAATAAAAATCAAACCTATTTTTTTTGCCATTCAAAATTGCTTAGTTAAAGAATAGTATAAAGATAATTTTTCTTGTGAAAAATGGGATTTAATCTGAATTTTCATTTTTCAGGACACACTAAAAGTAGCCTTTTTTCTATTTTTGGAACTTCTATTTTTGGCTCTTACAGAACAATATGTTATTTCGTATTCCCACGGCTGTGAAAGGAATCACTTTGTTGTTTGGTGCAATGTGGATAAAAGAGCCACTTCCTGTAGACGTGGATGACCTAACCGAACCAGCCCTTACGAACATCCCAACTAGCTAGGTGTGATTGATTTCTTGTCTGTTGGCTGAAGCCAACGGCAATTCATAGCGCTTTAAACTATGGCCTATCTGTCCTTCAAACATCTCAATTTGAATATTGCTGAATGACATGGACAATGCTTTGCTGACAAACTTTGCAAAATACATTGTGACGGGTGTACATGATGCAGTCGAGTTGCGGACGATAAAGGCCTTTCGCACAATAGTTGGCCCCTTCGAAGGCACCCACCTGATCTTTATATTTTTCCTGCGCGAAGAATTCGTCTTCAGCTTTCATTTGCCTGAGGAATAAAGCTTCCATTTGCGTTTCAGGCACATGATTGGCCCGAAGACTATCGCGTTCCTTCTGAATTTGGTAACCATGAGCATCAAAACCTTCTTTATTCCATGTAGTAGGAATTGGTGTGTCATCATCCACCAAATCTTTCCATTTCAGGTTCTCCTTGTCAAGGAGTGCGGTAACATTGGTTTCCCATGGTTCTGTTGTAATTTCAGGTACTTCGTAAGCCACCGCCGAAGTATAATATTCGTCGGCCAAAGCAGCTAAATGGTGCCCAAACTCATGCACCATAATGTATTCCGAAAAATAATTATCGGCTGCAACGGTGGTATACAGATTATAGATTCCACCACCACCATAAGTAAGTTCATTCACCAGAATAATCATACAATCGTAGGGAACTGCAGAGGCAACATCACGAACGGTTTTATTATCGGTTGTTAGCGCATAGCGTTCCGAATCAAAGCTACTGTATTGAACCGACAGCGGAGAATGTTTGTAAACACCATGGTGGGGTTTGGTGACCCCCGATTCGATTGCCGGTGTTTCCACCGCACGAATGTTTATGCTTTTATTTTGCGAAGCAAAAGGTTCTGTACGCAAAAGTGCCTCCGACAAACGACTCGCATCGTTTCTGAATTTTTCCATCTCCATGGCGGAATAACCGTCGCCAAGAATTACAACATCCAGTTTAGTGTTGGCAGGTCCGTTTTCCACAATGACATCCACTTTTTCGTCGTGAATTGGCTTTTCTTGAATGACCTGAAGGTAAGTCGGATCAATATCGGTCCTCCAAATGGATTGAAATTTATTCTCAGCATTGCGTTTCATCACCAGAACGGTAACCGGTTTTTGAGGCCAGGGAAAACGAATGGATTCATGGAAAGTTCCCCAACGCTTGTTGGCTTCGGGGATCGTTTGCCATTCACCAAAAATTGAAGCAAAACCTCGTGAATAAAGCAAGACCTTAGTTTCTTTATCCAGTATTTCATAAAAGTAAAGGCCCAATTCCAAGTCATCAATTAAAACATTTTTACTTCCGGCCCATTCTCCGTCGTTTAAAACTTGATCTACGGCAAACATTTCTTCGCTGGAATTTCCGGTATGGAAATAGTCGAGTCGCATGGTTTTATTCATGAAATAGGCGTCAAAATCAACATTCCCTTTGTTCTGTCTGTCTATTTCAATTGCTGATTTATGGTTCAGTTTTGCTTCTGTTTTTTTTAATTCAGATTTACATGAAACAATTAGTAGAAATGAAGATAAAGCAATTAGAAATGTTTTCATTCTTCCCTAGTTTTTATCTTGGGTAACTTTATGAATAAAATCGACACAGCGATCGGGCCATTCCGATAAATATCCCCTGTTGATCGCCAATCCAAAACCATGACCACCATTCGGATAAATGTGCATCTCTGTAGTGATGCCCAATTTTTGAAGTGCCTGAAAATAAACAATGCTGTTATTCACCGGAACACCTTTGTCGTCGGCAGCATGGATTAAAATGGCCGGCGGAGTAGCTTCAGTAATTTGCAATTCATTGGAATAGTATTTAGCCAATTCTTCCGATGGAGTTTCACTTCCGAGCAAATTGGTTCTGGAACCCTTGTGCATAAAATCCTGCGTGAAAGTAATCACCGGATAAATCAACAGTGAAAAATCGGGACGGCAGCTCAATTGTTCAACCGAATCAGCACTGGCAGCATTGCCTGAATCGAAATGGGTAGACAAGCTTGAAGCCAGATGACCTCCGGCAGAAAAGCCCATGATTCCAATTTTGTTCGGATCAATTCCCCACTCTGCTGCATGATAACGCGCCAATCGCATGGCACGCTGAGCATCGGCCAGTGGTGTTTTGTCTCCTCCTGTATTGCTCTTTGATACAGGCAATCGGTATTTTAAGACGATGGCTGTAATTCCTTTTGAATTGAAGTATTTGGCAATGTCGATCCCTTCTTTGTCGTAAGCTAAAATCCAATAGCCA
The DNA here is from genome assembly GCA_041821245.1 of Prolixibacteraceae bacterium. Taxonomy (GTDB): domain Bacteria; phylum Bacteroidota; class Bacteroidia; order Bacteroidales; family Prolixibacteraceae; genus Roseimarinus. The sequence continues at coordinate 7,056 of JBGUEP010000074.1, forward strand.
CCACCGGGACAAATGATCACTGCTTCCCCGGTAATCATCGATTTTGACGGCTGATAAACAGCAATATCAGGTGTTTGAACATTGCTGATTCGAGCAACGTCAGTCATTTTCACGACTTCCTCTTCGCCACTGGCCTGGTAATAGGGAGGCGTTCCTTCCCACAAGGGTAAAATTTGTTGCGTAAATGAGCGTTGAATCTGAAAGAATAAAACAACAAGCAATAAGGGTAAAATTTTCATATCTAGTTGATATTTTGGTTATACAAATACTATTTCAAAATGATTCCAATGATTCATCAGTAAAAACGAGGACGGTGAATTGAAAAAGTCAACAATTTAATCAATTAGGCAAAAAGCAACTGATCCTGGTGATCATTTCAAATTTATCGCTTAAATTTAAACAAAATCATGTTCCAACAAAATTCATTTTTTGACTTATTCAACATCAAAATCCTCATCGGCCATGAAAATCAGTGTTTTTATCAACTGCCTTTTTATCCTGTTTGCTTGTCAGCCAGAATGGATGAAGAGCAACAATGGACCGTTTATAAAATTAAATTAAGTACTCAAAGCAATTTCACGAATGCTTAGATAGAAATAGCTGAAAACATTCATCGAAAAGATCATGAATTATGCAAACGCCAGAACAAACAACGCAAAAGTGGACGACTATCATTACCTTCAACACTTCGTATGAAGCTCAATTGGCAAAAACCCGTCTGGAAGCCGATGAAATAGAGGTCTTTCTGAAAGATGAACTGTCGATGCAAGTGCAGAATCATTTGAACCAGGCCATTGGTGGAATCAAACTTCAGGTGAGGGAAAACCAGCTTATTAAAGCAGTCCATATTCTGAAAAGCCTCGATTACAATTTGGACGTTAATACCCCGCGCCCCTTTTGGTCGGCCATGGATCGTTACACCGTAAATATCCCAATGCTTAAGACTTTACCGGTTGAAATCCGATTTATGATTTTGGTGGCCATCGTACTGATTTTATTGAGTATTCCCCTTTACATTTGGGTAATGCCAGCAATGATGTAAGTGAAGAACATTACACAAAGCAGTGTTTTTCGCCTAATGCCAGCCGGCTTTTCATTTTAGGCTCAAAATAAGCTCCAAAGAACACATTACACTGCAGCTGCTTTGATGTTGTACCCTAAGCGCTATTTTTTAATTCCTAATCACAGGCACCGGATTAATCCTGACATTTATCGGGACGTTATTACCATATTCTCCTGGGCTAAACCTCTAAAACGGATCATGTGACATTGTTGTGGGGAAATGATTTAGGATCACATGCTATTCTTGTTGGAAAAAGTTTTCATGTGTCAATTTAAATAATTGCAGGTTATTGCTTATTCAAAGTACTCAAAATTCAATTCATCATTGGGGTGAATTTTAGAAAAAATGGGATCAATTCATAAATAGGGTGGATTTTAGAAAAAATTGAAGATGGCAAAAATATCCTATTACAGATTGGATCCAATTTTAATTTCGCAATTATTCCGTCAACTTGGTGTCTTGCAGACGGCCTTACTTTATTGTCTTGAACTTTTGTTTACTTTTTTTTTTCAAGAGAAAAGTAAAAACCCAGTCGACTTGAGGCGAATCGAAGATCAGTGGAGCTAAAAACACTATATTATCGTATTTCCCAAATTGAAATGCATTACACTCTAATTTATTCTCCCCCAACTTTTCAATGTGATCCGTTTTCTCTTCACCCGTCTTTTTCTGATTCTTTTACCAAATAATCACCTGATCTCTTTTAATGATGTCTACAGGCTCAAAAGTTCCAAGCGAAATGATCGAGGTGCTAAGTTGTAGTTCTCCATGGTCTTTAAAGATTAAACTGCCATCTGTTGATTCATTTTTAAGAGGAGATATAAAGATTGCACCTTCGATGGATGATGCACCATAAAGCCAGCTCAAAAATGTATCTTCATCAAAGTCTACATAATCACGAAGGTTAAACGCAACACTATCTTTTCGAAAAACAAGCTGAGCCACAACTTCCTGTTCGAAATTGTGAACGAATTTTATTCCATAACTTTTCCCGGAAGTTAAAAACAAGGTATCCTGATCCATAGCAAGTAGATTTTCACCGTACTGACTTTCCGGGAAACTTAAAATTTCATGGACATTCTTGGGGACTGAATTCTCAAAGTCAGAATTCCGGATAAAATTTTCAACATATTTTTCAAAAGGTGGAATACTGGTAGTCAAATCCAAATCCGTCAAATAGCTTTCAAAAAAACTCCTGGACTTAACAGTATCTAATAAAATAGCGCCGTTGATCAACAATCGCCTAACCGGAGGTGAATCAATGGTTCCATCTTCCTTGAGATCCATTTTAAAATCCCACATCAACTGAACAAGGTCGGCCGTTCTATGTTGTACGGAAAATATAGCCGAAATTGCCATTAGAATCCCATTATCATTTCCCGCTTGGGTTAAATCCAGCATCTCAAAATTTTCATCCAGCATATTATCTATTTGAAAAACTTTCAGAATTTCCTTTTCTGCCTGACTTTTAGCTTTCTGAAAATCTTTTCCCTTTTCCATCAAGTACGAAACGCGATCCCGTTCTAAATGCGTCAATATATTTACACAAACACGGTCAGTTGCTTTTAAATCAACGAATGCCTGCAATAGAAGTGGAGACTCCGATGTAACTCCGTAAGCCTCGTTATAATAGTAGCCGTCAGCTTCTAATAAGACATAGGAATTATCGAGCGAAAGATTTTCAAATTGAAAATCACCGGAATTTGATTGAACCTCTGTTTTAAAGATGCGTCCTGTTTGATCAAGGTTTTTATCAAGCTCACTCATTTCAACCGAAGAACCTGCAATAAAAGGTCCTTTCTGAATTACCCCATTGAGAAGATTTATTGTCACAGGTCCCGACTCGTCTTTACCACAAGATATGAGCAAAACAAGAGAAAGAATTAAGATAAGGTTTTTCATTTGGGTTGATAATTTGGTTTATTCCTCAAAAACACAAAAGGCTTTAAAATAGAATATAAAGATAAACTATTTAGGCATAAATCGAACTGCCATCTATTAAAAACAATTGAAAACAAACCAAATGCAGCAACAAAAAACCTCCGGAGTTTTTAAGGCTCCGGAGGTCAATATTTAGTTCGAAACTAAAATTTTATTCTACTGTCACAATTCCTTTCAGTCGAATGTCGGAACTTGAAGCACCCACCTGAATTTCAAATGCACCCGGGTCTACCATATAACGTTTGTACATCGAATTGTAGTAGCGCATGTCTTCGCTGGCTTTCAGCTTAAACGAAACTGTTTTTGTTTCGCCTTTGGTCAAACCAATACGTTCGAATCCACGAAGCTGTTTAACAGCCATTGGCTTTTCTGATTCCACATCGCGTACATACAATTGAACCACTTCTTCCCCATCCAGTTTGCCGGCGTTCTTCACTTTCACTGATACGATGATGCTGTCCAAATCACAAATGGTGGTTTTGTCCAGCTGTAAATCGGAATACTCAAAGTTGGTGTAGCTCAAACCATGACCGAATGAATAGAGCGGTTCTCCATTAAAATAACGATAAGTGAAGCCTTTTCCTGCTTGCATGTTATAATTTTTGAAATCGGCCAAATCATCGGTTGAATGGTAGAAGGTCACAGGCAAACGTCCTGCGGGATTGTAATCTCCGAATAAAACGTCAGCTACAGCATCGCCACCGCGCTGACCAGGATACCAACCCATTAAAATGGCCGGCAATTCTTTCTCCAAACCGTCGAATGAAATGGCACTACCGGCAATCAATACAAATACCACCGGTGTTCCTGTGGCTTGCATGGCGCGTAAGGTTTTTATTTGTGATGCTGGCAATTCAATTTTGGTCCGATCACCCCCGTTAAACCCATCAATTCCTTTACGACCGCGCATTTCTTCGCCTTCCCAATTGGCATCCAAGCCACCAACAAAAATGGCCACATCGGCTTTTTTCACCTTCGCCAACATTTCAGCAGATGGTTCAAACGGACCTTTTTTCTTCTCCATTTCTGCCATATTTTTCCAAACTAACCAAATACCTGCATCCAATTCAGCTTCGTAGTATTCAATTTTCAAATCGTAACTTTTCCCTTTTTCCAGCTTGACTTTTGCCACATTGGGAATCATTTCATGTTCTGTCCAGTCGTCCACAATTTTTTCACCATCAAGGAAAATACGACATCCGTCGTCCGACAAAGCACCCAACTCATAAGTTCCACTTTCAGGTGCTGTGAGCTGTCCTGTCCATCGTACCGAAAAATAATCCTTATCAATTGCTTGTTCCGGAGTTAATAAACCTTGTGCAACAGCTGTAGCCGTTGGTGAATTTTGCCCCCATGACATACGAATTTGAGGATCAATTTGTGTTAAAACAGGTTCACCTTCAAAGCTTTTTCCATTAAAATACTCTCCTTTTAAACCAGACACCTTTTGCCCCTTAGCATCAAGTGTCGACAAGTATTTGCCATCTACCAAATCGTGACGACGCTGATCTCCATCGTATTCAACAATGGGGCAACCCTCATCGTATAAGACCTTTACTTTGCTACCTCCTTGATTTTTGATTCCATTCAGGATTGTTACCGGGTGCGATGCATCGCCAAAATAATTGGCACGTAAGGCAATTTCCGAATCGGCGTTTGGACCAACTACAGCAATGGTCTTTATTTTCTTTTTATTTAATGGAAGAATTCCATCGTTTTTTAACAGCGTCATCGACTTTTGCGCCATTTCCAGCGCCACTTGATCGTTTTCCTTTGAATCATTTACACTGTATGGAATTTGGGCATAAGGCACCATTTCAACCGGATCGAACATGCCCAGTTTCATGCGGGCCAGCATTAAACGATAAACCGCCAAATCGACTTCACCTTCATCGATCAAACCTTCTTCAACGGCTTTTAACATGGCTTGCTGATAAACACTTCCGCAGTTTAAATCGCAGCCACGGCGAACACCAATGGCCGCAGCTTCCTCTGCCGAATTTACAATTTTATGGTTGGCATAAATATCGCGAATGGCACCACAATCGGACACCACAAAACCATCGAACTTCCATTGTTTACGAAGAATATCTTCCAGCAGCATCCAACTGGCTGAGGCTGATTCTCCATCTACCCGGTTGTAGGCACCCATTACGGAATACACTTTTGCTTTTACCACCAGGTCTTCAAAAGCAGGCAAATAAGTTTCCCACAAATCACGGGTATCAGGAACTACATTAAAGGTGTGCCGGTCGGGTTCAGGACCATTGTGCACGGCAAAATGTTTTGCGGTAGCTACTACCTTAAAATATTTTGGATCGTTCCCTTGTAAACCTTTCACAAAGCGCATTCCCATTTGTCCGGTGAGATAGGGATCTTCGCCGTAGGTTTCGTGGCCACGTCCCCAGCGGGGATCACGGAAGATGTTGATGTTTGGTGACCACATGGTTAAACCCGTGTAACGCCTAAAATTATTATTTCTCAAAGCTTCCTGGTGTTTTGCACGCGCTTCATCACTGATTACATTTGCAGTGGAGGACATCATGTTCCTGTCGAATGTTGCGGCCATCCCAATGGCCTGGGGAAAAACAGTCGCTACTCCGGCGCGGGCCACTCCATGTAAACATTCGTTCCACCAATCGTATGGATTGATCCCTAAACGAGGAATGGCAGCAGAACTGTTCCCAATTTGCGAAATTTTTTCTTCTAGGCTCATTTGATTCACCAAATCGGTGGCACGATCTTCAAAACCTTTCGAGGTGTCTAAATAAAGTGGCTTTGATTCTTGAGCCACTGAAAGTACTGATACCAGAACAGATACCACAATTACAAGTAATTTTCTCATCATATAGGTTAATATTTGTTAGATTATTTTTTGTCGTATACGAGTTCCGATTCCTGCTTGCCCCATTGGGAATCGGATTTTTGTTTGAGAATTAATTCTTTGCCATTAGTTGAAATTATCCAAATCTCACTACTTTGCCCTTCTCTGTTAAAAGCGGATACTGTTTTCACCAGCAAAGTGCCGTTGACCCAGCTTACAGTGGAAAGCTGCTCTCCTCCCCAACGGTTTGTTGTTTTAATTGCTTCGGCAGAGGCCTTATAAACATCGTGGCTCACCTGATCTTCGCCCCACTCAACAATGCTTGAGCGTTCAATCATCAGTTCATCTTTTAACTGAAGAATTTCCAGTTGATAGGCAGCATTTCCCAAGCCTCGGCTGGCAGTGCTTTTATCTTCATTCAGAATCCATGTTCCGCTGAAAGGCGATGTTGGATCAATGGGTATAAGTTGACATTTTTTACGAAAGGCATTGATCTCCTTCAGAAAGGCTGAATCGTTTTGAAACAAAACCCTTGGATTTTGAATGTATTCCTGATATTGTTTTTTATTCGTATTCCGAACCATTCCGGCCCAAACTACCCAGTAGGCCCAGTTGGGTTGTTCCTTCATAACTTGTTCCGTAGGCGGATTTCCCACTTCACCTAAAACCAAAGGTTTTCCGTTTGAAAGATTCATTAAACCATCATAATACTTTTGGGCGAAATCGCTGCCGTAAACATCTAATGCAAGAATATCGAGCATATCATTACCCGGATAGAATTTTTCGAACTCCATTCCATCACGACTCACGCGATCGACACTCCACACCCAAACCAGATTGGTCAGATGGTGTACATTGGTATACCTTTCGAACATGGTCTGATAGATTCTTCGAGTGGTATACTCCCCTTCCGTACGTCCACCCCACCAGAACCAGTCGCCGTTCATTTCGTGGTAGGGTCGCCACAAAACGGGAACTTTGGCTACCTGAAGCTGTTTCAAGTAATGGGCAACGGTGTCCATTTGGGCCATCCATTTTACATTCAATGCTGAACCAGGCGTAAATAAAGCTTTATATTGCGCATCCAATAGTTGCCCCTGAACACTGGCCAGATTGTTTGGATCGGCTCCAGGCAGTGGACGAAAAGTGATGGGTTCATCAGCTGTTGGTGGAACGGCATGCCAGCAAATGGTGACAATGGCGCCCAATTTATGTTGCCTGATGGCTTCCTTCACAATGTCGGGACGGGCCAGATAGGAATCGGTATCCCCATCTTCAGCAAATCCCATATCGGTACTCCAGATGACTGGTTTTTCACCTATGTATTTTTCAGCAAACTTGGAATTTTTGTCCATTGTTGACGGATAATTGTGCTGTCCGGTAAGGATATAATTGCCTGAGATGGAGTAAAACAGGTCGAGCAAAGCCTGCGTTTCCGAAAGGGCATTGCGTGATACTGCTTTTTGTGGTTTTAAAGCAAAACCATTGACAGTGAAAAGTAAAATAAGTATACCCAGCCAGGCTGTGCGTGATAAACAGGTATTCATCATGTTAGATTTAAGTTAGATTTATTCAGACCCTAAGTTAAAAAATTGTTGGATTGATAGGTATGGAAACCTAATAATTGGAAGAATTCGATTAATAATAGTGCCTGCTAGTAGTATGAAAAATGATTAAGCTTCCCTGTTCATTGGTATTCATTTGTGTAAGATCTATACTATTCTACAATTTTGAACGAACCATCCCTCCCAAAGAACAAAACCTTGTCCAGGGTATCCATATTACTGTTTTCCACAAAACAAGCGTTGGCATGATCACAAACATACAGAATACAAACATCAACAGTCGTTCCTTCCTCATTTTCTTCCATACGTTTTATAATCACATCCAATGTTTTATAATTGGGCCATCCGCCTCCACTACAAAAGTCAAAGGGATTGAACTTTTGAATATTATCTTTCACCTGTTTAATGATGAATTCTTTATCTGGCATATTATTTTTACTTATTACTTGACGCACTCTGCGCTGCGGTATTTAACGTTATTGATCCCCATATTCACTGCGCGGTATTTGTCTAATAGGTGAACATTTTTCTAATCGGGTAGGAAGCGGCTCACGCCGCTGACCCCCCACACCACCGGGCAT
>JBGUEP010000075.1:0-14510 GCA_041821245.1 Prolixibacteraceae bacterium
GCCAAACACTTTTTTGCAATAGCGAATAATCGCAATAGTTCAACTTAAACACGTCCATAGTTTAATGCGCGTCTCTGCCGAGCAGCTTGCCTTCGTCCGACCAAGGTTTAGTGCTGAACACTTTTCCGCAAAAGCGGCTAAAACCTGAGCAGGATTCTTCGGCTAGCAATATTCCAAAAGCCCTTCAAACAGTGGACTTCACGAGTTGTAATATCTCTTCGGCATATTAAATGTAAGAACGTTTAAACTGAATTTTATTTGCGGTTTATGTGGCTCCACAACGGTTGCGCTATGTTTGCGTTGCCGATTGCGGGCTGCTTTCCTGTCGTGCCACACCGCCGTTGTTGCGGGCTAAGTGCTTTGTTATCAGAACGAATACGGCAATGAAATATAGCGTTTGTTAGGTGCCAGGCCTTCATTTTCTGTCTGGTTTAACATATCAAAGATAAAATGTTCTGACATACGAAAACCTTGTCTGTCAATTTTTTCTCCAAATACGGTAGAATGCCGTTGTGGGGTTTTAATTTTTTTTTGTGAGGGCCTTTTTATCCTGTCAAGTTATATGAATGTTGGCGCGTGCGAAGGGGAAAAGGTAAGCTCTTTTGCAATTTTTTCTATTGCAAATGTGCTTGCCTTTTTGCGGTGGCTTGGTACAGACTCCGCAACCTATGTTTTATATAATCTGATTGTCTGTGCAAAACTGTCGAGACGAGAATTATCTCTGTCAAGGCGAGATAAATTGGCGCAGTAGCAAGAAACAACTTTCCCGACGGCTATTACATAAGTGCAGTTGATTGTTTTATACTCGCAGTTGTCTTATATGTTAACGCAGTTGAGATATACATGAGTGCAGTTCACTATTTGATAGGCGCAGTTACAATATATTAAACCGCAGTTGCTTTATACACAACCGCAGTTTAATTATTGATGAATGAAGTACCTCATTCAAGGAATGCAGTTGTTATAATGCAATTATGATTTAACTGATTTGAATGCCAACTTTGAAATTAGTTTGAACTGGGGACTTGTTGCACCAAAGATTGATTTAACATACGTTTTAACATCCACCGAAATGTCGACTACGCCAGTGAGTGGAGTGTATAGCACTTGATCTCTTGCAATGCGGGCATTGTTTAACGGCACTGTCGCGTTGATTACGGCGGTGTTTTTAGCACTTAAATCATTGTAGACGGTAGTCAGTGACTCGGTGGTTAACTCTGTCTCATTTGGGGCGTATTCAGGAATAGAAGCAAGTAGTTTAATGTACTTGTCGAAGTTGTCTAAACGACTGTCGTAACTCATTTGAGAGGATGAACTTTGATTGACTTCTTTTCCCTCCGCTGCTGCTGCTTGTTTTTCTTCCTCTGTCATTTTAGGGGTTGACCTACGGCCTTGCAGTTTGCGAATTAAAGTCATTGCACTGTCATCAACCTGAGAAGATGAATTGGAAGCTTTTAAAGAGTTGTTTACCCTTGTGATGAGTTTGCTGAATGGTTTAAAAGCCAATTCTCTTGCACTTACTGCATTCTTGTATGCTGGTTCAGCCGAATTAACATTTGTTATTGCCCCTTTTGCTGTTTCCAGCAGGGCAATTAGAGCAGGAATTTTGATGCTTTCCTTTGAGGGATTGTACACTGTACCGAAACCGGTAACGTTTGTTAATAATTTTTCGAAGTTGGCCACATTTTTGGCATGGCCTGTTTCGCTAGTACTTGCCATAATTTAAGTTTTAAGGGTTTATAATTAATTGTTTAACGAAATTCAATTTAAAATATTATGATGTAAAATCAAATAGTTTATTATGATACATAATTTCAGTTAATTACCACCAGATTTGCTTCCCATTCTCAAAAGTGAAAACTCTTTCTTCTTTGCCTTCAGAAAGGTCTCGTAACCAAAGTAAAGCCCCTTTGGGAACGTTTTTATAAGTAAGCTCTTGACTTGTAGCGAACTTTTGTCCAAGTGATTTGAACTGTTGATTATCCCAATAAAAGAGTTCATATAAGTCTCCAACTTGGATGCTGTTCATGTCATTACGGGCAATGAACCGGATTTTACTGACTTGCTGAGGTTTATCCAGCTTCAAACCAACAAATTTATTAATGTTGCCTGTTCTACTATCTTCAAAAAATGAGAGATAATTCCCATCAAAGCATTTTTCAGGAATGTAAGGATTGTATTTTTTCCCTGGACTGCCAAAGGGTGTTCCACTTAATGTCTTGCCTTCAGGAGTAATTAATTCAATCTCTGCAATACTAGCGCCATCGCCATCATAGACGATTGATTCTTCATCTTGTGAGAATTTGAAACGATAATATTTGAAAGGTTTATTCACTCTATTGTTTAATTCAACCAGATGTTCCCCCGGTGCCTCTTCTACCTTGGCCAATGTGAATACCTTTTGAAAATCAGGGTCATTTGAACCTTCAAACACACCTCCTTTAAGGCAATTTAACCAATTGGACTTTCGCTTATGAAAATGATATTTTCGGTTAAGAACAACAGTTTCGCTTCCATTATTAGATTCAACGTATTTAATGTATCCTTTAGGCGTTATGCAAAATGGCAACGCTGCAGGGATAAGTTTTCCTTGTATTGAATAGACAGGGAGATATAAAACGTCCCTACCCATCTGTTTGAAAGTAGCAGAACCATCTTTCTCAACAACAGCATAATCAATTAAGGACCAATCTTGTACATTAAACACAGCAGCATATACGTAATTTGTTTCATTTGGGATGTTTTCCAACTTTAATTTAACTGTACTTGTGGCCACATATTCCGATGTGACATCGGTAAAATCACATGAAGTAAAAACGGAAGGTGTATTGTCCTTTTCATTTTCTAATAATTCGGCAAGTGCTTTATTCTTTGAAAATGATTTTCTGAAGACCTTTCCTATTTTGTATTTATATGCTACGAATGCGTTAATATCGTGCAAAGCTTCTTCAAAGCTGATAAAATTCCCGTTCTGATCTTTGATCGCATTCCAATAGTGGCTGTTATGGTCGCTACCATACAAAGGGAGAAAGTCTATTGCTACAGGTATCCCAAAGGATCGCATAATCATAGCCTTATGGTTGGAGTTATCTGCACAAGTGCCATACATAGCTTTTAACAGATCACTCGGGGCAATGGAAACAATGTACCTTCCGAATCCGTTTGAAAATTTCAGTTCAGAACCTACGTTTAAACGGTCTGCCATACTGATAATGTCTTCTCCCGGCGATACGGAATCATAAATCCAGTTGAACTTTTGGGTATACATCTCACGCCATGGCTCCAAAGGTTCACTAAAATTCCGATACGGCAGAACATAGTTTAAAAAATCGACGAAGGACACAACCTGTTTGCTCCAAGGATTCCCCCATGACTTAAAAGCTTCATCGATATATCTGATAAACGATTCTGTGGTAAAAGCGTCTTCGTCTTTTATAAAATACATGTTGGAATAACTCAAAGGTCCATAAATGTTCTCAATGGAATCGAAAAGTACGTTCAGTTCATCGGCATACCAGGGCAGGTTTTCGCGATAATCGGCAGGTTTATTGGCCAACACATCAAAAAGTACGTTAAAATCTTCCAGTTGTTTGCCTTTGTAATACCCTTTCCCCTGCATGTTTTCAACCAGAAAATAAGCTGCTTTGAGTTTCAGACTATCCTCCGGTTGGTTGTAATGGTCAAAGACTTTCTCAAATTTTATTTGATTTTCTTTGCTCATTTGGGATAACGCGGTGGTTACTTCGACGGGATATTTGTTGCAAGCTGAAGTTATAATCAGGATCATAAATAAACCCCTAAATCCCCTAAAGGGGACTTTATCGTTACTATTTAGAAATGGAATAGCAATTTTGTTTAGTGTATGTCTTCGGTTTTTACATTTCATTTTTGTTCTCTTGGTTTATTGTCTGGTATTAGGGCCTTTACAAGATATTCATCAACTTGTCCGTTGGGATAATGGATGCCAAACAAAGCACCTTTATAGTCCCAGTTAGACCATGCAATGTTATTTTCTTCAAAGATGGTTCTGACATCGGTGTACCAAGCCAGACGGTCGCCACGCCTTACCGTAGGCATTGCTCCAAATTCACCACAGTAAAGTTGAAGGTGATGGTCTTGGGCATATCGAATTGGTTCCTTCATTATTTTTTGCAACGTGTCTTTTGTGTAATAGCCGTTTGATTCCCGTAGTGGTTTAACGATACTATCGGGATAGCCAATGAGGTCTCTTTTTTCAACCACCTGTCCCGGGTATTTCACATCTCCGGTATAAATTCCTGATGTCATCCATGGTGCTCGGTAATGGGTAAATGCATGGGGGGCATAAAAATGAAAAGACAGGATGATATTAGAATCGTTTTCAGGAACGATTAATTCATCGAAGGTATCAGGTGATTGCCAGCGGTTTGACCCAATGATAATTTTGCGCTCAGGTTCATATTTCCGAAGGGAATCGATTGTTATTTTTAGTAAGTTATTCCATTGTGAACTGCTGTCTGCAACGGCTTCATTTAAGAGCTCATAAGCTACGTCCTTAACCGTGTATTTTGAAAATTCGTTGGAAAGCGAAAGCCACATTTGGATAAAGTCGGCCTGTGCAGGTTTGGATGTCCAAAGCAAATTATTCTGGTTATTGAAAGTATGAGACCGTATTTGATGCAAATCGATGATTACCTTTAAGTCATTATCCAGGCACCAGCCAATCCCTTCTTGTAGCATTGAAAACGAAGATTCCATGCGGTTCCCGTTTTCATCCCACAGGTGTTCTTCATCAACAGGGATGCGGACATGGTCATAACCTAATCTTGCAATGATTTCAGTATCTTCTTTGGTGAAAAATTGTTTTCGGTTTTCGCTTTTGTCGGGATTTTGCGAAAGCCAGTGGCTGATGTTGATGCCCCGTCTTATCTGGAAATTATTACTCCACTCAGAACCATAATGACTTATTTTCGAATTATTCTTGCAAGTACATAGTAGTACAAATATTATTAAAATAAAGACTAAATTATTTCTCATCTTTTATTGGATTTTGGCGTAAATAGTTCCTAATTTCTGTTTTTATATTTGATACAGTTTTGGAATAGACCTTAATTTTCATTGTATCTATTTCGGAAGCTATTCTATTTGCATTATCAAGTTGATTACTTTCTATGTAAAGCTTGAATAATTTATATTTAGGTATAAATAAATATGGAATTAAATTAGAAGCTAATAAATAGTTCTTTTCTGCATTTTGATAGTCTTCAGTTTGCTGATACGATTCCCCTAACATTAAATACATATCTGTAGAAATAAATAGATGTTTATAGTTCTCAAAATGATTAATACATTCAACATATTTTTTTGCTTTAAAGAAAACAAGGCCCTGAATATAAAGGAAGGATTTATTTTTTCTTAAATATGGGGAGATAGAAATAAATTGTTCCGAAGATTTAGAAGGGTTCTTGCTTGATAATTCAAACGCATTCTTCCATTTTTTCCCATAATACAAGGTTATGACTGCATCATAAATAATATATGAATTGAATACAATAACGATGGCTGCTATTAGGTAAAAGATTTTGCGTTTAATCTTAATAGCCATAACCTTTTTTGAGTAAATTGAAATTGAAGAAATTAAAAGGTAGAATGATAAATTAACAGTTTGATTTTGTAGTGGGTACGAAGTAAACATTGAAATATATATTGCGAGTAGAGCTGATTTTACTATTGTAAGATATTTATTAGAGTTATTAATGTTAAAAGTGCAATAAATTAGCACTCCAAAAAATATAAGCATTATTGAGCCATATTCAACAGTATATTGTAGATAGTCATTAAATGCGAAAATTGGGGTGCCAGCTAACAATTTATTTGAATTATTATCTTTCTCGCTTGCAAAATAGTTTATTTGTTGTTTTGCATATTTCCCATTAAGTGATTCATATCCATGTCCAAACAATGGCTTTTCATAAATTAATTTTATGCAATTTCCCCAGATTAATAATCTGCCATTTGCAGAAGCTCGTTTCAAATCATATGCTTTATCGAAAGAAAAAATTAGGAAGAAAATCAAGCAAAATACAATACATAGTTTTAATAATCTGTTTTTGTTATTATTAAATCGAGTTATCCGAGTTTTAATACGTGATTTGAATGTAAGAAGGAAAAAAAAGGAAATGATACAAGCGAGCCAAGATGTCCTAGAGAAAGAAGCTATAATAATAGTGAGTTGTGTTAATGAAAGAATACCATATAAGACCTTCATCTTGTTGCCAAGTAAAAATAAACCAGACGAAATAATATAACTTACTACTATTAAATTTGAAAGATTTCCAGGATTGCCGAAAGAACCACCAAATTTAAATCCGAAAATATTTGGCATTATATTAATCCATTGTAATAATGCATAAAATGTTTGAATTATTCCAATTGCTTGAATGGAATATAAAACTAACCTAGAAATAAGGTTTTTATCGAAAATTGTTACAAGACTTTGAGTTGTAAAGTATAATATAATTGCAAACCAGTAAAAAAATAGTGCATCGGTTTGTCTATTATAAAGAGGACTTAAAAAAAATGATGTTGTTAAATACAATCCCCAGAGCAATATCACAAAATCAAGTAACCCAAAATAGAGAAGTATAACTGGACTTTTAATATATAGATAAATGTAAATCCCGATTATTGTCAGCCCCCCTATCAAAAATATATATGTCGTTGGTAAAATGTACCTACAAAAATCAAAATCCACAGTAGATAAAACAGAAGATAAAAGTGTTATTGTAAAGAATAAGAAAATCAGAATTTTCTTTTTCATACTTTCAAATTTACATACAAAGGCTATTCTGCTTTCAGTTAATAGTCAATGCCAGTCTTATTAATAACAATATTATATTCTTTCTTGAGATCTTCAATCTTCGCATTTTTATATAATTGAATCTTTTCATTATATAATGTCTTGTATACTATATTGTATATTTTATGTAAAGGAGGTTTATAATTATCTTGATTTCTTTTTTTTACAATAAGCAAAACTTTATCATTTGACGGAATAAGCTGTTTACAGCATCCTATGCCTTGAATATTAATTAGTTCTTTTAATATGTCTTGTGGAATAGGTGTTTTTTCAATATCAATAGCTTCTTCAAAAATTATTGTGTCAACCTTCTCTAATAACCTATATTCTTCTTTACCAAATCCATTTAATCCAAGTTGAGTTAACGCTTTTTCTGCATCAATTGATTCTTTAAAATAAATAAGATTAACTATAATAGCTTTTGAAATTATATAATCAGAATTATGATTCAAATAGTATTCTTCAACCTCGCTAGTATCGATTTTAATCTTACTTAAAATGTTTTCTTGCAAATAATGATTTAGAATAAGCTTATTTTTATAATTATTCCTATCTAACAAGAATGTCTTTGATTTATATAGACCTAAAGACATGGCTTCATCTTTCATAAATTCATTGTAATAATATTGTTTGATTTGATATTCTAAATCTTCTTTGCCTTTAATTACTTTTACTAAAGGCATATTCTTGATGTAATTTTTATATTTGTCAACATCAAGATAATTTGTACTATCATTTAAATGATATTTTAGTAATATAAAGTTGTCAGGATAGTTTAAAGGGCTATTTCCACTTTCAATAAATGTATAGAAAAGGTTAATATTTTCACTAAAAAATGAGAGTTCACCTTTCATATCCATTTCATTACATTTTGCATTATTTAGCTCATTTTCTTTAAGAATTTTTAATTCTTTAACAAAAGAATTAAAATTATCATCATCATTATTCACTTCCTCAATATGATCAAGGTATACATAATAGAAAAAATCTTTGACATGAAGCAGTCCCTTGATTTCTCCAGGTTTCATGTTGTATAAAACATCTGTATACTCTTCAAAAAACAAAAAAGGCCACTGAAATATGGAATAATTATTGCTTATAAAGTTGTATTGATGGCAAAAACTTTTTATTCTTTCAAAATCTTCCCGACTCATAATCTTGTTATCTGATTGTTGAATGTCAATAATGGTATTCAAAGAATCCAAACTTGTAATTTCTATATAATCAAAGTAATAAATCTTATTTCTCTTAGAAATCATTGATTTGGTTGGTACTGCAAACTTATCTACAATAGGGGTAATATTTCTATTCCATAAATAACCATTTCTTTGTGCCATCATGAAGTCTGATACAGCCTTTACTTTTTCGTTGAGTATTTGAATTGTATCATATCCTTTGTTATATGCTTCTGCAATAAAAAATATATTGTTCAAAAAATCACGACAAAATTGTTTCGTAACTTTGTTTTTTTCGTCATTATTATATTTTAATAACGCTCGATTTAATTCTTTTTCATATTCATATCTGGATATCTTGACATTATTAATTTGAATAATAGTTCTACTATCTAATTGAGATCTGTTGCATGAAACTAATAAGATAATCATGCAGAGAATTAAATTCTTTTTGTGTAAAAACATAAACCCTATAATAATTAGTCTGTTATTAATGATTTGTTAATTATTTTTTTTTACCATGTGACACTACAATCTGCATAACCAGAATATCCAGGTTTTATCCACATCTGAACGAGTAATGTCACAGTTTGTACGCATTGTAGATTGTTAACTAATTCAACATCATCTACAATAGGATTACTACTGCCATGTGACTCACGGGCAGTAGTTGCATATCCATTTTGACTCCCATAGTAATTCAAATTAAGCGTAGCCTCAATCTTTGGATATAAGGAATAAGGACAGTTGGTACTTAGGTCAACACTTAGGATAAATTCATCAGCAATTTCACACATGTAGGTGGTATATACATCCCTAAACTCGGTGTAAGTATGCCCAATCGTAGCTTGCCAATCCTCGTCAACATTCAGATTGAACTGATCAGCGAAAGCCATAGAGGAAATGATCAATATTAATGCTAGTAATTTTATTCTTTTCATATTAAATTATTTTATTAATTATTTAGGGTTTATGTTATTTTTAGTTTGACTTTGTTGATATTAAGGTCATTTTATAATCAGTTCATTTGCACACATATTTAAATTAGGATTTAACCTGATATCATATTCTGGTATTTCAAAAAAGTATTTTCCGTTAACATTCTGAGGGAAGAATGGTTCTTCATCTCCTTCCATTTTACTAGCATAGACTTCTTCCACCATTTCAAGCCGAACTAAATCAAACCAACGATTTTCTGGTTCTCCTGCAAGTTCCCATGCCCTTTCCTGAACTACTGAATCTGCAAAGGCCTGAGAGGACAATCCGTATGGTAGATCAAACTTTGAGGGCAAATCGAGTGGTAAGTGATTTGCCCTTCGCCTTATCTGATTAACAAGGTTATATGTTTCCTCCGTGATAATACCGGTTCTAGATAGTGCTTCTGCATAAGTGAGAATTGTTTGAGTATATTTAAGAAAACACATTTTAGGTGAGAATGCATAGTAAAATTCCGAATCAGGCTTATAGCGAATTGTATCAATAAAAAACTTTCGATAAATAGGTCTTACGTCATCATTTACTTGATTGATAAAGAAAAAACCTGTATCACGCTCGATTCTATTAAACTTGTCTTCTGGAACATAAATCGTAGTAAAAAAGGTTATATCTTTCCGGTAGCCTTTAGGAAATTTATTGTAGAAATTGGCTTCAACCTGAAAATACTCTGGCCCGTTTGTATACCCTGTTTTATCTATCGAATAAAATGACCAGGTATATTCTGACTCAACATAAGTATAAAAGTATGGATACCAGGATGGATTAAACTCATTCAATTCATTTACGTAAAAACAAAATATATCTTCACCAGTATTTATTAATCCATCAGTCCACAAATCTTTAAAATCAGTTATAAAATTTAGCCCATAATAGGATGAGCTGTCAATTAATCCTTTGGCTTCAATTGCTGCCTGTTGATATTTTGTAGCATCCATTGCCGGATATCCTGCCCAACTTAAGTAAAGTTCGGCTAAAAGACCTTTCACTGTACCTTTATCAATCGCCAGACAAGTATGCTTTCCAGTATCAAAAGGCAAAAGTTGCCATGCTTTTTTAAGGTCATTCTCTATGAATTCATAAATTTCGCTGAAACTGGATTTAGGTTTTTCATAATCAATTTTAGTATCCTCAACAATGGGCAAATTCCCATAAATTCTGACTAATCTAAAGTAGCAATATGCCCTAATGAACAATAACTCTCCTATCTTAACATCAATGTCGTCTAGGTCAAACTTTGAATTATTGTATTGTTGTAGAATATTATTTACAGAAAGAATAAATTGATACAGATAAATCCAATTTCTTTCATTTACATCATCTTGAGAATTCGAATGTACACTACTTGAACTGTTCGTATAATAGGTTTCATATGGATTGGAGTTCTTATAGGTCCTATCATCTGCAAAATAGTTAATGTCTTGATACCAGTTTGTTAACAACAAATGCATGAATAGGTCTTCAGCCCCTTCTGATGCAGATACAAAATCAGCTTTGCTTTGAATGCCAAGTATCTCTGTATGTTCGCTTTCAATAAAGTTGTTGCAACTTGACAACGCAGCAATGAAGATTAGACAAAAAAGCAGAAACTTTCCGGATTGTTTTATTGATGCCATCTTTATAAACTTCCTCATACTTTCAAAGATTAACGTTAATAGCAATCATCACAGATTTTGGGTTTGGAAAAGCTCCTCTGTCAATCGCATTATCCGAAAAATTATTATCCGTGAAGATGGTAGCTTCGGGATCATATCCCCGATACCGTGAGAGGGTGATAATATTTTCAAAACTTAGTGAAAATGAAAATTCTAATCCCCAATATTTTTGGGGAGGATCATACCTGAAAGTTAAAGTCTTCAAACGAATAAAGCTTGCATCATCAATAAAATGGGATGATTCGTAGAAATAGGGATATTTAATTGCTGAAATAGAATCGTTATAGAAGGTAAGTACATCACGATTTACTCCCGAAATAAATGTACCTGCTCTTGTTGCGTTGTATTTATCAACCCCCCAGGATGAATAAATAACTACGTCAAGTCCAAAGTTTTTATATTGAAATGAACTGGATAAATTCCAATTAAAATCGGGTATAGAGTTCCCAATTATTGTCAGGTCATTTTCATCTAAACCTTTATTTAATGTGTCTGGATTGGCAAACTTAAGACCGTTGTAATTAATGAATCGGATGTCTTTTGCTATTTCATCCTGCTGGGTCCATTTACCCAAGTATTTAAAACCATAGATGTCTCCAAGAGCCTGCCCTTCTTTAATGATAAAGGTTGGGAACATTAGATCATCGGACAGGAAACTCATGTCTTCACCATCGCCGAGTTTTACCACCTTTTGTCTACTTTTTGAAAAATTTCCCTGAACCATCCAATTTGTATTCCTTTCAGAAATAAGCTCTGTTTCAAATCCAAATTCAAGTCCCCAAACACCAACATTTCCGACATTTAGATAGGTTTGACCGCCTCCATAATAATATGGGATATCTCTTAAGATGATAAGGTTATCAATCCTCTTTTTATAAAATGCACCATTCAATTTTAAACGATGATCAAAGAATGCATTCTTTAGTCCAAAATTCAACTCGGTATTGCGCTCATTATTTAAATATTGATTGGTAGTTTGTTTGATTATAAAATGAGAAGGATCACCATTCCATAAGTATAGGGTTGGTGGTTGGATGATACCATTTGCCAAACCAATTAATGGGAAATTGCCGCTAATTCCAAAATTTGAATAAAAGCTACATTCATTGATCCAGTTTTGCGACAATAGAAATGGTTCTTTTGCTAAATCCCAGCTTAGTGAGAGTGATGGAAATAAAGTTTGGTTATTAATATAAAACCCTTCTTTGATTTGACTGAAATTGGCAATTGCCGATGCAAAGTATTTATCTTGATAACTGTAGTTTAAATGGATTATATAGGAGGAAATCTTTCTTATAACTGAACCCTGTAGTCCATACCCGGCCATAGAGTTTTTCAAATAAAAATGATCAGGGATAATGGAAGATAAGGTATCTACTTTCCAATTTAGGTTGTCAATGTAGTATCGATTTGCTAATAAGATCCCAATTTTGTGTTGGTTAAATTGTTGATTATAGGAAAGATTGATTTGGTGATTGATTAATATAATATTTTCATCGCTTTCAATTGACACCTGCTTTTTCCTTTGAACATTGATACTTTCATAATACTTTGTAAATATTGAATTATTACTATAGACGGAATTTCTAGCCATAAATGATTCAATAAGGTTAAAACCAAGATGTTCATTGACCTGATACCGACCTTGAATACTCCCCGCATTAGAAAAATAATTCAATGAATGATTGTTATTATTTCTAATATAAGCTGGTGTAATTGTATCATTCAAAACATAATAGTCAGTTAGCAGCCTGTTTTTGAATGATAGGCTAGTACGTTTATAAAGTGATTCTGGAGTACATTCAATACAAGGCGCCTGGCTCAAACCCTGAAAGATCAAATTATTTCCCTTATATTCATTTTGATTGTTTATGTTTTCCTGATAATTCCAGCGATAATTGATATTAAGTGCTAGTTTATTTTTAAAAGTTGTGCTAATTCTGGTAGAAAAAAGATATTTTTTCTGCTCTGTTCCTATAATAATACCTTTATGAGATGAATAATTGCCCGATAAATAATAATTAACTTTATTTATTTTTCTGCCACCTGAAACTTGATATTCACTTAAAATGCCAGGTTGGAATATTTCCTTTTGGCGATTGTGACTACATATAGATTCCGTGAATTCAGGATAAACATCCTTCATTTTACTATCTATGTTTTCCGATACTGACTGTAATGAACTTAAGAAATCTTGTGTATTCATTATATCATATTGTTTACCCAACACTTGAAGTCCTGTTTTCAGAGAAAAATTTAAAGTATGCTCATTTCTTCGTTTGGTATCGATCAGCACCACTCCGTTTCCACCCTGATAACCATACAAAGCTGTTGAAGAGGCATCTTTCAAAACGGTTACGCTTTCAATGTCGTGCATATTGAGGTCGCCTATGCCCAAGCTTGACAGGTTCACAATTGGCACGGGAACACCATCGATCACGTATAAGGGTTCTGCCGAAGAAAAGAAGGATGCTTGCCCTCTAATTCTGATTTTTTGCTGGTCGCCCGGAGCGCCTGAGGTTTTGGTGGCCCAAACTCCTGCCAACCTTGCGTGAAGAATATCGGAAGCATTGGTAGAGTTAAGTTTTTCAATCTCTTCCGATTTAACAGTTGGGATGTCCCTTCCGTAATCCATGTTCCCAAAAAACTTTCGCTGAGAGGTAATGCTGATTTCCTGCAACATTTCTTCGTTTAGCTCAAGGGTAACGTTCAAGGTTTTATCTCCTTTTAAACTGATAAATTTCTCTTGAGTTTGGTAACCTATAAAACTGTATACAATGGTGTAGTTCCCTTCCTGAACTTTAAGCGAATAATAACCGTTCTCATTTGTTACTGTTCCTGTAGTGGTTCCTTTAAGGTAAACGTTTACGCCGGGCAGCTTTTCGTAAGTATCAACAGAAGAAACTATGCCTGACAAAGTAAAAGGTTTATTATTAGATTGTGCATAAGTACAAATGACACTATACAATAGTAATAGCAGGATAAGGGTAGTTTTATTTTTTGGTTTATTCATGGGTTGAGTTAGGCAATAATCGGTTTTTTAATTGGTTTTCATATATTAATTCCGAAAACAACAAAAAGGTTACCCCTAAAATCAAATTAAAATTAAGCTGAAATATTGAGATAATCCTATACATTAGGCACAGCAAAGGATGTGAGATGATAAAAAAATGTAATTTATACTATGTCTAAATTATTTATCAACTAAATGGGTGCAACTTATACGAACAAATACTCCAATTTTATGGAGGTGCGGGGGCAAAAAAAACAACTCTTTTGCAAGCTGAAGCTGGGGCATTTGGGCTGGGGCTTGCAAATGTGTTGTTTTTAAGCGGGGGCTGTTGTTTTCCCTAATGCGACCATCGGGCGCAAAGAGCGTGGGGGAAAAAAATTAAAACCCCATGCAGTAAACTTCGAATTGGTAGAAATCTTTTCTGTCATTAGGTTTGGTCTTTTTCAAGGTTGCACGTCGGTGTCGACACGGCGAAACGGCTTGCACCTAACGGTTAAAATATATAGAGTTGCGGATTTGCGTGACGCTGTGCCAGTCGCGTACTTCCAATACTTGTGCGGCGAACAAATGATTGCGCAACACGGAAACCGCAATTATTATATATTTGTTGTTGTGAGCCGCATTCATCATCAAACGAGGTAAAATATTCACTTTCGTTTGGCGGTAAAATTGAGCCCTAACGTGTCTTTTAAATTTAGGTTCAATGTAAATATAATTGTTCAATCTTCTGCAAACCACTGCCCTTTCTTTTCTCAATTTTTGTGACAAACGAAAAACCGTCTCCGTCGACCGGAGCGTTTTTCTCTTCCAAAGTCTGCACGTCTGCCCTACTGCGA
>JBGUEP010000076.1:0-14108 GCA_041821245.1 Prolixibacteraceae bacterium
CCGGCCGAACTTAGCTTTTGCAAAAAGAAGCAAGAAGATTTTATGGGAGCCTTGACTTTCTTTGCTTACTTTCTTGAGTCAAGTCAAGAAAGTAAGGCCGTCTGCAAGACAAAATAATTCATTAGAATACAACTATAGTAGCTTTGCTAGATTGTTATTTTAGGTGATATCGTTAAATGATCCCCAACTTTCTAAGCTTATCCAAAAAATCACTCCTAATTCTAAAATTAAATCGATTACATATTATGGGAATCAAAACTATAGGCATTTTAGGCACTCAAAACTTTAGTCACTAAATAATATTGACTTAAATTCTGTCTGAACACATTTTGTTTCCCAGGCTTATTTAGAAGTATGCCCAGTATAATCAACCTTTATACGCAGAAATTAACCGCAATTGATTAGGAATCACGGAAACCTGCAGTGGATGTAATCCCAGATATTCGCCATCTGCCTCGGTGCACATTGGTCCGGATATGTCGAGTTTTAAGTCCTGGACCTGATAAAAATCGAAGTACTTTATTTTATCCACTTTTCCACCAAATAATTTGGGCAGACTCACAATTAGTTTCCTTTTCGATATTTTACACGCCAGAGTAACATCCAGCAGGCCATCGTCGGGCACTGCATGAGGCGATAATTTGAAACCGCCGCCCTTGAACTGACAAACTCCTATGGTAAGGTTATAAATTTTAGTGTCGATGATTTGGTGGTCCAAATGGATCAAACTCCCCACATTTTTGTGCGAAATTAATGAGCGCAGCAGCCCAATGATGAAATCACTTTTTTTCGATTTCCCTTTGACCTTTCCGGGTAAACCATATTTTACAACACGGGCATCGAAACCAATTCCTACCGAATTGATAAAATAGCGGGTTTGATGCTTCGCTTCATTTTCGATGTAGGTTATTTTCCCCACATCCTGCAAAATGGTATCGCCTTTTTTAATTTGCTGAATGGCTTCTTTGAAGTCGTGGGATATCTTGTGGGTTTTAATCCAATCATTACCGGTTCCCACCGAAATCATGGCCAAAAGAATAGATGAGACATCGACCGATTTCTGCTGCATTATTCCATTCACCACTTCATGCAGGGTACCATCGCCTCCAATGGCTATGATGTTTCTATATCCTTGCTCGATTTTTGAAATTGTAAGTGATATGGCATGTTTTGGCTTTTCAGTTCTGACCATTTCAAAATCAAAGCCTTGTTTGCTTAATTCTTCGCTGATTAAAGGCCATTCAATACTGGCTTGACTTCCACCTGCATTAGGGTTCAATACTACCAGCCATTTCGCGCTTATTTTCTCCACCATGTATCCAAATTGGGGGCGAAAAATATAAAATACTCTGGTAACAATAGGGATTAATCAGGTATTTTTCAACATGCCATTTCGAAAGCTTTGATGCAATCCATCGGTAGTGCTTTAAACTGGCTTCTTTCCATTGGCTTGTTTTTTTCTATTTTATGCAAGTGGAGGAATGACAATTCATCCATTTTTGTAATTTAGTCGAAACTTTAATGCATGCATCCGTTTCGAATTTTTCTTTTTTCTTTTATTATTTTATCCATAGTGCTGCTGTTTAATCAAGCTAAAAATCGGGTGCAACACCAATTACCACCAGTAATGGAGGTAGCTATTGAACCTGTATTTGAGGTGCCTGCAGAAATGGCGTCGACAGATTCCATCGTCGATCTTTCCATTGATACCCTTACCACTTATTTTGAAAATACACATCCTGATTCCTGCCTGGCACATTTCATTCATCAACTTTCATGTACCGATGATACGCTGGTGCGCATCATATTTTTTGGGGATTCACAACTTGAAGGTGATTTTTTCACCAAAACCGTTCGTACTACATTCCAGGACAAATACGGAGGTTGCGGAATAGGTTACATGCCGGCCGAAATGTACTTCAATACCACCGAGCAGGTTGCGATAATTTCATCTGATTTTGAAAAACAGAGTGTCCGTTCCGGTGTTGCTAAAGGCGATGAGTTTGGATTGTATGGGCATTATTATACCGCACTTAACGATCATAGTGTTTTGCGAATTAAAAACAGGAATACTCAGCATCGGTATCAACGTTTGAAAATCATCTATTCCGGCAGTTCTGATTTGGTAGTACAGGATGAGAACAGGGCAGCATTAACTTATTCTTTAGCGTCAACAAATGTGGAAGAACAGCAAATTGAATTTGAACAAACGCCACCAGATCTCAAACTCAAATTTTCGGAAAATAAGCAATTTAAAATATATGGAATTTTATTGGATGGAGCAAGTGGTGTAGTGGTTGATCACGTTCCCTTTCGAGGTAACCTGAATTTAATGCTCAATATTTTTGGCGGTGTATCAGTTGAAGAAATGAGTAAAATTGTTCACCCATCGCTCATTGTATTGCAGTATGGACTGAATGTGATTCCCGATGTTCGGCCCACTTATAAAAGTTACCGGATTGCGCTTCAACGCGACATTCATCTCTTAAAGAAATTTTTGCCTGACGTATCTATCCTTGTACTTGGTGCGCCCGATATGGCCCATAAGGTGAACGGCGAAATGCAGGCCTATGCGAACATCGACCTGATTATCGAGGCTCAAAAAGCAGCCGCTCAAAACGAACATGTTGCTTTTTGGAACACAAGAGCGGCAATGGGAGGGACAGGTTCAGTGATAGAGTGGGTGAATGACGATTTAGCCAGAACCGATTATGCTCATTTGAATGCCAAAGGGTCAAAAAAGTTGGCCACCATTTTTGTGAACGATTTAATGTTATTCATAGAACAAAATACGATTCAAGATGCTGGAATTACTGAAAAATAGTCTCGTAGAATTTTTTGGTTTTTCTTCCAATCAGCCCTGGTTGTTTACCCAGCTTTCGTTTTGGATTTTTTTTACAATTGTCATCGGTATTTATTCGTTTTTTTACCAAAAAGTGCGGGCACGCAACGTTTATTTGCTGTTGATAAGCCTCTTTTTTTATTACAAAACCGGTGGTTGGTTTCTTGTTCTGTTAATCTATTCATGTGTTTCCAATTATTCTTGGGGGTATTTCATTGGTACTTTTCACCGAAAATCATTGAAGAGATTGGTTTTGATTTTAGGTTTACTGTCTAATTTTGGCTTGCTCATCTACTTTAAATATGCTTATTTTTTAACCGGAATACTCAATCATTTTACCGGCGATGCCTATGAAACCTACAATTGGTTAGCACAATGGTGGAATGCCGTAAGCACTGCGCAAATTGATGCCTCAAGCATTATTTTGCCCATTGGTATATCTTTTTTCACTTTTCAGTCGGTCAGTTATCTTATTGATGTTTACCGGGGACATAGTCCGGTGGTGAAGAATATTTTCGATTTTAGTTTTTACTTGTCGTTTTTCCCACAATTGGTGGCAGGCCCCATCGTTCGTGCTTCCAGTTTTATTCCGCAGATTTATAGAACCTATAAGCTCAGCAAACGGGAATTTAGTCACGCCTTATTTCTGATTCTCGCAGGTTTGATAAAAAAAATGGTGATTTCTGATTACCTGGCCCTGAACTTTATTGATCGTATTTTTGATCAACCCGGCAGTTATACCGGGGCTGAAAACCTGATGGCTATTTATGCCTACGCCCTTCAAATTTATTGCGATTTTTCGGGTTATACTGATATTGCAATTGGGGTGGCACTTATGCTGGGTTTCAAGCTGCCGCTCAATTTTAATTCGCCTTACAAGGCCGTTTCACTAACAGATTTTTGGCGTCGATGGCACATCAGTCTTTCCTCATGGTTGCGCGACTATTTATATATCCCATTGGGTGGGAACCGAAAGGGTAAAATCAGGACCTATATCAATTTGATGATTACCATGTTGTTGGGTGGTTTATGGCATGGAGCCAACATTAAGTTTGTGATTTGGGGTGGCATACATGGACTTGGTTTGGTCTTTGAAAAGGCACTCGGCCCGATAAGGAAGAAGATTCCGGTCACTTGGTCAACGCGGCTATTGTCCATGTTTTTCACTTATCAGTTGGTGAGTTTTGCCTGGTTATTTTTCCGGGCCGATTCCATTGAGCAAGCCTGGCTTATGGCACTGCAAATTGTCTACTCGCTTCGGTTTTCCGATATGTGGAGTTTTTTGCAGTTGTATCCCATGGTGGCCGGATTAATGTTTGCCGGTTATACTATTCATTTATTGCCTTCACATTGGCAAGAATTCGTCAGAGGTCAATTCATTCAATGGCCGCTTTGGGTGAAAGGAATAGTGGTATTGGCAATTTTATATCTGATTAATTCATTTTTATTAGCAGATATACAAGCTTTCATTTATTTTCGTTTTTAATTTAATGGGATACACCGATAAATCGAAAGCATATTTATGATTGATGCGATAAAAGATATTTTTGCCCGGGAAGCTGATGCAATACGTAACATCCCTGTTGATGGGAACTTTGAGAAGGCCATCGGAATTATTTACGATGCTGTTCATATTCGCAAAGGGAAATTGGTGATTAGTGGAATGGGAAAAGCCGGCCAAATTGCTCAAAATATAGCCACCACCTTTAGTTCAACCGGTACACCTTCGGTTTTTTTACACCCCAGTGATGCCCAGCATGGCGATTTGGGTATCATTGCTGAGAATGATGTGCTTTTGGTCATTTCAAATTCAGGTAAGACGCGCGAAATTGTCGAATTGATTGAATTGGCCTATAATTTACAAGATACCATTCCTTTGATTGTCATTACCGGCAATTGCGATGCTGAAATTTCGGTGCATGCCAATGCCTGCATTTATACGGGCAATCCGAAGGAAGTATGCCCATTGGGATTAACTCCGAGCACATCCACTACTGTGATGACAGTGATTGGTGATGCTTTGGTGATTTCGATGATGAAAAAAATTGGTTTTACCAGTGCCGATTATGCGAAACGACATCACGGGGGATATCTGGGATTTAAATCGAGAGAACAAGCCTTTAAATAAACTAGTAAAGAGTATAATGAGAATTAATAAAGAAAACACGGTGAGTTTGGTGATTGATATTCAAGAGCGCCTGTTGCCGGTAATGGATGCAAAAGAAGAGTTTTTAGCGAAAACAAAAATGTTAATTGAAGGTTTGAACGAATTGGAGATTCACATTCTGCTTACCCAGCAATATACCAAAGGATTGGGTGAAACGAATGGCGAAATTTCGCAATTGATCAAGGAATTTTCACCCATTGAAAAAACCTCGTTCAGCTGCTATCATGAGCCCGCTTTTGTTGAGGCCCTGGAGGAAGTAGATGCAGTAAATGTGATCATTTGTGGAATTGAATCGCACGTGTGTGTGCTACAAACTGCAGTGGATTTGAAAGAGGCAGGCTACCATCCCATTGTCGTTTTTGATTGCGTGACTTCACGAAAAGCATTTGATAAGCAGCTCGCATTAGAACGATTTCGATACGAAAACATAATGGTAACCAGTTGTGAATCCATTTTGTTTGAGTTAACCAAAAATGCAAAATCAACACCTTTTAAGGCCATTTCAAAAATTGTAAAATAGAAGTCGGGTGATTTTTTATCAGCTTAGTCTCATTTTTCCCATTGTTGGTGTTCTGCTAATTGTTGAGTCATTGGCGATAAAGGGTACAATACTTTGGGTGAAAAAATGGAAGGTCAACTGGAGCACCAGGCGTAATTTGAACTACTTATATTCCGATGGTTTTGTTGGTTTTATTTTGATGCTTCATTATTTCTTCGGGCAGGAAATATGGTATCTCTTTGTGATAGCTGCTTTTACTGTGCTATCCATGTTTACCCATTTCCTGCGAATTTCGGAATACCTTCTGAAGAAAGAAAATGCATTTTGTGCCAACAGAGTTTTGTATTTTATGAATAATTTAAAGCTGGTGTTGCTATTTGGTTTGCTGTTCGCTTTACTCCCGTTTTGAAAAAATAGCTATTCAAAACTTAACAAACGAATGTCGAAAAAAAGAACTGCATTGGGCGGAATTTTATTTCCGGTGCCTTTCTTTCCCCAGCCTAAATCCGAAGGAACCCAAAATTTATATCGGCTGCCTTCCGGCATTAGTTGAAGTCCTTCCTGTAATCCTTCAATGAGCTCTGCAATAGGGATACATTCTGGTTTGTTTTTTCGATACGTATCTTCCAGGAGCGTTCCGTTCAATAATAATGCCCGTTGATGGATGCATACGCTATGGCTCAATTTCGGTTTTGCCTTGGTGGTTTCGTCCACCACCAAGTATTGCAATCCACTTGTCGTTTGAGTGACGTCTTTCTTGTGCCGGTTATTTTCCAGGAAATCTTCACCAATCTTGCGGTTGTTACCTGCTGAACCTTTACTTCTCTTTGTGGTTTCTTTTTTTACCAATTGTGAACATTTAATGTGGTGAATTGCCAAAATTATAACTTTACAGCAAATTTCTAAGTCATGGAGCAAACCAAAAATCAAATCAGGCAAAAATTGACCAAACAAGAAGGATGGATTTCAATTATCGTAAACATTATACTTTTCGGTTTTAAATATTATGCAGGTATTGTAAGTGGCTCTTTGGCTCTCGTTGCCGATGCCTGGCATACCTTATCTGACTCCATCAGTTCAATCTTTGTATTGATCAGTGCCCGCTATTCATTCAAAAAACCCGACAAGGAACATCCATTTGGGCATGGTCGGTTTGAATTAATCACTTCCATATTTATAGGTATTTTGTTGATATTAATTGCAATAGGTTTTATTAAGGAGGGAATTACCAAGTTCGTGAGCAAGGAAGAAGCTCATTTTGGAGCCATTGCCATTGTCGCTACAATTGTTTCGATTTTAATGAAGGAAGGTCTTGCACAATATGCTTTCTGGGGTTATCGCATCACTAAATCAGATACCCTAAAGGCCGATGGATGGCATCATAGGAGCGATTCCATCTCGTCGGTGGTGATTTTAGTGGGGATTTTTATTGGGCGATACATTTGGTGGATTGATGCCTTGTTGAGTGTGATTGTTGCTTTCTTTTTAATGTATACGGCCTATGAGATCATAAAAAACAGTATCAGTTGTATTTTAGGTGAAGAAGCATCTGATGACTTAATTGCCAAAGTGGAAAAACTTTCCAATCAACTTGCAGGTCGCGAGATTTATGCACATCATTTGCATTTGCACAATTATGTCACCCATCAGGAGATGACATTCCACATTCGTTTACCAAATGAACTCAATATTTTTGAAGCTCATCTGATTACCAATTCAATTGAAATTGGAATCAAGGAAGAATTGAACATTGAAGCCACGATCCATATTGATCCACTTCAAAAGTAAGTACGAATCAGCGATGAAAAGAGCTTAAAAGCTGGTAATTTCTTCTCTTTCAATAAATTGAAAATAGCGTCGCAAGGTATTTTTCATTAAGCGCTTATAATTTGTCGTGAGGTTATTTTTTTCAATGTATTCGGCAATAAAGTCCTCGATATCATTAATGGTTATTTCGTTTTCATTTTTTGTTGCGAAATAGCCAAAGAAAATACTTAACAAACTATTGTAAACTTTAACGGTTCCTTCACCATAACCTTTATCATGATAAGCCGTACAGAATTTTTGAATTTGATTCAATTGATCCTGAGATGGTTTTGGTGGTTTAATACGCTTTTGTTTAGGCGTATCTTCCGCTTTTTTATCGAATTTTACATTACTGAGTGATGAACTATCCACTAAGGCTATTCCCTTTAGTGCGCTTTTTAATTCTTTCACTATTGTTGAATTGTATGGCAAGTGCCAGAAGTGGTAACCTGTGCTCCATTCAACATTTTTTATTTCACGAATAACAGCATCCACCTCAGTATCATCAGGACTCAAAATGCAAATATGAGTCCTATTTCTGAAAGTCACAGGCTGTAAAATGACTTTAATGCGACGTCCCATTGTCAAAAGTTTAATTTTCCCCCAAAAAAGTAGTTACCAAATGTAATAAAATATTTAAACCAAGGCAATGATTCCTTATCCAATTACTTTTTGCTTTGATCATCTGCCAAATGGTCAGCCATTATTGTTATAGATTCACATCATGGGTGGGGGTTTGGTTATTTTGGTCAACCACATTTTTTAATGCACTTTATTGGCCATTAAAAGATCTGATATGATAAAAAAATCAAGAAGAATAGCCATGGTGTGGGTATTTATTCGTTTAATTGCGGACATTCTTGTTGGAATTATTGGGCGGCCTTTGTATGGTCATTGCCTGTGATCCTGATAATTCTGTTTTAGGTAAAGTGGCCTATGCCTGGGCTGGTTTTGGAGTAACTTTTGGCCCATTGTTGATGCTTTCCTTTTATTTGAAACGACTGACAACGGCCGGAGCTATCGCTTCGATGTTTGGCGGAGCGGTCACTGTTTTAATTTAGAACCAGCTGCAAGGCGAAATTTTTAACCTTTATGAAATAGTGCCGGGATTTATTATCGCACTTTTTTTGGGTTATGTTTTTTCGATTAACAAAAAGATTAACAGGAAATTGTAAAAAGTTAATCGGTTTATTTTAACGATAATGCCCTAAATGAGCTGACGAAATCTACTTGACAACACATCTAATTCGTTAAAAAATGCCTAAAAGCGCTTGCCGACTGTTAAATTTTTATAATTTTACTGCACTCTAATTGTTAAGTAGGAGAATAAGTACTTCACAATTATTCAGAAAAGTGATACAATGAATAATTAATAAGTGCCTATCATATCAACCTGTATTAATAGTTAAAGGGTGAAAATTTATTTTATTTGAAACTCATTCATTTAAAGGTGAGATTTAAAGCTGATTATTTATGATGAAAAATATTGCGAGATTGTCTTTTATTAACCTAAATTAATTTTTTTATGAGAAAATTTGCGCTTTTAATTACATGCATGGTATTATGCAGTTTGCATGTAGTTTTTGCCCAGAGTCGCTCCATTACCGGTACGGTAAGTGATGCAGACGATGGAGGTACGTTGCCGGGAGTTTCTGTTGTCGTTAAAGGTACCAGTATGGGTACGGTTACTGACATTGATGGAAAGTTTACATTAAATGTACCCGAGGATGCCAAAATATTGGTATTTTCTTTTGTTGGTATGATGCCAAGAGAACTTAGTTTAACTTCAGCGGACAACTACACCGTTGGTATGATCAAAGCTGACATTTCAGTAGACGAAGTAGTTGTGACTGCAATGGGTATTGCCCGTGATAAAAAATCACTGGGTTATGCTGTTCAGGAAGTAAGTGGTGAAGCAGTTGATCAGGTGAAATCTGGTAACTTTATCACTTCTTTATCTGGTAAAGTATCTGGTGTTCAGATCAAGAACAATACGAACTTTGGTGGTTCTACCAACGTAATTATTCGTGGTTCTTCATCGTTGACAGGTACCAACCAGGCTTTGTTTGTTGTTGATGGTATTCCAATCGATAACTCAAACACCAACAATTCAGGACAGATGACCGGACGTAATGGTTATGACTACGGTAATGCTGCTGCTGACATTAACCCAACAGACATTGAATCAATCAGTGTTCTAAAAGGTGCTGCTGCAACCGCTCTTTATGGATCGCGTGCTGCCAATGGTGTGATTTTGGTCACTACCAAAAAAGGGAAAGCCAGCAATTCAAAAAGTCCTGCTGTTAGTATCAGCTCGAATGTGACCATTAGTACAATCGATGCGAGTACATTCCCAAAATATCAAATGGATTACGGTGCTGGTTATGGTAAAGCATATTATAGCGATACCGATCATCCAGGATTGGAATTTTACGGCGACGTAAACGGTGATGGTACTACTGATTTTACTACTCCTTATTACGAAGATGCTTCACGTGGTGAAAAATTTGATCCAACGGTAATGGTTTATCAGTGGGATGCATTGTATCCTGAGTCACCTAATTACATGAAGGCTACTCCATGGGTTGCTCCGGAACAAGGACCTGCTTCATTTTTTGAAACTGGTGTTAGTACTAAAGAAAATATTGAAATTTCAGGTGGTGACGATAAAACAACCTATCGTTTTTCCTATACTTATTTCGATCAAAAAGGGGTAATGCCGAATAGTAATTTGACCAAAAATAACGCGATTTTTACTGGTACTCACAAAATTTTCGACAATTTAATGATTACCACTTCGGCGAACTATTCAACAACAAATGGTAAAGGACGTCCTTCAACTGGTTATTCCGATAACATTATATCTGGTTTCCGTCAATGGTATCAGGTTAACGTTGATCTGCAAGCACAGAAAGATTTGTATGAAGCGACCGAAAGAAACGTAACCTGGAACCCCAATGCTTATGATGATTTGGCTCCTGCTTATTGGGATAACCCATATTGGGTACGCAATCAAAATTACGAAAAAGATCAAAGAAATCGTTTGATTGGATATGCTCAATTGGATTGGGACATCACCAGTAATTTGAAAATGATGGGGCGTTATGCCGTTGACACCTATAGCGAATTGCAAGAAGAACAAAAAGCAGTTGGTTCAGGTTCTGGTGAATTTGGTGTTGGTCGTGGAGATGCTAATTCAGGTTATAGTCGTTTCAATCGTTCATTTACCGAAACAAACCTGGACATGATGTTGAACTATCACAAAACATTTAGTGAGAACTTCGACTTGACAGCCTTATTGGGAACTAACATTCGCAGAAGTTCAATTGATCAGGTATTTGCTTCAACTAATAATGGTTTGGCCGTTGCAGGTGTTTATGCTTTAAGCAATAGTGTTGATCCAATGCTTCCACCAGAAGAATTGATGACCAGAGTTGGTGTTAATGGTGTTTTTGGTAGTGTATCATTAGGTTTTATGGATACTTACTTTATTGATGCTACCATTCGTAGAGACCAATCATCAACCTTGCCTGCTGAAAATAATGCCTACATTTATCCATCTGTTACCGGTAGTATGTTGTTCTCTAATTTGATGGACGCTGACTGGTTATCATTAGGTAAATTGCGCTTAAACTATGCTGAAGTTGGTAGCAGTGCTCCAGCTTTACGTGTTTTGGATACTTATATTGCCAATGCTCCATTTAGTGGAAACTCATTGGTAACCGTTTCAAATACTAAATTGAATTCAGCCTTAAAGCCAGAATCACAAAAAGCATTGGAAGCCGGTATCGAAATGAACTTCTTTAAAAATCGTTTGGGATTTGATTTGGCTGTTTACAAAAACAATACGTTTGATCAGTTAATGCCAGTATCGATTTCTTATACAACAGGTTACTCTTCAAAATGGGTAAACGCCGGTGAAATTCAAAACTCAGGTATTGAATTGTCTGCATTTGTAACCCCTGTTAAAACGAAAGATTTCCGTTGGGACGTTAATTTGAACTGGGCTGCCAACCAAAATAAAGTACTTTCTTTGTTTACCGATCAGGCTGGCAACGAAGTGCAAAACCTTCAGTTAGGCTCATTGCAAGGTGGTGTTTCCATCAATGCACGTGTAGGCGAAGCTTATGGTTCCATTATGGGGTCTGATTTTCAATATGCCGATAATGGTGGTAAAATTGTAAGCCAAACTTCAGGTCGCTATTTGAAATCAGCAACCAACGATCAGGTTCTTGGTAACGTGAATCCTGATTGGAATGGTGGTATCAACAACATGTTCAAATACAAAAATCTTTCTTTCAGCTTCCTCATCGATATGCAAAAAGGTGGAGACATCTTCTCGCTTGACTTGTGGTACGGAATGGGAACTGGTTTGTATGAAGAAACTGCCGGTTTAAACGATTTAGGTAACGAAAAGCGTGATGCTATCGTCAAGAATGATGATGGTACTTATGCTGCTACCAGTGGTGGTACGATTAACGAAGGCGTTGATGCCGATGGTAATCCCAATACAGTACGTGTCAATAATGAAACTTATGGTGCCATGGGTTGGGCAGTTGACCCTAATGCCCGTTGGGTATTCGATGCTTCATATGTGAAGTTAAGAGAAATCACTTTGTCATACGATTTACCAAAAAGTTTGGTAAGCAAGCTTTCGTTAGCTAACGCATCTGTAGGTTTAGTTGGATCAAATCTTTGGATTATCTCCAAAAATTTACCTCATGCCGATCCTGAAGCTAGTCAGAGTTCTGGAAATATTCAAGGATGGCAATCAGGTGTTATGCCAGCTACACGTAATATCGGAGTTACCGTAAATATTAAATTTTAATTGAATAATTTATGAAAAAGATATTTATAATAGTAACAGTCCTCGTATTTGCCTTAGGTAGCTGTACCAGCAACTTTGAGGATATGAACACGGATAAAAAGAATCCGGCTGTTGTCCCTGGAGAACCATTGTTTTCCAATGCACAAAAAGAATTGGCCGATTATACCAGCAATACCAACGTGAACATCAATATTTTTAAATTGATGGCACAATATTGGACAGAAACCACGTATATTGATGAAGCAAATTACGATTTAGTAACACGTAACATTTCTGCTAATATTTACTTTCGTTTGTATTTACGGGTGTTAACTGACCTTAAAGAAGCTACCAAAATTATTGGTGAAACTGAAGTACTTGCTTCTGAAGAGGCTGCTAAAAAGAATAAGCTTCAAATCATTGAATTGATGAACGTATATGTTTATGCGCACATGGTTGATGTTTTTGGTGCAATTCCTTACACTGATGCCTTGGATGTTGAAAACGTTTATCCTAAGTACGATAATGGTGCTGATATTTATAAGGATTTATTTGTTCGTATCAATGCCGCCTTAGCTAATCTTGATGCCGGTTCTGGTAGTTTTGGATCAGCCGATCTTTATTATGGTGGTGATGTAGCTGCCTGGATCATGTTCGGAAATACATTAAAAGTGAGAATGGGTATTACCATTGCTGATGCTGACAATGCTGCTGCAAAAACAGCCATTGAAGCTGCGGCTGGCAAAGCTTTTGGTTCAAATTCCGACGATTGTTTAATGGGCTATTTGACTTCATCACCTAACTTTAACCAATTGTATGCTGATTTGGTAGCTACAGGTCGTCATGACTTTGTTCCTGCAAATACACTTGTTGGAAAAATGTCTGTATTAGATGATCCTCGTATGGCTGCTTATTTTGCAGATATGCAAACTGTTGCTTGGCCAAAGGATGAACAAAATGTTCGTCAAAATGATAGTCTTTTTGTTGAAGAACCAATTTTATTCCATTATAGTGATGGAAGTCAAAAACTTGTATATCCGGGAGCTCTTAAAACTGGAGGGGACGATAAGTTTGGTATTGTTGTTCCTCAGGCAGACACGATTTATACAATTACTTATTATATCGGCGGTGACTACGGATACTCAAATTCATTCTCTCAATATTCTCACATTTCAGATAAGGTACAAGCTCCTGATTTTGAGGGAATTATATTGACTTATTCTGAATTGTGCTTCTATTTGGCTGAAGCTGCAGAAAGAGGTTATAGTGTTGGTGGAAGCGCTGAAGAGTGGTATAACAAAGGAATTGAAGCTTCTTTCGATTTCTGGGGTGTAGCTGGTGCAAGTACCTACTTGGTTAAGGGTATTGTTGCTTATAATACTGCTCCTGGTACCTGGAAAGAAAAAATTGGAACGCAAGCTTGGTTGGCTAACTATACCAGAGGTATTGAAGGTTACACAACTTGGAGAAGATTGGATTACCCAATTTTTAATCTACCAGAACAAGCTGTCGATTATACAGACATTCCAGTTCGTTTTACTTTTCCTGTAAACGAACAAACTTTGAATGCTGATAATTATGCTGCTGCTGCTGCTGCCATTGGTGGTGATGACATCAAAACTAAAATATTCTGGGATAAAAACTAATTCAGAATACTAATATGGAAGTGCCTTCTCTATGAATTTAGAGAAGGCACTTTTTTTTTTATTTATTCATTCAACTATTTGTTGATTTTTTGGGGATCAAATGATATTGTTGTGCGGAAATAGATTAGAGTGATAAGCATTTCAATTTGGGAAATATAGTAATATAGTGTTTTTAGTTCCACTGATCTTCGATTCGTCTCAAGCCGGCTAGGCTCTTCATTTTTGGCTTGCCCCAAAAACGAAGCAAAAAAGTCAAGGCTCCCGAATAAATGTCATCCATCTTTTTGCAATCCATAAGTGCGGCCGGGCGATCTTCTCACAAGTTCGAAGCTTCCCGGTCT
>JBGUEP010000077.1:0-13756 GCA_041821245.1 Prolixibacteraceae bacterium
ACAACGTTGGTGTAAGTTTTGAAGCGGATTTGCGTGTGATTCTCTGTCCGCATACGGACAAGATAATGAGCGGCTTACCGCCGCCCGCATACCACTGAACCCGCTTTTAAATTTACACATTGTTATGCGCTGGGTTTTCATTAATCTTATTCTTTATCAGTGACTTAGTCAATTCTTCATAATAAAAACAATAAATTAACCCAATCTCGTTTTTCTCACATAAATGCTTTTTTCTTGCATCTCTTTCTTTGACTCTTTTCAAGGCACTTTTTCCACCCCAATGCTCAACTGGTTCAAAATGCTGGATTCCCTGATACTCAAAACCTAATTTCAATTCTGGAATATAAACATCTAATTCAAGAAATTCAAGAAATTCTGGACGATAATGACGGTAGATTTTTTTGTCTTGATATAATTGAGAAATGATTTGATAAAGTAAAGTCTCATTAGCCCATGCCTCTCCAACCTTTTTGAAACCGAATTTTACACGAGTCTCATTTTCTATAATATTCCTAATTTTTCTAGTCTCTTTTTGATATTCACTATCTTGTGCCTTAAGCATTATAAGTTCTGTTTCTTCAATATGCCTATATTTTTCTAAAAAGCCCTTTTTGCCAATATCAACATTTTCAAATAATTCATCTTGGCATTCATTCTCAAGAACCTGAAAGCTGACTGGTTTTACGCCATATTCAAAAGATTGTTTGTTTATATACCAGCCATAATTTTGTTCAAATACACCACCATACATTGGATGACAATATCCAAATTCTGGTGTCGCTTTGCAGCATTCATGACAGATACTTTCTTTAAAGCATAGAGTATCAAGAATTGATTGGTCTTCGGTAAGGTTTTTTTGCATTAAATTTTCTACCACAATTTTTGGGAAATGAGAACTTGATAAAATGAAATTTTTGGATTGGTCACTATTTAGTCTATTCTTAAACTTTAGTCTGAATTCGATATAGTTTTCAATCGACTTTTTTGAACAAGAACAGAAATATGGAGTCGAATTTCCTTTTTCTCCAAAAGCAAAATATGCACCATAAAAGCCAGGGTAATATACATATGGAAAGGGTAAATCATTCTCAAATGTTGTAATTCCAGATTGACTTGCAATTGTTTTTGTTATATTCTTTTTGCGTTTCATCAACAGTAAGTCGTTAGAATAGTTCTCTTACCTTGCACATAACACGTTTATGCACTGCGTTTTATTTATTATTCTCTCTATATTCATCATTGCATAGTCTATAATCATAAATTATTTTGTCTCTAATGCCAATTAACCCAGGAAATAAAGTCGCAGAATTAATTCCAATCCTATTCAATTGATGACGAATTGTTGTAACTATTTTACTTGGTATTTTAATCTTTCTTAAAAGTAGGTCAGAATCCTCAATATTGTTTAATGGAACAAAATCTTTAGTGTCTTTTAATCTGTGATGAACAGTAAACAAACCTGATTGTGCTTGAATATATGGGAAGATATGTTCGGGGAAATACACAAAAGTTTTTTCTATTGAGAACGGATTTTCAAATTTATTTGTATCAACCCTATCATCAGATTCATTATAATAAAATGCCCAAACTATCCGATTTTCTGGATTTTCGTCAGAATATTTGACCGCAAACCAAAGTGCAACTAATGGATTTAATGTCCAGTCTAATAATCTTGTAGGTATTCCATTATGCTGAGCAATTGCTAACCATTGCCAGTCATTATCCACATGGAATTTTATATGTGGAATTGCTTCTCTTTTAAATGTCTCGATAATTTTCTCTTCATTATTGAAAAACATTTCTCTTTCTTTATTTCTTCCAATAACAGGAATCAATGGTTTATTATTGATTTGACCTCGAAATATTATTTTCCCGTTTAAAGATAAGCTTGTAACAAAATCAACAAATTCTCCCACGGAATTGATAGTAGTCTCTTTGTGTTTGCCTTTTTCTTTTGAATCTGAGTCTGTATTCATCTTTGTAGTAATTATCAAATCATGGTTTTAATCAACAAGAAGCAATTTTTTTAACCTTGCGCATAACGGTTGCGCTATGTTTGCGTTGCCGATTGCGGGCTGCTTTCCTGTCGTGCCGCAACGAGGTTGTGGCGAGACGAAAAGTAAGTTGTCAGAACGGAAACGGCAATGAAATATAGCGTTTGTTAGGTGCCAGGCCTTAATTTTTTTGTCTGGTTTAACATATCAAATATAAGAGATTCTGTCATTCGAAAACCTTGTCTCTCAATTTTTTCTCCAAATACGGTAAAATGCCGTTGTGGGGTTTTAATTTTTTTTGTGAGGGCCTTTTTATCCTGTCAAGTTACACGAATGCTGGCGTGTGCGAAGGGAAAAAGACAAGCTCTTTTGCAATTTTTTCTATTGCAAATGTGCTTGCCTTTTTGCGGTGGCTTGCTACACCCTATGCGACCCGTATTTTATTTGATTTGTCTCTCGTTGCAAAACTGTCGAAATGAAAAACGTCACTGTCGAACCGAGAAAAATGGGCTACAACGCGAGTTCCAACTTTATAACTTCAAGTTTCATCTTTATAATCGAGAGTTTTATCTTTATAAGAGCAAGTTTCATCTTGATAATCATGAGTTGCAACTTTGTAACCACAAATTTCAACTATATAATCGCAAGTCTTAACATTATAATTTAGAGTTTCAACTTTGTGTACGCATGTTTTAACTTTGTAATCGCGAGTTGCAACTTTACCGACGCTCATTCCATAAAACAGGAAGGTAATTTCAATAATTTACTTTGAACTTGTAAATCTCAAACCGCTGATTGATTTGTATTGAGGGCTTGTTGCTCCAAATACAGACTTAACGTACGTTTTTACGTCAACTGATATGTCTATTACTCCAGTTAATGGTGAGTATAGTACATTGTTTCTAGCAATACGGGCATTGGTAAGAGGTACTGATGCATTGATTACATCTGAATTTTTACCACTAAGGTCGTTATAGAGGGCTGTCAGACCGTCAACGGCCAATTCAGGCTCATTAGGGGCGTACTCTGTAACTGAGGCTAGAAATTTAATGAGCTTATCAAGATTGTCCAAACGGCTGTCGAAACTCATTTGTGAGGATGAGCTTTCTTTAACTGTTTTTCCTTCGGCTTCGGCGGCTTGTTTCTCTTCGTCTGCCATTTTAGGGGTTGCCCTACGTCCTTGCAGTTTGCGGATAAGCGACATTGCGCTTTCATCGATCAAAGAAGATGAACCAGAAGCTTTTAAGGAGTTGTTTACCCTTGTAATGAATTTACTCAATGGTTTGAAAGCTAATTCCCTTACTTTAACTGCATTCTTCCAGGTAGCTTCGGCAGCATTGAAATCATTGATCGCTACTTTAGCATTACCCAAAAGGCTGTTAAGGGCTGGAAGCTTGGTGCTTTCTTTTGAAGGGTTGTACACTGCGCCTAAACCGGTAATGGTTGAAACTAATTTCTCAAAGGTGGCCACATTTTTGGCATGGCCTGTTTCGCTAATACTTGCCATAATTTAAGTTTTAAGGGTTTATAATTAATTGTTTAACGAAATTCAAATTAAAATAGTATGTTGTAAAATCAAATAGTTTATAATGAAAACTATTAATTTAAGGATAATGTGTAAAGAATTTTTTAAATGGAATATAAATCCACTGCTTGAATTGGAGAACGGCGCAACCAAAGGCGGTGAATGCAAATCACCACTGACGGTTACCAACATTTTTCACATACAAATATTTCTATATTTTTATCAAATTCGAACCTCTTCATCCTATGATATTTCCGGAATTTTATTGGTCTTTATAGTATATTTCTTCATCAATTCGTTTAATAATGAAGTTCTGAGTTCCTGAAATTTTTCTTGATGCAGTTTCGCATTAATTTTCTGATATAGATTATTATCCAATTTCGGCACCACGTTTAATTGTGTTTCTTTTTTTATGACCACTATGAAGTTTTGATTTTGTTGAATGACTTGCTTAAGCGTGGTGAAATTGGCCTGTTCTTCAAGTAGATTATAAACTTCTTTGGAAAGAGGCAAATTGGCATTGTTTAAGATTACATCATTTTCAACTTTAACAAGCCCTTTAAGTGTAGCAAAAATATTAGAATCATGCTTTAAACCATCAGATTTTGATATTTCGTTAATTGCAATATCGGCGCTTGATCTATCTGTAAAATAATATAGATCAGCAACTGTCGCTTTAGGTATCTTTAATTTATTCAAATTACTATTGTAATATTCCACAATTTCAAGTGAATCTATTTTAATTTTTGGTTCTATTTCACTTTTCAAATATTGATTGAGAACTAATTTATTCTTATAGTTTTGTTTGTCCAGCAGAAACTGCTTTGAATTGTATAGTCCCAGTTGAATTGCTTCATTTTTTAAATAATCGTCGTAATAATATTGTTTGATTTCCTCAACTAATTTAGACTTGGTTTTGAGATAAGGTCTGAATGGCAAATTTCTTTCATAGCTACAGAATTCTTTATAGTTGACTATTTTTTCTGTATGGTTTATACGATATTTAACTAAATCAACATTTGTGTGAAATTGATCCCATCCTTTATTACTTAGGATAAAATCAGCCAGTAGATTGATATTATCATCATATAAGAAGATTTCACCCAGATTATCCATTTCAAGTGTCTTTTTTCTATCAATTTCGGACTCTTTAAACGTTTTCAATTCTTGTTGCATTACCCTTTTATCACTTTCAGAAACCTGACATTCCCCTATACTATCCAAATAAAAATAGTAAACAATGTTGTTGCGGATAACCGGTTGAGGAATAAGGCCTATATCCTCCCTGTAAAGTATATCTTTAAAGTCAAACAAAGCTCCGAAAGGCCATTGCATGCTTGCCATATCATTGATTAAAAAGTCATATTGAGAAATAGTACCTTTTAAGTTCATGTATTCATTTAGTGTAATTTCCTTACATGCATCTAATTGAACGATCGGTAGTGAATCGATGTTATTACATCTGACATAATCATAATAAAACATTTTACTTCTTTTTTCAAGCTTCGATGCTGTTATTGCTATGTAATCTTCGATAATTGGTGAAGTAGTTTTTTGCCATAAATAACCATTCTTTTGCACCATCATTAGATCGGAAAAAGAATTTACTCGTTTTATTATATCTTCATTTTCACCCCACCCTAATTTATAAGCATGAGCAATAAGGTATGCATTTTCAATATATTCTTTTCTGAATATTTTTCTCTTGAAAGTTGAATCTTCTGAGATTTTGTTTAATTCTTTTTCATATTCATAAGATGTTATGCAAAAATTGTTTATCTGTAGAATTGTACTTGAATTAATGTCCGTTTTTGTGAATGGATGAAGCAATAATGCTACTATTATGCATTGATATATGTATTTTGATAAAAACATAAGCCCCAGGTTAAAGATTATTTTGATTTATTTATTAAAATTACCAACTAACAGTTAATGTAGCTCTGCTATATAGATTAGGGCAGTTACATGTTATTAGTTGCGTTCGAACATACTTGCTGACTGAAGATGATAGTAATGAGGCATAATCAGAAGCATATGTATTTACTATTCCATTGTTCAAGTGTAATGTGTATGGATTATGTGCGCCTTCGGCAGAGAAACTTACAGAAGAAGTAGCATCAGAATATACTGAATTGGATTCTAAAGTAAGCTCAATCGTAAAACCAGTGGCACCTGCTGTTTCAGTACCTGAAATTTCATCTGTATCTTCATCTATATTGTAAGGATAAACTGGCTCTGCTTCTACTTCTAAAGAACGAGAACCGGCAATCGCACTTGTCAATGCAAATACGAATAAGGTTAAGAAAATTGTTTTTTTCATAATTTAATGTATTGTGGGACTTATGTTTAACTTTCTGAAATATTTTATTGTAAGAATTAAAGATTCATTAAGTAGCTAGTTTTTTGTTCCTTCCAATTTTGGATTCAATACCACATCTAAGTCTGGCAACGGTAAGAAGTGATTGATCAATACATTATGCCTGTACCAACTGTTATCCTCGTTTGGATTAACAGTACTCATGACTTCATCGATTTTATCGAGGCGCAATAAATCGAACCAGCGCCCTTCGGGCTCTCCGGCCAGTTCCCAGGCACGTTCCTGAACTACCGAATCGGCAAAGGCCTCTGCAGTTAATCCGGGTGGAAGATCAAAATTTGATGGGCTGAACAAATCGACCTTATTGGCCCGACGCCGAATAATATTCACACATTCATAGGCTTTGGGATCGAGCTTTCCTTCACGGGCAGCAGCCTCAGCATAAGTTAATAGGGTTTGGGCATAACGAAGCAGACATATTCGTGGGTTTCCTACATGCATTTCTTTTTTAAGAGGAATTCCCGGACGAATTTGTTGTTCAAATACCAGTGATGTATCGCGATAGAATTTTTTATAAGCCACTCTGGAACAGGGTTCAATTTTATTGATGTAGATGAAGCCGGTATCAACGAAAGTTGGATTCCACCATTCACTATACGGGACATAAATGTGATTAAAGAATGTTTGGTCTTTTCTGTATCCCTCCGGATAACGATTAAAGAAATTAACTTCTGGAAGTAAACTCATACTGGAATAGCGAGTGCCTGGATTTTCCATTATGCTACCCGATGATACTCCATAAAAATATTCAATTTGCATAGAATAAATATTGGGGTTTGGTGCCCCACTTTTTCGTTTAGTTGGGTTATATATGCTAAATATTAATTCGCGATTATACCTTCCTTCTGAGCTCCATAAATCGGCAAAATCAGGCAATAATTCGAACTGATAATTCTCAGCACGATCAATCACTTCTTTTGCCATACCAGCGGCAAGTTCGTATTTCGATGGATCCTTGACCGGATACCCGGCCCAACTTAAATAAACTTCCGCTAACAGGGCCTTTGCAGCACCCTGGTGAGGTGTTTGATAATCGACCCTGCTTTGGTTTCCAGGAAGCAATTGTACTGCTTTGAGCAAATCAAACTCGATCGTCTCATAAATTTCAGTAAAAGAAGACAGTTCGTTGGTATAAGTAACATCAGAATCAAGAATGAGA
This sequence comes from Prolixibacteraceae bacterium, assembly GCA_041821245.1. Lineage (GTDB taxonomy): Bacteria > Bacteroidota > Bacteroidia > Bacteroidales > Prolixibacteraceae > Roseimarinus. The sequence goes on from JBGUEP010000077.1 coordinate 7,056, forward strand.
GGGATGCGTCCATAAGTTCGGGTTAAACGAAAATAACAATAGGCCCTTAAGAAATATAGTTCACCCAAAAGTTCATTGATCTCATTTTGCTTTATCTTTTCTGAATTGTGCTGATCTAATACATTGTTGATGCTAGCTATAATTCGATAGAAACCAATATAAACATAATCTGTTGAATAAATATTTTCTGGTGAACCGCATGGCCGATCGAGAACGAAGCCATTAAAAGTTGAATAAAATAAATTGGACAAGTGGATGTTATGGTACAAATCATCAGCGTTTGCATTCAATCCATAAAACTCCGAATTGCCTACTATTGCACACAGTTGACCATAAACACCATTCGTTGCATCAACCAACTGATCGTAATCCTCAATTTTTGATACGGATGTTTCTTCAGGTTCAAAGAAAAAAGTACAACTGCTCAAAATAGCGGCGATAGAAAGCAATTGAACCAAATGCTTATATCGAAGCAAGGGTATGATATATTTTAAGTTTACAAGCATCATAATTTGATTTGAAGGGTGAGATAAACCGATTTGGGATTGGGAAAGGCTCCGCGATCAACAGCGTTATCCGAGAAATTATTGTCAGTAAAAATGGTTGCCTCGGGGTCGTAACCTTTATACTTTGTAAAGGTAAGCAGGTTTTCGAAACTCAAGGTGAACCTCGTTTTTAAACCAAAAACCTTTTGGTGGGGTTCGTAGTTTAACGATAATGTTTTCAAACGAATAAAGCTGGCATCTTCTAAAAAGTACGATGATTCCCAGAGATACTGAAACTGGATTCCTTTTAGTGAATCGCGGTAAAAAGGAATTATATCCCTATTCACGCCGGTATTCATTGTACCTGCCCGTGTTTCGTTGAATTTTTGTACACCCCATGAGGAATAAATGACAACCTCAATACTAAAATCTTTGTATTGAAACGAACTCATCAGGTTCCAGTTAAAATCAGGAATAGAATTTCCGATAATCACTTTGTCATTTTCCTTTAGTCCATATCCTGACGCATAAGTAGTATCCGCATTCAGGAACTTTAAGCCCATAACATTGGCATATATATTACTTTTATTCATTTCATCTTCAGCCGTCCATTTTCCCAAATACTTGTAACCATAGATGTCGCCAAGCTTACTGCTTTCTTTAATAATGAAATCGGGGAATAAACGATCGGCTGAATCAAAGACCAAATCCTGACCATCGGCCAATTTTATCACTTTTTGCCGGCTTGCAGAAAAGTTACCGGTAAGCGACCAACTCAAGTTTTTCTGTTGAAGCAGATCGGCGTCTACATTGAATTCATACCCATGTACAGCAATATTCCCGAGGTTGATAAATATTTTTCCTCCACCATAATAGTACGGAATGTCGCGTTGAATAATCTGGTTGCCAATTTGCTTTGAATACCAGGCCGCACTGAAATTAAGCCGGTCATTCAGTAATGAACCTTTCAACCCAAAATCAAGTTCAGCCGTACTTTCATGTTTCAGGTAGTGGTTGGCGAATTGTTTAATGGCAGGATGCTGCGTAGTTACATCGTTAAATGTGGTATAAACATCGTAAAACAGGTTGTTTGAAAGTCCGTTCAACGGATAATTGCCACTGGTTCCATAGTTGGTGTAGATATTCAATTCATTTATCCCCCTTGCACCATCCAGAAAAGGCTCCTTTGAAATATCCCAACTTAAAGAAACCGAAGGGAACACCGTGTAATAATCAACGTGCAAGCCTTCTTTTAATCGACTTACATTCGCTACTGCCGATAAAAAATACTTCTGCTGATAATTGTAACTGAAGTGAGCAATGTAAGCAGTCATTTTCCGTATAACAGATCCTCTCGGTCCATATCCTGCCATGGAATTCCTAAGGTAATAGTGCTCAGGTATGGTTTTACCCAACGAATCGACCTGCCAGTGCAAGTTGTCGGCATAGTATCGGTGGGCGAACATAAAGTTGAATTCGTGGAGCTTTATCTTCCCGTTATAAGAAACATTGGCCTGATGGTTCAGCAGGGCCACATTCTCATTGCTTTTCATATCGACAGGCTCAGGAGAAGAATAGAATTTTAAATTCGTCCGATAGAAAACGGTATTTAAGCTGTAATCGGAATTACGGTTCATAAACGATTCAATCACATTTACACTCAGGTGCTTGTTTACTTGATACCTGGCCATTAAACTAGCGGCATTGGAAAAAAAGTTATACGATTGGTTGCGGGATTCAATCATATCTTTGGGATACGCAAGCAGATTAAGCAGTTCGTAATAGGAATGGCTCCTGCTCCATAAATTTCTTGCTACGGGGTCGTACAATAGCGAATCAGGGGTACACTCCAAACATGGTGCTGTACTAACTCCCTTGAAGATGACCGGATTGCCCATGTATTCGTTTTGGTTGTTCAGGTTTTCCTGATAGCTCCATCGGTAGCTAAAATCCAAAGCCAGCTTATTGTTCAGCTTGTAACTGACTCTGGCCAGCGCATTGTATTTCTCAAATTCTGTTTTTTTAATAATCCCTGTCTGCCTAGTGTAGTTTCCCGAAAGGTAATAGGAGAATTTGCCAACATTACCACCACCTGAAAGCTGATATTCCTGTGCTTTACCATGCTGAAAAATTTCACTTTGACGGTCGTGGTCACATAAATCAGAACTGTATGGCAGGTAATATTCTGAAATTGGCGACCCAATGGTTTGCTTGGCCAATTCTAACAATTCAAGAAAGTCTTTCGTGTTCATTAAATCGTAATAGTTGTTGAACCACTGATACCCTGTACGGGATGAAAATTCCAGTTTATGATCACTTCTATGCTTAGTGTCTATTAACACAACTCCATTGCCTCCCTGATAACCGTATAGTGCAGTTGATGAAGCATCCTTCAAAACGGTTACACTTTCAATGTCGTGCATGTTTAAATCGCCAATGCCCAAACTGGCCAGGTTTACAATAGGTACCGGAACCCCATCAATAACATACAACGGTTCAGAAGATGAAAAGAACGAGGCTTGCCCGCGTATGCGAATCTTTTCCTGATCGCCCGGAGCGCCAGAAGTTTTGGTGGCCCATACTCCAGAAAGCCTTGCATGTAAAATGTCAGATGCATTGGTAGAATTGAGTTTTTCAATCTCTTCCGATTTCACAGTTGGGATTTCCCTTCCATAATCCATGTTCCCAAAGAACTTGCGCTGCGAAGTAATCCTGATTTCCTGAAGCATTTCTTCGTTTTGCTCCAGCGTAATGTTGAGGGTTTTGTCGCTTTTAAGATTGATTGATTTCTCAATAGATTGGTACCCAATAAAACTATAAACAATGGTGGCATTCCCTTCGGGGAGTTTTAACGAATAATATCCGTTTTCGTTTGTCACGGTTCCTGTGGTGGTGCCTTTAAGGTAAACGTTTACGCCGGGCAGTTTTTCATTAGAGTTTACAGAAGAGACAACCCCTGAAATAATAAATGTGTTTACTCTATTTTGCGCTTTAATATTAGTGAAACTACACAACAGCAATAGCAGGATAAGGGTGGTATTATTCTTTGATTTATTCATGGGTTGTGGTTAGACAATAATCAGTTTTTGATTGGTTTAGTATAATTTTTCATACATTAATTTCGAAAACAACCGAAAGGTTACTATATGGAATTAATTTGTAATGTTAAAGATAAGCTTATAGGTTAAGTACAGCAAAGGATGTGAGTTAATAAAAATATTGTAATATAGAAAGAGTTTTAATAATATAACGACATAAGGATTGCAACTTATACGAACAAATATACCTGTTTAAGGATGGTGTGGGGGGCGAAACAGCTCTTTTGCAAACACTGGTTTGCGCGATGGCCAGTGCGGTTTGCAAATGTGCTGTTTTTTTGCGTGGGGCAGCTCTTTTGAAATGCTGTCCAAAATACTAATTGCCCATTAGGGCAAAAGTGCGTGGGGGAAAAAATTAAAATCCCTTGCAGTAAACTTCGAATTCGCAGAACTCTTTTCTGTCATTTTGTTTGGTTTTTTTCAAGCTTGCACTATGGTGTCGACATGGCGATTGGCTTGCACCTAACGTTTGCGCTATGTTTGCGTTGCCGATTGCGGGATGCTTCTCTGTCGTGCCGCACCGCCGTTGTTGCGGGCTAAGTGCTTTGTTGTCAGAACGAAAACGGCAATGAAATATAGCGGCGTGTTAGCGAACGGTGTTTTCTCTGTATTGGTTTATTTTTTCTTTTGTCATTAATATTGGAGCTTCAATGTTATTGGAAATATTCCCATTTTTATCAATAAACGAATACGTTGCTCCTCCATCACAGAAACCTGAAATATTTTGTGCCGAAAATAGATTAATAATACTATCGTTGTTTTCGGCAGGTAAAAAGTTATGGTTTCCTTTCCATGAATTATCTATTATTCTAGCAGCCCACAGATTTTTATATTTTTCTTTATCAATACAAAGGTTGAAAATTTCAATTTGCCCTAGATTCTCTTTTTCAAAATCAATAATCGAAGGTAGCTCTGAGATAATTGATGCCCCAGCAAATTGAGAAGACCAGATTATTACATATACATTTTTCCCGTTTTTGCTTTTTAACAGCGAATCCAATTTCTGTGAGTTTAAAGTGTTTAAATTATATACTGTATCATTCAATCCATTATTCAGCAAGTCAACAAAACTATTAATACGGTTTATGTACTTTTTACTACTGCAATTTTGAATAAATTTTTCATACATAGTTTTATTTAAATCGCCCATTGATAAACCATCTGTTAGTTCGCTGGCACAATACGCGTCGAATACTTCAGGATTCAAATTATCTTTTGCATAATTAAAACGCCAATTTTGATATTTTGAATAATCGTCAATTCCAAAATTCCCGTAAGTCAATTGTTGATTCTCGTGTCGAATACTCTTTAAATACTCCATTTTTAGGATATTGTTAATACAATCTTCAAATTGCCAATAACTTATATTCTTAAAATCCTTATATGCCGCAGGATTGAAACAAGTGAAATAGGAATTTGAAAACTCAACTTTTGAGGAATCGTTTGTCCTTAGTTGACTCAGGTAGGATGGAAAACCTTCCAGATAATAAATGTCCTGTATGGATATTTTTTTCTTTAAAAACTCATATTCCTTTTCAGACAAAGGAGAGTCTTCTATAATGCTAATAATTTCTTGTTTGTTTTTAGCATTTTGAACGATTTCATTTTTTAAGTCCTTTTTGAAAATCACATTTAGAAAAAGTAATTGTGATTCAATTACACTATCGACACATAATTTATAAGTATCCATTGTGTATGTCGTATCATAACTTAGATTAGAATCAAATTGAGGTAATCGTAAAATGTTAATTTTCCCAGCTCCATTACCTTGAGCAAATAAGGAGTTATTTATATCTTTTAAATCAAATTTAATTTTAATGTTGTCTCCATTAAATAGAATTAGATGAAATGCTCTGTCTTTTACCTGAATCCAATAATCCGCTTCATCTATTACTTTATCGGAAATTAAGGTGAAATTGCCCTTGTCATCAATTCTGTCACCTATACTTTTAAATCCATCAAAATTTAAATTACCACGGTACAATGGTTGATGGGCTAAATAAACATATTCCTGATTAGAATTCGTTACTTCCCCAACTATTTTAATGCCGTTATTAAATGTATTGGTACAACCTTGTATCAATATTAAAATAATAATAATAATTGCAAAGTCTATTTTTTTCATTTTTCGTTTTTAATATCATCTATTTATTTTTTGCACTGCCTTCTTTTACACTGTTCGCTAACGTTAGTATAAATTTTGAAGCGGATTGCGAGTGATTTCCTGTCAAGTTACACCGATTTACGACCGGATTACAAAACCTCGAAAACCTCGAAAACCGATTTTGAATTTATACATTGTTATAGGCCGATTTTGACTTTTTCTGTCCAATATTTTTCAATTTTCTCAAATTTGTCATTATCATTAAACTTATTACAATTATTTGAAATCTTCTCCGGTTTGTGATTTGTTTTCTCAATCAAATTTTCACAATCACAAGAAAGATAAGCAAGTGTGTCAACCTTAAATTCCTGGATGTCGAATAATATTGATTTCCAGCAATTGTCTGCACAACCACATGAAACATAAGAGTATAAATATTTTTGTTTGTCAATAGTTAAACTTTTTGTCATACCAAGTTTCCAATACGCCTCAATTTCTATTAGTCTATTTATCTCCTCGTCAAATAAATACAATATTTTATTTCCATGTCTAGCAGCAGGATCATATTTAAATGAAAAACCATTTTGTCCATTTACTTTTATTGTCTCAATGTCGTATGGGAAAGAGCATGGTGACGTAAAAGTTTGCAAAATTTCCTTATGTGTTTTGTTAAATCTTACAATCGAGATATTAACAGAGTCTTTATGTGAATAGTCTTTTTCTTTATAAATAAAAATTGAGTCTCCAACGTCCGTTAGAAAGAAAGGATTTATTCTTTCAAAGTCCTGACTTTTGACTATCTGAGTAAAAATTAAGATTATCAAAATTGTACTAATAATCAGTTTCATGCTGTCTTTTTAATTGGCCTATAACGTTAGTGTAAGTTTTGAAGCGGATTTGCGTGGCATTCTCTGTCCGCATACGAACAAGATAATGAACGGATTACCGCTGCCAGCATACCACTGCGCCCGCTTTTAAATTTACACATTGTTATGGTGTGTTTTATATTAGTCA
>JBGUEP010000078.1:0-13319 GCA_041821245.1 Prolixibacteraceae bacterium
TTTTCCACAAGAATATCATATGATCCAAAGGAAGACCGTCTGTCAAGACAATATGCACTTCATTCACTTTGGAAGAAACAGGAAAGGCCTTCATCAAACTATTTGGGGTGTTCGTTCATTTGTTTTCGCCAAGTACCTCATACCTTCTAAGGTTTTTGTTTCGCTTGTGTTTTGGTGGATCATCTGATAATCAAATGTATATTTAAAAATTAATATTTTTCGTTGATATTAAATTGTATTTACTTAAACAATGCAGAATAAGAGATGTTAGTGTCTTATAATATCATCTGTGATTTATTTTCCCCTCTCATTCAAAATCGAATAAGCCTGGTTCTGATAGTCATTTTACAATAATATTGGTTTAATAACCAGCTTTATCTGACTCATACGCTCAATCTGGTGGATGAAATCCTGTATCGCCTAGTGATCAAATTATTCATTTCACCTAAAAAATTGACCGATGAGAATTTTTATCCGAATTATTTTGATTAGCCTGCTTGGCTTATTTTTCAGTTATCAGGGAAACGCACAATCATCTGGGTTCCGCTACAAATGGTATTTTAATGAGATTGATGGTGTTGCGACCGATTATCAGGCTTATACTTCATTGGTTACAACAGGGCCCGATTTAAGCTCGAAAGGTGTACCTGTCTTATTTGAAGGAGAACCAACTTGGGCACAAGTACAGGCTCAATTTTTTAACTACAGAGACCAAAATATTGGGAAGTTTTTCAGAACGCATATGTCCAATGATAAAATTTCTTTTCAATTAGATTACGGATACACCACCGATGGAGATAAGCGAATCTCCTTTGATAAAATCGTTGCTTCAACCGGAGAAATTGGTAACGAAAGTGAATTTAAAGAACTTTCAGGAGAGGAGCATACCTATGATTGTAACATCGGAAATAATGATTGCTATGTATATCAACGGCACTATTATAGTTTCGACCGGAGTAAAGTATATTCCAATCCTAATAGTTTATATGCCAAATTATTAATTTTTAGGTATTATAAATATAACAAAGTGGTAAAAACCCTCATTCTACCTATACTCATAGAGGGAAGTTATGAAGAATATTTAGGCAATGATCCCGGGCCACTTGAACTAATAACCATCCTCAGAAAACCACCGGGAGATGAAAGTTATACCCAGTTAAATGTTTCTCATGAAACATCACGCGAAGTAAGCATGTCGTATTCCAAAACAAATTCAAATACGGAAACGGAGAGTATTACTGCAAGTGTTGGTTTCAAATTGGGGCCAATTTCAGGAGGAGGAGAGGTCAATTCCAAGCGATCTGAAACATTCTCGAAAACCAACAGCAGCGATAACAGTTATGCAGTAGCTTTTACTGCCAATGAAGAGTTCAAAACTAAATCGGCCAGCGATCTGTTTATCATCAAGCAATACAAGTATCAATATGGGATGGGATTCACAGTTAGTTCAATTGATTGGGGCGATGAATACATTAAGGTACAAGCATCTAATCAGATGCTGATGTACCCAATGGATTCAATTGTTGGGGAATGGAATAAAACGGAATATGAGTTACAAACCATTGTGATTCCCCAATATGAAAAGAACAATGAGATGAGCAAGGTGAAATTCTTTCAGGATGTTATTGCATTGAATAAACACATTAAGGAAGATCTGGCTGTGACTAAAATCCCCAGGGTTGACGGACAGAAAAAAATAACGTTCACCTCCAAACAATCAAAGGCAGAAACGATTACTCAGGAGGTATCGCTTGAAAATTCAAAGAGTGTAAAAGTAACTGCCAGTGGAGGGGTCGAAATTGGACCGATCAGTGCAGGAGTTGAGGCTTCGTCAGAACAAAAATGGACCGTTTCAACTACAACATCCAATGGAAACACTTCAGCAACCGAAAATTCGAAAACAATTGAGTATGCCATTGCCGATAGCCAAATGGGTAATGGAGGTGGAGATAATATTGTGACTGCAGTATTGGCAGATCCGGTTTTTGGAACACCCGTTTTCAGACTGAATGAGAGCGAAAGTGCCACAAGTTGTCCATACGAAGGTGGATTTCAGCGCGATGAGCCTGAAATTACCGTGACAGACCCAAATACTCAAAAAGAAAGCAAGACGGCTAAGTTTTCAAATATTGAATCCGGAAAAGAAGTAGTTTTCAACTTAACGCTGACAAATAAAAACAACCGGGAAGAAAGATCCTATTATTTAAGCGTTCCAAATAAAAAAAATCGTCCCCTTGTGTCAGCAATTGATGGTTTCGGTGAATATATATTAGATCCTGGTGAAAGTAGACCCGTCGAACTGAGGGTGTCAAATAAATACCCAGATCCAACAGGTTTTCCAGATTTTGCAGTCATTTTTAAACCCGAATGTGATCCTTCGGTGGCCGATACGGTATTCCTTTCAGCATTTTATGGCGATACAGATGAAAATCGTGCACCGGAAAACAATATGGTTTGCGACGCGTTTTTTTTACCTGTGAATGATACCTTACAAACAAGGTATGTAAATGAGTTAGGTACGTTAAATACGATTAGCAACAAGAACTCCTATTCTGTTCCTGAGGAAGCAATTTTAACTCCTGAAACTAATTGTTCGACTGCTTGGTGTTCTGAAACAACTGGTGGTCAGGCTGAAATTACCAATTCCGTTTGGTTTAAATTTTTTGTGATTAATCCTGAAATTACAATAAGTACCTGTGAACCAATGAATGCAGCTTTTGATTCGCAAATGGCTGTTTACAAAGGAACTGATTGTAACGATCTGAACAGTTTCCAACTTTTGGCAGCAAACGACAATGGTTGTTCCGAAACCGGATCTGGTAAAAGCAGCTGGATATATCTGGATAACTTAACGGTAGGCGATACGCTTTATTTGATGGTTGATGGTTACAGAGGCGCTCAGAGTGATTTTGGAATTCGACTCAGCTCGCCGAGACCCAAAAATGATAATGTTAAAGCATATCTCAATACAATTCTAAAAGTCGATGGTACATCGCAATCATTCACCAACTATTCGGCAAGTGCTGAAGATGGCGAGCAGCAATTAATGCCGGAATCAACCGACCCTGTTTATGGATGGAAAGAAGATCAAATCCAGCATTCGGTCTGGTTTGCGTTTATAGCGCCTGTGGAAGGAGAAGTAATTATCGATGTTGAGAATGCCACTTTCGATTCTCAGGTCGCTTTATTCAAAAATTATCGAACAAGTTATTTTAATTCCTTTGATAAAATAGCTTATAATGATGATATTTCTTTCTCAGGTGGATTAGACAGTCGAATTAAAATAAATAGTTTAGATAAAGGGCAACTGTATTTGATATTGGTTGATGGCTACAAAGGCGCAACCGGAACTTTCGACATCAAACTTTCGATACCAACTCCGGTTAACGATGAAGCATGCAAGGCAATTATCCTGAACTCGGATGCTATGGCGCAAGGGCCATTTAGCAATAGCGGGGGCACTAGCTCCACCGCAGAACAGACCCTGGCACCTCCATACGTGCAGTATTACGGTCATGACGGTTGGAGCGATGATCCAGACAACCAATATGCCCGTCAGGTTGAACATTCGGTGTGGTTTACATTTGTGGCATCTGAAAGCGGAACTGTTGAGATCAGTACCTGGAATCAGGATAATTTTGGTGTCCAGCTGGCTGTTTATGAAGTTGGAGAATGTAGCGATTTAGCTAGCTATAAATTAATCGCTGCTGAAGATAATTCGCATAAGCGTAAAACCAAGCCCGATAACCAATATCCTAATGGGCATGATGTTCGCGGAAGTATTTTAAATCTGACCGATCTGAAGCCTGGTGCTACCTATTACCTCATGGTTGATGGGTCTTGGAATCTTTATGGGGAATTTAGTTTGGATATTATTGCGCCATCCGATCCTCCGGTAAACGATGAGGTTTGTGACGCAATTTTACTTCCCACCAATGGAATTGTTCAGGAAGGATTTACCAATCGGGGTGCAACATTTCAGGATATCGAAAACAGCATGGTTTATAACACCCATTGGAATGACAATCGAATGAACAGTAGCGTATGGTTTAAGTTTGTGGCTCCTGCAAGCGGTGAGGCAGAGATATCAACCTGCGATATGGCAAGTTTTGACACGCAGCTAGCCGTTTATTCAGGAACCAGTTGCAACGATTTGACGACGTTTCAACTGATTGCCGCTAACGACGACGGACCTGCCTATTGTGCTACCGATGGAGATAGTTTTCTGCCGGTGAAAGGATTAACTGCCGGAGTAACTTATTACCTGGTTGTGGATGGTTATGCCGACCGAACAGGCAGTTTTGATATCCTTATCCGGAACGAACTGACCAAAGCGCCTCTATATGATGATGTTTCGAAAGCAGTACTTCTGCCGGTTGACGGCATGGTACATGGCGGATATACCAATGTGCAGGCAACTACTACTCCGGCAGAACAAGCTATCCGTCCATTGATGGATGAGCAGAATCAGGATTGTATAACCGGATGGTGTGATAAACAGATTGACAATTCAGTATGGTTTAAATTTGTTGCTCCTTCAGGCGGAATAGTTTACATCAGTACCTGCGATTTGGCCACCTTCGATACGCAGTTGGCATTATACAGCGTAGGCAATGTCAATGATTTTGGCACATTTACGCTGATTGCAGCAAACGATGCAGGACCTTATGATTGTAGCACGAATGATGACAGTTATTTACCTGCAGAAGGATTGACTGCAGGGAAAACCTACTATGTGCTGGTGGATGGCTCCAACGGAGATTTTGGCAATTTTGATATTTCAATATCAACGAATGCCGATCGTCACGCACCGGAAGTTCCCAAATGGCTGATAGCAAGCGAAACCACTTCCACAGGAACCAGCCTTACATGGACGGCAGCAACTGACGATGTGGGAGTAACCGGATACCGAATCTATGTCGACGATGTTTTATCCGGATCTTCAAATGGAACAAACTTTGATATCAGCGGGCTTAATCCGTCAACAACCTATTCTTTGACTGTTGTTGCCTTTGATGCTGTTGGGAATCTTTCAGGTGCTTCAATTCCCTTAAAAATAGGAACTTTGAATGTAGGAACTACATTCATTGCAGAACTCAACATTACGGATCAGTTTAAGGTGTATCCGAATCCTTTCAAAGATGATGTGAATCTGGTATTTCCTGAATCATCACCAAGACCGGTTTCTATTATACTGTGCGATACAAAAGGTAGAAGGATGAAGGTAGTTCAAAATGTAGGTGGAATGAATCGCAACATTCAACTCGATTTATCTCATCTGCCATCGGGCCTGTTTTTCCTGATCGTGAGAACGGAGGCTGGTATTGTTACCAAAAAACTGATCAAATACAATTAGTTTTAACCAAGAAAAAAATAAGTTGGCTGCATTCGCAAGAATGCAGCCTTTTTTTTTGCTTTAATATCACTTTCTGTTTTAATCTTTTTTGTTCTTTTATTCTAAAATCATGACCTTTACTTATCTAATTAGCTAATGAACTTCAAAATACATATCTTAGGGTTGACACAATAGATGAGCAATAAAAGTGGCGAATATTTACAGATATGTAAGAGTTAACAACAACCATGAGGGCTTCGCAAACAGGCTTTTACAACAGGTTTTCGGGGCTTGACAGTTTGCCGACTTTTACGGGCGGAGAGTTTTACACGGAGGACTTTTCCTCGTTTGACAATTTGGATTTTAGGAGAAAAAGACAAAACGCATGACTGACAGTTTATCGGTTCTCGACAGTTTTGTTTTTCATCTCGACAGAGAAATTTAAAAAAAAGTTCGGTGGACAGTTTCGCCGAGAATTTGTAGATTTTACCAGACAAAACATTGATAAACAGAAATAAGGCTAAGTTTATGACAAGGAGAAAAAGACTTTCATCTAATTTGACACTGATATACAAATACATTCTTCCATTGATTCCAATTGTTCTCGGATTGGTCGTAAATCTGACAATTGACAAGGATGCCAATCAAGGTTACTTCATTCCTTTAAATTTGTTTTTTCTATTATTCTTCTTGGTTTCTTATTTGCCACTTAGAGGTTTGAGAAAAGTTGAATATGACAAGGACAATTTGATAACCTCAAACTTCATTCGTTCAGAGATTTTTAGATTAAAAGATGTTATTCAAATAAAACGTTGGATGTTTTTCTTTTACAAAATTTCTGTGCGAACCGACACTGAGACGAAGAAAATTAAATTTTTATCTCCAGCAAGAGAAAGAATGTTTAGACCACTAAATAAACTGGGCACAATAATTGAATTTGAGAAGAAAATTAACACGACAATAAATGGCTGTTGTTAACAATGTATAAATTCAAAAGCGGTTTTCGTGGTTTTCGAGTTTCAGTAATCCGTTCGCAATTCGGTGTAACTTGACAAGAAATCACTCGCAGTCCGCTTCATAATTTATACGCAAACGTTATGCGTCACTCAAAAAACCAGTGCGTATTATCAGAACTTGCAAAATATGTAAGTATTGATATTTTACATATCTTTGTCTTATGAGAAATTTAATTAATCGACGAGAGTATATAGACAAATTAGTATCGTATAAAGACAAAGATATTATCAAAGTAGTAACAGGATTACGCCGTTCAGGAAAATCTACACTATTAGAGTTGTTTAGAAGCGATTTGATAGCAACAGGAATAGGCCTTGAGCAAACTCAACTATACAATTATGAATTGCCTGAAAACTTTCTGAATAAAACGTGGGAAACGATATATTTTGAGATAAAATCTAAATTGAAAGCAGGTGAGAATAATTATATTTTTCTTGATGAAATTCAAAATATATCAAAATTTGAAAAGTTAGTTGTTGGTCTTTTTGTAACCGAGAACGTAGATGTCTATATTACTGGTTCTAATGCCTACTTATTGTCAAGCGAATTGGCTACTTTATTAAGTGGTAGGTATATTGAAATTTCCATTTTACCTTTTTCATTTGTAGAGTACTTAAAATATAGGGGGATTGATTACACCGACAAGTATTTAAATTACGAAGCACTTTTTTTTGATTTTGTTAATGAAACGTCATTACCAAAAGGTGTTGAATTACGAGATGAAGGCTATGACAAAATATATGAATATCTTGAAGCATTATATACTACAATTATAGAAAAAGACATCACTCAGCGTCATAAAATCAATGATAAGCGTGCGTTTAATAATGTTATAAAATTTGTAGCATCAAATATTGGCAATCAAGTATCTCCCAGTAGCATATCAAAGGCACTGAAAGCTGACAATCAAAGTGTTCACCATGCTACGGTCGAGAAATTCATTAATTATCTAGTAGGGAGTTTTGTTTTTTATTGTGTACATCGTTTTGATATAAAAGGAAAAAAACAGCTTGCTACACAGGAAAAATACTACCTAGTTGACTTAGGTCTATTGAATGTCCTTGTAGGGAGAGAAAGAACAGCAGACAGGGGGCACATTCTTGAAAATATTGTATTTCTTGAACTTCTAAGACGAGGATACAAAATATGGACAGGAACTCTTCGTAATGCTGAGATTGATTTTATAGCAAAAAATCGAAATGGCGAAATCGAATATTACCAAGTCGCGTGGGAAGTTTCTAATACAGAAACAGAAGAACGTGAATTTGCATCATTGAAAAAAGTAAAAGATAATTATCCAAAATTTTTACTTTCTACAGAATCTTTTCCCCAAAATAGAGCTGGTATTATCCATAAAAATGTATTTGAGTGGTTAATAGAAAATGATAATTAAGACAAATAGAAATAAAGAGCGAACGCATAACAAACGGTATACACTATACCTGGCAAATCGCAAATGAGAAAAATTATTCATAAATTAGCTTAAACTTAAAAACGAAAACCACCCTCCGTTCGCCGGTACAATGCATACAGTCGAACGTTGCCACATCTTAAACGAATAAATTAACAATATTGCAAAATGAAAAAATTACTTATCATAGTTTTAAGCCTGATTTCCATAACGACAAACGGACAGAGCTTGTTCTCAACCAAATTTGACAATTGTGAAACTGGACAATTCTTTTTAGAAGGTAGTATGATATTTTCAAAATGCAATCTGAACGATTACTTGAATATACTCACCCAACAAATTGAAAAAGAAAACTTAGTAAAAATTAAAGGACAAGTTACTCTTCAAATTGTGGTTGATAAGCAAGGGAAACCTTGTTGTCAGAGTATTAAGAATGAATTAAACGGGAAAGGAAAAAAAATAGATTTCAAAAAAACAGACACAAATATTAATTGGTCAAATTCCAAAATCGACGCATCAATTGGATAGGATGCAATCATCATTTGCGGATAAGATAAAATGTAGGTTATTCAATAATTAAGATGTTGCTAAACAGGCATATGATAGAGATAAATAAATAGAATGCAAATGAAAATAAATCAAAATTTCATAATCATTCCATTGATAGTATTAAGGGGTATCTTTAATTAAAAAAATGAAACTACTACTAACAGGTGCATCTGGATATATTGGAAAACGACTTCTACCTGTTTTGGTAGAAAGCGGTCATGAAGTGATCTGCTGTGTTAGAGATATTAACCGATTTGCACCACCGGCATCTCTAAAATCACGGATAGAAGTAATTCAAATAGACTTACTGGACAAAGCTTCATTGGAAAATATTCCAAAAGATATTGATGGGGCTTTTTATTTAGTACATTCTATGTCAGCGTCTTCAGATTATCTTACACTAGAAAAAGATTCTGCTATTAATTTCAGAAATGCTATTAATCAAACCAGTGCGCAACATGTTGTGTATTTAAGTGGCATTATTAACGAATCTGAGTTATCAAAGCACTTGGCTTCCAGAAAAAATGTTGAAATCGAACTTAGCAAGGGCGAATATAGTTTCACAACCTTGAGAGCTGGTATTATTATTGGCTCAGGAAGTGCCTCCTTTGAAATAATGAGGGATTTAGTGGAAAAACTTCCTATTATGGTGACACCTAAATGGCTAAATACTAAATGTCAGCCAATTGGCATATCTGATGTTATCAAAATACTTTCAAAAACAATATTTAACCCAACGACATTTAATCGAGATTTTGATATTGGCGGACCTAATGTTTTATCATATAAGGAGATGCTTCTGGAATTTGGAAAATCAAGAAACCTTAAACGACATATTTTTATTGTCCCTGTTATGACTCCCAAACTTTCTTCATACTGGTTGTATTTTGTGACATCAACTTCTTATAAACTTGCAATTGCATTAGTAAATAGCATGAAAATAGAAGTGATATGCCGAAATGATGAAATAAATAAAATATTGGGAGTAGAACCAATAAGTTACCAGCTATCATTTGAACGAGCTTTTAGTAAAATAGAAAGAAATGAAGTGATTTCTAGCTGGAAGGATGCTTTTATAAGTAGTAATTTTAATTCGAATATATCTGAGTTCATCAACGTGCCATCTTTTGGATGTTTTCGAGATGTTAGAGAAAAAACTGTTTCCAACCGAAATAATTGTATTGAAAGAATTTGGAGCATTGGAGGTGACAATGGTTGGTATTATGGAAACTGGCTTTGGCGTTTCAGGGGGGTTATAGATAAGTTGGCAGGTGGTGTTGGATTGAGAAGAGGACGCACTTCAGAGAACTCATTAAATGCAGGTGACGCATTAGATTTTTGGAGAGTATTGTACGCAGATAAAACAGAGGGGCGCTTGCTTCTATTTGCTGAAATGAAATTACCAGGGGAAGCTTGGCTCGAATTTAGAATTATTGACAATAAATTGATTCAAACAGCGACCTTCAGGCCATTGGGATTACTTGGACGATTATATTGGTATTCAGTTCTTCCATTTCATGGATTTATTTTTAAAGGCATGATAGAAAAAATAACCAAACACACTAATAATGTGTATAATTCATAAAGGTTTTATTGGGATGAAAAATTTGGAATGGGGCTCCGATTCCAGATTTTGAACCTGTTTGTGCGGAAAAGTTAAATTGGAATGTTAATTTATTATAAGGATCTTCCAATTTATAGTAAAATGGTTTAAGCATATTGAATGCCGACACATCAGTTATTGAAGGAACGAAATATTACTATTTTTATCATCGAAGTGGGTGTGCAGATAGTTGTTGGGATAGCGACCTGTTTTTCATTGAAACCTTTAGGACTGATGCGCACATAAGCAGGATTTTATACTTTAGTAAAAATTTATCGTGGGAAAGATGTTCGGTTTCGAACTCTCCAACATTGCCTACTATGGAAACGTTTGCAGCATGGAAATAAGAGTGATTAACGACAAAACCTACAAGGACTATCTATATGGTCTGACATCTTTGTATATCGAGACCTTTTCTTCAGGCAAAAGTTTTCAATACTACAACGCGGAAGAAACTGAAAACTATATTAAATTGATATTTGAAGTGGGCTATGGAATAATTGCGCTTGACAACAGTGTACTTGTCGGTGCAATTTTACTTACTCCGTTTAGTTTTGACAATTTGCACCCTAAGGAAATTTCACAACAATTCGACATAAAAAGTTCGATTTATGTTGCCGAAATGATGGTTGAAAAAACAAAACAAGGACAAGGTATTGGGAAAAAACTATTGCGCTATTTTTTTGATACGGTTGACAAAAGAACCTTTACCGATGCATTTATAAGAGTTTGGATTGAAAATGAAGCAGCAGTAGGCTTATACGAAAAAATGGGTTTTGCAGTTTGTGCTTCAACCGTTCAGCACAAATTATTGGCAGATAAAAGTAAAATAGTCAATTTCGAAAAAATTTACCTGCATCAAAAATTAATTTAGAAGTTGATTTCTTAATTAAACATAAATTTAAATGGAAATTAACAACACAAGCTTTTCCCCGAAGCATTTTTGAGCTATTTTTTCTATTTTCGATATTTAATAGAAACACTCTTTTGCAAAAATGAATCAGCTGGTAGCGCACACAATAGATTTGGTAAACGGAGAAACAGAAAGTAAAAGGGACGAAATTCGTCGCTATTTTCTGCACACTTATGCTCTTGATGAAAAGCTTTATGAATGCCTCGCGAACGATGAAGCCTTTTTCCGTCGTGCCGATCCATTGCGTCATCCCCTTATCTTTTACTTTGGACACACTGCGGTGTTTTTCATCAACAAACTCATGCTTGCCAAACTAATCGACAAACGTATTCATCCACGTTTCGAATCGCTTTTTGCAATTGGTGTTGACGAAATGAGTTGGGACGATTTAAACGAACAACATAACAATTGGCCTACTGTAAATGAAGTTCGGGAATATCGACAAAAAGTTAAATCCCTTGTTTTAGATGTAATTGACAATACCCCTTTAAAAATGCCAATTACCAAAGCAGATCCTTTTTGGATGATAATGATGGGTATTGAACACGAACGTATTCATATCGAAACCTCGTCGCTATTAATTCGCCAATTGCCGCTTAATAACGTCAAGCCAAATATAATTAGTGGCAAAAATTCTCTTTTGGATGATGCGCCTGAAAATAGTTTATTATCGGTTGATGGCGGTCATGTAATTTTAGGTAAACCCGAAAACCATAGGTATTATGGATGGGATTTGGAGTACGGATCAAATAGCTATGATGTAGCACCTTTCGAGGCAACAAAATACTTAATTTCAAACGGTGAATTTTTTGAATTTGTAAAAGATAAAGGCTACCATCTTCAAGAATTATGGACAGGAGAAGGATGGAACTGGAGACAATATACAAAAGCTGAATTCCCTCTTTTTTGGCGAAAAAAAGAACAAGAATATTATTTGCGCCTTTTCGATCAGGAAATTAAAATGCCGTGGAATTGGCCTGCCGAAGTAAATTACCTTGAAGCAAAAGCTTTTGCCAACTGGCTTACCAGAAAGGAGCAAAAAAATTTACGTTTACCAACGGAAGCCGAGTGGTATTGTATGGCACAACAAAATGGAATTAACGATGACAATTTCGCTTCGACTACTGCGAATATTGGATTGGCACAATTTACATCTCCATGTCCGGTCAACCAGTTTAAGCACGGCAATTTTTACGACCTGATTGGTAATGTTTGGCAATGGACTGAAACCCCAATAACCGGGTTTCCGGGTTTTAAAGTACATCCATTATACGACGATTTTTCAACACCAACCTTCGATGGTAAACACAACCTTATTAAAGGCGGCTCGTGGATTTCAACAGGGAATGAAGCAAGCTGGCATGCACGTTACGCTTTCCGTCGTCACTTCTATCAACACGCCGGTTTTCGTTTGGTACATTCCGAGCATCCCTTGCAAATTAGTAACGATGTTTATGAAACGGATCCGGAAGTTGCTCTGTCGTGTGAATTTAACTACGGGAAATCACCATTGGGAGGTGATAGTTTTCAGAAAAAAGTGGCAGAATTGTGCGTGAAACAAATTGGAGATCGTACAGGACTTTCTTTGCTCGATTTAAATTGCGATACGGGAAGAACAGCTTTTGAACTAGCCACCTATTTTGATCAGATAACCGGAATAGACTTTTCGGCTCGTTTTATACGCATGGCCATTCAATTGCAGGAAAAGGGTTTTATTCGCTACATTACAAAAGACGAAGGCGAGTTGCTTCGATACAACGATGTGCAATTAACAGAACTCGGACTACCTAAAACAGACAACATTAAGTTTATGCAATCCGATGCGAATAATCTAAAACCAATTTATACGGGTTACGATGTAGTTCTTGCAATTAATTTATTAGAAGAATTATATGCCCCCGACCTTTTTCTGGCTTCGATTAACAAACGTTTAAATAAAAATGGAATACTAATTTTAGGATCGACCTACGATTGGGAGAAAAACAACATTAAACGCGAACATTGGCCTGGCGGCTTCAAAAAGGACGGAGAGCCGGTAACTTCATTCGAAGGAATAAAGGCAATATTACAAGATAAATTCAAATTGTTTGATCCACCCATTACTATTCAGGCTGCCATAGGCACTTCATCGCGCCATGTTGAGGTTTCGCTTGTTGAAGTTTCGGTTTGGAAGAAAAGATAAATGGCTTTTGTTTCATTAGTATCCCGAATATAAAACTTCATAATCAAGTAGTTATCAAGTTTTTTCGGTACCCCCTTTCGATACTTTTTTCTGAACCATTTCTTCATGATTTAAAGTTGATTTGAAACCTAAAAAACACTAAATACAATAAGCTGATCGGCCCAGGAGAAGTTCGAAGGGACGTACTTCTCCTTTTTACGAACAAAGGTTGGTGCTTTACTCTCCTTTGATCCAATCTTCGCAAATTGATTGTTGGATCACTTTACAATTCGGGTGGAAGGATAGATTTGGAATCACATTAAAATCGTA
>JBGUEP010000079.1:0-11383 GCA_041821245.1 Prolixibacteraceae bacterium
CTTTGCTTACTTTCTTGCGGCAAGGCAAGAAAGTAAGGCCGTCTGCAAGACAAATATCTCAAGGACGAAATGTGAACTTCCGGTTTGATTCACCAAATTAATTATGCTTAATCTAAGCCATTTTTATGTTTTAAGTTAATCTATCCGAATTGTAAAGTGATCCGAGATCTAAAAATAAAATTGGCCAGCACCCGGTAATATAATAAATCGGCATATTTATTTAACACCTTTTAATAATTTCTAACTAACTGAAAGAATTCCTTCTTAGCTTGGAATGACACTATTTTCGAACTGTCATTTTAAAACTTATTTATAAATTTTATTTTGATTTAAGGCCTTGCGGTAGCGTGCGGCATATATATTATGTTGAGTCAGGTTCGTCGAAAAATTGTGTGAACCCGAAAAATCTTCTTTCGCACACATGTATAAGTAACTGTGGTTTTTCGCATTAAGCACGGCATCAATTGATGTTATTTCGGGAAAATTGATGGGGCCGGGCGGCAGGCCTTTATACCGATAGGTATTGTATGGCGAATCCACTTCCAGCATAAGGTTGGTTATTCTGCGGACCGTAAAATCATGAATGGCATATTTAATGGTGGGATCGGCCTGCAGCAACATGCCACGCTTCAGTCGGTTTAAATACAAACCGGCCACGATGGCTTTTTCGGCTTCCTTAATGGTTTCTTCCTGAACAATAGAAGCCAGCGTAGTGACTTCAACTGGAGTTAAACCCAATGTTTTGGCTTTTTCCAGGCGACTTTCGTTCCAGAACTTCAGGTATTCGCGGTTCATGCGTTCTACAAATTCAGTAGGAGTGGTGGTCCAATAAAGTTGATAGGTATTGGGAACAAACATGGCCGAAAATGTTTCGGGCCGAAAATGATAGTTCACGATAAGCGAATCGTTGCTAAGGACTGCTAAAAATTGGACGGAATCGGCTTCAAAGTACCGATCAATTTTTCCTGCCAACTCATCGAAAAATCGCACATTATTAAAGGTGACTTTCATTGGTGTTTGTTCACCTGAGCGCAACAAATTCACTAACTGGTTGGTGTTCCAGCCTTTCTTAATGCCATAACGGCCGGGTTTAACCGAAGTTTTGTAGGCTTTCTTTTTCGATACCCATCTAAAAGCTTTCGGCTCGGTCAATATGTTTTTTTGTAATACAATTGTTTCAACAGCTTTATAGTCTGCACCACTTGGAATAAGAATGATCGCACTTTTGGCGACATTCGGTTTAAAAATGTAGCCAAATAGGGTATAAGCCCGGAACCCTACGATCAGAAACAAAACTGCAAAAATGAGCATTGATATTTTGCCAACCTTTGGAAATAGCTTTGCCTGATTTTTTGGAATGATTGCCATAATTCAATTTTTTATTCAAAAATAAACGGATTCGTTTAATCTCCATCAAAATAATGTTAAAACCTGCTGTTTCATTTCCGATAGGCAAGTATTGTAGTTGAAATCTGTTAAATTTGAAACATCATTTTTTAATACAAAACTATGTATAAGGTTAACCTTACCAATGACATTTATTTTTTAGGGATCAACGATCGTCGAACTTCATTATTCGAAAATTTATGGCCACTCCCATATGGCGTAACGTATAATTCTTATTTGATCGTAGATGAGAAAGTGTGTTTGATCGACACTGTTGATCGTAAATTTACCGATGATTTTTTCGAAAAATTGGTCGATATATTAGGGGATCGTCCGATCGACTATGTGGTGGTGAATCATGTGGAACCCGATCATTCCGGTTCTTTGTCCGCCATTCGCATGAAGTATCCCGATATTACCATCGTGGGGAACAAAAAAACCTTCCCTATGATTGAAAATTTTTATCAAATCACTGAAAATACGCTAACCGTTGCCGATGGTGACGAATTGGATTTAGGGAAACACAAACTGAATTTCTATACCATACCCATGGTTCACTGGCCCGAAAGTATGGTGACCTATGAAACCACAGAGAAGATTCTGTTCTCAAATGATGCATTTGGAACCTTCGGAACCTTAGATGGTGGCGTATTCGACGATGAGGTGGACCTGGCTTATTACGAAGAAGAAGTGATGCGTTACTTTACCAACATTGTAGGGAAATATTGCCCCCACACGCAACGTGCCTTGGTGAAACTGGGAGGATTAGAATTTAGTCTTATCGCTCCGGCGCATGGTTTGATCTGGAGAAGCCATATTGCGGAAATAGTTGCCAAATATCAAAAATGGAGCAGCTATACCACCGATAAAGGGGTGGTGATTATTGTGGGATCGATGTATGGAAATACCGAAAAAATGGCCGATGCCATTGGTCGTCAGTTGGCGATTCGGGGAATTAAAAATGTTCGTACTTACGATGCTTCCAAAACACATGTTTCCTACATCATTAGTGATGTGTTTAAATTTAAGGGAGTTATAGTTGGAAGTTGTGCCTACAACAACGAAATGTTCCCCAGTGTTGAAAATGCGGTACGTGAACTACAGCACAAAGGCATTAAAGAACATTTGCTGGGCGTATTTGGATCATACAGTTGGAATGGTGGAGGGGTGAAAAACCTTGAAAAATTTGCTGAAGAAATTAAATGGGAAGTCATTAATCCATCGGTAGAAGAAAAAGGAGCGCTGAAACAGGACAAGTATGAAGAAGCACAGGCTTTGGCCAATGCAATGGCTGACCGCTTGGAAGAACTTTACGGATAAAGCATTCGAAAATATATATCGAAAAAAGGCGAAACGATGAGTTTCGCCTTTTTTGTGGCTATATGCCGCCTCTCAGTTTTCCGATTCATAAAATACTACAAGTTAGATAGAGATCCCTCCTTCGTCGGGATGACATTTCCATTGTAGTGGATAGGAAAAAATAGGACGGCGGAGCCGTCCTATTTTTTCTTTAATTCTTCGTGCGCTGTGTCATCCCGAACGCAGTGAGGGATCTTATCGCACACCTTTAATCACGCCTGTGCAATGATGTCATGTTCTGTCCAGTGCGGGGTGTCGGAATGCCATTTGCATTGAGTTCTCCGGTTATATTGAGACATTCCCAAACTCAAAGATTCCCAATTTGCACTGGACCAAATTGTAGCTTTGATCAACAATTATTGATATTTTAAGACTGCAGAACTTTTCTGTTTTAGTTTTTTGTTGACTGGACAAGTGCTTTTAGGGATGAGAGCTGCTTAATGCTTTAAACCCAGCGATAAATAAATGGATTCTAAGGCGCAATTCTCCCGCACCAGTTGTGCCAGCTTATCGAACTGCTCTTCTTTGAAAGTTTTGTAATCGAAAGGTTTAGCATTTTCTTTACCATGAATTTTCAATAGATGATTTACCACTGTTTGGTTATCGAAAATACCATGAATGTAGGTTCCCCAGGTAAGATCATTTAAAAAATAGCCATCGTTGTTTTTGCCGTAAATTTGGCAGAGTGGTGAAGGTGTTTCAGTGCTTGTTTCACCCATGTGGATTTCATATCCGGCACATTCCTCTGTTTGATTGAGGAAGGTGAACGTACATTGTTCCGTTATTTTTTCATCGGTAAGTGTAGTATGTATGGGCAGAATTCCAAGCCCCGGCACCGAGGGGACATCGCCTTCAACACCGTTGGGATCGTTAATGGAAAGTCCCATCATCTGATAGCCGCCACATATACCATAAACGGATTTTCCTGAATGATGTGCCTTCAGAATGGCTTTGGCTAGTCCGCTTTGGCGCAGGTGGTTTAAATCGGCGATGGTGTTTTTCGATCCGGGAATAAGCACCACATCGGCACCTTCAATTTCAGTTGCACTGGCTGTGTAAAACAGGTGCACATCGTCTTGTTGTTCCAGGTTGTTAAAATCGGTAAAGTTGCTCATGTGGTGCAACAAAACAACGGCGATGTTGATTTTTCCCAAATTGTGATGTTTCTGTTTAATGTCTATCACTACCGAATCTTCATCTTCGATAAATATATCACGGAAATAGGGTAGAATGGCCACAACAGGAACACCTGTTAAATCTTCAAGCATCTTTTTCCCATCTTCAAACAAACGAATATCCCCTCTGAATTTATTGATGATAATGCCTTTAATGAGTTTTCGTTCTTCGGGTGGCAGCAATTCAAGCGTACCATAAACACTTCCGAATACTCCGCCTTTATCGATGTCGGCAATTAAATAAACATCAGCGTTTACCGCCAAAGCAACGCGCATGTTCACAATATCGCGATCGCGTAGGTTCACTTCCGAAATGCTACCTGCTCCTTCAATCACCATTGGATGGTACTTCGCCGCCAAACGATCGAAAGCTTTCATGGCTTCAGCAAACAAATAATCGCGATCGGTGTGGTTGAAATAATCCATGGCCGACTTATTGCCCATGGGCTTGCCATTTAATACCACCTGTGAACTCATGTTTCCTGTGGGTTTGAGCAGAATCGGGTTCATATCAACACTACAGGGAATTTGGCAGGCTTCGGACTGAACTGCTTGTGCTCTGCCAATTTCAAGCCCTTCGGTAGTGGCAAAACTATTTAACGACATGTTCTGCGCTTTAAACGGGGCAGGCGAGTAGCCATCTTGTTTAAATATGCGGCAGAATGCAGCATTAATTACCGATTTTCCTACATCGGAACCGGTTCCTACAAACATGATGGGACGTAATTTAGTAGTCATTTGGAAAAAGTCATTAAGTCAATAGTCATTAGAAAAAGGTCATTAAGTCATGAGTAAAAATTCAACTGTCCCTTCTTCAACGTTTGGTCCCCGAGCTCGTCGAGGGGTCAGTTTATTCAATTGTTCGTTTTAACCTACTTTCTCATTACTTATTCCTTATTATTTATTTCTATTTTTTTGAAATTCAAAATTAGTCTTTGTTTTTAAAGAGTAAAGCTCGTCGAGACATCCAGCCCTTCAGTTCATTCAGTTCATTCAATTTATTCAGTTCATTAAAAAAGCATCCTGAATCCAACGTTATGGCAGTAACAGGGATTACAGGATACTTCATTTCACTGATTTATTTAGTTTAAAAAGAGACACATAATGGGAGAGATTCCAGTGGAAAATTGATTCTCCAAGGTGCCTTTTTCATCATAAATTTGCAGGCTACCACCTTCAGTTACACTTTCAGCGGATAAAACATAGATTTTACCGTCAACAGGATTCACTGATACACCTTTGGGCCCGGAGATTCCACCAACAAATTCGGTATAACTTTCCGATACCATATCGAATTGAAACAAGGTACCTGAGAGATTCCAGTTTTCGTCGTATTGTGAAGCCAACAAATAAATCTGAGTCATATCGTTATTCATACATAAGATAGATCCGTATTCAGAGCTAACCCCATCTAATGGAAAGGTTTTGATATAGTTATTTGTGGCCGTATTGATATAAGCTAAACCCGTTTCGCTTGAATAATCGGACCATGTGCTGACCTGTGTGGCATAAATATTCCCTTTTACATCCTTTACCAAATAGGAACTCACTGCAGGTACGGCAATGTATCCAATTGATGAAGCTGTTAGATCGAGTACGGCAATACTGTCCTTATAATTAAGTGCTGCATAAAGTTTTCCATCTGTAATTACCATTCCTTCCGGACCACCTGGGACAGAAATATTGGCTTCTACTTTTTGCGTTTTTGTATTAAACTTGCAAATATAGGTATTGGCCATTTCGCTAAAATCAGCATCGGCACCCCAGCAACTGATGTAGAGATAATCCCCGTCAGCAATGCAGAAACGAGGTTTAGAAATTGAGGATTCAATAATTGCATTCTTACTTTGTTGAAAAAGGGGATTCACCACAATTATCTGGTCACTATTATTGCCCAGCAAATAAATGCTGTCTTTGTAGGCATAGGCATACTGGATGTTCGAAAGTAACTCTAAACCGTCATTTTGGTTGCCGTAAAATTTATTGGTAATTTCATTTTTCTCATAGTCGAATTTTGAAATACTCGCACCACCATTGCCAAAACTTCCATAATTGATGAGATAGGCACCTTTTACCAGATCGCTCGGGAATAAATCGGGTTCATCAGTATTACATGAGCTTAATACGCTAATAGTTAAGAATAGAATGCTGAATAAATTAATAATTTTGTTCATAAAAGTTTAATTAAGGATTTGAATGTAATTGTATGGTTAGTCCTATGCGGAGACTTCTTCCCGGCATGGCGTAATATTTTTCGTTTTCATAATTGACATTGAAAATATTGTTGATTGATAAGGAAAAACTCAATTCCTGATTTTTAAATTCCAATTGATGACTGCCTCCTATATTTGTCAGAAAATAAGGATGCAACACGCTTCCCAGGTAATCTGCTTTTCGACTTCCGGTAAAATTTCCGTCAATGAATACATTGGTCGCCTTATGGTTCAATTGAACGAGTAGGTTCCCCATGTGCAGCGGTGTGTAAATCAATTGCTCGTGTGTGATTGGTCCTGTTTTTTCTTGTTCTATTTTTTGGGCAGAATTTAGATTGTAATTTAATATCGTGCTGAGTTTACAGCCTTGTACTTTCATTTCGTTATTCAATTGAAACTCTAATCCCGTGCTCACCACCTTTTGTACATTTCGGGCTTGCCAAACTCCAAAGTTTCTCCATTCAATCCAGTTGTCGATGTTCATGTAGTAGCCATTGAGCTGTATGGTGGTTATACTTTTACTTGATTGGTGCATGTATTTAATTCCGGTTTCGAGGTTCCAGCCCTCTTCTGGCAGTAAATCAGGATTGCCCAGATTTGCCCAAAAGCGGTCGTTCAGGGTGGGGATGCGGTAGCTTCTCGATACATTTCCACTAGCTGCTAGTTGATGGTTGGCAATCGCCCAAATTTCATATTCAGCTCCAATTGAAGGGGTAAATGGAGCCTTGAAATCACTCACCATCAACTGCCTGAGGTTAATAGTTGTTTTGAATTTTGATGATGGACGGTAAAAGAACGAAGTATACAAATCAAGGTGTTGCTCTGAAGTTATATTTGTTGCAGAATAGGCATAAACATTGGGTACAATGTATTTGTATTTGGCGCCTAAGCGATATTCCACTTTTTTTGATAAAGTATGTTTAACAGAAATTTCAGTAATCAGCCTGTTGGTAATAATTTCCTGATTGGATGTATTGTTGTACAATTGGTAATCATGCACATATCCTGCGCCAAGTTGAAATTTCAAAGGATGGGTCTCATTGCGGTATTCCGACCATATCCTCACGTTTTTATTTTGCATTTCCTCAGGAGTGGTGAAATGTAAGTTAGTTTGCATATTCGGCTGAATCTGATACCAAAAATCTTCCAGCCAAACCATTGATTTAAAGAACTCATTCGGCGAAAACAGGTAATTGAATTCCTGTAGTAGTCCTTTTTTTTCAATGGCTGCACCATGCTGAATATCAGGAAGGGGGGTGCGGTCTTCCACATTGCCCGTGTATTTGTTTTGGAAAGGAAAATCATTTTGCTTGTGATAGGCATACAATCGGGTCACCGATTCGAATTTACCATTCCCCAAGAACAGTTTTGTACCGTAAAGTTGTTCTCCAAATGAACCTTGCATGGTTTTAAGCTGAACATTCACTCCATTTGTCCAGTGATTTTGCAGACCTAAATATAAGGCACCGCCAATGGCTCCTGAACCGTTTAAAGTGGAAGAACTACCATATTGCAACTCCAATTTATCGAAAAGAAACGATGGAATAGAAGCCACGTTTGATTGACCTAAGGTGAGTGAGTTAATGTTAATACCTCCAAAATTGATGGAAGTATGATCGGGTGAAGTACCGCGAACATTAATGGTGGAGAGTCCTCCTGCATTGGTTTTAATGTAAATGGGAGCATATCGACTGATCAATTGATCGATGCCAGCGGATTGAGTTTGGTCCACCGTGCTTAAATCTATGGACTCAAATCGGGCTCCCGGCTGATATTTTATATAGTCGCCATACAAGGTTACTTCCTCTATCATAATGGTATCTGAAAGGCTTTGAGCCATCAATCCCATATGAATAGTGGTAAATAGAAATCCTATCCAAATTCTTATTCTCATTTTTTATTCAAATGAGCCAAGGGTAATTGTGGTGGTGAAAATGGAATGAAACAAATTCACACGCTTTAATCCCGAAGCATTAGTTAAAAACTAAATACATTTGGCAGGTCTTCTGGCTTACCTAACTTTTTGAGGCCTTCCCACTCTGTCCTACGAAGCTTAAGCGAAGGAGGATTCTCCTTTCTAAGTATTTCGTGAGTTAAAAGCAGTGGCAGCGTGATTCAAAAAGCTTTTTTAGGCTTACAGCTGCGGGTACAGCTCCGGAATTTTCATTTTTACACGAATCACCGGATTCCCGTTTTAATCCTATCTGAGTTATTCAAACAAGAACCAAAATCGAGGGCAAATATAGGGAGAAAATTTATAAAATAGGGATTCGGTCTCTTTTTAAAGGACCAGTTTTTTTATTTTTTCTTTAACACCCTGTCAGACACCAAAAAGACTACCGGCTTTTTTGAAACGGGGTTTTCCCTGGTGATAACTACCGTATTGTACACATCCTCTATGGTTTGGTAATTTAATACTTCATGCGGCGTGCCTTGAATATGTACGTCGCCATTTTTCATCATGATGAGGTAGTCGCAATATTCGCTGGCCAGGTTCAGGTCATGAATGATGATTAATACGGTAAGTCCCAGTTCTTCATTGAGATGCTGAATTAGGTTTAAAATTTGAACCTGATGTGAAATATCGAGGTGTGAGGTGGGTTCGTCCAACAATAAAAGTTCAGGTTCCTGAGTCAGTGCGCGGGCAATTGCTGCCAGTTGTTGTTCTCCTCCACTGAGTTCAGCCATATGTTTATCTTTAAACTGATAAACATCAGTCAACTTCATGTACTTTTCCGCAATACGGAAATCTTCTTTCGATTCGAAAAACTGGAAATTGCTTCTGTATGGAGTACGCCCCATAAGAATGTAGTCTTCAACAGTAACGTCGGTTACATTGCTGAATTGCGAAACAACTGCTATTTTGAGCGCTTTCTGGCGTAAGGACAGATCGGCCAATATTTCATCGTGTAAGCAAATGGTTCCATGGCTAATTTTCAAATCACCCGAAATGCCTTTGAATAAAGTGCTTTTTCCTGAACCATTTGGTCCAATGATACCAGCAAATGCACCTTTGCTGATTTCCAGATTGATTTTATTCAAATGGAAACCAGAGCTGTATCCGCAGACCACATCGCTTAGTTTTAAGTATCCGGCCATGTTACGATAATTTGGTTTTAAGTCCGGCCCTTGCCAACACTATGATGAATAATATTCCTCCTACAATTCCTGTAATTACACCAATGGGTAATTCATTGGGCGCAATAATGGTGCGGGCGGCTACATCGCAAATGATGAGGAATAAACTGCCACCCAAAAATGAGCTGATGAGTAACACCCGATAATCGGGACCAATAATTAAACGAATCATGTGTGGGATGATTAAACCTACAAAACCAATTATTCCGGTTACTGCCACACAAATACCGGTCAGCAATGAAGCCACCACAAACAGAATCCTTATGATTACAGTAGATTGTACTCCCAGGTGACGTGCTTTATCTTCCCCAAGCCTTAGTGCGTTTAAGGGGCGGGCAAAAAGGTAGGCTATGACCAGGCCGGCCAGTGAGGAATAAAGCATGATCTGGATGAGCACATGATTGGGTTCTTCCAACGATCCCATCATCCAAAAAATAATACCTTGTAAATTTTCGGTGGTGGTAATGGCCATAAGAAACATCATGGCCGATGAGGCTACAAAGCTCACCATTACACCAATCAACAACATGCGGTTAATGTTGACTGCTCCACGTTTGAAACTTAAAAAGTAAACTAGAAATAAAGCAACTATAGCCCCAGTAAAACCTGAAAGAGGTAACATGAATGAGCCTAATGTCAAATGCAGCCCTAATACAATGGTTAAAGCAATTCCGAAGGCCGCGCCACCCGAAATGCCCAGCGTATAAGGTTCAACCAACGGATTTCGGTATACACCTTGCAGAATGGCACCGGTCAAACTTAGTGCACCACCTGCGGCAAAGGCCAAAACAATTCGGGGCCATCTGATTTGGGTGATGACGGCAAATTTTAAACCGGTCTTTGAGGAAAGTACTAAAGGTAGTTCCTTCAAGGAAATATTTATTTCACCCGACAACAATGACAACAGCGCAGCAGCTAAAGTAAGCGCCATTAATAGTGTGATGAGTAAAACCCATTTGGTGTATTTGGCGCTCATCGTTGTTGATTCATGCAGTGAACAATGTTTTCAAAAGTATCGGCAAATGTGATAGGAGTAGGGCTACAAGCCTTTTCTGCATCGACAATAAAAATGTTATGTTGTTGGGTGGCGGCCAAATCATCGAAGCGCTGCCATATTTGCTTTTCTGAATCACCTGTCATGCCCATGGTGACAATGAAAATGTATTCGGGATTTTTCACCAAAACACTTTCGCGGGTCATGGTCCCATGTTTTAACTCACCGGCAATATTTTCGCCTCCTGCCAGAGTAATGTAGTCGTTCATGAAAGTATTGGCCAATACGGTAAAAATGGGATCAGCTCCAATTTGAAAAAACACATTGGGCTGATTTTCAGTTGAAATGGTAGATTTTAATGCATTTATTTTATCGGTAGTTTGTTGAATGATCTCTTTTGCCTTTTCCTGATGATCAGTGAGTTGTCCCAAACGAATAAACTGATCACAGATTTCTTTAAAGTTTTTGGGCGTTTCGAAAACTTCCACTAAAACACCCAGTTTTTTCAACATAGCTATTGTTTCAGGCGATGTAATGGTGGTAACCAGCACCAAATCGGGGTGAAGGCTGACTGTTTTTTCTACATTTACCTTTATGGCCGATGCCACCACTTCTTTTCCATCGGCAAGCGCTTCGGTGCAATAGTTAGTGCATCCAAGCAATTGATCTTGCGCACCTAAGAAATAAATATTTTTAGTAAGTGATGGAGCCAACGAAACAATCCGTTGCGCTTTGAGGGCGAAAAGATGGCTTGATACCATCAGGAATAAGACAAGAATACTGTTTTTCAAAAAGGCCATAGCTCTGAATTAGTCGGCAGCAAAGATAGAGAAAACTAAAAAGAGTGAAGCCATATTTAAAATGGATTGGCATAGAAATGTTTTTATGAAACAAAAAAAGCGAGGTGCTAAAAAAATGCACTTTGCCTTAAGCGAAAAAAGGAAGGCCTTCTGTCAAGACAATAAAAATAAAATGAATATACGCATAATTACCCGACATGTGAAATTGGAGTTAGATTATTCAGGTATGACTCCAGCCGGAGTCATATGTTTATAGAAAATGAATTTCTAATCGGGTAGGAAGCGGCTCACGCCGCTGACCCCCCACACCACCGGGCA
>JBGUEP010000080.1:0-11199 GCA_041821245.1 Prolixibacteraceae bacterium
AATTTTTTGAATTGATCCATGAAAACTTTTTCCCCACAAGAATATCACATGATCCTGCATAAATCCGATCATTGAATTAATCTTGTTTCGGACGAAACTGGGTAAATATTCATAATAGATACTATGCACATTTACAGCCACATACGTAAGTCAGTCATTAGTGGTGTAACGAGTAATCTCAATAAATGAGTCGGACATTAAAGAAAAATTATCTTGTTGCTTTAATTCGATACAATGCATTCGATTTTCCTTTTGCAATGGCCATTAATTTACTTTTTAAAAGTCGTTTGCGCAAAGGCGAAATGTAATCGATAAAAAGTTTTCCGTCCAAATGATCATTTTCATGAAGAATTACACGAGCGGCAAATCCATGATAGGTTTCTGTTTTTTCTTCCCAGTTTTCATTGAAGTATTTAATGGTTACGGCCTCTTCGCGCACCACTTTTTCACGAATATTTGGCAAACTCAGGCAACCTTCTTCCATTTCCCATGGGGCTCCACTTACGTCAACAATCTCAGGATTGATAAATGCTTTTTTGAAATCTTTCAGATGTGGTTCATCGTCGTCGGCTGCAGGTGAGGCATCAACAATGAACAAACGTATGTTTAAACCCACTTGAGGGGCGGCCAAACCAACGCCTTCGGCATTGTACATGGTTTCATACATATTGGCAATTGTTTCACTCAGGTGCTCATAATCTTTGGTGATTGGCAAAGTGATTTTTCTCAACAGAGGATCGCCGTAAACGGTAACAGGTAATATCATTCTAACTTATTTTATTTCTTAATTGTTCCATATAAAATTGCAGGATAATGGTGGCACTCACCGCATCAACCAGCGCTTTGTTTTGTCTGTCCTTCTTTTTTAAACCAGCATCAATCATGGTTTGAAAGGCCATTTTAGATGTAAAACGTTCGTCAACCAGTTCCAGTTTAACGTTTGGAAACTTTTTTTGAAATTGTTTTAAAAAAGGATTGATGTCACGAATGGATTCTGAAGGTTCATTGAGTAGTGTTCTCGGATACCCAACAACCACTACATCGACAGTTTCTTTCGTAAAATATTCTGCTAAAAAATCAAAAATATCATGGGCACGAACCGTTGTTAACTTATTGGCAATAATTTGTAAAGGGTCAGTAACCGCCAAGCCAACACGTTTTCGTCCATAATCAATTGCTAATATTCGTCCCATAATTTGGCCGCAAATATAAGTAAAAGTTAAAAGAAGAAGGACTTATTGTGCTTCATTATTTAAACTCTTAATAAATAAGCGGCTTTAGTGTTGCTGTCTTTATCTATTTATTATATTATACAAGCAATACAAAAAACCGGTTCGATGAAAAAATTATTACTTACACTGCTGTTTTTTTTGTTGATTTCCAACTTTCTTTGGGCCAGACACGTTGAAAGGGAGAGAGCATTAAAAGTAGCTGAGAACTTTTTAAAACAACAAAATGGTGTGATGAAAAGCGCCCCAACAGGTCAATTGAGTTTAATTCCAATTAAATTGCCAGGGGAGTTTCGTTTCAGTCACACAAAAAGCAGCCAGCCAGGCGATAAGCAACAATTGCTGTATCTTTTCAAATCGGATACCAAGGGATTTGTTTTAGTGGCTGGTGACGACAGGGCAAGACCAATACTCGCTTACTCTTCATCTGAAATGATTGAGGAAGAACATCTGCCGGTAAATATGCTTAAATGGTTGGAGGAGTATAAAAGGCAGATTCGCTACATCATAAATCATCCTGAAATGAAAAGTGCAAATTCCACTTCCGAATGGATTTCACTGGAACAGGGAATGGCTTTGGAAAAAGCTTCGAATACTGCTGTTAGTCCGCTAATGACAACCACCTGGAGTCAGTCGCCCTATTACAATGAACTGTGTCCTCAGGAATATTGGAACAGCGAAAAGGCCGTTACCGGTTGTGTGGCAACAGCAATGGCCCAGGTGATGAAATACCATAATTACCCCAAACAAGGATTTGGCATTCATAGCTACTACCATTCAAACAATACGGTAACCTACGGGAATTTATCCGCAAATTTTGGTGCTACAAACTACGACTGGTCAAACATGCCCAACAACTTATCATCCGGCTCATCGGCCATTCAGGTGAATGCAATAGCCAAATTGATGTTGCACTGTGGAATAAGTGTGAATATGGATTATAGCCCTGAATCAAGTGGGGCATGGGTCACCGAAGAAAAATCGCCGGAAGAAACTTGTTCCGAATTTGCCTTCAAAGAATTTTTTGGCTACGATAAGTCAAGTGTTATGGGGGTTCAGCGTGAAGGTAAAACCACCCAACAATGGATCAATCTGATTAAGTTCGAAATCGATGCCAAAAGGCCGGTATTATTTGCCGGTGTTGGCGATGGAGGTGGTCATGCTTTTGTGGGCGACGGATACGATTCCAATAACTTTTTTCACATGAACTGGGGCTGGGGTGGAGTTGCCGATGGATTTTATTCGGTTGATGCCTTTAATCCAGGTGATATTGGAACAGGAGGTGGTTCGGGCGGATTTAATTCCTATCAACGAATTGTTGTTGGAGTGCAACCTCCTGCTGAAGTTACAACCTATGATATTCGACTTTATGGCGATATGGCGGTTCCAGACATCTTGCAATTTTCTCCGGTTCGGATCGATATGAAATTGGCAAATTACGGGGATAATTTGTTTGCCGGAGATATAGGCCTGGCCATATTTGATGAAAATGGGGACTTTGTAGAATTTATGGAGACCTTTTCAGCACAACTGGAATCGAATAATTATTACAACATTTGGTTCGATAGCGAAGGCCTTTCGGTGTACCCCGGAAATTATTATTTTGGTGTTTATTACCAAGTTCCGGGAGCAAATTGGAGTGCTGTTGCGGATGGCGAGTATACTAATTTTGTTTCCGGAGAAGTTCTTTCGCCATTTGAAGATTCCAAAATCAAATTATATGACTCCATTGCCTTTTCTCCAAGTCCGCTTATTTTAGGTGAAGCCTATCGGATTGATACAAAATTGGCGAATTTTGGCACTACCGATTATGCCGGACAGTACGGAGCCGGATTGTTTACCCTAAACGGAGACCTGGCACAAGAGCTCGAAGTAATTCCTGACATTACCTTGACGGCCAATCACTTCCATGAAGTTTGGTTTGATGCAGGAACAGTTGATGTCGATCCGGGTACTTATTTGTTGGGCCTGGTGCATTTTCCCGATGATGAAGAAGGACAATGGGTTGTTGCTCCTGGAGAATACCGAAATCCAATTCGGGTAAATGTTACGGTTCCTCCACTTGGACCCGATGATTTTGAGAATAACGATGATACAAATGTGGCCTTTCAATTTAACCTTAATTTTGAAGACAATCATGCTGGCTTTAATACATTAGGTTCGAATATTCATTCGAATACCGATCAGGATTATTACCTGATTGACCTTCCACAAGGATACAATTACACCATTTTGGCTCGGGCACATGACAATTACAACTCCGAAATGGAGGAGGCATTTACCGGTGATGTCATCTGGGCACATGCAGAGAACAGTGATTGGTCGCAATTGTACGACGATGAAATGGATGCACCGTTTACTGTTTTAAATGGAGGGCAGGTCTATTTTGGTGTTTTGCCTTATTACGAAGGTCAGACCGGTTCCTACGCCTTCTCTGTTGAAATTCAACGGGAAATCACAACCGGCCTTGAACAAATGCAGGAGGCTGAAGGAATAAATGTGTTTCCAAATCCGGTTAAGGATGCGCTGCAAATTAGATATGCACAGGTAATTAGTAACTATGAATTATTTGATAGCTCAGGGAAACAAGTAGGGTTTGGCGATGTCAATGAGAAAAATTTCACCATCAACGTCAATAAATATGATGCTGGCTTATACGTTTTAAAGTTATATTGCAATCAGAAAATAGTGACTAAAAAAATAATGATCAATGAATAAACTTTCGATACTTCTATTGGTAATGCTGATGGCCGGATGCGCTGCCCAGCAAAAAGTGACAAGTGATAAAAATATGGCCAACGAACCCTTTTTAATTTATAAAACCAAAGCCGATTACAGGCAAAATGTGCCCATTATGCTGAACGACACTAAAACGAGCATCGTTTCGTACCCCGCACCGTCTGATTTAAAAACGGAATCGGGACTTCGCCTGCCTACCTTGCTTTCCGATGCATATTTGCTCGATAATAAAGGAATTGGCAAGAATGTCGCCTTTACTGCTTATACCTATGAAGAATATGCCGCAATGAGCCAGGCACCATCTCTTGATGAATTGATGAACAGCATTATTGATCAAGATCCACTTCTGGAGCTCTACGATTGCAAAGAATATTTGAACATCAAGTATGATTTAAAAAAAGTGAACCATCTGGTGAAAAAGGAGCTAAAGCATTGTGTGAAGTTAAAATGAACCCAATGCATATTTGCAGTTTGTTACGCAAATATGTCTTTGGGATGAGCAAGCGATGGGAATTCCATGGCAAACCCATATTACAATGAATCCAATTCCGATCTTATGCGCATTCTGTTGCCCCAATCCGTCCAGGCAAGCCGGGCCACCTTTCCCCTAAAGTGGGAAAGGGCAGAGTACGAAACTAACGTTAAAGCTTGAAACATTCCATTTGTGATTTTTTAAAATCGGAATGTTTCTTTAGTTATTGCCATTCATCCCAATAAAAATCTTGATCTTTGATCTAATTTTCGCAAACGAGGATTGGCCTCCATGAAAATTCTTGCTTTTTAAAACGAAAGCATAGGGAGACCGGGAAGCTTCGAACTTGTTCGAATATCGCCCTGCCAATCATCAATATGTGGCAGGATGGAATACCCAAAGGTTTATCGACTGGGGCGACAAGTTTGCACCTGAAACAGGAAAGATTATCCGCTTTGTAAAGTACAGAAAGCGTTTTTCCTTTTGCATTAATTTATTTATGTGGTCATTGGTATTCTTTTTTGAATTTTATTGGCGATAATCCTTCGTTTTTAAATGCCCTGTTTAACGAACTTAATGACCTCCAGCCGCACATTTCAGCAATTTGATCTAGGGTGAGTTTGTTGCCTTTGTTCGATTTTAAAATTTCTTTTGCCTCTTCAAATCTAAATTGATTAATATACTGACTAAAACTTAAATTAAAATTCCTGTTGATTTCCTGTGACAAATAAGTGCGGTTTGTGTTTAACATTCCGGCCATATCGGTTATTTTAAGCCCTATATTCAAATACACCTTTTTCTCAGTAATTAAGTTCTCAATTTCAGACTTTAAGTTCAAATTTTGTACTTTAAAACCTTTAGGAGTCTGTTTTACTGCCAGGATGATCCTCTCTTGGTTATTTCCAATGATTCCAAAACCGCACATAATTATTGAAAGAGTATATAAGGGAACCATTAAATAAATATCGTTTCCTAAAAGCTTTACCGGGTTAACAGCATAAAAGAAAATACTTGTTACGGCCGCAATAAAAAAGGCAATATTAAATTTCTTTATCCAGCCAAGGTCAAAGCCTGAGGTCTCCGATAATTGGTTTTCAACCTCCCGTTTATGTTTTTTTATATATCTGTTCGACAAAATAAAATAGAGTGGGATTTGAATAAACAGGCAAGCAATATTTAATACCCGGAAAAAATAAATGACTTCCATATAAAAATTTGAAAAGTCATGATTAAGCCTATAACTGCTTAAATATTGAATCCTTTCCTCTGTTTCAAGAAACAAATAAAAAAGCACTGCTGAAGTAATTCCAAAAACCAATGCCGGAATATAATGGATAAACACACTTCCAAATTTTATTTTTTTACGCGTTAATAAAAGAATATAAATAAAAACTGAAGGGTATATCATTAGCACAGATGCAACATGTAAACTATGGAGGTATGAGTAATTTTTAAAATCGGATTGAAAATAAAAAAAGTTGCTTAAAAAAGTAAAACTCAGAATAAACATTAAAAGAGCAAGGTGTCGTTTTGCCCTATGACAAGTTTTACTCATAAGTAAAAATGCCATAACAACAAGAGGAACCAATACAGGGCCTGTTAAACCTATCGTTTCAAAAATATTCATCGATATACAATTAAATAATTTTGATTAAAACAAATCAATAAAATTTACGATTTGACATTTTATTTTGTTGAATAGACAATTATTGTTTTGCAAATTCAATCTAACTTGTTATTGTAAATTTAGTCTATTTTTTAACATATTAAAAGCAAAACGATGAAAGCAACGAAACCAACATCAGTTTTTTTAAGGTTATTGTTAACGCTGACTGCCACTTTGTTTTTTGTGGTGTCTTCATTTCTTTCGGTTGCAACAAATCCACCTATCGCCAATAAGCTGATAAATCTTTCTGAAGGACTAAATGCCCCTGGTTTAGCTGACAGAGTCCCTGAAATTGTTGTAGTTGGAACCACTGTTCATACAATTTGGATACAATATGAACCAGGAAAGGAAGCCCGGTTGTATTACAAACGTTCAACCGATTTGGGGGAAACCTGGGACGAATCTAAATTGATTAAAGTTTTAAAAGATGAAGGGAAAGCCATTATGGCTGAAAACAGGAGATTAGCTATCGATGGTGAAAATGTTCATATCTGTATTGTTGATTACGATTGGGATGACAATGGAACAGGACGCATTTTTTATTTCCGTTCATTGGATAACGGTGTTTCATTCGAAAGCGAAAAAATCATTGCTGCCACATCGGGGGGGTATAAAGCGATAAATAACAGCTTTATTAAAGTGGCTGACGGAAAAGTTGCTATTACTTATCAAGGAAATGGCGACAAAATTGGTACCTGGGCACTTTTTTCCAGTAATGGAGGAACTTCTTTTTCGGATACAAAGATTTCGAATGAAAGCAATTATGTGGCCGATTTATATTTTAATGGTAATCAAATGATCATATTATACGGGTATGTATCTTATAGTTATGGTTATGTGGCAAGCGGAAAAGTATGGGTTTCTGTTTCACAAAACGGGACCTCCTTTACCACCAATAAAATTTCAGTTATTTATCCTTCCGTTTATGGCGACCAAGAACGTTGCCGAATCTATATTGGTCCTCATTATTCGTCCAAAATCACCCATACTGGCAACAATATCCATGTGGTTTTTGAAGGTTATTTAAATGACGATCATTATACAACCGTTTATATCCGTTCAACAAATAACGGAGTGTCATTTGAAAAGGCAGTGGATATTGGAGCACTTATACCTGTAAGCTTGCAGACCGGGAGTCAAACCGTAGCAGCTATGAATAATAATGTTTATCTTTTGGCAGCAAGTACCTATCCTACCAATAATAACTCAGGTAACCAATTTTATTTTTTACATTCTGAGAACAATGGGAATACATTTTCTGAACCCCGAAGTATTTTAAATCCGGAAATTGCCCATGTAGGAAAAGCATCTTTGCCCGGCATTACTATTGATCCCAATGACCAAACCGGAAAAACACTCTACTTAACGGGCAACTGGTTATTTTCTACAAAATCTGTCGATGGCGGACAAACATTCTCAGGAAGTACTTCACTGGCTCCGTTTCTTGAAAATAACATTATTAATATGCATGTTGCTTATATGCTTTCATTTATGGTTATAGATACAGAAGGGGGAAAACACTGGATTAGTTCAGCAACGTGGAGAACAGGAACGGATACTGATATTTTCTACCGGAACGTGAAAGCACAACCAGAACCAGGTTCAGAAAACAAAGCACTATATGTCGAAGATATTAAGGGGGCTCGCCAGGCAGAACTGGTTGTTGTGCCATCTTCTGAAAGTATAAATTTCGATTCGGCTATGACGGCTGAGGCCTGGATAAAATTTAACCCCGAAACACAAGCAAATTTCAATATTCTGGCAAAAGTTAATGGATACGATGGTTATGCTAACGCACCGACAGGATATCAATTGGGATTCCAACAAGATAAAGGAAAAATTAAGATTAATGCAGGAATAAAAACAGACAGGGGTGAATTTGTTCATATGGGAGAAATCGATTTAAATGACAATTTGTGGCATCATATTGCATTTACTTACGATGCCAACGGTGAATTGAACAACTTTAAAATGTATATAAACGGAATATTGCACCTAGAAAAAACGGTTATCGGAGCTATTGTTCCAGGCGATGGAATGCTGATGATTGGCTCAAGTGCATTGGGCAATAGTTGGTATTACGATGCAAAATACCATATCGATGATGTTCGGTTGTGGAACCGGGCACTAACTCAGGAGGAGTTACTTGAGAACCAAGGTAAAAAATTGTCAG
The DNA here is from genome assembly GCA_041821245.1 of Prolixibacteraceae bacterium. Lineage (GTDB taxonomy): Bacteria > Bacteroidota > Bacteroidia > Bacteroidales > Prolixibacteraceae > Roseimarinus. The sequence continues at coordinate 8,280 of JBGUEP010000080.1, forward strand.
GTGAGGAAAACGGCCTAAAGTTGTTTTTGAATTTCGACGATACCTTTAAAGATATTTCGGGCAATGGCAACGATGGTATTCCGGTTTATAATGGAACACTTAACGTTTCTGATTTTAATCCGCCAGCTACCAACTTCGAAATGTACCAAATAGCCAACGAAATTTCGTTCAACAATAAAACCACCAATGCGACTTCATTCTTATGGGATTTTGGAAATGACGAAACGTCTATTCAAGGCAATCCGAAACACACCTATGAAACTCCGGGTGAATATAACATTTCACTTACCAGCTCCAACAATACAACTGCTACATCGGCAACCGGGCATGCAGTAATCGAAGGCCTCGACCAAGTTGAACCAAAAAAATCGGGGAATGCCGGGATGGTCTCAATAGTTGTTTTTGGTGGGGGGCTTTCTCCTGATGGGACTCAATTTTTCCTCCGTAAGGAAGGTTCTGACGACATCATGGGCAATGACTTATACTCCCCTGGGGCAGGACAACTTTCCGCTTATTTTATGATGAACGGAGCTGAACCGGGAAAATGGGATGTAGTGGTTAAAAAGAACAATTCGGAACAAATCCTTGAAAAAACATTTACTGTTATTGAAGCTGTATTGCCTGAACCTTGGGTTTCACTTTCAGGAAGGAGAATGATTTTGTATAATATGTGGCAAACTTATACCCTAACTTACGGCAACAAGGGTAATATTGATGCTTTGGGTGTTCCATTAAACCTTGTAATCAGCGATCTTCCGGGCATCGAAATTGTATTTTTCGATTTTAAAGTGGAAGCAAACGAATTTATGAAAGAAAATACTCCGGAAATTGTTGAATTGATGGATACGCTTTATGACGTTGTAGAAGACTATTTTGGCCCTGGCCTCAATGCCCGATATTATCCGCTTTATATCCCGGTGATTGAGTCGGGCAGCTCACACAGCATACATATCCAAATTAAAACCCCCGAGAGTTTTAATATGGAAACATGGGTCAACGATCCCTTCTTTTCTACGGATTTAAGCATCACAAAAAGTGCCGGAAGTATAAATGACGACTGGCCCGATGAAAAAACCAAACTTAATGCATGTATTGCACTTGCTGCTGCCGATGCCGCTTCTTCCTCGTTAATGGATTTCGTTGGGCTGGTACTTCCCGTTGATTGTTTATACGATTTTGGCACATTGGTTTTCAACCCATGGGATGCGGTTAAGCCAGATCATAAAAAAAGTGCCATACTGCAAAATAGAGGATATGCCCTTGCGTCGGCCGCAATTAGTTGTGTTGGCGATTTGAGCCCAATAAAAGCGATAAAAATCGGTATCAAAGTAACTTCTATTTTAAATAACATATACAAGGCAAATCTAGCACATCAGGATTGTTTGTATGCCTTCGACCCCAGGTATAAAAACAAAGCAAGGGTATCTGCTGTCTCTTCATTCGATCCCAACGAAATGGTTGGTCCATCAGGATTTGGTGATAAAAATTTTATTGCCAAATATAATATGATGCCTTATACCGTTTTGTTTGAAAACAAAGCTACCGCAACCGCACCGGCACACATTGTCACTATTTCCGATACTCTCGACTTGTCGAAATTAGATATTTCTGAATTTGGATTTAGTTCTTTTGGTTGGGGCGACACCATCCTTTCACCTCCAGGAAATAAACTCAAAGAATTTTCTCTAGATATTGATTTGCGTCCCAAGATAAAGCTGATTAATCGTGTTTCGGCAAAACTAGATACAATGACAGGAATTATTAATTGGGAATTCCTGTCATTAAATTCTGAAACCATGAACCTTGAGGAAGACCCGTTTGTTGGATTTTTACCTCCAAATAAAACCTCGCCTGAAGGAGAAGGATTTGTTAGTTTTACCGTTGGTTTAAAAGATGAATTAGGAACAAATTCAGAAATCAAAAATAAAGCATCTATCATATTCGATGCCAATGAACCAATTATTACGAACGAATACTTGAATACCCTCGACCTCGATACTCCCGAAAGCCATGTGCTTCTACTCGAAGAAAATACAGGTAATAGGTTTACCGTTTCATGGACTGGTACCGATGTCGGTTCCGAAATCTGTGATTATTCCATTTATGTAATGGAGAACGACACGAACCTGTACCTTTGGCAATCACACATTCAGGATACTTCGGCTTTTTTTGAAGGAGATGTTGGCTCAACGTACAAATTTTACAGCATAGCAACTGATAATGTTAACAACCTTGAACCCGAATCAGGACAATTTGATACACAAACAACAATAACTGTTGATGTAGAATATTTCAAACTAATTAAGGAGGAATTAACAGTATTTCCAAATCCAAGCAGCGAAAACCTAAAAGTAGTTTTAAGAAATGCACCGTGCGGAATGTTTGTAATTGAGCTGATAGGGGTAAGCGGGTCATTGTATCATTCACAAATCTATGACGATATTGACCTTCAGAATGGAGTCAATATAAATGTTAAGAATTACAATCCGGGGCAATATATATTAAAAATAATCTATGGAAATCGGAATGTTTCACGGAAAATTTTAATTCAATAAACTTTAAAATTAAATTATCATTGTTATAAAATTTCAAAATCATAACAAAAATAAACGAACCAAAACATTTATTGAAGAAAATGTATTAGATATAAAACGATGAATGACAATGTCGGACATTTTTTTTTGCAGGCAACAAAAAATATTGACTGCGGAAAAACGTTTTTCTGTTCCCAATAAAAATGTTGATAAACTTTAGACGTTTTTCCGTTCGCAACAAATTTTCTGATGCTCCGATACCATAATGGCGTAGCCAATAGTTATTTGTTTTACACCACATATAATAATAGATCTTGAACCCTTGATTGAATCTTCGCAAACGTGGATTGGCCTCCATAAAAATTCTTGCTTTTTAAAACGAAAGC
>JBGUEP010000081.1:0-10956 GCA_041821245.1 Prolixibacteraceae bacterium
ATTTTACTGCTTTTTGTTTAATAATTATGCCCTAGGGACTTTTTCAGTGCCCTCCGAATACGGGGTGGATTTTTTTATTCTCACACCCTCCTGGCCATTAGCTACCAGCCAGTATCCTTTAGCCATCAGCCATTAGCTACCAGCCATCAGCTCAAATCCACCCTTGCAACCAGTAATAGCTAATGGCAACATATTCCCGTGTAACAATAATCTCCGATTGCAGGTATTCCCAGAATTTATAACGAAGTGAAATTGAATTCCCAACATCGGGAAGATAATCAGCAGCACCAATCTGATGCCCATTAAGTTGCAATTTAGTTTCCAACTCAATATCCGTACTTGGAACACCACTAACCTGAGTAAATCCGACCTTTTGAAATGACCGTACTGCGCGATACACATGCGTTGGTGAAGAAACGACAATCATTGGTTCTAAAAGTTCCCCGGCGTTAAACATTTCAAAAACCATCAATGCCTGATGACGCGTATTTAAACCGACACTATCAATTAAAATACGATCGGCACTTATTCCTTCATCTATTAGATACGCATACATTTGAAAAACGGTACTGGTCGAATCGCTAAAATTACCAGGAGTAGTCAACACTACTTTTGTCTCAGGATACTTGTTGGCTAATTTTGAAGTATACCACAAACGCATCAACAATTCGGAACTTGGGAAGCCATTGGCCCCCATCACCACAATTGTTTCAGGATGTTCAGGAACATAAGCCAATTTACGCGCCAACTGATATTGGGCCCAAAATGGCAAGGATGTCATGGCCAGAATAAGTTGAAAAACGAACACAACTCCCAGCACCATTAAAGTGATACGGAAAACACGAAGGATTTTCGAGCTAATTTTTCTTATCTTCGACATGGTCTTTCAGATCAAAGATGAAAGATAATTCTTTAACCAAACAAAACAAAACCAATGCTTCTTTTTGGAACAGTCGTCAACATTGCAACCGTAGTTACCGGCAGTTTATTGGGTTACTTTTTTCATTCAAGGCTACCGCAACGGATCGTAAAAATCATTTTTCAGGCCATTGGATTGTTCACCATTTACATTGGCATTGTCATGACCATGAAGACCGAACAGATATTAATTTTGATTTTCAGCATGGTAATTGGATCAGCTCTTGGTGAATGGATTGACATTGACAAATACATTAATCAGTTTGGTGAATGGATTAAACTAAAACTGAAATCAAAGAACGAAAATTTTTCAGAAGGTATGATCACCGCCTTCCTGCTGTTTTGTATTGGTTCCATGACCATTCTGGGTGCATTTGAGGAAGGAACACAAGGTAATTCCGATCTGCTCATTGCCAAATCAGTCATGGATGGTTTCAGTTCCCTGGCTTTGGCTTCTGCATTGGGCATTGGTGTTCTGTTCTCCATTATTCCGCTTTTTATTTTCCAGGGAGGATTAACCCTTTTGGCCATCTGGCTTGGAAACCTGATGCCCGAAGCAGTGATCAATGAAATGTCGGCAGCTGGTGGATTAATGCTTGTTGGTCTCGGATTAAGTATCATGGAAATTAAAAAAATTAAGGTGGTGAATATGCTTCCCGCATTACTCATTGCTATAATTTTGGCCTATATCTTCTTATAGAACATAAGAATCGAGTGAATTTAACCATCTTTGCTGCTCATAATTGCCGAAAATCATATGAACCAAAATTTAAACACCGAAAATTTATCAAGGCTTTTTAGTCAAAAAACAGGAACACTCCCCCATTCAATTGTGCAACTTCCCTTATCCGGTTCTGATCGGATATATTACCGTTTAAAAAACGACCTGCATTGTTATATCGGTGCCTTTAATGCTGATATTAGGGAAAACGAAGCCTTTTTCAGTTTTACACAAACATTTACTGAACAGGAAATTCGCGTGCCCGAATTGATTGCGATAGCTGACGACAGACAACATTACCTTCTTTCGGACCTTGGCAACGACAGCCTGTTTAAACGCATTCAAAAAAATCGTTTAAAAAAAGACGAACGTACACCTTTGTGCATCATCAAAAAATCGCTTCGGCAGTTAATTGCGATGCAAATTCGAGGTGGAGAAGCTATTGATTTTAGTAAATGTTACCCACGTGCCGACTTTGACCGTCCATCCATTTTTTGGGATTTGAATTATTTTAAGTATGAATTTCTGAAATTAACCGGGACCCCGTTCAATGAACAAAAACTGGAAGATGATTTTAACCGTTTGGCTGATTATTTATTAAAATCAACTTCGGAATACTTTATGTTTCGCGACTTTCAAAGTCGTAACATCATGATCATCGACAATGAACCCTGGTTCATCGATTATCAGGGTGGTCGCCGTGGACCGCTTCAGTACGATTTGGCCTCCTTACTGTATAGCCCGAAAACAAAACTCAATGAAATTAAACGCGAACTACTGCTCGACTTTTACTTATTGAATCTTTCCAACCATTTGTCGCTTGATGAAACTCAATTTAAAAAACAGTATTACGGATTTGTTTTAATCAGAATTATGCAGGCCCTCGGAGCCTATGGATTTAGAGGTATTTTTGAAAAGAAAAGCCATTTCCGAAACAGCATCCCCGATGCCATCCATAATCTACACACCCTTTTCGATAAAGAACGCATTGAGATTGACTTGCCTGAAATTGAAAAAATAGTTAAGCACCTTAGGCAATCAAAATGGGCACAGCATGTATCTATTCCTGATGATCAACTCACTGTTCGAATCACCAGTTTTTCGTATAAAAAAGGCATTCCCGATGATCCATCGGAAAATGGAGGCGGATTTGTTTTTGATTGCAGAGGCTTGCCCAATCCTGGGCGTCACCAGGAATATCGTTCAGCCAGCGGACTCGACAAAGAAGTGATCACTTATCTGGAAGATCATTCAGAGGTACTGGATTTTCAGGATAATGTGCGCAAAGTAGTAGACATTTCACTAAAAGAATATGTACGCCGTGGATTTAATCACCTTTGTGTGAATTTTGGATGCACCGGAGGTCAACATCGTTCAGTGTATCACGCCGAAAAATTTGCCCAATGGGTGAAGAACAATTTCGGTGTTGAAGTGGTTTTGATACACACAGAAATGAATAATTGGAAAAAAGATGAGTAAAACACTTTGTAAGAAAAAAGAATACATTCAACCCGATACCCCCAAGTACATTTGTAAAAAATGCGAACGCTTGTCGAAGAAAGAAGATAAACTTTGTAAGCCAAAGAAAATTTAACGACCTTATTCCTTCAAACGAGCAAAATAATCCTTCGCAGCAACTTTCACTTTTGGTGCCAGCAATAAAGCTGCAATCATATTGGGGAAAGCCATTAGCGCAAAGGTGCTATCGATGAATGAAACCACTACATTTAATGAAACCAAGGCTCCTACGGTTGCCGAAATGGCACTGAATCCGTTGTACCATTTCACCGACTTTACACCAAAAATAAACGAACTGCATTTCGAACCGTAATAAGGAAAAGCAAACATCGTAGAAAGGGAAAAGAAGAAGACACTCACAATCAGCAAATATGCTCCGTAACCAGGCATTGCTTTATTAAAAGCCAGTGCAGTCAGCGTAATTCCGTCTGCAGCAGTCTCGTGCCAAACCCCGGTAACAATAATGGCCAATGCCGTGAAAGTACACACAATAAGCGTATCGATAATTGGTCCCAACATGGCCACCAAACCTTCCCGAATGGGTTCATTGGTTTTAGCAGCACCATGAGCCATCGGCGCTGTTCCCATTCCCGCCTCGTTTGAGAAGGCAGCCCGTTTTACACCGGTAATGATAATGGCGCCCAATGCCCCTCCTAAAACAGCATTTCCGGTAAAAGCATCTTCAAAAATAATGGAAAAAGCAGGTAGAATTTGTGTGTAATTCTTAAAAAGAATAAACAGGACAGCTCCAATGTATACTACGACCATAAACGGGACCAGTTTTCCTGTGACACTACCGATTCGTTTTATGCCTCCAAAAATAACCACAACCATCAATGTGGAAATGGTTAAACCAATCAGCAAATTGCTGGTAAAACCACTGTGCCATCCATTTGGGATAAGCACAACATCACGGATTACCTGAGTGAGTTGATTGGCCTGAAATATGGGTAAAACCGCAAACATTCCGGTGAAGGAGAAAAAGAGAGCCATCGGCTTCCAGCGCTTCCCAAGCCCTTCAACAATATAATACATTGGCCCACCCTGCGTTTCGCCGTTGGAATCCTTACCTCGATACATCACCGCAAGTGAACAGGTAAAAAACTTTGTACTCACTCCCAGCAAGGCGCTGATCCACATCCAAAATATGGCACCAGGCCCCCCCATGGTAATGGCCACTGCAACACCACTAATGTTGCCCATTCCTACCGTTGCAGCTAAGGCCGTTGACAAGGCCTGATAATGATTGATTTGACCTTTTTCATTGGGATCATCGTATTTGCCGGTAAGAATTTTTATATCATGTTTAAAATAACGGATGGGAATTAATTGCGAATAAATTAAAAAGAAAAACCCCCCTCCCAATAACAATATCAAGAGAGGCGTACCCCAAATAAAATTGGCAAAATTGCCGATGTACTTTTCCACATGCTCCATTGCAACAAAATATCAAAAAATTGCGAGTTGGTAAAATTAAAGTTCTTTTCAATTCAAAAAAATTGTGAATCTTTTACTAAAAACAATATAATAGGGAACTGATAATTTTGAAGATCATGATCTAAACTCTATATTCGGGAAAACATTCTTGAAAAAGAACTCTATGACAAAATACAAATATTTCAACCGGGATTTAAGTTGGCTAAGTTTCAACCATCGCGTACTTGAAGAAGCAAAAGATAAAACCTTACCACTTTATGAGCGTATAAAATTCCTCGCCATTTATTCCAATAATCTGGAAGAATTTTATCAGGTTAGAGTGAGCTATTACAGGCAGTTGCTTAAAAATGCAGCGCTTATACCCTTAAAGATTGACGAAGTTAAACCCGAAGAAATTCTGGGTAAAATTAATGAAACCGTTTCGCTGTATCAGATGGAATTTCACCACATTTTCGATCAGGAGATTGTACCTGAACTTGAGCAAAATAATATTATCCTGATCAACAAAAACAGCATTCTAACACCTGAACAAGAAACCGAAGTAGAGGAAATATTCACCTCCGAAATATTAAGTTGGCTGCAACCCATCTTACTCCTAAAAAGCAGGATACGACCTTTTTTAAAAACAGGCCAGGTGTATATGGTCATGGAGATGGTCATCAAAGAATCGAAATTTACCACTAAAAGCCTTCAACGAAAAAGATATGGTTTAATCAAACTGCCTACCGACCACAACATTTCCAGGTTTGTTGAACTCACGCCAAGCAATGGCAAATTTTACATCATGTTTTTGGAAGACCTCATCATGAAACATGCCAATAAAATTTTCCCTGGCTATTATGTTAAAAAATGGCATTCGATTAAACTTACGCGTGATGCTGATTTCGATTACGATGAATTTGAAGAAGATGATTTGATTGATGCCATTGAGAAAATTTCAAAATCGAGGACCTTAGGTAAACCAAATCGCTTTTTATATGACCGGGAAATGACGCAAAGTTTTTTAAAATACCTGATGCAGTCATTTGAATTAAAATCGAACATTGTGGTTAAGGGTGGTACTTACCATAATTTCAGGGATTTTTTCAGTTTCCCGAATCCTGTAGCCCCAGAACTGGAAACGGACAAATTACCACCACTGCGCATTCCCGAACTGGAAGTTGATCGAAACATCAAGGAAGCAATCAATACCAAAGATTATTTAATTACCGTCCCCTATCAGTCGTACGACTATTTTTTGCGATTTTTGGATCAGGCTGCTCAAGACGATACCGTTAAAGAAATAAAAACTACCCAATACCGTGTTGCCGATCGTTCAGCCGTCGTGAATTCCTTGATTAATGCTGCTGAAAACGGCAAAAAGGTGACCGTCTTTGTTGAACTAAAAGCACGCTTCGACGAAGAAGCCAACTTGCGTTATGCTTCTGAAATGACAAAAGCAGGCATTCAAATCTTTTATAGCATCCCGGGATTGAAGGTTCATGCCAAAGTTGCAATGGTCATCCGCGATAAAAAGAATTATCCGGGTGCAAAGGATCAGGCATTCATCAGTACCGGTAACTTTAATGAAAAAACTGCCCGTCTATACAGCGATCATGGACTGTTCACCTCCAACAAAGAAATCATATCGGATCTGAAAACCATGCTGAATTACCTGGAAAATCAAAACCCATCCATTCGCTTTAAACAATTGTTGGTCCCCGGCTTCAACCTCATTCCTCGATTTGGCCAGCTCATCAACGGTGAAATAGAAAAGGCAAAACAAGGAAAAAAAGGATACATTCTTTTAAAAATGAACGGACTGCAAGACCCGGCGATGGTTGACATGCTCTACCTGGCCAGCGAAGCAGGCGTAAAAATAGATTTGATTATTCGCGGAATATGTATTCTGAAAACAGGAAAAAAATACAGTAAAAACATTCGGGTTATTCGTATCATCGATCGTTTTCTGGAACATGCCCGCGCCTTCGTTTTTCACAATGGTGGAGACGAAATTGTTTACCTCGGCTCAGCCGATTGGATGAAACGCAACTTATACCGACGGGTGGAATGTATATTCCCCATCCACGACAAACACATCAAACAAGAAATTATTGATGTGCTGAACATCCAGTTGAGTGACAATGTGAAAGCATGTGAAATAGGAATGGATATGGAAAATATCCGCATACCGACCACAGAAAACCCCATTCGATCGCAAATGGTAACCTATCAGTATTTTAAGGATAAATATCAGAAGTAATTATATCTTTCCCCAACAATTTTTCCGGGAATTTTAATGATGAATCTACCCACCACAGTAGGTTCATCAATGTAAAATTGTATTCATTAACATTGGTGTCCGGTAAATTCGTTAAAACTTACTGAAGGAGCTCCGCTTCGTTAAACTATAATGAGAGATTTACAACATCAATTTTCAATCAGTATGATCTAAATCGCCACGCTCCGCTACCAAAGACAAATTTCCAATTCACAAAATACTGAAAGTTTGATAGGGATCCCTCCATACGTCGGGATGACATTTCCATTATAGTAGATAGGAAAAAAAATAGCTATGACTCATATTTACAGATAGTTATACAAATCTTTCTTTATTAACGCAGTGAGGGATCTAATCGCACACCTTTCGTAACGTTTGCGCAATATCAATTATACGAATTGATCAATCTTAAAAACGAATTTTTACGCCTACCGATAAACTTAATCCATCGCCTTTCCATACTGAATTTTCATAGTATGAATCAACATCCGCAGAGCCACCGTAGATGGCACTATTGATACGTTTCGATCCCATCGAAAATGACCCTTTTGTAAGCAACGAAAATTTTGGTGTAAGCTGATATTCAATTCCAAATCCACCATCAAAAAGAAATCCTGGTTCAAAAGATTTTGTTGAAATTCCACCATCACTAACGAGCGCATTGTTATATCCACCATAACTACCACTTTCCATCAAAGTTGGATTGTACATGTAGTTCGAGGAATAAGACATGGTTCCAAAAACAAAACGAGGGCCAAAAAAGGTAAACACCTTCCATTTATCATTAATAATGTTGTGGCTGATTTTCAAATGCAAGGGGATTGAAAAAAAACCATTACTTGAAGTCGTATTGTACCGGTATGAATTATCAGTACCCGAATTAGGATAATTATCAAAAAATTGAACCGTTGGAAAATCTTTAATTTTAGACCAACTGATGCCCGATTCAAGTGCCAAATGCTCCGTGACATCAAGGCCAAATTTTAAGGCCAGGTCCAAACCAACATTCTGGTAATTCGATATGCTATTGTTTGTTATTGCTGTATTGAATCCCACTTCCGGCATCAAATACAATTTCCCTTGTCCAAAGGACAGAATTGAAAATACCAATCCCATTAAAACGAATAAACTTTTTTTCATGATGTTTTTTTAGTAATAATGAATAAACTATAATAAGGAATGCACTATGTTGAACTAAAAGTAGATCATAAAATATTCTGTTTCGCATTTTGTTAACGAACATTCAAGCTAATTAACAAGTGTTGTTTATTCAAAAAACAAAAGCTCAAAAACAAAACACTTTGTAACATTTTGAAAGATAATTTAAGAAGAACTTCGCCTTGAAAAAGCCATAATAAAGGCAAGGCATCGAAGAGTTGGATCTGGAAACGAATTTATAAAAGATAAAAATTATTTCTACCTGAAAGAAACGCTGAGGTCACTTAAAAAAACAAATCGAAGCCAATACTTCGTAAAATACCAATTTGTCCACCATTTTTCCCGATTATGTCTACATTAATTCAATCGTTTGCATAAGGTTTAACTTTTTTAGCTAATGGAATAATTCTATCTTTGCATTCCGCATTCAGGCATTGGAAACAGACACAGGAATGCAACATTGATTCATAACTAACAATCATCATAACAATGAGTAACACATTAACAAACAAGGCGGCCGATAATATTCGTATTCTTGCAGCTGCTATGGTTGAGAAAGCCAAAAGTGGACACCCCGGAGGTGCAATGGGTGGAGCCGATTTCATTAACGTACTCTATTCTGAATTTTTAAATTACGATCCATCCGATATGAAATGGATCAACCGCGACCGTTTCTTCCTGGATCCGGGCCACATGTCTCCAATGCTTTATTCTCAATTGGCTTTAGCCGGAAAATACAGCATGGAAGATTGCGCCAATTTCCGTCAATGGGGAAGCATCACACCGGGTCACCCCGAAGTAGATGTTGAGCGTGGTGTCGAAAATACTTCAGGCCCTCTTGGACAAGGTCACGTTATGGCCGTTGGTGCTGCAATTACCGAACGTTTCTTAGTGGCTCGTTTTGGCGAATGGATGGCGCACAAAACCTACACCTTTATTTCAGATGGTGGTGTTCAGGAAGAAATTTCTCAAGGAGCCGGTCGTTTGGCAGGATTCCTTGGATTGAACAACCTGATCATGTTCTACGATTCAAACGATATTCAATTATCAACCGATACCAATGCGGTGACTAAAGAAGATACCGCTAAAAAATACGAAGCCTGGGGATGGAATGTATCAACTATCGAAGGCAACAATGCCGATGCCATTCGCGCTGCATTAAAAGCTGCTCAACTGGAGAAAAACCGCCCTACCCTTATCATTGGTAAAACAATTATGGGAAAAGGTGCCTTGACCGAAGCCGGCGAAAATTACGAACGTAAATGTGCAACTCACGGTATGCCTTTGGGCGAAGCCGGTGCATCATTTGCAAAATCGATTCAAAATCTGGGAGGAAATCCTGAAAATCCATTCGTAATTTTTCCTGAGGTAAAAGAATTGTATGCCAAGCGTGGCGAAGAATTGGTGAAAGCTGCTGCCATGAAAAAAGCTGAACAAGCACAATGGGAAGCACAAAATCCTGAGTTAGCTGCTAAATTGAAAGCATTCTTTTCAAAAGCAGTTCCTGCCATCGACTACAGCAAAATAGCACACAAACCAGGTTTGGCTTCACGTGCAGCGTCTTCCAACGTGCTTGCTGTCTACGCACAGGAAGTAGAAAATATGATTGTTTCTTCGGCTGACCTTTCCAATTCTGATAAAACAGACGGATTTCTTAAGAAAACAAAGGCATTCGCCAAAGGTGATTTCACAGGTAAATTTTTACAAGCTGGTGTTAGTGAATTAACCATGGCTTGTGTTATGAATGGTATGGCGCTGCACGGTGGTGTAATTCCAGCGTGTGGTACTTTCTTCGTTTTTAGCGATTACATGAAACCAGCCGCCCGTATGGCTGCTTTACAGGAATTGCCGGTAAAATACATTTGGACACACGATGCTTTCCGCGTTGGAGAAGATGGTCCAACCCACCAACCTGTTGAGCACGAAGCACAAATTCGTTTGTTGGAGAAATTGCAAAACCACAAACACAAAAATTCAATGTTGGTGTTGCGTCCTGCCGATAGCAACGAAACCACCATTGCCTGGAAAATGGCCATGGAAAACATCGACACGCCAACTGCATTGATTTTGTCACGTCAGGGCATCAAAGATGTCACCACCTACGAAACAGCACAGGGTGCTACTAAAGGCGCTTACATTTTAACCGATACCGAAGGTACGCCTGACATTATCCTGTTGGCCAGCGGATCAGAGGTGAGCACATTGGTTGCCGGCGCTGAGTTGTTAGCCAAAGATGGTGTTAAATGCCGTATTGTTTCTGTTCCTTCCGAAGGACTTTTCCGTGCACAAAGTGCAGAATACCAACAAAAGGTACTTCCTGCAGGCGTGAAGAAATTTGGTATGACTGCCGGATTACCTGTTACGCTTGAAGGTTTAGTAGGTGCCGATGGTAAAGTTTTTGGCTTGGAGTCATTTGGATTCTCTGCACCCGCCGGTGTATTGGATGGCAAATTGGGATTCAATGGCGAAAATGTTTACAATCAGGTTAAAGAATTGTTAGGCTAATTTTCAATCAATTAGGGATGACATCTTATAATTAGATCTCATCCGTTTTACGATATCAAAAGGCTACTCATCGATAGGTGGGTAGCCTTTTATATTTAAGTCTTATTTGATACTGATCCCAAGGCATTTTAAGGCAGGCAAACGGTCTGCGGCTACAAGTACCCTTGCAGCATAGCGGTTTCACTCTTCGCAGCGGGGGCTTCGTTCCGTCGCCCCGCTACTCAGGTTCAACCAGCCAACCAATCTGCATAGGGTAGCTTTTCGCGAATCACACGACATTATTGTGGGGAAATAAATTCGAATGTAATGCATTTCAATTTGGGAAATATAAGAATATAGTGCTTTTCGCCTCAAGCCGGCTGGGCTCTTCATTTTTGTCTTAATAGAGTCCGCTCTAAAAACACGGTGTTTTTTAAGTCACTGAGAATTCAAATTTTGC
>JBGUEP010000082.1:0-10356 GCA_041821245.1 Prolixibacteraceae bacterium
CTCTTTCGGGACTTCCACCCTTTAGATCAACAGCATGCCCGGCACACTAAACATTCGACCCCATCCGGGGTCGAACATATTGGTTTAGGTAACCAAGCGGGCATTCATTATAGACCCATATTAAGTGAATCGTTTTAAAAATACAGTCGGAGAAAGTGTTGCTACCAGAAAAAAAGCGAGGTCTTAAAAATAAACCTCGCCTAATATTTAATGGAATCTAGCTGCTATGGGCATTATATTCCGCTGAAATCAACGTCGTTAAATAAAACAGACGGTGTAAGCCACGAAGAATTTTCATAGGCATCGTTACCAACGGCATTTATCGAACTCCAAAGGACTAACATATTTCCGGTAATGTTCATTTCGCTTATGGCCTGCGTACGTGCGCCATCTTCAATCAAAAATCCTTCGATCCCATAGGAGAAGTCGCCGGTGGTTCCATTGCAGTTCCCACCATTAAAACCGGTGACCAGTATGCCTCTCTTGATGTTACTAATCATTTCATCCATGGTTTGATCTCCCAAATCAAACACCAAATTTGAGGTGGAACCACCGGTAGGTGCTGCTCCCATTTTATTGGCGTAGTAATTGTCGATAAAGTAAGTGTTTAGTACTCCTTGGGTAATGATGTTGCGTTTTTTAGTTGCCAGTCCTTCACCGTCAAATAATTTGGATGCATTGCCCGATGGTAAAAAAGGATCATCAATGATACTAAGTTTTTCAGAGACCACTTTTTGTCCCAGTTTGTCAATCAGAAACGAATCTTTCTGTTGAATGGCAGAACCGTTCAAGGCAGAAATAACAGGACCGAGGAGTCGTCCCAATTGCCGATTCTCCACCAACATGGGGAGTTTTTCAGTTCCTATTTTCTTTTGCCCAACCTTTTGCAAAGCTTTATCCAGAGCGATTGCACCAGCACCTGTTTTATTCAATTTGTCGAAGTGGATTTTGCTTTCGTACCATCCGGCCGATGGGCGTGAATCGCCACTTTGAACTGAAACAGAGGCTCCAACACCAAAGTATGTTTTTTGGTAATCGCCTTCAAAACCATTGCTGGTGACCATAACCCGGCCCGATTCCCCGTCGTAATAACTGGTGGTAACCGAAATGATACGTTCGTCTTTTCCAAGAACTTCCTTTTCTAATGCTTTGGCAATTTCAATTTTGGTTTCGGGTTCCACCTGATCAATTTGAGGGTCGTAGGTGTTTAAATCGGGTCCATCGCCTTTGTAATACAACGAAGGGTCGGGGAGTGCCCTAAACTCATCTTCCGACAAATACCGGGTACCTTCAATGGCCTGCTCAATAAAACGGGCCAGCTCTTCTTTGACCAAACGATTGGTGGAATGTTTCGAATATTTGTGATCGACATACAATTCAATACTGAGTCCATTTTCGATGGAAGTTTCCAGCTTGTCGATTTTTTCATCCCTGATGTCGATGCTGCTACTTTTGCTATCGCTAATGGAAACACTTGATTGTTGGGCTCCATTTTTCAAGGCATGTTCCATGGCCCATTTTGCCAATTTATATTTTTCTGCTTTTGTCATTTTTCAAGATTTAAATTCAACCGAATTAAGCATTTGTTCCACCTACCGTGAGTTTTTTCACTAAAACAGTAGGCAAACCTAATGATACAGGAACACTTTGTCCGTCTTTACCACAGGTCCAGGTGCCGTTGTCAGCTTTAAAATCACTTGCGGCCATGGTCATGTCGGCCAAGGCTTGCGGGCCGTTTCCTATAATGTTGATGTCCTTGATGGGTTGGGTTAACTTGCCATTTTCAATGATGTATCCCGATTTTACAAAGAAAGTAAAATCGCCTGCACCAATTTGCACCTGACCATTGCTGAAGTTATCGACAAATACGCCATATTTCACCGATGCGATGATTTCTTCAGTTGTGTGCGGCCCATTTTCCATGTAGGTTGAACGCATGCGTGGTAAGGGTGCGTTACGGAACGATTCGCGCCGTCCATTCCCAGTTGGTGTAACACCATAAAATTGAGCGCTGATTTTATCGTGGATGTAGCTGGTGAGTATTCCGTCTTTTACCAGGTAGGTTTTCTGTACTTCATTTCCTTCGTCGTCAATGTTAATGGCGCCTCGGTCGTTTGGCAAGGTACCGTCGTCCACAATGTTGATGAAACTTTCGGCTACTTTTTTGCCCATTTTATCGCTAAAAATGGAAGTTCCTTTTCGGTTAAAATCAGCCTCAAAGGTATGACCGATGGCTTCGTGTAAAAGAATGCCTGATCCTCCCGCACCCATTACAACAGGCATTTCGCCGGCTTTTGGTTTAATGGCATCGAAAAGAATGTTGGTTTTGTCAACGGCCTCTTGAGCAAGAGTGTCAACCAATTCGTCGGTGAGGAATTCAAAGCCTTTTCGGAACGAACGGGCGGCATAGGCATTTTCAATTTGATCTCCACGCTTCATGTTGCACACTACTCCAAAGCTCACCATTGGCCGATAGTCGTGGCTAAGTTGTCCATCAGAATTACAAAAGAGGACATAGGAGGTTTCGTCGCGCAGGAAAGCCCTCACTTTAATGACCTTGTTGTCGAGGCTAAATACCTTGTCGTTTATCTTTTGTATGAACGGGACCTTATCCTTAACGGAAACATTCTCCCAGTTTTGGGATATTTTATAGAAATCAGCCGGAGCTTTCTCTGTGAAATCAGGCTTTTTAAAAGTCGATTGATCTGAAGCAATAATGGCGGCCATTTTTGCGGCGTTAGTCATGGCTTTCAACGATAGGTCTTCGGAAAAGGCAAATCCGGTTTGATCACCTTTTAACACGCGAATTCCCACTCCAAAATCGATGTTTGAATAGGCTTTGTTGACTTTTCCGTCTTCGAGCGCCAGATTGTTGTAAATTTTGTGCTCAAAAAATAAATCAGCATAGTCGCCACCCTTCGAAAGGGCGGTTTTGATCACATCCCTCAGCATGGCTGTGGTAATGCTAAAATGCTCTAAATAATTTTGCATTCCTTCTGTAAGATTGTTGATGCTACACGATTGCATAAATTGAGGCAATAACAAACCTCCCACTGCAACGGCACCACTGGTTTTAAGAAAATTTCTTCTGGTTGTTTGCATATACGGTTATTTTGTGTAATTGGTTTTGTCTGAAAGTATTCTACCTGTAATGAGCCTACAATTTATTGATTTTTGATTAGTTGACAATAGAATGACCTTAAATAGTCGTATTTTATGGTTGAACAGAACGTTCTAATGGAAATACTAAAATGCCCCCTGCGTGAACAGGCTATTTTTTCGGGTTCTGGGCAACAACAGAGTAGACCATTGGAACATGGTCATTAAAGGAATGTATACGGTATTTTTTTTCTGAAACCTTAAAACTATTTTTAAAACAGTTATATGGATTATAATTGTATTCATGAAAGGATCGTATGATTAGACCTTGATCGATAAGGCTATTCATGACTTCACTGAGGCTATGGTTCCATGTCACTGATTCCAGATTAACTTTATCCTCGGAATCGGTATAAGAGCCTTCTTCTATTTCGTATATCTTGCCCGTATTGAAGTAATTGTATTTAATGCCTTTAAATTCATCGTCGTACATCCAAAGGAAAGGATGAAATTCAACGAAAATAAATTTTCCTGTTGGTTTGATAAATTGGGCGACTATAGCTGCCCATTTGGTGAGATCGGGAAGCCAAACAATCGTCCCGTAAGAGGTGAAAATGAGATCGAATTTTTGTTCGAGATGATCTGGTAATTCATAAAGATTACAACATATAAATTTTGCATTTGATCCTGTTTTTTTTGCCAGTTCTTTTGCTCTTTCAATTCCGATATCGGAGAGGTCAATGCCGGTTACTTCTGCTCCTAAACGACTAAGAGAAATAGTATCCTGGCCAAAATGACATTGAAGATGCAAGATCTTTTTCCCTTTGATATCCCCTAAAAGATCTAATTCAATTTGATTTAATGAAGTACCGCCCTGAATAAATTTTTCATTGTTGTAAAATTCAGACTGAATGTGAATATCTGTTCTGATATTCCATGACAATCGGTTGATTTCGAAATGATTGGATTTGTCCATTAGTAGATGAGTTCACCTTTCCCTTCTCTAATAATTTCAATGACATCGCTTGTACAATCAACCATTGTTGAAACTTTATTGTCGCCATATCCTCCATCAACTACCAGATCCACTTTATCTCGGTATTCTTCATAGATCAATTCAGGATCGGTCATGTAGGCTTCAATGGCATCCTCACTGTGAATTGATGTTGAAAGAATGGGATTCCCCAGTTGTTTGACAATTTCACGAATGATGGTGTTATCCGGAATACGGATTCCAATGGTTTTTTTCTTTCCTTTAAAGTAACGGGGAACGTTGTTGTTGGCTTCCAGAATAAAGGTGAATGGTCCTGGCAAATTCCGGCGCATTAATTTAAAAATTTGGTTAGGAATGGGCTTGGCAAAGTCCGACAGATGACTTAAGTCGTAACAAATGAAAGAAAATTGCGACTTCTCAATTTGAACGTTTTTCAGTTTGGCCACTTTTTCAACGGCTTTCTGATTCATAATATCGCAGCCCATGCCATAAACGGTATCCGTTGGATACACAATGATTCCGCCATTGCGCAACACATCCACAATTTGATCAATTCTTTTTTGATCGGTATTGATATCATAGATTTTGATCAGCATAATTTGCTTTATTTAAGCCAATCCTAAAGATAACATAATCTTTTTACCGCCTCCAGAATGCAGGAGAGAATAATACAATAATTGTGAACAATTCCAAACGACCTAAAAGCATTAGAAAGGAAAGAAACCATTTGCCTACTGTTGGTATGTGTGCAAAATTTGCAGCTGGCCCAACTGTACCAAAGCCCGGACCAATGTTTCCGAGTGATGTAGCCACAGCTCCCATTGAGGTTTCAAAGGTGTCGGCAAATAGCATAAAAACCAAACTACTGATAAAAAATACGGTTACGTAGAAAAAGAAAAAGGCCAGTACATTCGTGATAATTTGTGGGTTGACTGAACGTTTATTGAACCGAACGGGTATAATCGCGTTGGGATGGATTAAACGTCGTAATTCGTAATAACTATTTTTAATCAATAAAACAATCCGCATGGTTTT
Organism: Prolixibacteraceae bacterium; assembly: GCA_041821245.1. Lineage (GTDB taxonomy): Bacteria > Bacteroidota > Bacteroidia > Bacteroidales > Prolixibacteraceae > Roseimarinus. The sequence continues at coordinate 5,129 of JBGUEP010000082.1, forward strand.
AATTCCTCCGCCGGTCGATCCTGTTGATCCTCCAATAAAAAACAGCAGGAAAAGTAATGCCATCAGAAATGGTGTCCATAATAAATAGTCAGAAGTGGCAAATCCTGTAGTGGTAATTATGGAAACAACCTGAAACAGGGCAGTTCGAAACGATTCTTCAATTCCCAATTGAGAAGTAAGTATTAACCCTCCTGTAATGATTGCACTGAAAATCAGAATAAAATAAATGTAATATTTAAATTCTTCGTTTTGGAACATTTTTTTTGGCGAACCGGTAAATGCAAAGTAGGAGAGCGAAAAGTTTGTACCTGCCAGTACCATAAAAAAGATAATAACATATTGAATGTACGGCGAATCCCAATAAGCAATACTGGCTTGTTTTGTTGAATAACCTCCGGTAGCCATTGTCGTAAATGAATGACATACCGAATCGAAAAGGTTCATGCCTCCAAAAAGTAACAGAATTGTTTCGGCAGCAGTGAAAATCAGGTAGACATTCCAAAGCATGCGGGCCGTATCCTTAATTTTTGGATTTAACTTATCGGGGGTAATTCCTGGTGATTCGGCTGAAAAAAGCGACATTCCGCCAATTCCAAATGCAGGTAAAACAGCCAGTGACAAAACAACAATACCCATACCGCCCAGCCACTGAGTCAGACTCCTCCAGAACAATATGCCATGAGGTAATTCTTCAATATTATTTAAGATAGACGAACCTGTTGTTGTAAATCCTGAAATGGTTTCAAAAAATGCATCAGTAAAGGAAGGGATCGAGTGACTAAACATATAGGGTAAACTTCCAAAGAAGGAAAAGAATACCCACACAATACTCACAATAATGTAGCCTTCGCGTTTGCCAATCTTTTTTTCGGCTTTAAAAGTCAGAAGGATAAAAAGCAGGCCGGTACTCAATGTGATTGCACTCGATTGAATAAATGCAAGAGAATCACCATCCTGGTAAATGGCTGCAATAATTAATGAAAGCAGTAAAAAAAGACTTTCACCAACTAGTAAAAATCCCAGAGTACGAATGATTATTTTAATATTGAGCATTAGCCGGTACTATTTGAAAAATTTGTCGATTTTTTTAATAGCACTGGGTAGCGCAAAAACAACCACTTTATCGCCTTCTCTGATTTGAGTTTCGCCCGTCACAATAAAACCATGATCATCACGCACAATACCTCCAATTTTTGCTCCGTCGGGAAAACCAAGGTCTTTGACCAGTTTTGTGGTGACTTTTGATCCTTCGTGCGCAATAACTTCAACGGCTTCAGCATCGGTAGCTGTAATGCATTTCAGACTTGAAATTTCCGAACTCATGGAGAAACGGTAGATGAAACTTGCAGCGATTAGCTTTTTATTGATGACGCTTCCAATACCAACCTCTTCAGCTAAACTGATAAAGTCAATATTTTCGATTTCTGCAACGGTTCGTTTTACCCCCATTTTTTTGGCCAATTGACAGGTCAGAATGTTGGTTTCAGAATTACCGGTTACCGCGACAAATGCATCCATTTTTTCAATGCCTTCTTCTTTCAGTAATTCAAGATTACGGCCGTCGCTGTTAATAACAAGTATGTTGCTGAATTTATCAGCTATTTGTTGGCAGCGTTCTTTATTTTGTTCAATTATTTTTATATTAAATTGATCGCTCAGTTTTTCAGCGGCTTTTTGTGCTATTCTGCTGCCACCTAGGAACATAATGTTCTTAACTCCAAATAATTTTTTTCCGGTTTTTTCGTACAAATCGCTCATCGCACTGCGCGTAGTTACAAAATATACAATATCGCCCGACAGAATGTAATCATTGCCACTTGGGATAATGGTGATGTCTTTTCGGGTAATGGCTACTGCCCTGAAGCCATCAGTTGTTTTTGATATTTCTTGTAAGCTTTTGTTGACGATTTCGGCATTTTCCCTTATTTTAATACCAAACAGCATTAATTTGCCACCTGAAAATTCATGAGTTACTCTTGCTCCGGGTTGTTTTACCGAAGCAATTATTTCATTGGCAGCCAATGTTTCGGGATAAATCAGTTCGTCAACTCCCAAAGCCAGAAATTTTGGCTTGTTTATTTTTTTCAGATATTCTGCATTGTTGATGCGAGCGAGGGTCTTTTTTGCACCCAAATCCTTGGCAAGTATACAGGCAAGTATATTTCGGGATTCGTAAGGTGTAACAGCAATGAACAAATCGGCCTTTCCAATACCGGCTTCCCGCAAATCATTGATTGAATTGGCTGCGCCTGTTACAGTCAACAGGTCTACCTGATTGGCAATTCTTTCCAGTTTTTCATTGTCATCATCCAGCAAAACAATTTCATGGTCTTCTTTGCTTAGCATTTTAGCTAGATGCGTACCCACTTCACCAGCTCCGGCAATAACTACTTTCATATTTTATTTTTTTTCCTGTTCAAAGTTATCGTTGATCCTTAAAAATAACACCCTGTAAATACATATTCATCAAGCCTGATAACCCATTTTACAGAAATTCTTAGCAAAGTAAATTATAAACACGGTTAAACTCCAAATATTCCAAACTGTTTTTTTAAAAACTTATGCAGTTATGAATCTGTATACAGTTAATTTGCAACTGAAAAGATTAATAACGAACTGTTATTCTGTGTATTAAATGTAAGTATCGATTCGCTTTCTTTTAGTTGAATAAATTTACCTTTTTTTAAAGTGCAGAACTGTAAATTCGAAGTTTTTTTGACTAATATCTTAGCATCCGAAGTTTGCCAAATAATTTCATTTTCCTCAAGATTAAGATTCATTGTTTTGCTAAGCGGACGAATGACCAAATTTTTATAGAAAATAGTGCGGTCGTGTAGTAGTATTCGTGTTTGTTCCCCGGTTAAATGAGCCATGTTAATAGCATCACCGGTATGAAAAAAAATCGAGCTGTTGTTTAGTAATCTTTCCGATTTTTCGGAAATGGTATCCAATGTGCTAAAATAATAGTGATTTTCGCCATCAATAATGCTCAATAGTGGCTCAGAATAAGTATTGTAGAATAGCAGGATCGATTGCCTCTGTCGTTGAATGGTTTTGGCAGAGAGGTATCCGGTAAAAATCAATAAGGTGACCAGCCCAAGCAGTGCCGGCATTTTTTTCCGGACGGCAAGGGCCCATGCCAATAAGATGACCAAAAGGACCAGTAGTAGGAAGGTAAATTGATCCATCCAAATGTTCCGGATAAGCGCAGCAGGCAAATTTTCAATGAAAAGGGTCGATGCATTTAAGCCTTTTAACACCGCATTCATCAATAGGGCAAAAAAATGTGAAAGCACAGGTAAAGGTGTAGTCACAAAAAAGAGGAAGGCCAGATACAACAAAATGGTTGCAGCTGGAATAGCAATGAAGTTGCTCAACCAGAAATAAACCGGGAATTGGTGAAAATAATATAAACTGAAAGGAAATGTTCCAATTTGTGCTGCCAGCGATACTGAAAAAAGCCCCCATGTCCAGCGAATGAATTGATTTTTTGTTTTTACTAGTGCATTAATTCTGGGTTGAAAAAAAACAATACTTGTTACCGCAGCGTACGACAATTGAAAACCGATTTTAAATAAAATGCCTGGATCATATAGCAGGAGTAAAAAGGCTGAAAAGGCCAGGGTGTTGTATATATTGGTCTTCCGATTTAAATTATCACCGATCAAAATCAAGGAAAACATGGTGGCTGATCGTAAAACGGAAGGCGAGAGTCCTGTAATAAAGGCATAGCTCCATAAGAATAGAAAAATAAAAATGACCTTGACTATTTTGAGTTTGCGGAAGTGATTAAGTGGTTGCAGCAAAATCTTTAAAATCAAGTATATGATGCCTACATGCAAACCTGAGACCGCCAATACATGCATGGCACCTGAAGCAGCAAAGCTACTTTTTAATTCATTACTCAGGTAGTTCTTATTGCCTAAGGTTAATGCCGATAAAACAGCAAATTCATCACCTTTTATTCCTGCTTTTTTATAGTAATTGAGTAAGTTCGATTGAATTTTAAGAGCTGAAATTTTTAAGGTCCGGTGCTCTCCACTCAACACTTTTATTCCCTTTTTCAGGTACGCCTGATACCTGATCCCTTCGCGAAACATGTACTGCCGATAATTAAATTCTCCCGGATTATTAGAGTTAGAAATGGGATACAGATTGCTTTGAAAAAGTATGGATTGTCCCGGCTGTAATTTGGTATTTGACAAGCTGTCTGAATTGTACACAATTATTTTTTCATGTACCGCAATTATTTGTGTCGAATCAGTGATGGAACTGAGTTTTACCAAATACCTGAAACGTTGATGATTGGAAGGTGATTTTTCAAGAATTACGCCCGTGTATTTTGCATTTAATGGAAGTTCGGAAGTGAAACGTAATGCGTGATATAAGGAGCTGTAAACTAAACCAAATACAATTAGCAAACCAATGAAAATAAGCGTGCTAAACCGATTCCCCGAAAAGGTTTGCGACGCTGCTTTACGGCTTATCATTACTGATAGTATCAGGAAGGCGATACTTGCCAATAAAATGAAAGGTTGAAATTGAATTTTCAAGCCGATTAGTATTCCTATCCCAAATGCAAGTGTGTATTTTAGAAAAGGAATTTTTCCAACGTTGACATTTCCCGGGCTCATTTTGATCAATTTAATCAAAATGAGCCAATTGTTGATGTTGCATTAAAGAAAAAAACGCATTGATATCCGATAAAAATCAAAAAATGAGTTTTAGATCCTTCGTTTCACTTTGTTACGCTTAGGCTGTCATTCCGAGAGCCAACCCAAAAATTTAGCCACAATGTGTGAATGATAGGAGCCAGAAGGGCTCAAACATGAATAGCCCCCGGTTTTTAACCCGGGGTATGAATGAGTAAGTACTAATATCGTCCGCGGTATAAAGGATCACATTATATTTTTGTGGGGGAATAAATAAGAGTATATTGCATTGCAATTTAGAAAATATAATTATTTAGTGTTTTTCCCCTCAAGCCGGCAGGCTCTTCATTTTTTTCTTTGAAGATTATTGCTTCGTTCAACAAAGCTCAAGAAAGCTTGGCTCCGTTTTCACTTATCGCAATAATTGGCTTGACCCAAAAACCCCGACTGACCGGATCGGCGGGCAGGGAAGCAAAAAAGTCAAGGCTCCCGAATAAATGTCATCCACCTTTTTGCAATCCATAAGTGCGGCCGATCTTCTCACTTCCGATAGCTATCGGAACGAAGCTTCCCGGT
>JBGUEP010000083.1:0-9819 GCA_041821245.1 Prolixibacteraceae bacterium
ATTGAAATGCATCACACTCTAATTTATTCTCCCCCCAACTTTTCAATGTGATCCGGTGTTAGGTGCTGCCTTATGAATATTAGATTCCATATTGGACATTTTATAGTTCGTGCCGAAAGCGGTGAAAGAAGACGGACGGAAGACCGAAGACGGAAGAAAGCTGCCGGACGATTCTGTTCGGATGCTAATCGAAACACATCTTTGGCAACTGCTGGTTAATAATACTATTGAAAAGTTAAATGAAGAAGATCGAATTAAGAATGATCAATTTAAAAATTTCAAGGCATTTGTAGTCACATACTTTCTTATTCTTTATTATCATTTCTAATTTTTTGAATTTTGAAATTCGTATTTGTGCATAATGCTTATTGGAGGACGGAACTTACAGGATGACTCCAGTCGGACGGGCCCGCCATTTCTAAAGGCCAACTCACTTTCAGGTGCTATAGGAATGATGCGTATAACATTTAAATGGATGAAAAGTACGTCCATAACGACTGGAGTCCTAATACATGTTGTGTCAACTAATGCCTGACAATTAATGCTTGCGCGCTGAATTCCCTCGTAAATTTCTCCTTTTGGGAAACAGGTGATTTTATTCGTCTTTCACGTGAAAGAAACTCAGGTTTTTTCTTAATTCGTCAGCCTGCAAATCGAGTTCCTTCGCTTTCGAATTTAATTGCTCCGAAGCTATGGCATTTAATTGTGTTACGTCATTTAACTGAATAATTGCGGAATTGATCTGTTCGGTACCCAGTTGCTGTTCATTGGTTGCACGGGCAATTTCCTGATTCAGGGTTGCGGTTTTTTCAATCTCAGGCAATAAAACATTCATTTGCTCAACAGCCGTCGTTGTATTTTCAAGGCTTTCTTTGGAGAGTTTTGATATTTCGGCAGAAGCCACCTTGCTAATTTCGGCTAACTTACGTACCTCCTGAGCCACCACTGCAAATCCTCTGCCATGCTCTCCTGCACGTGCGGCCTCAACAGCAGCATTCAGTGCCAATATATTGGTTTGAAAGGCTATATCCGAAATAATGGACGATTTTCGGGCAATCAGCTCAACTGATTGAAGTGATTTATGAGAAACTTCATTTAAATTCCGTAAGCCTTCGCTGGCTTTAATCGAAATGGCCTCGGTTGTTTTGGCGTGCTCGGCACTCAACTGAAGATTGGTGACCATTTCTTCCATCGAGGATAGTATTTCTTCAATAGAAACAGACTGTTCGCCCGCTCCTTTTTCGATGTGATCGGTAATGGAATTTATTTTTTGACTGGCAATTGCAACAGTTTCGGCCCCATCAAATACGTCGCTAATAATTTCTTCAAGTTTAGTTCCCATTTTTGACAATGCTCTGTTAAGATCACCAATTTCATCTTTTAAGGTCAAATCAGCTTCGCTAATTTGAAAAACAAGATTTCCTGAAGCAATACTTTCAGCCAATTGAACTCCTTTGTTCAAATGTTGAGTAATAAATTTAGTGATGGTATAACTGACCAAAAATGAAATCACAATGATGATTAATGTAATGATGATGAGATTACGGGTAGCCTCGATATTCTTCTCCTTGGCTTGTTCAATAAAGTAGCTGTTTAAGTTTTTAACTGCGCGTTTAACATCACTCATTGTTGTTCGCAATATGACATCCGTAACGTAAATGTTATTCATATTCACATACAATTGCTCAGAGGCCTCCATGTATTGCTGTACATATTTGACTAATGACCTATTATTAAGTAGCTTGGCTTCCAGTAAGGCACTATTGAGATTCTTCTTTAATAGATCGTAAACATCATTTTGTCTGGCATCCGTTTTTAGGCTTAATAAATCAATACGTGCCTCTTGAAAATAATATGAAAATTTATTGTTTCGATTAAGGTCCAAATCATTCACACCAGCAACTGCCTTATTAAGAATTGCTTCGGCCCCAATCACCTTGTCAACTATCGCTTTCAAATCTCCCAATTGGGAGGTATAGGGTGTAAATGCCGAATCAAACTTAAAAACCTGATCGGCTTGTGATTCATCAATCATTTCCCGGATATTCATAAAAGCGGTATCGGCATTAGCCACCGACCGTAAGGCCTTAAAGTAATTTCCTTCAGCAATGTCATTTTTATTGCTCATATCCGAAATGTACGATCTAACGTAGATACGCAGTTGAAGTAACTCGGTATTCACCTCACCCAAGCCCAATAAAATCTCTGTTCTGTCTCTGTTTCTTTCGTTATTTCGAATCGAAATGATTGAGATCACTACTGTTAATAGTACTATCGTTCCAAAACTAACAAAAAGTTTTACACGCGTTTTAAGATTTTTCCATTTCATCATACCCTACCCAATTTAATTCCCTTCAACAATAATAGTCAAGAACATATTATTGTTCAATCATTCATGCGATTAATCTCTCCAAACGTTCAATAAGTCATCACAATATAAGTAAACTCAACTTCATTTTGAATTAAAATCTAAATTTCATTTTGCCATTGCAAGGTCTACTAAGCTTATTCGACATAACCTTCAGTGGCTGTCTAAAAAATAAATTCCCCTCCAATTACCTTGAACTTTTGATCTTCTGTTCTACAATCATAAGGATTTCAGTTTCCATTTTCAGGGTTGCTTTTTTGATTTCCTCACCTCGTCTAATGATATCTTCTACAAAGGTTTGATCCTCGAAATCAGCCACATTGATTTTTACATTCAGGAACGCGCCCAATACTCCGGAGCGTGCAGCCAGGGCACCCACTCCGGCATCGGTCACGGAATTGGGGTTTCCAATTTCAGCCATGGCCTTCATAACCTCCATGGATTGAAAGCAAAGTGCCATTACCATAAAAGGCACCTCAATGGCGTATTTTGTTGCAGAATGAATGGCCTGTTTCCTGGCTGCATTCTCTCTGTCTGTTGATTTTGGCAAACCGAAAGCTTCCATAATTGCATTGAATGCTTTGGTGTCTTCATCGACCAGGTGCAATAGTTGATCGTGATACAATTTACCCTTTTCGGCCCAATTGGAAAATTCTTCCCAACGATGATCCCAACCTCGTTTGTGCGCCGAAAGGTTAGCCACCATGGTTCCAAGCGCAGCACCCATGGCTCCCATATAGGCTGAAATTGATCCTCCACCGGGAGCAGGCGATTCGGAAGCGGTTTCTTCTGAAAATTGTTGCAGGTTCAGATCGATGAGTTTCCCTGCATCTGCTTCCAGCTCATATTCAATTATTTTTTCTTTCGGATCGAAAGGCTTCAGCTCATCCAGGCCCAAGGATTTTACGGCAATTTTGATGATTTCAGCATCGGAAATTCCTACCGAACGACGCTGCTTCTTCAGAAAGTATTTCCCTGCATCCAGAATTGAATTCAGTGGAATCATTCCCACCAGTTCCGATCCGGTGACGCGCAATCCACGTGCTTCAGCACGCTGGCAGGACGCTTCAAACACCTCATGAACCGAAGTTACGGTGATGTCGGTTAAATTGAACGACAACTGAGCAATGCCAAATTCCTCGATGTACCAACCAATGCCTTTCACGCATTTCAGCAATCCGGGTTCAAACACCGGATTTCCGTTTTCATCGTTGATGATTTTACCAGTCAATGGATCCCCTTCACGTTTTATGCGTCCTTTCTCCCGAATATCGAAGGCGATGGCATTGGCCCAACGGCTGGACGTGGTGTTTAAATTCACATTGTAAGCAACCAGGAAATTCCGTGCACTCACAGCTGTTGCGCCACTTTTGGCTACCTGTTCATTAAATTCGGCAGGACCAAAATCGGGTTTCCAAGCGGGATCAGTCAACTTTTTGGACAAACCTTCATATTCGCCTGCCCTACAGCTTGCCAGGTTTTTCCGTTTGGGCTCTGAAGCAGCAAATTCATAGTTATAAACCGGAATGCCGAGTTCTTCGCCAATGCGTTTCGAAAGCCTTCGGGCATACCCGACTGTTTCCTCCATGGTAATTCCGGCAACCGGAACCAAGGGACACACATCGGTAGCCCCAAAGCGGGGATGTTCGCCTTTGTGTTTTTTCATATCGATGAGTTCTGCCGCTTTTTTAACGGCACGGAAGGCTGCTTCGCAAACAGCTTCGGGTTCACCCACAAAGGTGACTACAGTACGATTTGTAGCCTTGCCTGGATCGACATCCAATAAACGAACGCCTCCTACGGCTTCTATTTCGTTGGTAATTTGTTTGATGATGTCCAGGTTGTTCCCTTCGCTGAAGTTGGGAACGCATTCGATGATTTTTTTCATAATACCCCGATATCCCCTAAAGGGGACTTTTTCGTTTCGTTAAACTTACCTATTTCTGTTTCAATTTACACCTACCCTTTCGTTTTCGGCCCTTCACCGCTTTAGGGGGAAGGTGGACCCGTATTTACGGGGCCGGATAGGGGTTTCTGTTTCGGTTGATGCTTGTTTTGTTCTTCTATAAACAATTCTTGATCAACCGATCGTTCTCTTGTGTTATTCTTTACCCGGGGTTAAAACCCCGGGCTACAAAACCGTAACCACTACGTGATAGTGCAATATTTCCACTTACATCTACCCTTCCGTATTCCGTCCTTCCCCGCTTTAGGGGGAAGGTGGACCCGTATTTACGGGGCCGGATAGGGGTTTCTGTTTCGGTTGATGCTTGTTTGGTTCTTCTATAAACGTTCGTTGATCAACCGATGGTTCTCTTTTGTTATTCTTTACCCGGAGTTAAAACCCCGGGCTACAATACCTCAACCTCTACGTGGTATTATATTGCTTCAATTAACATCCACCCTTCCGTATTCGGCCCTTCCCCGCTTTAGGGGGAAGGTGGACCCGTTTTAACGAGGCCGGATAGGGGTTTCTGTTTCGGTTGATGCTTGTTTTGTTCTTCTATAAACAATTCTTGATCAACCGATCGTTCTCTTGTGTTATTCTTTACCCGGGGTTAAAACCCCGGGCTACAATACCGTAACCACTATGTGGTAAATATTATTTCAATTTACTCCTACCCTTCCGTATTCGGCCCTTCCCCGCTTTAGGGGGAAGGTGGTCTTGTGTCAACAAGACCGGATAGGGGTCTTTCCCCCGCTTTAGGATTTAGGTGTCACTACTTGTTGTGACGGATGGGGATTCCCTTCTTCCACACTTTTGCCGGTTTCAGTTTTCCCTGTCGGTAAATGATTTCCCTGAAATCGTTGCATGGGAACGCTGCAATATCGGCCAAATTGCCATTTTTCAAAATACCCCGATCATTCAAATTTAATGCTTTAGCTGCACGAAAAGTAATGCCGGCAAGCGTTTCAGCCATGGTGAGTTTCTCATAAACCCCCAGCAACGCAGCCTGCATTAACAAATCGCCGTTGGGTGCCGAACCCGGATTCCAGTCGGAGGCAATGGCCAGACAAACACCTGTATCGAGCAATTTTCGGGCTGGTGCAAATGGAATACCCAAACCCAGAGAGGCACCGGGAAGCACAGTTGCAACGACATTACTCTGGCCTAAAAGCGCAATGGTTTCCTCGTCCACTACTTCCAGATGATCGACACTTATGGCTCCTAAATTCATCGCCAACTGACTTCCACCTACAGTAAATTGATCACCATGAATGACCAAATCGAACCCAAGCGCTTTTGCTTCCTGCAAATAGATACCGGCTTCGTTGACATTAAAAGCTGATTCTTCCACAAAAATATCTACGCGGTTCGCAAGATCTTCCTCTATTACCTTTGGCAATAATTCATGAATGATTCGTTCAAGATAAACCAGATTCCATCCATCAAAATCTTTTGGACACATGTGTGCCGCCAGGCAGGTGGCAATTAAATCGGCTTCGGTGTAAGCTTTTTTAATGGCCCAAAGCATCTTCAATTCATTTTCAACGGTTAAGCCGTAACCACTCTTTACTTCAATGGTACAAACTCCTTCGCTTAGCATCTGATTGGCCCGTAATGCCGTAAGCTCACTCAGTTCGTCAAGGGTGGCTTCGCGGGTTTTGAGCACCGTACTCCAAATTCCACCTCCTTCGTTGGCAATTTCCAAATAGGATTTTCCCGACAATCTTTTAGCATAATCATTGGCCCGGGATCCGGCCCAGCACAAATGGGTATGGGCATCGATCAATCCGGGAATAGCAACCAGCTCACCTTCTGTTCTTTCGATGGGAATATTTTGCTGATGAGCCTTTTGTTCCAGCAATGGAAACTCGCCCATTTCAATAATCTTTTCATCGTCGATCAGGATTCCACCGTTGCTGATCATTTCCAATTGATCATCAAGCAATGCTCCCTTCAATGGAAGGTGATCCATGGTGAGGATTTGGGTAAACGGGCCTATTAGTTTCATATTTAATGTTTATAATTTTAATCCGAATTTGTCGGCATTGTTTAGTGCAATGTCGTAACCGGCGTCGGCATGTCGAAAAATTCCCAGGGCCGGATCGTTGTACAATACATTGCTAATATTTTGTGCGGCTTGTTCACTTCCATCGGCCAAAACAACCATTCCGGCATGTTGCGAAAATCCCATGCCTACGCCGCCGCCATGATGGAAGGAGACCCAGGTGGCACCACCTGCGGTATTCGACATCAGGTTCAACAATGGCCAGTCCGAAACAGCATCACTACCGTCAAGCATACCTTCTGTTTCGCGGTTGGGTGAAGCTACGGAACCACAGTCCAAATGGTCGCGACCAATCACAATGGGCGCTTTTACTTTTCCGGTTTTCACCAAATCATTAAAGATCTTTCCTGCCTTTTCCCGTTCGCCAAAACCTAACCAGCATATGCGGCTGGGCAATCCCTGAAAGGCCACTTTTTGTTGGGCTTCTTTCAGCCAATGGATCAATTGTACGTTTTCGGGAAATGCCTCCATCAAAGCACGATCGGTAGTGTAAATATCTTCCGGATCACCGGATAAAACCACCCAGCGAAAAGGACCTTTACCGTCACAAAATAAAGGACGAATAAACTCAGGAACAAAACCCTGGTAATCGAAAGCATTGGCCTCACCACCCTGACGAGCCATTTCACGCAGGTTGTTGCCATAATCGAAAACAATGCTTCCTCGTTTTTTCATTTCCAACATAAACCCTACGTGACGGGCCATACTTTTTAATGACAATTCTTTATAATCCATAGGATCAGCTTCCCTTAATTCAAAAGCTTCGTCCAGCGTAAATCCGTTGGGCACATAGCCAAAAAGAGGATCGTGTGCCGAGGTTTGATCGGTTACAATATCAGGTACAATTCCGTCGGCCAATAATTTTTCCAACACATCACCGATATCAGCTACCAAGCCAACCGAGAGGGCATCCCCTTTCTCTTTTGACTCAAGCACCCACGCAATAGCTTCATCGTAGTCGGCTGTAATCCGGTGTATGTATTTGGTATGCAAGCGTTTTTCAATGCGTTCCGGATCGACATCAACCCCAAGGAAAGTGGCACCTGCCATGGTAGCGGCCAAAGGCTGAGCTCCGCCCATTCCTCCCAAACCACCCGAAACAATTAGTTTGTGGCGTAAATCGCCGTTAAAATATTTTTTACCACATTCCACAAAAGTTTCGTAAGTACCTTGCAAAATTCCCTGGGTGCCAATGTAAATCCAGCTTCCGGCCGTCATCTGTCCATACATCATCAGGCCGCGGGCTTTTAATTCCTCAAAGTGTTCCCAATTGGCCCAGGCTGGCACCAGATTACTGTTGGCAATAAGCACACGAGGTGCCTGAGGATTGGTACGAACTATCCCAACAGCTTTTCCCGATTGAACCAACAAACTGTGGTTTTCATCCAGCTCAAGCAAACAATCAATGATTTTCTGCAAAGCCTCTACACTTCGGGCGGCTTGTCCGGTTCCACCGTATACAATCAGGTTCGACGGATCCTCAGCAACCTCAGCATCGAGGTTATTGAGCAACATGCGCAGAGGCGCTTCAGTTTGCCAGCTCTTCGCATGAAGCGTATTTCCTGTTGGCGCCTTATAATGCGGATGATCCGCGTATTTTTTAATAAATTCCGTAGATTTCATGTTTTTCATTTTTAAAGTCAATGTTGTTGGCTACAGCAACGTCTTCAGCTACTTTCAACAACTTTTTAGAACGTACAATTTCAATGGCTTTTTCAATGTCGGGTGCAAATAAACGATCACTTTCGGCAAATTCTATTTTCGACCGAACATAAGCGTGACAGGCATCCATGATGACACCCGATTTCATGGGTTTTCTGAATTCAAAACCCTGGGCAGCCGTAAGTAGTTCAATTCCCATTATTTTTTCGAGATTATCAATTACCATTAAGGTTTTTCTACCGCTAATGGAACCCATGCTTACATGGTCTTCCTGTCCCAGCGAAGTAGGAATACTGTCAGCGCTGGCAGGATAACAAAGCGATTTATTTTCAGAAACTAAAGCTGCTGTGGTATACTGTAGAATCATAAATCCGGAGTTTAATCCGGTGGTTTTCATCAAGAGTTTTGGTAATCCCGGAACACTTTCAATCATGGACAAATAAATGCGCCGATCGGAAATGTTGCCAATTTCGGCTGCTGCCAGGCAAGCATAATCCATGGGTAGTGCAATGGGCTGACCATGAAAATGGCCGCCGGTAATGGTTTTGTCCTCACTAAAAATGATGGGATTGTCGGTTACCGAATTCAGCTCAATTTCGACCATCTGTTTTAAATGCAGCCAGGCATTACGAGAAGCTCCATGTACTTGAGGTATGCAACGCAGCGAATAAGGATCCTGCACTCGGGTACAGTTTTCGTGAGAATGTTCAATTTCGGAACCGTTCAGCATAAGACGAAAGCGTTGGGCCACGTATTGATTTCCAGGATAGGGACGAAGCTCATGCAAGTGCTCATCGAAACTTTTAAAGGAGCCCATCATGGCCTCCAGGTTCATGGCCGCAACAATGTCGGCATGGTCGAGACAGTTTTGCAAACGTTCTACAATTTTTGCAGCATGAGCAAGCATAAATTGAGTCCCGTTGATCAACGCCAATCCTTCTTTGGGTCCCAATTGAACGGGGTCCAAATGAAAGAGCTTCAGCACTTTTTCTGCCGGCATTTCTTCGCTTTTGTAACGTACCTTTCCCATCCCAATCAATGGAAGAAACAAATGTGACAAGGGCGCCAAATCGCCGGAAGCACCTACCGAGCCTTGTTCCGGAACACATGGAATTACATCGTTATTGATGTGCCAGATAGTTCGATCGAGCGTTTCGACAGCAATTCCGGAATATCCTTGTGCCAAAGCATGAACCTTAAATATCATCATAAGTTTGGCCAATTCAGTATCGATGTTTTTTCCTACACCTACACTATGACTCATCAACAGATTGTATTGTAATTTTTTGGTATCGTCCTCGCCAATCAAGGTTGTACAAAGTGGACCAAAGCCCGTATTCACACCATACACCACCTTCTTTTTATGCACAATACGTTCCACTATATCGCGGTTTTGCTGCACCCTAATGCGTGTTGCAGCATTTAACACACCTTCCACCAAATTTTTCGCTATATCTAGAGCCAGTCCAACGCTTAGCTGCTCTTCGCCATAATAAAATATCCTTCTTGCCATACATTCAAGTTGAGTTGTCCAAATTTACATTAATGGAAAGCCGCTTGAAATGATAAAAATTAGTAGGCTTTGTTAGGTTTTCGCAATTAGTAATAACCATTGTTTGAAAACAGGATTGATAATTTGATAGTTGTTGTCTTCATTCTTTATCAAGTCCTTTTTTAACAATGCTTGCAGCGTAGTGGTGAGTGTTGAACTCGGCCCACTTTACAATTCGGGTGGAAGGATAGATTTGGAATCACATTAAAATCGTAGAATTTACA
>JBGUEP010000084.1:0-9541 GCA_041821245.1 Prolixibacteraceae bacterium
CAACTATATACCAGATTAATATGGTTGTACGATACCTTTTTAGAGTGGACTCCTTAATACAAAAAGAAGCAAAAAAATCAAGGCTCCCGAAAAAATGTCATCCACCTTTTTGCAATCCATAAGTGCGGCCGGGCGATCTTCTCACTTCCGATAGCTATCGGAACGAAGCTTCCCAGTCTTACTAATGGATTGCTGCAAGTCGAATAACATTTTTTCGGAGGCCGATCGCTATTAACGTACTTTGCGACTTAAAAAAAAAATTATTGTTTCTTAAAATGCAATCACATCATTTCAGGTAGAATCTGAAAGTGCGATGGCTCTCAGAAATGGCGGGCAGGCGTGAGGGTGAATTGGGATTTCTTAGAAAAACACAAAAGAGGCTTGTCCTTCTGCTTTTGAAGTTTTTCTTAGAAATCCCAAGAGCGGGGGAAGCATCATTTCTGATTGATTCTTTTGTATACTTTTCTCATCAAGGAGAAAAGTATAAGCCTTTCTGGCTTGAAGACAATAAACTTTATGATTTTAAACTTTTTAATGAAATGTTGATTTGTTTCCCTTAAGTAAACGGCTAAAGAATTCTCGGGACTAAATACTACATGTGAGCATTCTTCAATTGAAAATGATAAAATTTTATTTTTGTATTTATGGTGTAATGAAATTAAAAAGAATTGTTCCCACAAGAATTTCATATGATCCCTTTTCGCCTTCGCCCTGCCTGAGTGCAAGATGCATAGCATTGTGCAAATTCGGAAAACATTATGGCTCTGACTTGAAGAAATAAGCAGAATCAAAAACTAAATAAGGGTCTATAATTATCGCCCAGGCAGTAATACAATAAACAATGTGCATCGTTCACAAGCAAAACAACACGATATTAATAGTTTTTATCAGGAGAAATGCAGGAAAAATACAGGACCTTGCTCCTACACCGAATTCAGATTCTCGGTTTGCAGCGAGCATCCTGAAGTGGCATGGCTGATTGTGTGTACTTTACTGTCAGCTTACCCTCTGGTTATGCAGTCGGTTTAACCCTCTTAATTTGCACTAAAACTGCCATGATCATTTATAAAACAAAACGCAAGTTTAAGCTATTTTTATATCTCCGTCCAGGAACTCGACATTAAAATTGACTTTAGCCTTAAGAGCTTTAAAAACTCGTAAAATTGTCTCAATCGTTACATTTTTGGGATTATTCTCAATCCGTGATATTTGTGATTTTTGGACTCCAATCATTTCACCCAATTGCGTTTGTGTCAAATTTCTTTCTTTTCGAGCTTGTTTTATCATTTCACCTAATAAATCAAGTCTTAACTCATATTCGTATTTGTCACGTTTGTCTGTACCAATTTCTCCTAGAAACTTGTCTTTAGCTTCATCTAAAGTATAAATCCTCATTATATTTTTTTCCATCACTGTAATTTTTTATTCTTTTGTTCAAAATATTGTTTCATTATCGCTTTGGCTTTTTCAATCTCTGCTTTAGGGATTTTATCCGTCTTTTTTATTATCCCATGAGTCGCGATTACTAAATTTCTTTTTTATCTGTTTTGTCCAAAATGATAATAATCGGTAATGTGTTTTTTGATATTTGGTTCTAAATTCCCAAATCAAATCGTCAAGTTTTTTGAATAATTCCGGGTCATTTCTATATTTTGCTTTGTCTATATTGTATAGAACTTTATCTCTTGATTTTTCATCTAGTAAATCAAGAAGATCCCAAACTTCTCCAAGTAATATGACATTAAACTTTAGTTTCATTTATCGATTTTCACTCAGGTAAAGATAGACAAATGTTCTAATATATGGAAACATCGTCATGTTTACACAGCACAAATTTCTATTGTTGGTAACGGTCGATATGATTAGAAAACTAACGACCAGGCTTGACTTATCTGCCAACTTATTGATTAAAGATTATCAGTTGATAAAATAAAATCACTACGTCATTTTACCTATTTCACTACTTGAAAGTGTTTAAAAAGGAGCGCTATTCGCCCAAATTCGGATTCAAAACAATATCGTCTTTCGGTATTGAAAAATAATAATCATCTTTTGAAACAACACCGTTCACAGGAAATCCTATTCGCTATTTGGAAAAACCGCATCCTTCATTAAATTTGTGTGACCAAAACCATAACAGGATGCATAATAAATATTTCCCCGAGAACGAGTACCACACTCCAGAAACAAAAAAAAGGATCATTTGGGATCGCATTTTCTTGGGTTCCGGTTTATATTTCAATTATCGATTTTTAAAAATTGTTTTAGCCAATCGACAACACGCACTCCACAACCGTTACGATAGAGCTCAATGGGCCAAAAGTTCGGTCGAAATGCAACAATTTTTAGAAGATTGTGGTGGCCAATTTCACATCACCGGTTTTGAACACCTCGATGAGGTCAAAGACGAAGCCGTGGTGTTCATCAGCAATCACATGGGCACCCTGGAAACCATGCTTTTCCCCGGATTGATTGCTCCAGTGAAAGAAGTCACCTTTGTGGTGAAAGACAAACTAACCGAAAATAAGGTATTTGGCCCCATCATGCTGGCCCGTAATCCCATCACTGTTGGTCGGTCCGATTCCAGACAGGATTTGATGAAAGTAATTACCGATGGAAAACAGTGTTTAGAAAACGGAACCTCGGTAGTCATTTTCCCACAAGGAACACGATCGGTAGAATTCCAACCGGAACATTTTAATTCATTGGGCATTAAACTAGCACAAAAAGCAAAAGTTCGTATTGTGCCCATGGCCATTAAAACTGACTTTTGGGCCAATGGCAAATGGATAAAAGATCTGGGACATGCCGATCGGAAAGAACAGGTCTACATCAAATTTGGCGCTCCCATGGAAGTGAAAGGTACAGGAAAAGAGGAACACCAGTTTTGTGTTGAATATATTCAGAAACATTTAGCCTTGTGGAATAAAAAAAACTAAACCAAAACATTAGGAATTATGAAAACAATTCTTCTTGTAATTTGCATCTTCGCTACAATACAATTGTGTGCTCAGCCCATAATTGTATTGGATAAAGGGAAATTGTATCTAAAAGGAACGGTGCCTGTTTTAACAGATCAATATTCATCCGAAGAATTGAATTTCATTCAGAATGTTATTGAGGCGGCAACAAAAAACACAAGCACAAAATCAGATAAAGCGCTCATTACACCACCCTTGGATTGGGGGAAAATGGAATCGGACTCAACAATTGGCCAACTCAGGCATTTTATGGATTTCTCCAATGGTTTTTATGCCGATGTAAAATTGCAGAACCTCAAACCCAATCACGAATACGTATTGACCTTAAACGGGAATCCAAAATTGGAAGGAAATGAATTATTCCCTGAATTAGTTCAGGGAATGGATGTGGAGCGTTTTTACGATATTCTAAGAATTACAACCGATTCAGCAGGAAACTATTCCTCCACCATTGCCGTTCAATTAAAACCAGGGAATTACCGTGCCCGATTTTATGTAAAAGACACAGAAGATTGGAAAATAGTGTTGTACCACGATTACTTTAAATTCAACACGTTTAAACCATAATCCCACAGAAAAATCTATTCCTCCAAATATGAAAAATTCAAAAGAAAGTTCATTTCTTATAGTAAAGATGGTAAATCGAATTTTCTTATGGAGTTTTCTTTTTTTCATCTTCAACAGTTGTTCAAACAAAAATCAATCAGCTGCTTTTAACTGGCCTCAATTCCGCGGTTCTCATGCTTTGGGAATTTCCGATGAAGCCAACTTGCCTTTAACCTGGAACAATGAAACGGGAGAAAACATTCGTTGGAAAACCGAAATTCCGGGGCTAGGTCATTCCAGCCCAATTGTTTGGGGAAATCGTTTGTTTGTGACTACAGCCATCAGCAGCAAGGGGAAAAATGAAGTGAAAGTTGGGCTTTACGGAAACATCGATTCCGACGAAGATCAATCGGAACACGAATTCAGAATCATTTGTCTGGACAAACGCGATGGGAAAATTCTTTGGGATCAATTGGCAAAAAAAGGGATTCCTGGCACCAAACGTCACACCAAAGCGTCTTTCGCCAATTCAACTCCTGCCACCAATGGAAAATTTGTAGTGGCTTTCTTTGGATCCGACGGCCTCTATTGTTACGATATGGAAGGCCATCTGCAATGGAGTAAAAATTTTGGAAGAATGAATGCAGGCCCCTATACCGATCCCGAATTTGAATGGGGTTTTGCCAATTCGCCGGTGATTGAAGAGGATAAATTAGTGATCCAATCCGATTTTCTGGGCGACAGCTTTTTGGCAGTTTACAATTTAGCAACAGGAGCAGAAACTTGGTTGACTCACCGTGATGAAATATCAAACTGGTGTACGCCAACCATTGTGAATTATCAGGGTCAAAAACAAATTATAGTCAATGGTTACCAACACATCGGAGGCTATGATTTTAAAACAGGGAAAGAAATCTGGAAAATGCATGGTGGTGGTGACGCCCCGGTTCCGACACCAGTATTCGCCAATAAGCTGATTTACATCCATAGTGCCCACGGTAAGTTATCGCCCATTTATGCCATTCGCCCGAATGCAAAAGGTGACATCACCTTGCAGTCCGATAGCACTTCAAACGAATACATTGTGTGGAGCATCAAAAGGGGCGCGGCCTACATGCCTACCAATTTGGTTTATCAGAACAGAGTCTACAACATGCGCATGAATGGACAGCTAAGTGTATTTGATGCGCTAAGCGGCGAAAAGATCTACCGTGAATCAATTCCTGAAGCACGTGGAATAACCGCATCGGGAGTGGCCGCCAACAACAGACTCTACTATTCTACCGAACAGGGAACTGTGTTTGTGTTAAAAGCCGGCGATCAATTTGAGGTATTGGCTCAGAACCATCTCGACGATGTGATTATGGCTACTCCTGCCATTTCGGAGAATAGCCTTTACATTCGCACCCAACACCATTTAATAGCGGTTGGAGAATAGGGCCTAAAGAATCTTTTTGATCCACTTGAGTTTATTCCCATACGGCGGATATTTCAGAGGAATGTCTAGCCACCTTGAAGAAAAGACCATTGACCGTTGATTTGAAAAGGTATCAAAACTTAGTTTCCCATGGTATTTACCCATACCGCTGTTCCCCACTCCACCGAAAGGTAAACGAAAATTGGCAATGTGTAAAATGGTATCATTGATACATCCGCCTCCGGAAGTGGTTTGATCGATTACCTTTCTGGCTTTCACTAAATTGTTAGTAAAATAATAAAAGGCCAAAGGCTTTTCGCAGTAATCAACATAATCGAGGGCTCTTTGCAGTTCACTGAAAGTCATAACCGGAAGCACTGGTCCAAATATTTCCTCCTGCATAATCGCGAAATCAGACTCCACATGATCAATAATCGTTGGGGCAATAAACAGTTCATTTTCATTGTAATTTCCACCCACTACAATATTTCCTTCCTTTAAGTATTCGAGCAAACGCTCAAATGCGGCCTTGTTCACAATCCGACAGAAGTCCGGACTCTCTTCCGGTTTTTCACCATAAAATAGTACCAGCTCAATTTTCATGAGGCGCAATAATTCATCCTTTATTTTTTCATGTACAAAAAGGTAATCGGGTGCAATACAGGTTTGGCCTCCATTGATAAATTTCCCCCATACGATTCTACGAGCGGCCAATTTCAAATTGGCATCTTCGTCAACAATGCATGGACTTTTGCCGCCTAGTTCAAGTGTGAGCGGTGTGAGAAATTCAGCTGCTGCTTTCATCACCACTTTCCCAAGCGCCGGGCTACCTGTAAAGAAAATATAGTCCCACCTGTGTTTCAGTAACAATTGATTCACCTCACGCCCCCCCGTAGCAACGGCAATGTATTTTTTTGGAAAGGTTTTGTTCATCATCAATTCAATCACCCTGGAATATTCTTTCAGATAGGGCGACGGTTTTAAGACCACGGTATTACCCGCAGAAATGGCTCCAATCAATGGATCAATCAACAGTAAGATTGGATAATTCCAAGGTGAAATGATTAACACATTCCCATAAGGTTCGTGATAAATTCTGCTCCGCGAAGGCAATATTGCCAACGGAGATGCCACTTTTTGAGGTTTTGACCAACGCTTCAGGTGACGCAAATGAAAATCAATCTCTTTTAAAACCTGACCCAATTCATGCGAATAGGATTCAAAATTTGATTTATGAAGGTCGGCCCACAAAGCTTGCATCAATTCTTTCTCAAAATTTATCAGGGCATTTTTCAGTTTCTTGAGCGCTTCTATGCGAAAGGTGACATTTCTGGTACGATGACTTGCAAAGAAATTGAACTGTGTTTCAATAATGATCTTCAACTTGGCCTGATCCATGGTTCTTAATGTTGATTTACCCGTAAGTTTACAGATAAAGTTCCAAAATTAAACTATTAACATCTTAAAATGTTTCTACTTTTGCACAAACGAAACAAGAAAATGGAAGCTTATCAATTACAAATTATAGAGTCAGTTATTATTGTAGCAGTATTAATCATCCTGCGATTTATCATTAGAAGTTCGATTAACAAGACCCTGAAAAAATTCCACTTTAGTTTGCAGCGCAGACGGATTACTGTGAAAATATTGAATATTTCCATATTCATTTTTGCGCTCATAGCATTTACCGGAATTTGGGGAATCGAGAAGGAAAAATTGTTGCTTTTTATTTCTTCGGTGCTCACTATTTTGGGTATTGCCTTTTTTGCTCAATGGTCGATGTTAGCAAATATCACCGCAGGTTTGTTGTTATATTTTAACCATCCCATGAAATTAGGCGATCATATAAGAGTTCTGGAGAAAGATTTTATCATTGAGGGAACTATTGACGACATTTCCTTCTTTTTTCTTCACATCAAAACAGAAGACGGCGATCAAATTACAATTCCAAATTCAATCGCTCTACAAAAAAACCTTTCAATTTCACATCCAAACAAGGCCAAACCAATTGCACCAGGAATAAAAAGCCCAATTGCAAAAGCATAAAAAAACTCCATTGAAGATCAACGGAGTTTTTTGAGTATTGTATGGGATTAGAGTTCCAAATCGGTATCGTGTAATTCAACCCAGGGTAAACCTTGTTTTGCTACTTCTTCAAGGAATGGATCGGGGTTAAATTCTTCTACATTAAATACGCCAGCGCCTGACCAAAGTCCTTTCAGATACATCATGGCTCCAACCACGGCCGGAACTCCGGTGGTGTAACTTACACCTTGAGCACCTGTTTCTTTATAAGCATCTTCGTGACGACAGTTGTTATAAATGTAATAGGTTTTTTCCTGACCATCCTTTATACCTTTAATGCGGCATCCGATGGATGTTTCGCCGGTATAGTTTTCCCCTAAATCGCCTGGATTCGGCAATACAGCTTTCAGGAATTGAATAGGAACAATCTCCTTGCCTTCATACATAATTGGTACGATTCCAGCCATTCCAATATTTTGGATCACACGTAAATGAGTCAAATATTCCTGACCAAAAGTCATCCAGAATCGGGCACGCTTTAACGTTGGATAATTTTTAACCAAAGACTCCAGTTCCTCATGATAGATCAAATAGGACTCCTTAGGGCCAATGTTTGGATAATTTAAGGGCAGATGTATTTCGTGTGGCTCGGTCAATTTCCATTCGCCGTTTTCCCAATATTTTCCATTTTGAGTGACTTCACGAATGTTGATCTCAGGATTAAAATTGGTGGCAAATGCTTTACCATGGTCACCGGCATTACAATCCACAATATCGAGGTAATGAATTTCATCGAAATGGTGTTTAGCCGCATAAGCAGTATATATACTGGTCACCCCGGGATCGAAACCACAACCTAATATGGCCGTTAAACCCGCTTCCTTAAACCGATCGTGAAAAGCCCACTGCCAGCTATATTCAAATTTAGCTTCGTTTTCAGGCTCATAATTGGCCGTATCAAGGTACGCCGTTTTGGTTTGCAAACAAGCTTCCATGATCGTGAGATCCTGATAAGGCAAGGCCACATTCACCAAAAGGTCGGGCTTAAATGATTCAATTAACTTGACCAATTCAGGCACCTTATTGGCATCTACCTGAGCAGTCTTAATTTTATTGCCACCAATGGCTTTTGCAATATCATCGCATTTCGACTTGGTTCGGCTGGCTAAAAGAATGTCGGTAAAAACATCGCTGTTAGCGGCCATTTTGTGAGCAACAACGGTGCCTACACCGCCAGCTCCTATAATGAGTACACGTCCCACTATTCTCTCCTGTTTTTAATTAGTAGTTCAATTTTTATCACTGCATGCAAATATCCATTATTTATTGAAAACTGCACATGACAATGTCCCCATTTTTAGTGGGAATTCAAAATGAAAGGCCTATTAATATCTAAACATGCTGAAAGCACACTCCACTCAATAGTCCCAATTTAACAAAATCGTCCCACCAACACCTCTAGTGTCCCGTCATGGGACATTTAGGGAAATGCGAAAACACATATGCATCTAGCATAGAACTTATTACATTTTATGGCACATGTCTTGACCAATGATTGATAACAAACACAATATAAAACATGATTACAATGAAAAATGCACATCTATTTTCGATAATGATTATCAGTTTATTCTTTAACATACAACTGGAAGCAAAATCTCTTGGAAAATTCAAAAAATACACCCAGATAACCGACAAAGAAGTTTTAATGGAATCGACAAAAGGGGTGAAAATTTTATTTACTGCATTTGACAATAAATCAATTGGCATTAGCTATTACGACAAAAATGAAAATGTCTATTTAATCACACCTGCGAACATTTCAAATCATCAGGAATTACGCGGATCGATTTATATTGAACAGTTGGATGAATTGATGCAAATCACTTCGACTACCAGCGAAGGCTTACTGATTAAAGTAAACAAAAAGGAATTTGGATTCACATTTATTGATAAATCGAACAATAGGGAGATCAATGTTGAGGAAGATCTTTTAGCAAAAATTGTCTCGAATGAAAAATCAATGCTTGTAACGATTGCTTCGGTTGAGGAGCCGAATCATCACTTGAATCCAACTTTTTAAGAATACTTGAATAGAGGAAAACAGGAAAGGGCCGTTCGTCATTTGACGGATGGCCTTATTTTTTTAATGATAACCAAAAAATCTTTTTTTTAGGGGCAATAGTATTCCCATGTTTAGCTGATGTGTCCCAAATTGAAACTCGCGACAGTGCACAAAAAACACCTATCATATTAATATTCTGAACTTTAATTTTTGTGGCACAGGTGTTGCAATTTGAGCAACAACGAATAAAAATTATAAAATGATCAGAATGAAAAATACAATCCTACTTTCGATAATAGTTTTGAGCCTAGCATTTAACACCAAACTTGAGGCAAAATCTCTTGGACAATTCAAAAAGTACACGCAGCTTACCGACAAAGAAATTTTAATGGAATCGACTAAAGGTGCGAAAATAGTATTTACAGCATATGACAATAATTCAATAGGTGTTAGCTATTATGACAAAAATGAAGCGGTGCATCTGATCACACCTTCGAACATTTTAAA
>JBGUEP010000085.1:0-9493 GCA_041821245.1 Prolixibacteraceae bacterium
TGTTTACTTTTCTCATCAAGGATGAAAAGTAAAAACCTGTCTGGTTTGAAGACATCGTTTTCGAATAGTGCTGAATACTTTTAATAAGCTATAATTTTTTGAATTGATCCATGAAAACTTTTTCCCCACAAGAATATCACATGATCCCAAATAATGTGTGTTGTGCAAAAATAGTTGATAAATAGATCACAAGCAAGAAACCAGCCATTTCAGCAAAATTTATTGCTACACTACAATCTATAGTCTCTAGAAAAAGAACAATGTTATTGGTTTTATCACGTAATTCCTGACTTAATGACCAATGACTATTGACTTCTCTTCTCAGATTTCCGTTATATTTTTTAAGGTTTTTGATCTCGTTTGTTTGACTTAAGTCTCAGAATGGTTGCGGTTTGATGCTTGTCGCCCGCCATTTGTTCGTTATATTCCATTTTGATTCTTTGCTATTGCTGGTCTTTTCAATCAACTTTGTAATACACCGAAGGTACACTTTGGTATTTCAGCCTAACAAATAATTTAACTAGATATACTAACGACTTGAAATTTCAACTATGAAACAAAAAATTAGTTTGAAAAGAACATTGGAATCCCGATATGTTGTGCTGATTCTATTGCTTGCTTTCAACTTTTGCTATGCTGAGCTCTATGCCGTTTCTCCCAAAGGAACAGAATTAGCAGCTCAGGAATCTCGCACATATAGTGGCGTAGTTTCCGATAAAGATGGAAATTCATTGCCTGGTGTAACAGTTATGATCAAAGGAACAACACAGGGCTCGGTATCCAATATTGATGGGCAATATACCATTGTTGCCAACGAAGGTGAAACGCTGGTGTTCTCTTTTATCGGGTTTAGCACTGTTGAAAAAACAGTTGCATCAAACTCCATCATAAATGTTCAGCTGAACGAAGATATTTTTGGATTGGAAGAAGTGGTGGTAGTAGGTTACGGTGTTTCTCAAAAGAAAGATCTAACCGGCGCAACTACCAGTTTGTCGAGTGATGAACTCAACCAGGGTGCCATTACCAATCCGCTACAACAAGTGGCCGGTCGTGCAGCAGGTGTGAGTATTACTCAGGTAGGAAGTGAACCGGGATCGAACCCCAGTGTCCGTATTCGCGGAATTACTTCGCTCATTGGAGGAAATGATCCACTGGTGGTAGTGGATGGGATACAAGGAAATATGGATCTGTTGAATCAGGTGCCCCCTTCCGAAATTGCGTCCATCGACATTCTAAAGGATGCTTCTGCCACAGCGATCTATGGATCGCGCGGTGCACCAGGAGTCATTTTGGTTACTACTAAAAAGAACACTAAAGGCCAGTCGTCGGTAGAATATCATGGTAGCATGTCGGTGGATATGCTTTCTAATAAACTGGATATGTTTGATGCGACCGAATGGCGCGAAATGGCTCAACTTTGGAGTGTTCCTTATTCAGCCGACCATGGTTCAAATACCGACTGGTACGATATTCTGATTAAAAACGGCTCGACCCAGAATCACACGATTTCAATGGGTGGATCGGCCAATGATTTTAATTACCGGGCATCGGTAACAGCCATTCTGCAAAACGGAATTGTCATCAATTCTAACAATAACGATTATATGGCCCGTGTTCAAGCCACACAAAAAGCATTAGACGATAAACTAACGCTTTCGGTGAATTTGAACAATGGGATTCGTCGTAACATTGGAAGTCCCGGTTCTGTTGGGCGTGCGGCTTTTCGTTCGAACCTCATCAGCAATGCTTATGTTTCGAAACCTACCGATCCTGTTTTATTTCAGGACGGCAGCTATTTTACCGACGAAACCGTTTTTCAGTATATTAACCCTTATGCAGTGGCTCAGGAAGTGATTAATGAAAGTGAAACACATAACTTATTTGGCAGTTTCCGTGCCGATCTGGAAATTTTGAAAGGTGTTAACCTGGGCTGGTTTGGAAGCTGGCGCAAGGTGGATACTAACAGAGGCTATTATGAACCGTCGAAATCAACTCTGGCCAGTGCCATCGATCACAATGGGGTGGCCAATGTGACCACCAATTTGCAGGATGAAAAATTGATGGACATCAGTTTAAATTTCGACAAAAGTTTTGGGAAAAATCAGTTGAAAGGAGTTGTCGTATATGAATGGCAACAACAATTGTATCAGGGGCATTTTGCCCAGGGACGTGGTTTTATCAATGACATTACCACCTACAATGCTTTGCAATTGGGAACCATTGCCAATGTACTTCCCGGCGATATTTCATCTTATAAAAACGATCGCACCTTGGTTTCTTTTTTGGGGCGTTTGAATTATTCGTATGACGATAAATATTTGCTGACCGTAAGTTTACGTCAGGATGGTTCGTCAGTTTTTGGGGCTAACCATAAATGGGGAACTTTCCCGTCGGCTTCGGGTGCATGGCGAATTTCCGAAGAACCATTTATGAAAGGTATTGATGCAATCAGTTACATGAAACTACGTGTCGGATACGGTATAACTGGTAATCAACAGGGTTTGTACCCGCAACGATCCTTGCAGTTGATCGGCGAATCGGGGGTGACCAATTTTAATGGTGCACTCATTACCAATTTTGCAGTGACTCAAAACTCCAACGAAGACTTGCAATGGGAAACCCGCTATCAAACCAACATTGGTCTTGACTTTGGATTTTTCGATGGTAAATTGAACGGTTCTGTTGATGTGTTCAGCGCAACAACGCGCAACCTCCTGTTCAATTATACTGTTCCTCAACCGCCGTATCCTTACGGTTCAATTGCTGCCAATGTGGGGAGTTTGTTGAATGAAGGGATTGAATTGGTATTGAATTATCAGATCGTGAACACCAAAGATCTACGCATCACTTTAGGAGGAAACATTTCCTTGCTGCGCAACGAAGTGCTGGATTTAAGCGGCAGTCTGAATAGCGTTCCGCTGATGACCGACTATGTGGGCATGGGGTACAGTGCCTATTTGATCGAAGGACAGCCCATTGGCGTATTTAATATTCTTCAGCACGAAGGACGCGACGATGCCAATTCTGAAACAGTTGTCGATCGGGATGACGATGGAATCATCGATCAGGGTGATCGCAGTTTGGATCGCTATTTTGCAGGTTCCGTTTTGCCTACTTATACTTATGCTTTCACTCCTGAAGTAAAGTATAAAAATTTTGATTGTTCAATGGTATGGCGTGGATCCGGCGGTAACATGATCTACAATAGCATTAAGTCCAGTTTTAGTTATTTTGAAAATTTGGGTAAATCGAACCTGTTACGCAGTGCTGCTGAACTCGGTTTGTATACTTCAAAATACGGTTCCGATTTATGGTTAGAAGACGGTGATTACCTACGTTTCGATAACCTCACCATTGGATATACTTTCGATACCGGTAAAATAGACAACATCAAATTGTTGCGTTTATCCATTACTGGAAACAATCTGGCAGTATTCACTAAATATACGGGTTTAGATCCTGAAATCAGGGTGGATGGAGGAAACGGTTCGGGTGCCGATGCAGGAATTTACCCTCGTGTAAGAAGCTTATCAGCCGCTTTAAACATTACTTTTTAATCCCACAAAAACAGAACAAAATGAATAAAATAGTTATCACAATCATTTCCATTTTCTTCTTCATAAGTTGTGTTGATGTCGAGGAGAATGTGTACGATAAATATGCGGCACAGGACTTTTATGCGTCCGAAGCAGGTGCCGATGCTGCATTAGCCAGTGTTTATGCCCAAATGGCAGGAAACTGGGATGGCGTGGGTTATGCCGGTGCCGACCGTGGTTGGTACGATTTAAACTCCATGTCGACCGATGAACAGGTTGTTCCTCACCGTACAACCGGTGACTGGGAACTCGATTTTGCCCGCTTATACCTCCGTCAGTGGTTGCCCAGCGAAGGCTTCATCAACAATACCTGGAACTGGTTGTACCGTTCGGTGTTTTTAGCCAACCTGGCTGTAGAACAGTTGGAAACAGCCAATGCCGAGCCATCGAAAGTGGCCGAAGCCAAAGTCCTTCGTGCTTTCTTTTATTACCTCTTAATCGACGATTGGGGCAACGTACCTTTTTTTACTGAAAATAGTATGACCGTTGACCAAATTCCGCAAGTGGATAAAAAGGAAGTGTTTGATTTTATAGTGAAAGAACTCACCGAAAATGTGGAAACATTGGATGGAACCATTGGTGGCAATTATTACGGCAGGTTCAATAAATGGGCCGGATATGCCTTATTGGCCAAAGTTTATTTGAATGCCGAAGTATATACCGGAACTGCCATGTGGAAGGAATGTTTGGAATACTGCAACAAAGTCGATGGTGGTGGTTTTAAGCTACACTCCGGTGCCGAGGATGCTGCCAATGTTTTGGGAAATAAATACTATGAACTGTTTGGAGATGTATGTCCGACCGATGAAACGATACTGGGAATTTTTATTACCGTAGATATTGTAGGGCGCAACATCTCAACCATTCGCAGTTTGGGTGGAATTGATGGGAATGTTCTGCTGGGCGGAACAAGCACCTGGAATGGAGCCATTGTTCCATACGATTACTTTGCCAAATTCGATCCCAACGATGTTCGCGTACGACAGTTCCGCTATGGCGATGATCCATACGGACCCCAACCTGCAGGATTTATTAATTATTCTTTATTAGTGGATAATTTCGATAATCCGGGTGCCGCGCCCAATGCAGGAATTCGTAACACCAAATTTTTTCCGGTTGAACCAATGAATGGAGGAGGAGCATCCAACGATTTCCCCATTTACCGCTATGCCGATATTTTGCTGATGAAAGCCGAATGTTTGGTGCGCACCGGTGATGCGGCTGCCGCGAAAGGTTTTATCGATCAGGTGCGTCAACGTGCAGGGTTGAATGCTCTGGCTGCCAATCCAACATTGGACGACATTTACAACGAACGTGGTTTTGAACTCACCTGGGAAGGACACCGCCGTCAGGACATGATCCGCTTCGGTACATTTACTCAAGCCCACGGTTTGGCTCCGGCAGTTGACGATCATTTTAAGTTGTTCCCGATTCCAACCGCTGCCTTAAATGCCAATTCGAATTTGCTACAAAATCCAGGTTATTAATCATCTTAAATTGAGTAAAATGAAGACGATCATTAAAAAATATTGGACACTTGGATTAATGCTTCTGGCTTTAACCGCGTGCAACCAGGATCCGGAACTTACCGTTTTGGGCGATATTAATTTTCCGGCCGAAATTGAAATTTCAAGCAGTGATCTTGTAATTACCGAGAGTAATCTGAACGACGATATCCTTATAGTAAATTGGTCAGAAGTAGATTATTTGATTGGTGCTCCTGTCGATTATACCGTCCAGTTTAGTACACCCAACGATACTGTAGGAGCCAATGCTTGGGGGAATGCAAAAAGTGTAAAAGCAGGGACCGATGTTTTGACAAAAACATTTAAGGCCAAGGATTTGAATAAATATGCCTTGGCCTTTGGATTAGAAGCGAATGTTCAAGGTAAAATTGTGGTGCGGGTGAAGTCCTATGTCGACAGAGATGCGTTTTCTACTCCCAAAACCATCAATTTTACGCCTTACGAAAAGGTGGTAGTTGATCCGGAACCAGATCCGGAGCCTGAACCAACGATGCCATCTTTGTGGGTGCCCGGCGATTTTCAAGGCTGGGATCCGGCAACGGCTCCGCATATTGCTGATCGTGGAACAGGTATTTACGAAGGATACATTAATATCCCCGATGGCGGAACCAACGAGTTTAAACTTACACCACAGGCTGCCTGGACTCCTACAGCTTATGGAAGTACTGAGGCAGGCAAATTGATTGAGGCGAACGATGCCGGAAACAACATTGTTGCACCTGGCCCTGGTTATTACATGCTAACAGCTAATCTTGATGCGATGAGCTATTCCATCACCAAAACGGAGTGGGGTATTATTGGCGACGCTACCTTGGGGGGCTGGGATACCGACACCCCAATGGTGTACGATGCTGTTACCCGGGTATGGAAAGTTACTACTGACATGAGCGCTGCCGGTTCATTTAAATTTCGTGCCAACAATGCCTGGATCATCGACTTTGGAGTAGATGCCAATGGTAAAATGATGTATGCCGATCATCCGGTGTTGGGTTATACTGCCGATTTAAATAATTTAACGGTTCCCGAAGCTGGGAACTATACCATCACATTGGATCTGCACGATCCTGAAAATTATTCATACGTGTTACATTTGAATTAGAAGCGCAAAGCTTGCAGCACGTCCTGTGCTGTAAGCTTTTTTAGTTTAAATTGCGAGCTGACATTGTAATCGTATGAACATAAAATTAGTGGAGATGAACATCAGAAGAAAACTGAACATGAATTTAAACCGTAAAGATTTATTTAAGATGAATACGATTATCCTTTTGCTTTCCTTACTTTTTATTACACCGGCGTGTAACAACGATGATCCCATTGTGATTAATCCTCCGGTTAACAATGAAAAGGAAGAACAGTTCGGCGTTCCTTTTAATGGAGTTCCCGAAATCGCCGATATTGTTATGTATGAAGTCAATATTAAAGCTTTTAGTAATGAAGGAACACTTGCCGGTGTGAGCAAACGCCTGGATTCTATTCAGGCACTGGGAGTGAACGTGGTATGGTTAATGCCCATCTATCCCATTGGTGATTTGAAAGGTGTAGGATCACCTTATGCTGTTCGTGATTATATGGGGGTCAACCCTGATTTTGGTTCACTTGCCGATTTGAGAATACTGGTCGAAAAGGCACATCAATTGGGCATGGCAGTCATTCTCGATTGGGTAGCCAACCATACTTCATGGGATAATGAATGGGTAAGCAACGATGATTGGTATACCAAAGATGTAAACGGAGACCTGGTTAGTCCGAATGGCTGGACCGACGTAATTGACCTGAATTACAATAGCACGGAAATGCGGCAGGCCATGATGGATGCCATGAATTATTGGGTGTACGAGGCTAACATTGACGGCTACCGTTGCGATCATGTTGATGGAGTTCCCATCGATTTTTGGAAGGAGGCCATTGATAACCTGGATACCATACCGGATCATCAATTGATCTTTTTTGCCGAAGGGACCAAAGCTGAATATTATCAGGCTGGTTTTGATCTGAATTTTGGATGGAATGTTTACGGTTCATTAAAAGGAGTTATTGCCGAAAATAAACCTGCAACGAATGTGTATGCTGCCAATGCATCGGATTATGCGGTCATTCCTGCCGGCAAACACATGTTACATTTCATCACCAACCACGACGACAATGCCTGGGACGATACTCCCGATAAAATATTTAAAACTCAGGATGGTGCAATGGCAGTTTTTGTGATATCGGCCTACATGAGTGGTGTTCCAATGCTTTATTGCGGCCAGGAGATCGGATACCCTTACAAACTATCATTCTTCACTAAAACGCCCATTAACTGGTCCTTGAATCCATCAATTACTGCTGAATACAAAAAAATACTGAGCTTTCGTGCCGAAAATGAGGCCTTGCGAAAAGGCAGTTTAAAAACGTATAACAATGCCGATGCGGTGGTGTTTAAACGTATAGGCGAAAATGGTGATGAAGTTTTAGTTTTGGTGAATGTGCGCAACAAAGAGGTGAAGTATTCCATACCTTCGGAGTTAGCCAATTCCAAATGGTCCAATCAATTGACAAAGGAAGAAGTGCAGTTAGGTTCTGAAATTCAGTTGGACGCTTTTCAGTATTTGATACTGAAATAGTGCAATATTGTTGTTATAGTCTCGTCACAGTCGAGATACTGTTTAACCCTTGCTGCATGCGGAGAGGTGGATAGGCATTTGCCATAGTTTTCATTTTTAATGTTTCGTAAATACGGAACTTGTAGCAAGATCAACGAATTTAGATCCCGAAGAGCTGGTTAACATTTATTCGGAGGTCAACTGCAATGAACTTACATTCCTGATTTAAAGTCAATTATCTAGTACTTTAATACTGATACCTCATCTCCCCCCTCGTTTGTAACGAGGAGGAGGTGGTGAAATAACAAATTCAATAAAAGTTACCCTTATTGGTAACTTTTATTGAATTTGCATAGTATGAGAATAATAAAAGAGAAAAGATTTTGAATGTTAATTCAATTAAAGAATACTTGTCAGGCTCCAGTGTTGCCATAATTTAATTGAAAGTATAATCACAACTTTTGCATATCCTCCCCCGCTTTGCAAACGAGGGGGAGGATATGCAACAATCAGTTCAATTGATTACAAGTTATATAAAGTCCCGGTCGAAAACGATCGGGGCTTTTCCTTTTTCCACTCTTGTTCAAAACAATCTTCTGGTAGAACTGATTTTACCGGGATAATTTTGGTGAACGAGTTTTCCAATGATATCATTTATATTTTGAGTTATGGGCAAGCAAAAAAAACTTCGAGCCACACTAACGATTGATATTTGTATTTTGTATTTTTGAGAAAACATATGATTATGAGAACAATTCAAATACATATTCCTGATAGCGTTGATTTGAAAGATTATGATTTTTCAATGATAATTGCTTCAAAACTATACGAAGAGGCTAAACTTTCTGCTGGACAAGCAGCAGAGATTGTAGGATTGTCGAAAAGAGCATTTATCGAAATGCTAGGAAAATATGGAGTTTCGGTTTTAAGCACATCGATTTCAGATTTAAATTCAGATATAGCAAATGCATAAAACTGTTATATCAGATACAAGCACATTGATTATTTTCCACAATATTGATGAATTTGGTCTTTTGCAAAAGGTATATGGTGAGTTGATTACAACTCCTGAGATTGCCATAGAATTTGGAGAAGTTTTGCCCGATTGGATAAAAATTCAATCAGCATCAGATAAAAAGTATCAGGATTTTCTGTTTACTCAAGTGGACTATGGAGAAGCAAGTGCTATTGCTTTAGCTTCTGAATTTGATGATGTTCTGCTTTTATTGGATGATTTAAAGGCACGAAAACTTGCCACACGCTTGAAATTTAAGATTACTGGAACACTTGGAGTTATTCATCGAGCAAAGCAAATGACGATTATTGATAAAGTAAAACCTCTGATAGATAAATTAATGCTGACAGATTTTCGAATTGCTGACAATATTGTCGAGGAGATTTTGAAATTAAATAACGAATAAAATTGCCAGCCCATAACATTGTAATATCTGCCATCTCCCTTTGTTACAAGCGGATCAGTTCATAATTAGGTTTTTTTTCATTACTGTCCGGGCAAATTGTAATAAGTTTCCTGAAGGAGCTCCGCTACGCTCTGCCTCGCTTCACTCGGAATGATACCCAACACCAAACCCCTCTGTTCGTAAAGTCCTTTCATTCTGAGCGGAATAGAATGGTGCGAAGAATCTGTTCATATTTTAATATTTTTACCAGACACCAGTGCTTGTTTTTATATTTTAGGGCTTAAATAAATATCGCGTAGCGATTAATCAATTAGTGTGCCGGGCATGCTGTTGATCTAAAGGGTGGAAGTCCCGAAAGAGCCGAA
>JBGUEP010000086.1:0-9365 GCA_041821245.1 Prolixibacteraceae bacterium
AATAAAATTTCCGATTCCGATTGTAAAAAATCTCTAATTTTAATGTGATCCCAAATCTATCCTTCCACCCGAATTGTAAATTGATCCAAATCCACCCTATTTCTGAATTAATCCTAATTTAAACCGAACTTTAGGATCAACTTTTGATAAAATTAAAAGAGGCATCTGAAATTAATCGATACCCCTTTCGTTTTCATAGGTTTAAATAGGCTTAAGTAATATTATTTAAATCAAAGGTTATCCTTTCGAAAGTATCTCGTCAATCCTCTTGAGCTCATCCTGCGAAAAGCCCAGCTTATTTAAGGCCTTTACATTGTCTTCGAGGTGTTCAATTTTCGAAGCTCCAACCAATACCGATGCCACTTTACCATCGCGTAAAACCCAGGCTAAAGCCATTTGTGCTAAAGTCTGTCCCCTTTCGATGGCCATTTTATTCAAATGGCAAACCTTTGCCACTTTATCTTCGGTAATCCCAATTTCAGCGAGACTTTCTGCTTTGTCGTCAGGGATGCCATTTAAATAAGCATTGCTGATTAAGCCGCGTTGTAAAGGTTGAAAAGTAATTAATCCTACACCGGCATCGAATAAATAATCGCTTAAGCCTTCTTCAATCCAACGATTAAACATGGAATAGCTGGGCTGATGAATGAGGCAGGGTGTTCCAAGATTCTTCAAAATCTCCACTACTTTTTGGGTAGAATTCAAATCGTAGTTGGAGATGCCAACATACAAGGTTTTTCCCTGTCGAACCAATAAATCCAACGCAGCCATGGTTTCTTCCAACGGAGTTTCCGGGTCGAAACGGTGCGAATAAAAAATATCAACGTAATCAACTCCCATTCTTTTCAAGCTTTGGTCCATGCTGGCTACCAAATATTTTTTTGAGCCCCATTCTCCATAAGGCCCGGGCCACTTGTCGTATCCTGCTTTGGTGGTGATAATAATTTCGTCGCGATAGTTCTTCAATTCATTGTTTAAAACGCGACCAAATACCTGTTCTGCTGATCCTGCCGGATTACCATAATTGTTGGCCAAATCGAAATGAGTAATTCCCAAATCAAAGGCTTTGCAAATGATGTTTTTAGAATTTATAAAAGCATTGGTGTCGCCAAAGTTCTGCCACAGTCCAGCTGAGATGGCCGGTAATTTTAACCCACTGTTCCCAACACGATTGTAAATCATGTTATCGTATCGGTCTGGACTTGCTAAGTATGTTGTATTCATTATTGAATTTAAGTTTATAAAATTGATTTTGGTGCATGGTTTTCACCAGCCATTTCCAAATTGTATTCAAGTGCTTTGATCAATTTGCCGTTCTTATCGAATTCATACAGGCGCGTAGTGTTTGGTGCAATGGTGCCTTTTAAATTGGCCTTTATGCTTATTGACGATTGGATGCTAAGGCCAACTTGACTTTCAGGTTGATTCATTTTGCGCAGATCAAATTGAACGTTTTCCTGATCACTCTGATTCATGAGTAGAATGGTTGAAGTTTCATTATTCACTGCACCAAAAGCTTTTACATAAGGATGGTTGGTGTTTATTTTTACGTAGCTCCCCTGCATGTTTTCTGCCATCATTTGCATGTGATAATAGGTGGAATGTGGCGTAAATTCAGGAGGTCCGCTGATATACCCAAAATAGGTTTCATTCCGATCGCTTTCCTGAATGCACCAGGGGGTAACACAAAAGGCACCGTATTCCATGGCCATACCAAATACATCGGCCCAGAACTGTCCATTAATGAACGAAGGTACGGCAATTCCTTCCACGCCTAAATTGTCAGGATTACGATAAGTAATGTTGAATTCAGTCAATCCCCACATCAAGGCATCGTCGCCAAAACGCTGATATTTTTCGTTGGCCATGGCAATGTCTGCTTTCAAATTCATCATCATATTTCGCATTTTGCTCACCGAATAAAAAATCACATCGGACCGGTTGTAGTCTTTGCCATTGGGATAGTTGTGAAAGGTTACTCCATCGATGTACCAGTTGCCATTGTCATCGCGTCCGGCAACACTTTTTTTATCATCCAGCAGCAATGCTTCATACAATTCATTACTATACGCGGCTTCATCCGGAGCAAATATTTTAATGCTTGGATCGACAGCTTTCATTGCTGAGGCAGTTTTTTTGATGTATTCAGAAATTTCCTCGATGGGCACATGATGAATAATGTAGGGTTCATTTCCAATGGCCCAGTATTTAATGTACAACTCTTGATCAACATTAAAGTACTTGACTACCGAAGCCGCTTTTTCAGCTGTTTCGTATTTCGAAACCTGCAACATGGGTTCGGCACCAATGGCTTTTATTGATTTCACCCAGGCCGTTAGTGTATCCAGTCCGGGTAACTTTTGATCGTAGCCATTGCCGCCAATGCGCACTATTTTTACGCCGCTGGCTTCAACCTTTGGCCATAGCGATTCCTGGATGTAACCGTGTCGTCCCTCTGCACCGTTGGTTAACCACAGGTTTTGTCCAAATAGGTAAGGACTTATGGTTGGTAATTCAATTGTTTTTTCCTTGGTTTGGCAGCCCGCAAGGGAGAGAAAAATAAATAATGACAGAATAATGATGTTTTTCATAAGATTTGATTTTTTGATGCTTCAAAAGTACTGCATCACCTATTTTATCTGATGAAGTATAATTTTAAAAACATTCAATATAGTTTAGTAGAAGGCAGAACTGGATAATAGTAAACTGATAATGGATAATAGTGAAAAGCAGGATGATGACAAAAAAATAATTTTGCCGAATTGATGCTTTCTTTTAGAAATATTGGAACAATGATATTGGGATTAGGAGAACGTATCGGTTTTAAGACATTTATCACTAAATTGGCAGTTCTAATCTAAACCTGATTGATTATGGACAAATTATTTGCTGTTCTTGTATTGGTGAGTTTAATTTTTCAAAGCTGTGAGAAAGAACTGAAGTATCGAATAGAAGGCAGGAATATCTGTAGGCAACCGTTAAACATCACCTTTTATGGTCCAAAAACCGATGAGGCCTTAGCAGATAATCCATTTCTCAATTTCCGTTTAAATGTGCTTTTTATCAATGGGAATGATTCTGTTATAGTCCCTGGCTATTTTGCTGCCGATGGTAATGCCGCTGAAACCGGAGCAATTTCTGGCAATAAATGGAAAGTGAAATTTACACCCAACAAGACTGGAACGTGGAAATTCGAAACCTCTTTCCGATATGGTGAAAATGTTGCAGTAGCCGATGATCCGGATGCAGGTGTTCCAGGTGAGCTGGATGGATTAAAAGGCGAGTTCAATATTTATGAAGCTGATTTGTCTGCTCCCGGATTTTATGGGAAAGGTCGTTTGCAATATTCCGGCAAGCACTATTTGCACCATGCTCAAACCGGCGAAATATTTCTAAAAGGTGGAACCGATAGTCCCGAGAATTTTCTGGCTTATGCCGATTTCGATAATACATTACCCCATCATCGGTATGCCTCGCATGTTGCCGATTGGAAAGCCGGTGATCCGGTTTGGCAGAACGATAAAGGCAAGGGAATCATTGGCGCATTGAATTACCTGGCCGGTGAAAAAATGAATGTGGTGTACATGCTCACCATGAATGTGTTGGGCGATGGCGACGATGTTTATCCATGGACCAATCGGAACGAACGTTATCGTTTCGATTGCAGCAAGCTCGATCAGTGGGACCTGGTATTCGATCACATGGACCGATTGGGAATTGAAACCCATTTTGTTTTATCAGAAAACGAAAATCAGTTGTTGCTCGACGCCGGCTTTACCGATGTTCAACGTAAATTGTACTACCGCGAATTGGTGGCCCGCTTTTCGCATCACCTCGGCGTGGTTTGGAACATGGGTGAAGAAAATGGCCCTGCACCTTGGTTCGATAGTTTGGGGCAAACCGTAAAACAACGTCAGACAATGGCAGCGTACCTGCGTAAAATTGATCCGTATAAAAACCTGATTGTATTTCATACCCTTCCGTCACGTCCTGAGTTGAAAGACTATTCAGAACCTATGCTTGGGAAAGACTATGTAGATGGCATATCGTTGCAGATTGGAAATGTGAATGAAATTCATGAAAAAGTGAAATATTGGGTGAATCGTTCTACCGAAACTGGTCGCCCATGGGTGGTGAACATGGACGAAATTGGTCCATGGTACTCAGGTGTTTTACCCGATGCTCTTGACGCCAACCACGACACCACCCGGGTTCATGCCTTGTGGGGTAGTTTAATGGCCGGTGGAGCAGGAGTGGAGTGGTATTGTGGACGTGAAGACCTGAAGCTTGACGATTTCCGTTCCCGTGCCAACATGTGGGAACAAACCCGTGCAGCCCTTGATTTTTTCAAAAAGCTGCCTTTAAACGAAATGAAATCTGCCGATGAATTGATTCTGAAGGGAAGTGCCTGGTGTTTTGCTAAGGCCGATCAAATTTATGTTGTTTATTTGGCGGAAGGAGGTACCGCTGAACTGAATATGAAAGGTGCCAAAGGAAGTTATGCGGTAACGTGGATCAATCCGGCCAAAGGAGAACGTATGGATGGCAGTTCTGTTTTGATGGAAGCCGGCAGTAAACTTTCATTGGTAAAACCGTCGGCATTAAAAAGTATCGATGCGCTAGCACTTTTAACTAAAGTTGAATAAGTAACTATGTCGTCAATAACTTTACTTTTTATTGTAATAGCTGCGGTAGTTATACTTTTACTGCTGGTTCTTAAGCTCAAATTGAATGCCTTCATTGCTTTGCTGGTGACCAGCATGTTTGTTGGTGTGGCATCGGGAATGCCTTTGGATAATATACTGAAAAGCATTCAAAACGGCATGGGTGGAACCCTCGGTTTTGTGGCTACAGTAGTAGGCCTCGGAGCCATTTTTGGGCAAATGCTCGAAAGTTCAGGTGGTGCCGAATCAATGGCAAAATACCTGGTGGGAAAATTTGGAAAGGATAAAGCTTCATGGGCCATGATGTTGACCGGCTTTTTTGTGGCCATTCCCGTTTTTTTCGATGTGGGTTTAATCATTATTGTTCCAATTGTTTATTCTCTGGCCCGCGACAGTAAAAAATCGGTTCTATACTACGGAATTCCTTTATTGGCAGGTTTGGCGGTGACTCATTCCTTCGTTCCACCAACTCCCGGACCTGTTGCCGTGGCTGAAATCATCAATGCGAATCTTGGTTACGTCATTTTGTTTGGCGTAGTTTTAGGCTTGCCTGTAGCGATTTTGGCGGGTCCTGTTTTTGGAAAATACATCAGCAAAAAGATCAATGTTGCACCACCTGACTTTTTCGAGAGTCACAAAACGGTTGAAGGTGAAAAACTTCCTCCATTTGGGATGATCATTAGCATTATAGCAGTACCCTTACTGCTGATCGTTTTAAACACCATGGTTGACTTGCTGGTGAAAAAGGAAATTATTGCCGATGGTTTATTCTCAGAAATTACAGGTTTTATTGGCCATCCTTTTGCGGCATTGACCATCGCCACCCTGTTGGCCATCTATTTTCTGGGAACCAAAAGAGGTTTCAAAAAGCAGGAAATTCTTGATTTATCCACCAAAGCCTTGGGGCCTGCCGGGATCATTATTTTGATTACCGGTGCCGGTGGTGTATTTAAGCAAATTTTAATCGATAGTGGAATAGGTGAGATGTTGGCCACATCGGTTGCTTCAACATCGTTACCCCCTATTTTATTGGCATGGATGGTGGCAGCTGTCATCAGGGTGACGCAGGGATCGGCCACTGTCGCCATGATTACTGCTGCAGGTTTAATGGCCCCCTTGCTCGGTATTTTTCAACTTTCAGAACCCCAAACCGCCTTGGTGGTGATTGCCATTTCTTCGGGTGCCACTTTGCTTTCACACGTGAATGACAGTGGTTTTTGGCTGGTGGGGAAATATTTTGGGCTGACCGAAAAACAAACTTTGCAATCATGGACGGTAATGGAATCGTTAATTGCAGTTTTAGGTTTGGTTTTTACCTTAGTCCTCAGTTTATTTGTATAATTCAATGTAATTCATAGACCTTCTAACTAATTATTATCAAATGAAAAATTTATTGTTGCTAATGGGAGCTTTTATAATGTGGGGATCAGCTTATTCCCAAACACCGGTTTACAAGAACAAAACTGCCGCTGTTGAAGATCGTGTTGAGGATTTATTGGAACGCATGACCTTGACCGAGAAAATTTATCAGATGAACCAATGGGCCTATGGTCAAAATACCAATGAAAATAACTTTGAGGATAAGGTTCGTGACCTGAAACCAGAGATTGGTTCCTTAATTTACCGTAGTCAAAGCCCTGTTTTCCGGAATCAGATTCAAAAGAAGGCCATGGAAGAATCCCGTTTGGGTATCCCTATTATTATGGGTTTTGATGTAATTCACGGCTTTCGCACCATATTCCCAATTCCGCTTGCTCAATCGTGTTCATGGAACAAGGAATTGGTGAAAGAGGCTTGTTCCATTGCAGCACGTGAGGCGAAACTTTCCGGCATCGACTGGACTTTTTCACCCATGATTGATGTGGCTAGGGATGCTCGATGGGGTAGGGTTTCAGAAGCCTATGGCGAAGATCCATATACGAATGCTGTATTTTGTGTTGAGGCTGTGCATGGTTATCAAGGTGAAAATCTTAGCGATCGTTATAGCATCGCCGCCTGTTTAAAACATTACATTGGGTATAGTCTTTCTCAGGGAGGACGTGACTATCAATATAGCGATGTCTCGGGCCAAACACTCTGGGAAACATTTATGCCACCTTATGAAGCCGGTGTAAAAGCAGGAGCAGCCACATTAATGAGTGGATTTAATGATATTAGTGGTGTACCTGCTTCAGCCAATCATTATACTTTAACAGAGGTGTTGAAAGAAAAATGGGGCCACGATGGTTTTGTAGTGTCGGATTGGGGTTCCGTTCAACAATTGATGAATCAAGGCGTAGCAAAGGACATGAAGGAATGTGCCGAATTATCACTGATGGCCGGTGTTGAAATGGATATGGTAGACAATGCCTATCTCGATCATCTGCAAGCTTTGGTTG
This sequence comes from Prolixibacteraceae bacterium, assembly GCA_041821245.1. Taxonomy (GTDB): domain Bacteria; phylum Bacteroidota; class Bacteroidia; order Bacteroidales; family Prolixibacteraceae; genus Roseimarinus. Next base: position 7,043 of record JBGUEP010000086.1, read on the forward strand.
ATGAAGGAACAGTTCCAATGGCAACCATCGATGAAGCTGTCCGTCGGATTTTGCGCATAAAATTTAGATTAGGTTTATTCGACAATCCTTATTGTGAAGAATTGCCCGAATCGAAACGATACCTGCAGCCCGAAGACAGGAAAGTTGCTGCTGAACTTTCAGCAGAATCTATGGTTTTGTTGAAAAATGCCAGTCTGCCCGGCCAGGAAAATACGGTGCTGCCCTTGAGTGCATCGGTAAAGAACATTGCCCTTATTGGTCCCATGGTTGTTGATAGTTTCCACATTATTGGATTTTGGGAAGGTTATGGTGACTCAAAAGATGCCGAATCTATTTTAGAAGGATTCAAGAAAGAATTTGCTGGTAAAGCACAACTGAACTATGCTAAAGGTTGCGACTTTGACGGGAACAATGAAGAAGGATTTGCAGAAGCATTGGCAATGGCCGAAAAGTCAGATGTTGTGGTACTTTGTTTAGGTGAACAACGTAACTGGAGCGGAGAGAATGGATCACGTTCAACACTTGCCTTGCCTGCCATTCAGGAAAAACTGGTCGATGAAATAAAAAAATCGGGAAAGCCCCTGGTTTTGGTGCTGTCTAGTGGACGTCCATTGGAATTGGTGCGTATTGAACCTCTGGCTGATGCCATGCTTGAGATATGGCAGCCTGGTACGGATGGTGGTTCAGCAACGGCAGGTATCATTTCTGGTAGGATCAATCCTTCGGGAAAACTTTCCATCACTTTTCCTTTAACAACCGGTCAAATACCCATGTATTACAACATGCGTCGCTCGTCTCGTCCATGGGGTAAACAAGGTCTGTATAAAGACATTTCGTCGGAACCCTTGTACTGGTTTGGTCATGGCTTGAGCTATACCAACTACAGTTACGGCAATGTAAAACTTTCAGCCACGCAAATTAAAATGAATGAAAAAATAATTGCGGAAGTTGAAGTAAGTAACGATGGACAAATGGATGGTAAGGAAACTGTTCTTTGGTACATCAACGATCCGGTTGCCAGTATTTCCAGGCCAATGAAAGAGGTGAAGTTTTTTGAGAAGCAGGAAATCAAAGCGGGACAAAAAGTGGTTTATCGTTTTGAGATTGTACCCGAACGCGATCTTAGTTTTGTGGATAGTAAGGGAGATCGTCACCTCGAAGCGGGTGAATTTAATGTTTTAATGGGAAATCAAAAAGTGAAATTCGAGTTGGTAGAATAAACTCATAAAAATTTGAATCCATGAGAAACAGCATACAATCATTTGTTACGTTTCTGGTAGTTTTAATTGCTGGCAGCTCCTGCTCATCAAATGCTCTTAAAAGTGAAAAGCAGCCCGATTTAATTCTTTCAGTGAATGCCTATTCTTTTGCCGATTTACTGGCAGCAAAAGATAATCGTAACAACGAGCAGGTTTATACCTTGTTCAATTTACGGGATTGGTGCGCCGATCATCACATTGAAGCACTTGATCCAACGGCCTATTTTTTCCCAACGTATCCAGAGGTTCCTTCTGATGAATATTTAGCGCAATTTAAAAACAAAGCATCGAAATTGGGCATTGCGATAAGCGGTACCGGAATTCGAAATAACTTTGCTTCACCTGATTCATCCATTAGGGCGGGAGGGGTTCAACTGGCTAAAAACTGGATGGTAGCTGCATCTAAAATGGGTGCACCGGTGCTTCGTGTTTTTGCCGGTGAAATTCCAAAAGGGTACGAAGATAATTGGGAAGTTCCTGCAGGCTGGATGATTGAATGTTATAAAGAGCTCATTCCCTTTGCCGAACAATACAAGGTGAAAATTGGCATTCAAAATCATGGCGATATGTTGCAAACCGCAGCACAATGCAAATATATTCTTGATTCCGTTGATTCAGAATGGGCTGGTTTGATTGTCGATACCGGCAATTTTAAGACCGATGATCCTTATAAAGACATCGCTGAAGTTGTTCCATACGCCTTTAACTGGCAGGTGAAAGAAAGTGTATTTGGTATCGGGAATGAAATTGAAACCGATTACAACCGCCTGGTTCAAATTGTAAAAGACGGCGGATATAAAGGTTATTTCCCGGTTGAAACACTTTTAGTTCGTGGGAAAAATTATGATCCTTTTCAGCTGGTCCCAAATATTTTGGATAAATTGAAAAAAGCGATGGATGAAGTGTATTAATATATGCTGTTAAATATTTCTTAAGAAGGAGAGGCTTTCGTAGGAGAGCCTCTTTTTTGATGCTTGAAACCAGATCGATGTCGGACTTCGAGCATGTCGGGAAGGATGCTTGAAACTGGATCAATGTCGGACTTCGAGCTTGTCGAGAAGGGT
>JBGUEP010000087.1:0-9295 GCA_041821245.1 Prolixibacteraceae bacterium
CTGTTGTCAGTTATCATGGTTGTCGTGTTGTCACGCGACTCGATTTTCCAATTTCGATTTTCCAATTTCCAGTTTCTATTTGTAATGCTTGTGGACGGGTCATGTACACCTTGTCGTGGTTATCCTTGTTGTGGTTGTCAACGTTGTTGTTGTTGTTGTTGTTGTTGTTTGACTCGATCCAGTCGAGGGATTGTCGAAAAGGGAGAATTCCAGACTTGTTTGCTGTATTTCTTCAATTCAACCTTTTTGTTGGTTGTCTATGAAGTTATACTTTAACAATTTCGTCCAAGATCAATATTTTTATTTTTTTAAACTGCTTCTGTTGGAGTATTCTGGAATTTAACAAATCCAAATATTTCAATGGTATTGTTGTTGATCCGAAATACAACTGTATAACCTTTGAATATGAGATCCCGGATATCTACATCGTCGTACCAAATTGATTTGCGGTATTTACGAGGATTTGAAGGTATTGCTTTAATCAGGTTAAAGAGTTCATTTTTAAACTTGCGGGAGTTAGCCGGATTATTTCTGGCAATAAATTCAAGTTGATTTTCCAGTCTGTAGATAAACGTATCTTTAAATATGACCCTCATGCTTCTTGATCAGATTTTCAAGTCGTTGTTCGGCTTCATTTACAGTAAAAAAATTTGCTTTGCCACTTTTAATTTCATCTAATTCGGCATCAAGGTATTTTTTTGTTGCATTGAAATTTGATTCATCCATAATAATTTCAACTTCGTCTTTGGTGAATTTACCCAAGAGCCTGATAAACTTATCGTAAACATGATCATTTATTTTTAATTTGAGCGTATGCATTGTTTCTATTGTTAGCAGTTCAACTTTATTTTGGTTATTTCTAAAAAACAGATCGAAGCGGCAGTTCAATTGCAATGCTGTTAGTGAAATGTTTTTCCCAGATTATTAAATTGGCAGTCGGGATATATTTTTAATGATCAATAAATCAATATCACTTTCTTCATTGGGCTGACCATACGCATACGATCCAAAAAGAATAATCTTCTCGGGTATGCCTTTTTTAGTTCTTCAACAATTAATGCTATGTAGATTTCGTAGTTCATTGAATCAAAGATAATGATTTTTTTGAGGTTTGATATTTGAACTTTGATCCTCTTTATTTGCCAAGGCAAACGCTTCTATAAACATATTACTTTTAATAGCTTCGTACCTTCGGTCGCATTTTGAGGTGGACTTGTAAAAATGGTTGTCCTTGTTGTTACCCCTTTCTGTCCTACGGCCATCTTTCCTCCGCCTTCACTTTTGTTTCGGCGGACTAGCCTAAAGGGGCAAGAAGCGTTGGCATGCCATTCTTTTATTTTTGTATGTTGGCAGCTTATCATTCTGCATGCTGCCAGCAGCTTTCAATATTTAGAATTTTGTGAACCTTAGTGGTCTTTGAGCCTTAGTGGTGAAGACTGCCCGCCCGCCTGCCAGGATGCTCCTGCAGATAGGGATGATCGGTCGGAGGGGCCCGCCTAAGTTTTAACGAAGGAGGGGGCTGTTGTTATGTAATCATCGTTGTCACGCGACTCGATTTTCGATTTTCCAATTTCTATTTGCATTGCTTGTGGACGGGTCATGTGCACGTTGTCGTGGTTATCGTTGTTGTTATCTGGCACCTTTCGATTTTTTCATCCTGCTGGTCCTATAAATAGCTGACCCCCTAAAAGCATATGCCTTTAAGGGGTCAGTTGTTAATTGCCTTGAGATGCTGTTTTCCTGTTTTTGTTGCAGTTGTTGTTGTCGGACAGGAATGTCCGACCTACTCAACTGTTACCGATTTCGCCAAATTCCTGGGTTGGTCAACATCACAACCACGTGCTAAGGCAATGTAATAGGCAAAGAGTTGCAATGGAATTACAGCTAAGAGGGGAGTGACCACTTCGTCGCAGGCGGGGATCTCAAGGATGTCGGTGACCATGTCGCGAAGGGCAGAGTCGCCTTCGGTGATCACCGCAATAATGTTGCCTTTACGGGCTTTCACCTCCTGAATGTTGCTCACTACTTTTTCGTAATAACGATCTTTGGCGGCTACGACCACTACCGGAAGATTGTTGTCGATCAGGGCAATTGGGCCGTGTTTCATTTCGCCGGCAGCATAACCTTCGGCATGAATGTAAGAAATTTCCTTTAGTTTCAAGGCTCCTTCGAGAGCTACCGGAAAGAGGTAACCACGTCCCAGGTACAGTGAATTGACTGCATCTTTGTACTTTTCGGCAATGATTTTTATTTTCGGATGGGTAATCAGGATGTCCTCAATTTTACCGGGAACGGCCATTAAATCGTTAATGATGGAAAAGTAACGTTCGTCGCTGATGGTTTGGTGTTTACGGGCCAGGCGTAAGGCGAGCAGTGTGAGTACCGTTACCTGAGCCGTAAAGGCCTTGGTGGAAGCTACGCCAATCTCTACACCTGCATGGGTATAAATACCTGCATGGGTTTCGCGGGCAACACTGGATCCCACTACGTTACAGATGCCCAGTACCAGTGCCCCTTTTTCTTTGGCCAGACGAATGGCGGCCATGGTATCGGCCGTTTCTCCACTTTGACTGATAGCCAGTACTATATCATCCTCGCGAATGATGGGGCGGCGGTAGCGGTATTCCGAAGCATACTCTACTTCAACCGGAATTTGTGCGTATTCTTCAATTAAATATTCACCAATAAGGGCGGCGTGCCATGAGGTTCCGCAGGCAATAATGATCATTCTTTTGGCTTCGAGAATACGAGGCATCACTTCATTTAATCCTCCCAAAAATACCTCTTTGGTTTCAGGATCGATGCGTCCCCGGAATGAATCGGCAATGGTACGGGGTTGTTCGAAAATCTCTTTCAGCATAAAATGTTCGTAGCCGTTTTTTTCCAGTTCTCCCACGCTGAGTTCCAGTTCCTGGATTTCGGGTTTTAGTTCTTCTCCGTCGTGTAAGGTTTTTAAGGTGAAACTGTTTCTGGTCAGGATGGCCACATCGTTGTCGTTCAGGTAGACCACACTTTTGGTGTATTCAATCATGGGAGTGGCATCGGAAGCCAGAAAGTATTCTCCGTCGCCGATACCTATGGCCAGCGGACTACTTTTTCGGGCAGCAATCAACTGTTCCGGTTCGTTTTTGCACATCACCACCAGCCCGTAGGCTCCAACCACGCGCGACAAGGCCATGCGTACGGCCAGTTCGGCATTCACATGAGGTCCTTCGTTGTACATGTATTCGATGAGGTTGGCCAGTACTTCGGTGTCGGTTTGGCCGTAAAAGGTATAACCCTTGTTGGTCAAATCTTTTTTGAGCCGTTCGTAATTTTCGATGATCCCGTTGTGGATGATGGTAAACAAACCTTTCATCGATTGGTGCGGATGGGCATTCACATCGTTGGGTTCACCATGAGTGGCCCATCGGGTGTGTGCCATACCCACGTTGGTGTAGGTGTCTTTTTCGTAGCAGTAGTTCTCCAACTCACTGACTTTACCTTTCTTTTTAAATACAGAAATGGCCTGATTCTGGTAAAGGGCCACACCTGCTGAGTCGTAGCCGCGGTACTCTAAACGTTTTAATCCTTTAATTAAAATGGGGAAGGCGTTATTGGGGCCTATGTATCCTACTATTCCGCACATATTGATTGAATTGAAAAAATTGAAATTACTGAATGAATTGAAATTACTGAGTTAACTGAAATTACTGAATGAATTGAATGAATTGAAAATACTGAGTTAACTGAATAAACTGAGTGAACTGAAATTACTGAGTTAACTGAATGAATTGAAAATACTGAGTGAATTGAAAATACTGAGTGAACTGAATGAACTGAAAATACTGAATGAACTGAGTTTTTAACAATAGAGCAATCCAGAGTGTTCCAATTTCAAGTAGATACACTCTGAAATTGTTTGTTGTTATACCAGATTAAGACCGATGTCTTTCATGGTTTCAAAATTTTTTGCATCGGTACTCATACAAACCATGTCGACGTTAATGTGATAGGTATTCACCAGCGTGTCATGGATGATTCCCTTCAAATGCCGGTCAATTTTTTGACTATAGATGTATACATCTAATGATTTTCCTGTCCGTGTGGTTCCGGGGCCAAACAGGGCTACTTTTGCTTTTTGATCGTAGCGGGTGACGATTTCCCGGATGGTTTCGTGTTCGTCAAGTAATACGGATGTTTTTAAATTTTCCATGGGGTGGAGTTTTAAAATTAATGTACTGGTTACTGGTTTCTGTAAATTACCCGTTAAATTGTGTTGGTCTACGTTTCGCGTAATAAAGATATGAATTTACAACAAATTTGGACCGTAGATGTTTCAATTTTAACGATCAATTTGCAATTAAATCTTTCAAGTAATGTTAGCTTAACGCGATCGGAGCTCTATAAGCGTTTGTCAACCCATTCAGACGGCCAGATTCCTTTTAAATCGTATACCACCACTTCGCTGTTGTTCTTTCGAATGTTTTCAAGCTTAATGGTGTAAAATTGTTGGTGGGCTACCGTGAGTACCAGGGCCTGATAAGCGGCTAAATTGATGTTCTCTACTGTGGGCAAAATTCGAATTTGATATTCTTGCTGTACTTCATTGACATCGGCCCAGGGGTCGCACACTTCCACTTCACAGCCAAAGTCGGACAATTCGTGCACCACATCGAACACTTTGGTGTTGCGGATGTCGGGACAGTTTTCCTTGTAGGTGAAGCCGAGCACCAAAACCTTACTTCCTTTGATGCGGTGTCCCTTATCGATCATCAATTTGATGACTTTTTCGGCCACAAATTTGCCCATATTATCGTTGACCCGACGGCCGGAGCTGATGACATCGGGATGGTAACCCAGTTGTTCTGCTTTCCATTTCAGGTAATAGGGATCAATACTGATGCAATGACCACCAACCAATCCGGGTTTGAAAGGCAAAAAATTCCATTTGGTTGCGGCGGCTTCAATCACTTCCTGGGTATCGATGCCCATTCGGTCGAAAATCACAGCCAGTTCGTTGACAAAGGAGATGTTTAAATCGCGCTGTGCATTTTCAATGACTTTGGAAGCTTCAGCCACTTTGATGGAGGAGGCTTTGTGGGTGCCGTTCTTTAAAATGGTATTGTATAAACGATCGATGGTTTCCGCAATTTCGGGAGTTGATCCTGAGGTGACTTTTTTAATGTTCACCAAACGTTTGACCTTGTCGCCCGGATTGATGCGTTCGGGTGAATAACCTGCAAAAAAATCTAAATTCAAGCGTAAGCCAGATACCTTTTCTACCACAGGAAGGCAAACTTCTTCGGTGGCACCGGGGTATACAGTGGATTCATAGATGATCACATCTCCTTTTTGAATCACGTGACCTACGGTTTCTGAAGCTTTGATCAGGGGATTCATGTCGGGACGCTTATCGCCGGTGATGGGCGTAGGTACCGTAACGATGTAAATGTTGGCTTCTGCAATATCAGCTAATTCAGTTGTAAAAAAAAGACCATTCTTCACGTTCTTTTCCAAAGGCAATTGCTGAGCTCCTCTATTTCCTCCAAAAGGGGAGAATGTTTGGACCCCGTTTAATTCGCTGGAATGAGTCTCTAGAGTTGCGTCAATACCCTTTTTCAGTTCATCAATACGTTTGGCATTGATGTCGAAACCGGTCACCCGATATTTTTTAGCAAATTCTACGGCCAGCGGAAGTCCTACGTAGCCGAGCCCGATGATGGCGATGTGTGTGTGTGTCATGCTGGATGCTGGTTGCTGGTTGCTGGTTACTGGATGCTGGTTACTGGTTGCTCGTTACTGGTTACTGGATGCTGGTTGTCATGGTTGTCGGGTTGTCAGATTGTTATTGAGTTTTTTAACTTTGATAACGCGAAGTGGACAACCTGACAACTTTTTTCAACTCATTCATTACAACGGAAAAATTTTGTTTTTATTCAAATAATCAACAATTTTTTCCGGATTTGTTGCATTTTCCTCTGGCAGTAAAGTTAAGGCTGTAGTTGCCGGGGCTTCAAATTCAGTATGGATTCCGGGTAAATGACTTATTTTTCCTTCTTCGGCCAGTTGGTATAAGTCGGGCTTGTTCTTTTTACAGAACTCCAAATCGGCATTCATATAAATCAGATGAAAACGTTCTGCTCCAATGATGTTGGCGACCTGTTCACGCAATTGTTTTTCGGGTGTGATAAAGGAACAGATGGTGATGATGCCCTGGTCGTTTAATATTCTGGCAATGTGTGCTACCCGTCGCAGATGTTCGGTGCGGTCTGCCGGGCTGAAGTCGAGTTCTTTGGACAATCCTGAACGCAAGGTACTTCCATCCAGTAAAACTACACTTGCCCCCATTCCGAAAAGTTGTTTCTCCAGCAGGTAAGCCAGTTCATTTTTACCCGATCCATGCAAACCTGTGATCCAGAGTGTTTCTCCTTTTTGACCGTAACGTTTTTCTCGTTCTGCGCTGCTAATCAAACATTGGCCCTGATCGATGCGCGTGCGGTATTCGTTCAGTGAAATTTTATTGCTTAAATCGTCGGCATTCAGTTTGTCAATGATCATGCCCACGGCACAGGTGTTGTGCGTTACCGGATCGATGAGGATGAATGAACCGGTGCTTTTGTTTTTGGTATAGGGATCGAAGAAGATGGGTTTGACCGTGGTGATGACGGTACGTCCGATTTCGTTCAACTCAAAATGATCGATGGCCGATTTCTGCAAAGTATTGATGTCCACCTTGTATTTGATGCTGTCGATTTGAGCTTTGGTGGTGTTGGTATTGTGTTTAATGTAAAATTGAGTGGCCGGATTCATGGGCTTCTCATCCATCCAAACCAGCATGGCTTCAAAATGACGTTCGATGTGCGGTAAATTGTCGGGATGCACAATCATCTCACCACGTGAAATGTCAATCTCGTCTTCGAGTGTTAAGGTCACGGATTGTGGCGGGAAAGCCTCGCCCAATTCCCCATCGTAGGAGATGATTTGTTTTACTTTTGATTTTTTACGTGAAGGCAATACCATAATTTCATCGCCCTGGTGGATAATTCCTGAAGCTACTTTTGCCGCAAAACCCCGAAAATCGCGATCGGGACGGTTCACGTACTGTACCGGAAAACGAAAATCTTCGAAGTTACGGTCACTGCTGACGTGCACCGTTTCCAAAAATTCAAGGATGCTTTTGCCGTGGTACCAGGGGATACGTTCTGAAACAGTGACCACATTGTCGCCTTTTAGAGCCGAAAGTGGAATAAATTCCACATCAGGAATGCTGAGTTGAGTCACAAAGGCCTTGTAATCGTTGCAAATGTCGTCGAATACTTTTTGATCGAAATTCACCAGGTCCATTTTGTTGACCGCCAGTATCACGTGTTTAATTCCCAATAAGGAAATCAGATAGGTGTGGCGGCGTGTTTGTGTGATGACCCCTTTGGTGGCATCAATCAAAATAATGGCCAGGTTGGCGGTTGATCCACCGGTAATCATGTTCCGGGTGTATTGCTCGTGTCCGGGACAATCGGCAATGATGAACTTGCGTTTGTTGGTACTGAAGTAGCGATAGGCCACGTCGATGGTGATGCCTTGTTCCCGTTCGGCCTTTAAACCGTCGAGCAATAGGGCATAGTCGATGTCTTCACCGGCATGTCCCACACGTTTACTGTCGCGCTCAAGGGCTGCCAGCTGATCTTCGTACAACATTTTACTGTCGAACATCAGGCGTCCAATCAAGGTGGATTTTCCATCGTCGACCGATCCTGCCGTTAAAATACGCAGCAGGTCTTTTTGCTCATCCTGGTCGAGGTAAGTTTTAATGTCCAGCGAACCACGTGAGCCGCCCATTGGGGTGTTGTTGTTGTCTTGGTGTTGTGAGTTATCTGTTGTCATTGTTGTCGTTTTACCCCCAACCCCCTAAAGGGGGCTAAATCCTACCAATTTAGTATGAGGTTTGGTTATATGTAGCAATAAGTTTTCTATGCGGATTTAATGATGCTATTGAAGTACTGTGACTCCAACAATTGTCGAATATTGTTCTTTTTTTTGATTCTTCTATGTTTTACCCCCAAGCCCTTTCGACATGCTCAAGGCACACCTAAAGAGGGCTAAATCCTACCAGTTTAGGATGGGGTTGGTAAAAGTAACGATAAGTCCCCTTTAGGGGATTTAGGGGTTTGCAATTTAAAAGTACCCTTCCCTCTTTTTCTGCTCCATGCTGGCTTCCTGGTCGAAATCGATTACGCGGGTGGTGCGTTCTGAAACGGTCACCGTCATCATTTCTTCCACAATTTCTTCAATGGTATTGGCCGAAGATTCTACCGCTCCTGTTAAAGGATAGCAACCCAGGGTGCGGAAACGCACCATTTTCATTTCAGCTTTTTCCCTCAATTCTTGTGGCATACGGTCGTCATCCACCATCACCCAGGTACCGTCCATGTTGACCATGGGGCGTTCTTTGGCATAATAGAGTGGAACTATGGGGATGTTTTCCAGGCGAATGTATTGCCATACGTCCAGTTCTGTCCAGTTGGAAATGGGGAAAACACGAATGGATTCACCTTTTTGTACTTTGGAATTGTAAATGTCCCATAATTCGGGCCGTTGATTTTTAGGATCCCATTGGTGAAATTTGTCGCGGAAGGAGAAGATGCGCTCTTTGGCTCTCGATTTTTCCTCGTCACGACGGGCACCTCCAAAGGCTGCGTCGAATTTGTATTTATTTAAACCAGCCAGAAGGGCCTGGGTTTTCATGATGTCGGTGTGCACCTTGCTACCGTGAGTAAAAGGGCCAACTCCGCTTTCGAATCCTTCTTTGTTGTGATGAACAATCAGGTCCCAGTTGTTTTCTTTGGCATAGTTGTCACGGAATTCAATCATCTCCTTGAACTTCCATTTAGAGTCGATGTGCATTAAAGGAAAGGGCACTTTGCCCGGATAAAATGCTTTTTCGGCTAAACGAACCATCACGGAGGAATCTTTTCCGATGGAGTAGAGCATGACCGGATTTTCAAATTCGGCGGCTACTTCACGAATGATGTGTATGGCCTCAGCTTCGAGTTCTTTTAGATGACTTAAGTTGTAATTTTGCATGAATGCTTAGAATTGATTTAAATAGTGCAAAAATAATTGATCGCTTGGATTCGCAAAATGTTTTTGTACGAAAGGTGGAAATAAATGTTGCTGGTTGCTGGTTGCTGGTTGCTGGATTCTGGTTACTGGTTGCTACCCGGGAATGATGGATGCCCTATTTGGTTTAAAATGTTACTGTTTTGGTTCGGACTTACTGATGCTTTTATTCTGATCGATGTTTGGTCGAGATCCC
>JBGUEP010000088.1:0-9013 GCA_041821245.1 Prolixibacteraceae bacterium
TAATCCAGCTTGATTTAATAATCTAAATCAAAAAGGGTTCAAACTTCGACCAAAGTTCGACCAAGCTTATAAAGATATACAAGCACAAACTTTATTCATTCTTAAAAATTAATAGTCATGGGAAAAATTAGTCAGGGTATTTTAGGAGGTATCTCCGGTACCATAGGAAATGTGGTAGGTGGTTCCTGGAAAGGGATCAGCTACCTGAGGGTAAAATCGGATCATTACAATGATGCGAACAGTGATAAACAGATCAGCCATCGCGCCAAGTTTAGTGCCTGCGTGGCTTTGGCCAGATCAATTCTGGATACAATTATCCGTCCAATCTGGAACAAGAAAGCAGTAAAGATGACAGGTTACAACCTGTTCACCAAAACTAATCTTCAGGTGTTTGATGGCAATGGGGACATAGCTGATTTCAGTCATCTGCAGATTTCAATTGGCGATTTGCCATTGCCCAACAACCTGGTGATCCAGGATGATGCGGCAACAGAAGGTGGAATCTCGGCAACCTGGGATGACAACTCCGGTGTTGGTAGTGCTTTAGCCACCGACAAATTAAGGGTATTGGCCATCTGCAATGGGGAGGTAAACGTGTTACAAGGGGTAGACATCACACGTGATGCAGGTGCCGCCAATATCCTTTTACCTTTTGGTGCCGGTGTTGAGGCGCAGGTGTATGTTTTCTTCGAAAGTGTGGAAAATTCCACTTATTCAATTGACCAACATTCAACTGTTAATGTGACTTAATGTGAAAAATAGTTCATTTTTTTGAACTTCAAGCGTCACACTATACGTTACACTTTTCAAATAAAGGGATAGCACAAACATGCGCTATCCCTTTATTTATGCTGCTTTTAGAAATTTTCAAAGAAATTGAAATAATACCTGCAAGACACCAAGTTGACGGAATAATTGCGAACTCAAAATTGGATCCAATCTATAATAGGATAATTTTGCCATCTTCAATTTTTTCTAAAATCCACCCTATTTATGAATTGATCCGGAGTTTATCAGGAAACTTCACCAAAGAACATAAAAAAACCTTACCAAATAAATGATAAGGTTTTAAACTTAATTGGGCAGGTGGAAGCCAAGCCCTAAAAAGCAGTGGCAAAAGTATTCTTTTTTATGAGAATAGTTGAGTGCGGGCTAATAAATTATTCACCCGCCCGTGCGGATTTTTTAGCGCAATACTCACAACTGTTTTCCCAAAAGTAACTTTAACATGCTTCCCATCATTTTTTGCTTGCCAATTTTATCATTCAGAATACCAAGGTACAATAGGACGGCATTTTTTGGAGGGACTGTTTTTTTCTTTGTCTCTATTAAATGCATGGCTTCCTGTTTGCAGGTAGTGACACACAAGCCACAGCCAATGCACCTGTAGAGCATATTTTTGCTTAACCTCTACGAGGTAAACTGTAAACTAGAGGTCGTTTTTTCTAAAATACCAAATCTCCTACGGAGAAATTTCCGCGTAGCGGATAAAGTATTGTAAATTAGAAATAAGCGATTATACCTATTCCGCGTAGCGGATATGCTTTTAATATTGTCAGTTGGTAATGTAAATTTATCATTTTATGGTGGAAATGATATAATCGCCTGGCATTGGCTTACACCCTTTCAGGATTTTGCTTGTGCAAATCTGTCTTCATCGGCCGTTGTCCTATGCTATCGTTTACACTGCAAACTGTAACATTCATAAAAAACCAACGTCTTCAACTCAATGGTCTTGAATAACATATTGGTTTAAAGCAAAGAGGCACAGTTGTTGTAATTTATTGTTCACTAAATCAAAATTTGCACGAAAACCAAATAATCCTAAAAACGCCTGTCCTGCCTTAGCCCGGGATAAGCATTTTTAATCAAACTTCATCGCATGCATAAAATCATTCTTACCCTTGTGTTCATCAGCTTAACTACAGTTGTATTTGCTCAGGAAACAGAGCAAGCACCCGAAATCCCCAAAAAAAAGTATCAAACTGCCTTTACTGAAACTCCTCCCGAAATTGACGGACTTTTGAACGACGATTGTTGGGACCTGGTGGAATGGAGTGGCGATTTTACGCAAACCACCCCCTACGAAAATCAGCCTCCCACACAACAAACCGCTTTTAAAATATTGTACGATAACAATAATCTCTACGTTTTTATCTGTGCCTACGATACCGAGGTGGATAAAGTCAGACGAATACTTTCGCGCAGGGATGATTTTTCAGGCGATTTTGTGGAGATAAACATCGACAGTTACTTCGACAAACAAACGGCCTTTTCGTTTACAGCCATGGCCTCGGGCTCCAAGGGAGAAGAAGCCATCAGCAACAATGGTAACAACTGGGATGACAGCTGGAATCCTATCTGGTTTTTAAAAACATCGATTGACGATAAGGGATGGTATGCCGAATTTAAAATACCTCTAAGCCAGTTACGCTTCGGAAACAAGGAAGAACATGTTTGGGGATTAGAGGTGATGCGAAACCTCTACCGTGAACAGGAGCGTTCGCACTGGCAATTTATTCCAAAGGGTTCGCCGGGTTTTGTCCATTTATTTGGAGAGTTACACGGCATCAAAAACATCAAACCGAAACGACAGGTTGAAATCCTGCCTTATTTCCTGGCCAAAACAGAAACCTTTGAAAAAGAAGAAGGAAATCCTTTTGCCGATGGTACACGAAGTGGAATATCCGCAGGGATAGACGGCAAAATAGGCATCACCAACGATTTCATCCTCGACTTTACGGTGAATCCCGATTTTGGGCAGGTGGAAGCCGACCCGTCGGAGGTGAACCTGACGGCATTTGAAAGTTATTTCTCGGAACAACGACCGTTTTTTGTGGAAGGTAAAAACATTTACCAGTTCAGACCCTCGAATCCTATCGTAATCAATAATTTTGGAAGCGACAATCTTTTTTATTCCAGACGCATAGGCCGCTATCCGCAATATTATCCCGCTACTGAAAATGGTGAATACGTTAACATGCCTGAATCCACTTCTATCTTATCGGCCATGAAACTTTCGGGAAAAACAAAAAAAGGAATGTCAGTTGGGATCATGGAAAGCATTACGGCCAACGAAACAGCAGAAATTGATCGCGAAGGTGAACGAAGAAAAGAACAAGTAGAACCCTTAAGCAATTATTTTGTGGGCCGCGTGCAACAGGATTTTAAGAAAGGAGAAACTGTGTTGGGTGGCATCGTCAGTGCGGTCAACCGCGATATTTCCAATCCTGCAATGAATTACCTGCTCAAATCGGCCTACAGCGGGGGAATTGATTTTCAGCACAACTGGAAAGAACGAACATGGTATGTTGCTGCCAATGGAACCTTTAGTCATGTAAGGGGAAGTGAAGAAGCACTGCTCAACACCCAAACATCCTCGGCACGTTATTATCAACGTCCCGATGCGACTCATGTTTTGCTCGATTCCAACTTAACATCATTGAGTGGTTACGGTGCTTCGTTTAAGTTTGGTAAAAACAGTAAAAAACGATTGAGGTTTCAAACCAGTATTACCTTAAAGTCGCCCGGACTGGAACTGAACGACGTTGGGTACATGAGAAGCGCCGACATGATTCATCATGGAACATGGATGGGGTATTACCTTCAGGATCCTTTTAGCATTTTCAGAAACTTCTACCTGAATTTAAATTACTGGATGTACCTGAACTATGAAGGCAAATTACTGTCCACTTTTGCCAATATGAATTTTAATACCCAGTTTAAAAACAAATGGCGGATCAACGGTTCTTCTACCCGGCAAAACGAAAGTTTATCCACAACAATGTTGCGCGGCGGTCCGTCTTTTACACAACCGGGAAACACCAACATGAACCTTAACATTCAATCCGATTATTCAAAAAAAGTAGCTTTTTATATGGGCAACTATCACAGTTTTGGAGATGACAACTGCGGTAGTTATCACGAATACTGGACCGGTTTTGAAATCCGCCCCATGAACTCCATGTCGGTCTCCCTTTCAGGATCGTATAGTAAACAGAACAATCAACTGCAATACATCGAAACAACTAAATTTGATGATGAAAATCGTTATGTTTTTGCACAAATCGAACAGCAAACAGTGAATTTGACCATAAGGGTTAATTATACCATTACACCGGAATTATCGCTTCAATACTACGGGCAACCTTTTATCTGCTCAGGGAAATACGATCAGCTCAAAAAAATTACGGCCCCTCATGCCAATCTTTACCTCAACCGATTTCATACCTTTACTTTAAACGAGTTGAGTTATGATCCTGAAGAAGAACAATACAACATTGATGAAAACGTTGACGGATCGGTAGACTACAACATTTCGAAACCCGATTTCAACTTTCTTCAGTTTCGATCGAACATGGTGGTCCGATGGGAATTCAGACCCGGCTCAACTGCTTACCTGGTATGGTCGCAAGGCAGAACCGGCACTGATTCAAACGGCAATTTCAATTTTGGAAATGATCTGCAAGCATTATTTACCGAGCAGCCACACAATGTATTTTTACTGAAGTTTAATTACTGGTTTTCGTTGTAAAAAGTGTGCAATGAGGAAGAAGACGGAAGACAGAAGACGGGAGACGGGAGACGGAAGACGGAAGACAGAAGACAGAAGACCGGAGAAGGAAGAAGGGGGGAGAAAATGGAGATCGGGCAAAATCAGCCAATAGGGTCAATTGCTACCATTTATTTGAATACTCGCCAATTAAGGCTGAGATCCTTCACTGCGTTACCAATGACAATTTACAATTTACAAAATACTGAAAGTTCGATGGAGATCCCTCCTTACGTCGGGATGACATTTCCATTGTATTGGATAGGTTGACTGCCAATTAAAGGATTCAGTAATAAAGCGATGGAACGACAATTCATATTTTATTTTTACAGGATAATTGATTCTCTCCATGTTAGGATGAGATCCCTCACTGCGTTCGGGATGACAGTGACATCATTGGAGAGAGGGCAAAGTATGGCGGCTGCGCCGCCATACTTTGCCCCTAATTCTTCGTGCGCCGTGTCATCCCGAGTGCAACGAGGGATCTGATCGCATCGGTTGAATATTGTTTGAAGAATTCCCATGATCCGAGTGCAACGAGGGATCTGATCGCATCGGTTGAATATTGTTTGAAGGATTGAGTTCATTTTTATAAAATTATCTTTGCTGTTAAAATCAAAAAAATGCATCTAAACCATTCTATCTATTCCTTTAATTATAACGACAATGAAAGTGATTTATGCAAGCTCGAATCAAAAAGCATTTTTAATCAGGAAGAACAGAATAAACTGCTTTTTTCACAACTAAAAGCTGATCCTTCGAGTAGTGCATTCATTAAAAAAAGGCTCGATATTGTTTTATTTTCTGAAGATTATGCAACGCTAATCAAGGCAATCAAAAAAGAAAAGTTATGCATTGAAGGCTTTAAGGTTGAATATTTGGTTCTGCATGGAGATACCACGGAGTATGCTGAGCGGCTTAAAAAGTTAAGAGATATCGGCTACAGCATTGAAGGCGATTCTGATTATTACAAGCCAACAATAACTTATGCTTTATGTCATTACAAGGGTGTTTGGTATTTTGGCGTTTTGTTTAAAAACAGTTTCGACTGGCACAAACACAAAAACAAACCGCACTCATTTAGTAACTCAATAAGTAGTACTATTGCCAAAGCGCTTGTAAATATTGCTGCACAGGACAACCAAAAAGCCACACTGCTTGATGCCTGTTGTGGAGCCGGCACAATAATGCTGGAAGCATGTTTTGCAGGGAATAACATTGAAGGCTGCGACATTAACTGGAAGATGTGCAAACATGCCAGAGAAAATCTAGCTTATTTCAACTATACAGCCAACATCTATCGCTCCGATATAAAAGACATCAGCCTTAGCTATGATGCGGCCATTATTGACCTGCCCTACAATTTGTACAGCAGTGCAGATGACACCCAGATCTTACACATTATACAGTCAACTGCTGAAATCACCAATCGGCTGATCATTGTATCCACTTCTGACATTACCAGCTTCATTAGCAAAGCAGGATTAAGCTTATCGGATTATTGTGACGTCAGTAAAAGAGGAAAGGCCATTTTCACCAGAAAAATATGGGTCTGTGAAAAAAAGGAATAGCTTATTAATGCGTTCATTATAAATTGGTATAGCCAGCCTGAACATTTGTTCCCGAGGATGTGTCGATCTCCCTTTTATATTGTTTTGCTTCTGCATTTATTCAGATAAGCCCCCGGAGTTAACCCTGTAAATTCCTTAAAAACTCGAAAATAGGTCGAACGGGATTTAAATCCGGAATCATGGTATACCGATTCAACGACAAATGAGTCGGGAAGTTGGTTGAGCAATACTTTACTCCTTTCCACTCTGAAATAGTTCACAAATGAATAGAAACTGGAATAGCCATCATCCCGTACCATTTGGGTGAGTCGGTATTTTGGAATATTCAATAAAAAGCTTGCTTTTTGTACGGTCAACTCAGGATCTAAATACAAATCTTTGTCCAAAAACTGCTGAAGCCACAAATGACTGTCGAACTCTTCCAATTCTGGTCTGAATTCTATTTCAGGAGCATCATTGCTTTCCATTTCGAAATTCACTTTAATTTCATGTGAGAACAAAACAACAAAAAGAAAAAAATAGAAAGCATAAAAAATCAGAAACAAAAACATCAGAATAAAAAACGGAGGATAACTGTAAATACCAAATATACCCAAGCCTTCAAACAATCCCATTAAGATAAACAAAACAACAATTCCCTTCAACCATTTAATAAATTGATAGTTGATTTGAGAATATTCCATCTTCTGAAAATTAAGACACGTTTTAATTAAGGGGACTGTAAGAATAGAATAAACAGACCATTGTATAAAGCTGATACTACGAGCGGTAGTCGACAGTAGCGTATAATAAAAGTTGTTTTCCCATACGGTATCCAATGCATCTTTCATATTGATTTGGCTACCATTTACGACCTCGACAGCATGATTTGAAGCAATGACAATGGTTAAAATCAAATCGATTAAAAAGGGTAAAAAATGCCAAAGATCTTTTAAAGCCAGCGACTTGTTCTGATCAAATAATTTTTTTACAAATAAGTAATTCAACGGAATGATGAATACTTTAATTGGGCCAGTAATCCATACCGAAAATTCCAAATTAACATGAAAAATTAAGATACTTGGCGCAAGATAAAGTAGTGCACGCAGAATAAAACTAACTGAAAGATAGGCGGTCTCCTTTTTACGGCTGAAAATAGCTAAGAAAAACAAAGCTGCTCCAAAAAAAAGATACAAACACAATAAGATTACAAAAAATATTGAAATTTCTTTCATCAAAAAATGGAGCTGAAATGGTTTTTATACGAAATTCAAAAATAGAAAAATATTAAAACTTAGCCCTGTTTATCCCAACCTCATATTCAACAAATAAAAACGTCTAAAAGGATTGATTCGTTTAAAGCACTGTTACAGGCACTTGAAATTATTATTAAAACTATTAAGACTCCAATTGTCATTACCGGGACTAAGTAAAAAGTCACACAATGGCTTATTTTCCTACATTGAGCAAACAATATAAAAAGCACACACTTTGTCTCTAAATATTCACGATATCACAACAAACGCGTTGAAAATATTTTTATCAGCATGAGAGTTAAACCAAGCTATCAGCAATTGGAAAAGCAAATTGAGCAGCTCACCAAAGGGAGTGAACAAAAGCTCAGGCAGCTCATCAAAAATTCATTTGACATGATTGTACTTATTGATTCCAATGGGATTCAGCATTATGTGAGTGAATCGTGCGAAAAAACGCTTGGGTATCGTCCGGAAGAGTTAATTCACATTCCGGTAATTGAGCAAATGATTCACCCCGATGACCAACAAAGTGCCAAAACAGGGCTAACTGACATTATTGAAAATTCAAAGAATGGAGGAGTACAATACCGCCATCGGCACAAAAATGGAGGCTGGGTTTATCTCGAAGCCTTTGGAACCAATCAAATCAATAATCCCTACGTTCAATCCATTGTTTTAAATGTTCGGGATATCACTGAACGAAAAAATGCAGAAAAAGCCTTACAAAAAAGCAAATTACGTTTGAGCGAACTCAATGCAACGAAGGATCGTTTTTTCTCCATCATTGGGCACGATTTAAAAAATCCCTTTAATAGCATCATTGGATTTAGTGACCTTCTTGTGGAGGAGATCCAAAATAAAAACTACGAAGAACTTGAAAATTATGCTAAAATCATTCATGATTCCTCGAAACGGGCACTAGATTTACTTTCAAATTTATTGGATTGGGCACAAGCGCAATCGGGAAAAATTCAATTTCAACCCAATAAAATTGATGCAGCCCTCCTAATTCATGAAGTGACTGAATTATTAAATGATTCAGCAAAGCAAAAATCCATCACCATTTCGATAAATACCCCTCCCTCCCTTCCTGCTTTTGGCGACAGATTAATGATTAATACCATTTTAAGAAATCTGATATCGAATAGTATAAAATTCACTCATCCCGATGGTAAAATTACCATCAGCACCGAACAAAACGAAAATGAACTGATTGTTTCAGTAACAGATAATGGGGTCGGAATTAAAAAAGAAAACATCGCTTATTTATTCCGAATTGAAAAAAACTACTCTACTTTGGGTACACATAACGAAAAAGGAACCGGTCTGGGTTTGTTGTTGTGTAAAGAATTTATCGAAATGCATGGTGGCCGTATTTGGGTCGATTGTATGGAGCATAATGGATGTACCTTCAAATTCACACTTCCAATACAGCAGCAGTTTACATAAGTTGCAGCCCGATGCTATTGCCTGAGCTCCCTTAGACTTTTGAGGGATCAATTCATAAATAGGCTGGATTTTAGAAAAAATTGAAGATGGCAAAATTATCCTATTATAGATTGGATCCAATTTTGAGTTCGCAATTATTCCGTCAACTTGGTGTCTTGCAGACGGCCTTACTTTCTTGCCTTAACGCAAGAAAGTAAGCAAAGAAA
>JBGUEP010000089.1:0-8655 GCA_041821245.1 Prolixibacteraceae bacterium
TGCGGGTACCCGTCAGCAAAAACTTTAGAGCCTTGACTTTCTTTGCTTACTTTCTGGCGTCAAGGCAAGAAAGTAAGGCTGTCTGCAAGACAAATCTTTTGCCTTTGTTTAAAGGCGTATAATAAGTGCTAAGTTGTTGGTGTTTGGTAATTATGCGGACCTGTCCGCCATAGCCCGCCAAGTTGAGTGATCAAGTTAGTAGAAATCTCAGAAACAAAAAAGCCCGCCTTCGTCTACGATATATCGTGACTTCGGCGGGCGGAGGCGGAGAGTGAGGGATTGATTCTCGATCCCTTGGGACTCCTTTAAGTAGCTCAAAACCAAAGCCCATCCTTCGGATGAAGCCTTTTTTTGTAGTGTGAAATTTTCAAACAAGTTTGAATTTCATACAACAAAAAAGCCTTGCACAAGGTGCAAGGCTTTGGTTTTGCGGAGAGTGAGGGATTCGAACCCCCGGTACCCCGGAGGGTACAGCAGATTTCGAGTCTGCCCCATTCGACCACTCTGGCAACTCTCCTTTATTTGATGGGAGTGGTTCCAATCAAACAGGCTGCAAATATAAAAAAGATTTCATTTTACTTCCATTTATTTGCCAACAGTTCGCATGTATTCACTCATTTAATTTCGATTCAGGAAGAATCAACAATTGTCCGGCTGCATTTTTTGGCTTCTATTTCTATTGTTTGATATGTAATTGTATGTCTGTCAGGCGTATTGTTAAATTTGTTTTACAAAGTACATTTCTTCTTCCATTTAATATAAAACTTTGCGAACGTCATTTTGTTATACTGTAATAAACCTAAAACATTAAATACTATGGAAGATCATCAACATTGTGAGGTATTTGGAACGCTGGAAAAGTTGGAACAGTTTAATACCATTCATCAAAACATCATTCCGGGCTCCCTGGTTTTTGAATCACCTGCTCCGTTTTGGGGCTACTATAATGAGTTTAATTCTCCCTTGACGGACCACTGTCCACATTATGTTTATATTGCTATTTTGACAACCCATGAAGTTTTTGACGTGGTTCGGGCCTTCCAAAAAGTTCGGGCAGAGTTTGACTTTGACCTGGATGCAGCAAAAGCCTTTATCAAATTTAACGATCGCTTTTATAATGTCATACGTTTGCGACACATCGATGATTATGCCCGTATCAAGGATGTACAGGAATCCTTTGCCAAACATGGCATTAGTATGTTGTTTACTCCCGGAAACTGGCAAAATGTGAATACGCACGTGACGCTGAAAAAAGTATTTTGTTTACAAAGCTTAACCGATGCCATCTACAAAGATGCCTGCGAAGGCAACCATTATTACCTGAAAATACCCAAAAAGTTGACTTTCGAAGAATTTGCTGAAGTGACTGCCAAGGTGCGTCATAACTGGCTGGGAAGCAAATTTGATGCAGCATTGGGTTGCTTCCTAAAGGAACAGGAAGTAGTAGATATAGTAAGGATCTATTCTGGAATATTGGAGTTAAGTGACCTTGAAGAAATACAAAAATTGTACTGGAAAAAAATTTATTAAATGCGTGATAATCTACAGTATGATTACTTACATGAGTTCTTTGGCCTCATTTTGTACAAATAGAATGGCCAAAGTTACCGGGTCATCGCTGATGGATCCAAATTCTTCCAGTAAACTGGTGGCGTATTCCATATAGGGCGCTTCCGGGTTTTCTTCCGCGGCACTTGAACTGACCAGCTGAAGCATGCTCTGACGAGCCGAAACGACCATGGACCAGGCTTTGGACGAAATATAAATTTGTTGAGAAAGGTTGTGTTCGTATTCGGTCCGAATGTTTTCCAACAAAGCACGTTGCAAGTCAAGGGTATTCATATTGGCCTGAGCCAGTCGCATTACCATCGATTCCGGTTTGATCCGTTCCAACAGGAGGATCAAACGTTCATAGGCTTGCAAACGCAAGGGCAGCGTTTCCTCTGTAAATTTCAGACGCATTTCTTGTTTTCGCTGTTTTTCAAATTGATCGAAAAATGTTTTGAGCATGTAGTAGACAAAAAGGAATACAATAATTAAGGGAAAAAGAAGTGCCATTGATTGCTCTAATATTTTTTGCCAGTCCATAAGTTTCAATTTGTGTTTCAGTTGTTAAAATAATGATCATTAAAGGTATCAAGTTGAAAGTATAAACGTCAAATAATTTAATTATTTAATATCTTGCACCTGTTTTACAATATTACGCATTTTTGACGATTTAGAAATGAATTGTAAGGTTTGCATCAGTAGTTTTTAATAGAAAGAAAACGATAAAAACGGTTAAAATGAATCCACAAGCAGAAGAATTAAACAAAATTATCTTGGCCAAAAATCCGGCTGTTTATGAGATGTTATCGGAAAAAGGAAAAAATATCTTCTTTCCAAAAAAAGGAATACTAGGTCAAACTGCTGACGCTAAAGGGACCAAAATCAACGCAACCATTGGTGCGGCTGTCGAAGATGACAATACGCCCATGCGCCTTGAAGCCATCGCCTCAAAATTGGGTATCGACCCGGCCCTGGCATTTCCGTATGCACCAAGTTATGGTCGTCCGGATATCCGTGCCAAATGGAAGTCCATGATTTACAAAAAGAATCCATCGATGAATGGATTTGAAATCAGTTTGCCCGTGGTAAGCAATGCCTTGACTCACGGTGTGAGCATGGCTGGCTATTTGTTTATGGAAGAAGGAGAGGAAATAATTGTTTCTAATCTTTTCTGGGGAAATTACAACCTCATTTTAAATCATGCGTATGGTACAAAAATGAAAACCTTCAACCTGTTTAAAAACGGAGGATTCGATTTGGAGGCGTTTACGTCTAAATTGAATGAAGGGGGCATAGGCAAGAAGGTGGTGATCCTTAATTTTCCGAATAATCCATCGGGATACACTCCTACGATGAAGGAATACAATGACATTGTGAAGGCACTGGAAGATTCAGCCAAGGCCGGAAATAAGATTGTGGCCGTTTTAGACGATGCTTATTTTGGTTTGGTGTATGAAGAAGGAATTGCCGAAGAAAGTTTGTTCGCCGTTTTAGGGAACCTGCATGAAAATATCTTAGCCGTTAAAGTGGACGGTCCTACAAAAGAAGACTATGTGTGGGGTTTCCGTGTTGGTTTTATGACCTATGGTATTAAAGGCGGAACAGCTGAATTGTATGCCGCACTTGAAGCGAAGACAGCCGGAGCAATACGTGGTAACATTTCGAATGCATCCAATTTGTCACAATCGTTGTTGATGGTGGCTTTCGATCATGCCGAATACGATGCACAAAAAGCAGCAAAATTTGACATCATGAAAGCACGTTATGATGCCGTAAAGGTGGCTTTAACTCAAGACAAATACCTTAGCTATTTTGAGGCAATTCCATACAATTCGGGCTATTTTATGTGTGTGCAATTGCATGAAGGTATTGATGGAGAAGCCCTGAGAAAGCTTTTGATCGAAAAATACAGCATTGGAATCATTAACCTGAACAATTTAATACGCATTGCCTATTCTGCGGTAGCTGCCAGCGATGTGGAAGAATTGTTTGAGGGACTCTACGGTGCCTGCAAAGAATTAAAAGGATAAAATAATTTCCTGAAGATACGATCAAGGCTGCTCCGTTACGAGCGGCCTTTTTTGTGCGTCTGAACTTTTTGCTACTAGTTTTTAACGGATCATTTCAAGGATCAATTCATTAATCGGGTGTCGAATAACATTTATTCGGAGGCCGGTAGCTAAGAACTTACCTTTCCATCAATTTGAATGATAGAATGTTTCAACCTTCAATGTTCGTTTCGTATTCGGCCCTTTCCCGCTTTAGGGGAAAGGTGTCCCGGCTTGCCGGGACGGATAGGGGTCAACAGAAAACGCATGTAACCGGAATTCCGTTCATTGTAAGAGGTTTTGCCATGGAATTCCCTTCGGGGAAACATCAAAACTGGAGTGTACAGATTGCCACGTCGTTCCCTGGTGAAAACAATTCCATCAATGCCATCAGATTGCCACGTCGTTCCCTTTGGTCACTCCTCGCAATGACACGCGGCTTTGTTTCAGGGGAGGTTAAAAAATGGGCGGCAATTGCCGCCCATTTTTTAACCCTACCCACTCCGGCTGGCCTGTCATTGCGAGCGTAGCGAAGCAATCTTTACCAAATGCGGATAAATCTGATTCATTGCAAGAAAATGATGGTATTATTCATCCTTCAGTAACTGATCGAGTATAAAATTATACATTTCGCCTTCTTCTTTTAAAATATCTTTATACGATCCAAAAGCACCATAATGTCCTGCCCCTTTTTCAACTCTTAAATAGATAGGATTAGTTTGTGCCGGCCGATTTTGAAGTTGTGCCGTAAATTTATAGGAATGTAGTGGAGGTACTCTGTCGTCGTTTTCCGAAGTCATGATGAGCATGGCCGGATAATTCACTTGCTCTTTTATATTGTGCAGAGGGCTGTACGATAGTAAATTAATGAAACTGACAGAATCCGTTACTGTACCGTACTCCCTTTTATGAAAATGTCCAATGGTGAATTTTTCAAATCTAATCATATCCAGAGGGGCCACAATGGGCACAACGGCTTTAAAAAGCTCCGGTCGTTGTATGGCAGCTGCCGCCACAACCAGGCCGCCGTTTGATGCACCGGTAATGGCCAATTGTTTGGCAGTGGTGTAGTTATTATCGATAAGAAATTCAGCCGCACAGATAAAATCATCAAATGAATTCTGTTTGTTTTTACCTCTTCCTTCAAACCACCAATAGGCTCCAAGGTCTCCACCACCGCGGATATTGGCAAAGGCAAAAATTCCACCTTTCATTAAAAAATGCACAATGCCCGGATTGAACGACGCTGGGCTTATGATACCAAAACCTCCATAGGCCTTCAATAAAGTAGGATGGGCTTGTGTTAAATCGAGATCTTTTTTGTGAATTAGTAGCATGGGAACCATTGTACTGTCTTTCGACCTATACTCATGTTCTTCAATTGTATAGTCGGAATAATCAAAATTCACTACCGTTGCTTTGAGCGGTTTCAATTCATAATTTTCAACATCCAGAATATATACAATATTGGGTTGCGTATATCCTGAATAGGCAAACAATAGGGAAGGATCATTTTTTTCACCTTTAATATTACTCACCGAATAGCCTGGAGGAAAATCAATACTGTGCAGCACATTTCCCTGGTAATCGAAGAAAACTATTTGTTGTTTTTGGTTGGTCAGGTAAACGGTTAATATTTTGTCTTTGAGGAGTTTTACATCAATTAATAGTGATTTTTTGTATTCGGGGATCAACACTTTCCATTCTCGGGGATTCGCCGGATCAATTTTAAGTACCATTCCATTGTTGCCCTCCTTCGACAAATAGGCCAGTAAATCGGTACCTTGATTGTCCAGAAAACTTAATGATTCATCTGCATCTAGTTTGGTCAATAACGGTCTAAGTGCGGGTAGAGGGTCATTAAAATTGATGTAAAAAATGTTGATTAATCTGTTTTTTGTGTCTTTTTCTTTAAGGATGAAATAGCTTTCATCAAATGTGGTGAAAAAATCGAAGTCGGCAGTTGGATTATTTTTTCTTCTGAAAATTAATTGGTCTTCCTCTTGTGAGGTACCCAGTTTGTGTAAATACACTTCTTGTCCGGTGGTTTGTTCAATGCCTTGTTCCGGGTATTTGGAATAATAAAAACCATCGTCTTTCCATGAAATAGATGAGAACTTTACTTGCTTTAGATGATCGTTTAAATGGTAGCCTGTTTTGAGATTGATGACTTTAATTTCGCCCCAATCACTTCCATTGCGGCCGAAAATGTAGGCTAAGGTTTTGGAGTCTTTTGAAACCGAGTATGTTTTTATATAGATGTTGTCTTTGCTTGAAATAAAAGTGGGATCTACCAAAAGTTGCGGAGAGTCTTTAAGGGAGAGTTGTGAAAAAAGTCCAAAAACGTTCGTATTGTTGTAATACAGCAAACTAAAATAATAATCGCCATGCTTGCTGGGGAAACTATAATTGGTATATGCATATTTATCGATGAGTTTTATCGAATTGTATTTAAAATTTGCTTTGTTCAGGTACGAATGGGTGAGTTTGTTTTGTTGATCTACCCATTCGTCGACTTCTTCTGTTTGCGTGTTTTCCAACCAACGATACGGATCGCTTATGGTATGTTGATAAAAAGTATCAATAATTGTTTGTTGCCGCGTGGGCGGGTAGCTGATTGACTGTGCGAAGGTTAGTGCCGGAAGAAAGAACAAAAGAATGAATCGTGCTTTTTTCATGCTGGGTTGGTTTTTTTTGGTGAAAGGGTTGTGGTTGTATTGCCTTTGGCTTTGCTAAATTAGACTATGTACATTGCAAATTTCTCAGTAAGATAAGGTTCGTTTTGTAATTTATTGTTGAACGTGAGTTTCGATTGGTGGATTGTTCAGTTCAAATTTCACTTTGGCCAGACCGGTGGTATTAAAAAACAGATAAAGCGCCAGCGCAAAAATGGCAAGAACCAGGGGGACCCAATGTTTTTTTCGTAACAATCGAATAATTATACTGATGGATGAAAGTAATCCGATAAGTGTCAAAAAGGATAGCATTTTTATGACCCGTTCTACATGATCCTGCACCAAACCTTCGGCGTTGGGCGAGGGGATCATACCACTTATAAGTATGATTAGGGCACATAAGCCAATGAGAACAAAAAGAACTTCACCCCAAATTCCGCGCTGAGGTTTCTTCTCAATCCAGGCATAAATGTACAGGCCTAAACCTCCAAATAGAAAGTATTGGGGTATACTACGTAACAAAACTTCAAGCTGATCGATGGTTATCATGGTTCAATTGTTAATTAAAATCCAAAAGTAAGATTATTTCCTGACCGTTTTCCTTTTCAATTGGTGTAAAATTGCTGTAATTTGTGAATCCAATTTAAAAACGATTTAAATGTTTAAAACCCGCTTAATCCTTGTCGCTGTTGTTGTAATTGCTTTTGTTTCCTGCCAGACCTCCAGGAAGGTTGAAGGTCCGTTAACCATAGCCTTTTACAATACCGAAAATTTGTTCGACACCATTGACACACCCAATAAATTTGACGAAGAGTTTACGCCTTCTGATATCAAAAACTGGAATACTGAAAAATACGAAAAAAAGCTTCACGATCTTGCTCGGGTTGTTCGTGCCATCGATTCCGTAAAATTGCCCGCTTTGCTGGGAGTAGCTGAAATTGAAAACGATATAGTGTTGAACGATTTGGTTGCACAGGATGCCCTTAAAAAAGCGAATTATCAAATCGTTTGGCAAGACGGTCCTGATTTTCGAGGAATTGATTGCGCCTTGCTGTATCAACCAGCAATTTTTAAACTGGAGTCTTTTGAATCTCTTCCGGTGACAGATCCTGACGAACTTGATTTTTTAACTCGGGATGTGCTGTATGTAAAGGGTAAGATAGGAGGGGAGGTCTTCCATGTTTTTGTGAACCACTGGCCATCACGTCGGGGTGGAGAGGTCGCTTCGGCGCCAAAAAGAGTACTGGCAGCCAATGTGGTGAGAAAGAAAGTGAACGGTATTTTTGAACTCGACCCCAAGGCCAATATCATAATCATGGGCGACATGAATGATGAACCGGGCAACATGAGCCTTTCGGATGTTTTGATGGCCATTCCCAATAAAACGTTTGTTGAAAATAATCAGCTGGTGAACCTGATGTACGATGATTTTGAAAATGGACTAGGATCGTACAACTACCAAAATGACTGGAATATGATTGATAATATGGTCATTTCAGGTGCGCTCATCAATAAAAAGAAAGGTTTAAAATCGAAGCTCGACAATGGTTTTATCTTCCACCAACCCTTTATGGAATTCAAAGGTCAGGATGGTCAGATTTCACCCAACAGGACCTATGGTCGCAGCTATTATGGTGGTGTGAGTGACCATTTTCCCATTTACATGATTTTGGAGTAAATTAAATTGGTTTCCGCTTAATACATTAAGAATTCCTGAAGGAGTTCAGCGAAGCACTATTTACTTAAACTGCCAATGACGGAATTGCGTATTTTTCTGTAAATGTGAGATGTACCTCTTTTGTTTATTTGCCATGTTTCGTCCGAAATAAATTGCTCCTATGACCAATTTTATTCCACGGACGATTTGAATCTTGCTTATTCGTACTCCAGGTTAAAAACCCGGGGCTACACATATTTGAGCCCATTGGGCTCCTGTCATTTGCAAATTGTGGCTAAATTTTAGCTGGACTCTGCCAATGACAGAATTCTTTATTCTGTATTCAAGGTATTTAATCCGATTACTCCAAGAATGGGGCGAATAATTTGTTTATGAACTCTAGTCAAATATTTTTTTTACATATTCTGGCCTTTCCTATTGCCAGTCCTCCCGCCCAGCGAAATGGGGACAACAATGAGTCAATGTTTTAACTTATCATGAAGTAAAACCGATCAACCTCTTCAAGGATGAATTGTCTTGATCGTTATACAAACATTCGCAATTCGGATTGGCCTCCTTAAAAATTATTGCGTTTTGAGACGAAACCTTAGAGAGACCGGGAAGCTGAGTTCCGATATCTATCGGAAGTTCGAAGATCGCCCGGCCGAACTTAGGTTTCGTAAGAACAAGCAAAAAGATTTTAAGGGAGCCTTGACTTTCTTTGCTT
>JBGUEP010000090.1:0-6856 GCA_041821245.1 Prolixibacteraceae bacterium
CTTAATGAGTTATTAACATTTTTATTGTCAACATATATCATGAAGGGACAGTCTTGGTTCCCGAGCTTGTCGAGGGATCAGACTTCTACCACTTCACCCGATAGGTAAAACTTGGAATTATTGGCAGGCCGCTTTGTTGCCATACCGTTTTGCCTTTTGAATGGTCTTTATTGTCTTTCCAATCATAAAAATAGGATGCAGGATTTTGTTGGTTGTAGGCATTGTAAATATTAAAACTCCAGGTTTTATCCCTTCCTTTTTTAGTCTCCCCATGTATCTGAAAGCCGATATCCAATCGGTGTGAATTCCCCATGCGCACGCCATTTTTCCCAGAGTACAATACAATATTGTCATTCAACACAAAAGGATTTATTCCTTCAGGTTTGGGGTCCCTCCAACCTGCTGTTTCGTAGGTTTGATAGTATCCTGTTTCCATTGTCAAAGGATATCCCGACCCAAATATCCACGAAGCCGACAAGTTGTATTTTTTATTGAATTTATGATTTACGACAACTGATAAATCGTGTTTTCGATCGTAGATGTACGGATAACGCTTACCATTGTTTTTTTCAGCAAAATATCGATCGGTTTTGGCCAGCGTATAACCAATCCAACCGGTTGTTTTACCGTCGTTCTTTTTAAACAACACTTCAATTCCTTTAGAGGTACCTTGGCCTCCAGTCTCCACTTTTTGCTGCCAGTCCTGATCGGTCGATTGATAACTCACACCATCTTTGTAGTCGATTAAATTGCTTAAGTTCTTTTGATATGCTTCAAGCGAAAACTCAAAATTGTTAAATAAGGTTTTTGCGTAACCTATGCTTAATTGTTTGGCTTGTGCCGGCGCAATGTTTTTAGTAGCAGGCATCCATAAATCGTTGGGAGTTCCAATATTTTGAAAGCTCAACAAATGCAATGGCTGCATATTTTCGGTGTAGGATAATTTAAGTACTCCTGTTTGTTCGGTGCCCAATACAGCCAACAAACGGGGTTCTAACTTCTGATAACTTGTTCCACCCACCCAATACCCGGTATAACGCATTCCCAAATTAAATTTTAAATAGTTCGTGGGCCATAATACGTTCTCGATATATGCATAGGGTTCAAGTCCAAACTGCAAGGCACTTCCATAGCGGGTATCGACTGTGGTACTGTCTCCCAATTTTTGTTTATTCGTGACCAAACCCGGTTGAAATCGATGTTGCACCATACCTGCTCCAAAAGACAGATCGTACCAATTGTTTAGCGTATAATTGAATTCACTTTTAAATGAAAAGTCTTGTACCGTTGCTAAAGTTCCTGAACTAAAATAACTGGAATCAACATAAAATTCCTGCGATTGGCCCGTATGGTAACGCGTATATCCTAATATAAAATCAGACATCAGCCTATTACTAAGTTTCGAATTTAAGCGTACGGTAGACAAGGTATTTCCCCAACGTGTTCGTCCTTTACCTTTAAAATTTTCATCCTCCCAGGGCAATATGTTAAAACCATAAGCATCGTCTCCTGTATAGAGGCTCAGGTACAGGCGATTATTTTCGTTAAAGGTGTGTGCTATTTTCCCGTAGATATCGTAAAATTGATAACCAACGGATACAAAATCAGAAATTAAAAGAATGGCTGGTCGCATAATGGCATCGAGATAAAACCGGCGAGCTGAGAAAATATACGAAGTGGTATCTTTTTTTATGGGACCTTCCAAAAGAAGATCGGCCGAAAGTAAACCTATTCCAAAACTCCCGTGATGTTCTTTTTTATTCCCTTCGCGCATGCGCAAGTCGACCACCGATGAAAGACGCCCTCCATATTTGGCAGGAAAAGCACCTTTGTAGAGTTTCATATTGCTGATAATTTCAGGGTGAAACAGGGAAAGAAAGTTGCCGTAATGGTTGACATAATACACTGAAGCTCCATCCAGCAACATTAGGTTCTGATCGGGACTTCCACCCCGAACATACAAACCGCTTCGGCCTTCGGAGCCTCCCTGAATTCCCGGCATTAATTGCATAATCTTTAACACATCGGGTTCTCCAATAACAGGCAAGGTTTTCATCTGACTCATTGGAAGAGAAACCACACCCATCTCTATACGATTTTCAATTTTTTTTTGGCCGCGAACTTTGATTTCACCCAATTCAATTCCTTCCGACAAATTGAAATCGATTCGGGATTCATCGCTGTCTTTTACTTCGATGGTTTTAGCCCGGTAACCAATAAAGGAGGAGCTTAACTTAATTTCCTGGTTTTGTGGAACCATAAGTGAAAAATGCCCAAAATTATCAGTGGCTGTTCCATGTTGTAATTCCTCTGCCCAAACGGTTGCACCTATGAGTGGTTCATTGCTTAGGCTATCGCGCACAAAGCCTGAAATTACCCGGTTTTGCGCATGGGCAAAGCTTGAAGAAAATAGAAATATAAGAAGGAGGTATATGTATTTCATGGTTGAAAGACCTGAGCTCAATTTGAAAAGATTAAAGGATAAAATTTAGAACGGTAGCCGGCAAAAATACCGTAGCCATTATTAATGTTTGAATACATAATGACCGGTTCGGTGGGCTCAAAAAAATCGGAATATTGGGCATAGTCGTGTTTATAAAACGTGGTTCGGTAGGTGTAAAATGTTTGAGAACCCTGCAATACCTGCACATTCAAATGTAAACTATCGGCACTCCATATACCATTACCATCCATCATTTTAATGGTATAATTGCTTCCGTTAAACATTTGATCGGTAAAAATGGAAATAGTTCGACCTTTTTCTATTACCGGATCGAATAGGGTAAAATGCGACATCCAAAAATGATAACTGATTGTATCCTGCCACGAATATTGCGTCGAATAATTGGCCCGATACAAGACTTCAAAAAAATTAGACACTGCCTGATCTTCTATTTCAAACGTTAAGGCATTGTATGCGCGTCCTTCTTCATTGTACCATGCATCTTCTTCAAATCCTTGGTATATAAACTCGGAATAGGTTGAGGGTACCGAATCGATAGCTGTTACTACATCGTAACCCGGGACATTTACTTTCAAAGTGTAGGACTTTCCTATCTCAGGATACAAAGTAGAATCGGAGTAAAAACCAAAGCCATTCGATGGTAATTCTGCTAATATTTTCTCTCCTTGATAGATTTCAACCAATGCATTACTAACGTTTACAAGCATGGTGTCGAATTGACTGGCTGTTTTACTTACGTGAACCACAAAAGGTTCTTCGGGTGTAAACAAACAATTCACAACGGGTTTGTCATCGTATAGCGGGAGGTCAAGCTCAACCGGTTTAGAGCAGCTGGATAGGGTTAAAAAAAGAATGTAGATCAAACACACACGTGGAATTCTCATTGGCTAAAAGTGTTTTTTTAAAGAGACTAAAAATTGCCTATTTTCATTGTTTAGTGGACCTTTGAATAATTGTTTTTTGTATACTATACCAAGGTCAAACCGATTAAAAGAGTAATAATAGCCTGCTCCGTAAATTGGTGCCCAATAAAACCAACGTCCCATTCCTCCTCCAACATACCGCCAATAATTGATGTTGTAGCCATAACCGGCAAAAATATCAATGGTGTTTCCTTTAAAATTTAAGGGGTATCCATGCAGAATTAGTGACGAACCAGTGTTTGTATCGCTGCCCGATTCCTCAGTATACCTGTACCAGTTGTCAAAACTCAATTCAATGCCCAAATATTTTATTGGCTGATATTCAACACCTATGCTACTTACTACACCTTTGTCTGTGTCAGGGCCATTAATAAAGCCCATCGAGCTTTTGATGGATGTTGTTGGATTTTGACAATTTCCTTTAACCGTAAAACCAATTAGTAAAGTAATGATGATAAACAAACATTTCATGTTACATCGTTTGTTAAAAACTCTTAATTAAGGAGAACAGGTATTGTTTGTTCGTAAAACCTCCTGTATATTTTTTAATCCTATTTTGCCTATAATCTATCCCGACAGCGATTCTTTTAAATTGATAAAAGTATCCACCGCCCCAATAAGGTGAAATGGAAAAATTTCTGCTCGATGTTGCAGCATTAAAAATAGGCTCAATCGGATCGACATAAGCAGTTGTTAAATAAAGAATATTTTGGGTATAACCTCCAACTAATTGTAAGGAATGCCCCTTGAAACTAATCGGATAGACTATAATCCCTATACCAATTCCAGTATTTGTAAAGGATTCTGCAAAACCACTTAAACCATCATTATTATACAAATATGTATTGTTTGTTGACATTTCCACCCCAACATATTTGAATAGATTATATCCTATCTTGATGTCTGTTGATACCCCATCATAACTAGTAATACTTTTACTGAGACCAACTGATGATTTCAAGAAAAAATTTAAACTTTGACTGTTTCCAACAAATGGAATTAACAAAACTATCAATACAACCAATTTTTTCATACTCATCTATTAAACATCGTTGTTGGGAGTAATTACCCAACAACGATATAATTTTTATTTATATTTTAATTTTGGCAAACATTAGTTGTCGATTCATTTAGCAGATTGGTATAATAGCCTCCATAATATGAATAAAAATCGACCTTAAAATAATAGTCACGAATCCGTTGGAGTCCCCAATATGGCCTAAAATTGCGTTCCCAACTAATTCCAGATTCATCTTTAGCATACGTATGTGAAGAATTATCTCTAAGTGTAAAATAACAATTTTCAGCTGTGGTTTTTAAGCCAATAGTTGTTTCAGCAGTTCCTGTCTGTTTTATCCTTGCATTCAATGTATAGTACAATCCAGCTTTAATATAGTCAACCTCACATGTATATACTGTTCTGTAACTTCCATAATTCACAGGTTGTTCAAAACCTTCCTGATTCCCATCGCAAAAATCGGATGATTTTAACCTGGGAGCCCCCTCTAATATTGAGAATACATCCTCACTACACTTAAACTCTCCAATCAGAACATCCTTAGCCGCCGATTTTAGATCACAATCCATATGCTCCCATACTGATACAAGATCATCAGGCATATTGACTTCAAACATCTTTTGCTCAATAATTACCTTATTTGAAGGATTTAAAAAAGTTGCTAAGATATCATCTTGAATGTCACTCATTTTTTGTTTGTTGTTTATAAAAGTAGAGCGATAAGAATCAAAACCTAAGGCAGTTTCAAATTTATCCAATTCTCTTGTACGTTCCAGTTCTACCAAATAATCCAAAGCAAGTTCATAATCAAGCTTAGTTTCAAAATTTAATACTCCATTGTCGTTCGAAACTTCAAACGGCAATTCAATGTTACTTTCAGTGCTTAAGCTGCTTGTTTCAACTTCCTGCTTCTCGCAAGAATTTAAAACGATCATACCGCTTAATACGGCCATCATTACTACAATTTTTTGATTCGATTAATTGTTATATCGAATTTGTATCTCATCGATCTCGCCAACTTTCTATTGATCTTTTTTGATCCCATAGCAAATGGCTCGATTCATAATTTTGTGTGGTTATTGAACCCTATGGACTGCAATCCGGGTTCAGTGATTAAACTACTTTAGTTTGAGCAGCATGTGTTTTCGGGCCGTGCTGCTTTTTTTTACAGCCCAATTTTTCAGGCTTTCTTCATTGGCAACATGTTTTTATGGTGAATTAACTATCGAATCGAAAATTCGGATAAGCTGCAATAATTTCTGATTCTGATTTTCAATGGGAAAAATCATTTTAAATAGGGTTTTAGTTCGTTGTGCGCAAATCTAAAAAAAAATAACGGTTCGAACCTAACGTTAAAGACTATTTCTTTATATATTTTAACATATGACATAAAATAAACGCTAAGAATAAACGGAGTACAAGAGAAATCACCTCTTTATTCCGAAAAGTGGCAAAAGGTTACCCTCTAAAATCAAAAAAAAATGCATTTGTAGTAAAAATAAATGTGATCTTATTAATTCATGGTGGCAACTGAAGCGAAGCTCGGGGTAATTCCTTTGCTGTATTTCACTGCAGAATAGCCAAATACCACAAATAGGCCTGTCCTACTGTGGTGTTTTATGCCATGCGCCTCACGAAACAAACAGTCACTATATTTTTTTCTGTTTTTAGTAAAGTGGTAATGGCTTTAACTCAGAGTTGAAATAAATGCACAGTAATTTTCGTAGTTGCTCCTGAAATAAGGACTTTATGCCGGTTAAAATTTCCAGGAATACTTTTGCCTTCGTAGTTCGAAAAACCAAAAGTCTCTTTGGGCAGGCCAAAAAAATTCACATCTAAAAGACCATTTTCATTGTGATCCTGAAAAACAGAAAATAAGTATTCCCCAGGAGGCAAATTCAGTGGAAGGCTTATAATTTCAGCGGAAGGCTTCATCTTTAGTGAGTGGAAAACTAACTTTTCTTCGTATGTTTTTTCACTGTTAAAAAGTGCGATATAAAGGGTTCCACCATTCACTTTCACACCTGAAATATCGAGCGAGATGCTGTTTTGTGTGAAGGCAGCATAGCTCAGCACCAAAAGAAAGGCAACCATGAATAAGTTCTTCATTTCCCAAACTTATAACAATGAACCATTGCAAGGAAGTGTTTTGGCGCATATTATTATTCCCTTTTTAGAAAAACCCACAAAAAGCACATTACACCGTAGGTGTTTCGGGATCAAATCAACATGGGGTGGACAATTCGGATCAATTTACAATTCGGGTGGATAGATAATTTTATTTTTATCTTTCGCCAATGGAAATTGACGTAATACTAAAGCATCTTCTGCCGGAAGAACTATTTGAATATTTTGAGTTGATTGGAGTAAAAGAAGACAATGAGAACAGATTTGGGATCACATTAAAACTAGAGATTTTTTACAATCGGAATCGGAAATTTTATTATCCTT
>JBGUEP010000091.1:0-6017 GCA_041821245.1 Prolixibacteraceae bacterium
TGTTTACTTTTCTCATCAAGGATGAAAAGTAAAAACCTGTCTGGTTTGAAGACATAGTTTTCGAATAGTGCTCAATCCTTTTAATAAATCATAATTTTTTGAATTGATCCATAAAAACTTTTTCCCCACAAGAATATCACATGATCCGTTCTTTGCCCTTGACTTTATAGTGAGCATCAAGAAACTATCTATTGTTTCACAACTAGCAAAGGATTTCGTTTGGTTTGATACACTTCAGGAACATCTGGTATGCCGTTGCCATTTACATCACTAAATTCTTTAATGTAATGGTATATGGATAGCCATTCTTTAGCTTCCTGCACACCTTCTTTTTGATCGTCCAAATCAACCAGGAAAGAATCATCGCCAAATGGAACTCCATTGCCCCTTTTGGGTATAACATTCACCAACCCAAAGCTCATTTTTTTCAATTGTCCAATAAAACTAATCATGTACTTATTGGCTGCAATACTCACCAAATCCTGACTTTTTTTGCCAATATCAAGTGTTCGAAATCCCTTTTCTTCATCCCCTATTTTGATGGCCGAAATCTTTTTAAAAAAACCTTTATCAGGATTGAACTCTATTTGTGCTCCTGAATAATAGAGGTAATAATTTGTTTTCATTGGATAAACGGCCAAAATCAATTCCAACACTTTCTTCAATTCACTACCAGTAACGTAAATTTTCCCCAGAGAAGAACCGGGTACCTGATCGTCGCCATTTCCCAAAGGCATAACATTGAACAAATCGTTGATGTTTTGCAATCCTTTTTTTCCGGTGTAAATATTGGTACGAATCACGCCAGTAGCCACCATAGCCATGTCAACTTTCGGAGCCTTGTCCTGGTTCAATGAATGATAAATGGCATCGGCGATAAAAGGCCCTAAATTGCTTTCAAACGGATGGTTTTCATCCATGGTTAAATCGAATGACGTTTCTAAAATTGGTTTAGAAAAACTACTTCCGGCATCCATTAGTATGTTTTTTTCAATCCATGACGTTTTGGAATCAATCAATTGTTGAATTTCAGGATCGGCTATGATCTTGTCATTCATGGCCACCAGTTCGTAATCAATTTGGGGGCGATGATCCTCCTTCATACTTATGCTTACTTTTCCAACATTCAATCCCAGGGCACCGGTCTGAACAATGGTAGCATTCCCTGCATGCAAGGCTATGGGTAAATAAGTGTGGGTATGACCACTTATGATTAAATCGATATCAGGGGCTGCTTTTGCATAATCCAGGTCTTCACCACTCCACTTCCCTTTTTTATTTTTCCAAACACCACTGTGCGAAAGCGCGATAACCAAATCAACCTTTTCCGTTTTTTTCAGGTATTTCGCTGTAGCTTTAGCCACCTTCTTCTGTTTGTCGAATTGAACACCAAAATAAGAAGCGATAGATTCATCAGCATCGACACCAACCAAACCGAATAAACCAATTTTAATTCCATTTTTTACGATTACGGAATAGGGCAAAATTACTCCGTCGTCAAATGATTTTTGCAGGAGATCATCGGGATAAAGTTTAGACCCAGCATAATTGGCACATAACAACTGTGGAATTGGTCCGTTTTTCAAATTATTGTTGATCATTGTAGCCAAAGTATTCGGGCCATAATCAAACTCATGGTTTCCAATGGCAACAAATTCATAACCCATTTTTTTCATCAAATTCAATTGAAAGCCTTCTGTCATTTCCAGAGTTTGAAACAAGGTTCCCATTGAAAAATCACCGGCATCAAGCACCAATAAGCTCTCACCATATTTCTCTTTTTCGGATTGAATCAATCCGGCAATACGCGAAAAACCACCAGCTGTTGGATCTTCATCATCGATCAAAGGTGTATATTCGGCTTCTGGAGAGAAACCATTTAAATGCGAATGCATATCATTGGTATGTAGAATCACCAAACTTTGTCCCTTCGAAAAAAGCACCAGAAACAAAAGAAAGGTAAACAGAAAATATTTCATAACGATTTTGTATTAGTTTCAACTGCTATTTAAGAAATATCACTTAAATTACAATTATTATTAATCTGTTTAAAAGTTTATCTTACATATTGTAGAACAGGAAAACAAATTGATCCATCGAATTGTTTTTTTATCAATAAACAGTAAATACTCATTAACAACATTCAATATGGCTAATTTATCAACAACCTACATGGGAATTCAACTTAAGAACCCCATTATTTTAGGTGCCAGTAACATGGTTACCGATCTCGAACAAATTAAAAAAGCTGAAGCTGCAGGCGTTGCAGCTATCGTTTACAAATCACTTTTTGAAGAGCAAATTCAGTTAGAATCGCTTCAATTGGAAGAAGAATTGCATGAATACGATTTCCGTGGTGCTGAAATGGAAAAAATATTTCCAGAGATCGAACATGCAGGTCCCAAAGAACACCTTTTAGGTCTTAAAAAATTAAAACAAAGTGTTTCAATTCCCGTAATTGCAAGTGTAAATGCCATTTATAGTCCAACATGGATTGAATATGCACAATTGATAGAACAAACCGGTGTTGATGGTCTTGAGATTAACTTTTACCGTGTTCCTGTTTCTGCCGATGCCGATGCAAAAATGATAGAAGACCACCAGATTAAAGTTTTAAAAGAAATAAAAGAGGCAGTAAAAATTCCGGTAAGTGTAAAAATAAGTTCCTTTTATACGAATCCGCTCAGCTTCATCTCAAAATTGAGTAAAGCCGGAGCTGATGGCATTGTTATTTTCAACCGTTTTTTCCAACCCGAAATCAACATTCAAACCGAAGAATTCTACTTCCCCTGGGAACTAACCCGCAAAGGCGACTATCAGGTTACCTTACGTTATGCCGGTTTGCTTTTTGGTAAAATCGACTCAACAATCATTGCCAATCGCGGTATAAAAACCAGCGAAGATGTGATTAAAATGATACTCGCCGGTGCCGATAGCGTTCAAATGGTGAGTGCTTTTTACGAAAATGGCATTGATTATGCTGCCACCGTATTGGCTGACATCGAAAAATGGATGGATGGTAAAGGCTATAAAGAATTAAATGATTTCAAAGGAAAACTTTCTAAAACCAACATTAAGGATGAGTACGCCTATAAACGCGCGCAATACATCGACATATTAAAAAATTCATCAGAAATTCTGAAAACATATCCATTACGTTAATGTAATGTGATTGAATAATAATGGTTTAAAAAGGGTTCTTCAAGGAATCCTTTTTTTTTCAATCTCATCCTGAATCATTTGCTCATATCCTTCCGTTAGCGAAGTAACCAGCGCATTTATTGGATCAAAGTACAGACCTTGGACCTGAAGTACAGGAATTATTTTTGGCGAAGTCCCGGTCAGACATAAGGCATCAAAAGTGTGCAGCATATCCAAAGTTATGCATTCATAACGTATCCTCAGTCCCAAATCAGTCGCTACCTGTAAGGTTTTTTGCAAGGTGATC
Organism: Prolixibacteraceae bacterium; assembly: GCA_041821245.1. Lineage (GTDB taxonomy): Bacteria > Bacteroidota > Bacteroidia > Bacteroidales > Prolixibacteraceae > Roseimarinus. The sequence goes on from JBGUEP010000091.1 coordinate 3,449, forward strand.
CCTAACAATACCATGGAAAAAGGCGCCGTATAAATCATTCCGTTTTTGATACCCATTAAATTTGAACGACTCCCCTCGGTCATCCTATTTTTCTGATCGACCAAAATTACTTCGTAAACTCCTGATTGCTGTATCTGTTCATTGGCCCTCTCGCGAACTGAAATATTCTCGACCTTGGCTTCAGGATTCATTCTTTGGGCATATAGTAAACCAACATCAACTCCCTTTAAATAGCTTTCTTTTTCAGGATAATGGTGAGGAATAAACCGCGCAAGAACCTCGTAATGTTTGTCCCAAAAGGATACTTTCAGTTTGATGTTACCCATAGCCATGTTATTGACCGTAGCCAATTCATATAATAACAAAAAAAGTTCATGTTGATGGAGTTCAATTGTACGCCCGATTAAATTTAAGGATTTAAGAAGTCGAACAAAATGGTCGTTGAAAAACAAAGGAATCCCATCAATTACTCTAAGTACCTCATAAACCACAACATCAGCTTGAAAATACTGCTGCAAATCATCGACCTTAATTTGACCGTTCCTAAGTATAAACTCTTGTTTCACTACAAACTGATTTTAATTGTTTGAATAAAAATTAAATGTCGCCTTTGTGAGTAAAAATAGCAAGTAATGACTGAACGAATCGTTAAAAATGGTTAATTGGTGCATGACAATAGGAAAAAAGACACGTATAAACCTAGTTTATTGACGCTTAGAACCCCCAAACAGAACAATAGCAACTCACTGAGAATCAAAAACTACCATTGACTTTCTTTTTTAATATACGTAACTTGTTCTTCCTATTAGTTAAGAACATAACACCGATGAGCCATGACAACTATTACTAAAAACAAAAATGTGCATATCCACAAGCGGGGGACAATGGATTGCATTGATAGCTTTGCCCGAAAACTACCGTTCAGGCCGCCCTCACTTCCATACTCTTATAGTGCGCTCAATAAAATTTCCGACACAAATGGAATAGAAAGTCATTTTAAAAACTTCCACATGCGCGGTTTTGAGGATCTAATGGAATACATCGCCACATTAAACGCTGAAAACACCAGCCTTTGCCAGTTCTTTAAAAATGCAGATGAATATGACTCCAAAATAATTGAAGCTGCTTGCATCGTCTATAATCATCAACTTTTTTGGGACAATCTAAGTCCCTATTGTGGCGAACTTTCGTATGAACTGGATGCTGCAATTAATAGAACATTTGGGAGCACTTTCAAACTGAAAGAAAAGTTTATTGAAACAGGGATGAAAAGCGGATTCTCCGGATGGCTATGGTTAATTGTCAATAATAAGAACCACCTGCAACTTATTACAACCACAAATAACGAAAATCCGGTATTGAAACATGCGCTTGTGAAAGGCTCACCAATTTTAACCATCGATCTTTGGGAACATGCCTACGCCCAAAAGTTTTCGAACGACAAGGAAGCCTATTTAAAATCAGTTTGGAGCATCATCAATTGGTGTGAGGTAAGCCAGAGGTATCGGTTTTCAATTTAAAGACGTATTATGTTTACCACCTTCCAATTACGCCCCACTGCATTTAGTCTGTTGTGGGGCGTAATTTTAGTGTTCTAATAGGAAGGTATTTCATGTTGTAAATCATAAGGCAAAGTTCAAACAATTTTTTATTTTTAAATGAACCAATTCATTGAACCATGAGCATTAAATACATTAACCACAAAGGCAAACAAATTCTTTACATTGATTATTCCAACTGTAGCACCATTGAAGACAGTCTGAGGGTACTAGAGATGGTCAAAGATGAATATGCAAGAACCACAGGACAATTGCTCACATTAAATAATTTTGAAGGTGCATTTGGTAGCACAGCGTACATGAATCAGGCGAACAAGTATGCCAAAGAAATTTTCAATGCCCGTACTTCAAAAAATGCGGCACTTGGCATTACAGGCATTAAGAAAATTTTGCTTTATGGACACAATACCATTGCAAAAGATAAGATCATGTCTTTCGACACCAAAGAAGAGGCATTGGATTATTTAGTGAAATAAATACCTAATCGAATACGAGCTATGCATGTTTTCACTACTAATAATCAGGAAATCATGACGCTTATTGGTATCTGGGTTCCAAAATTAATCGGTCTTGACAAAGAGATGCTTACACAGATAGAAAATGCTCAAAACAGAACGATCCCTCAAATATTAGGTCACATGGTTGATTCGGCGTCGAACAATACCCATCGGATGATTCATCTGCAATATCAGGAAAGTCCATTTGCCTTTCCAAATTATGCAAGCCATGGAAATAACGACCGATGGATTGCCATACAAAATTACAAGCAAGAAGAATGGATTAACCTGGTTCAATTGTGGAAATACGTGCATTTGCATTTTATCCATGTAAGCAATCAGGTGGACAATTCGAAGCTGGATCAGCAATGGATAGCTGGCGACGATGAATTGATTAGCTTAAAGCAAATGGGGTTGGATTTTCTCCGCCATTTCAAACTACATCTGGCCGAAATTGAGGATCAATTTACAATTCGGGTGGAAGGATAGATTTGGGATCACATTAAAATTAGA
>JBGUEP010000092.1:0-5551 GCA_041821245.1 Prolixibacteraceae bacterium
GTAGCCAAAATTTATGCGTAAATATAAAAACAACCCGAATTATGAACTGATCCAATATTATGGGTTTTACGAGAAATTCTAAGTGGGGTGGCAGATTGCGTGTGATTCTCTTTCAGCCTACCTAACAAGTTTGGTGCGGGCTCGACTGTTGTAACGAAAGGATATCGTGGTGCACTAAAACTGCCATGATCATCGACTAAATGTTGGCGTTTCAGTTTTCATTCTTCCAATATGTTAACCCTTTTTATCGTCTTTCCTTTAGTCATTTTCTTCATAGTAATAGGAGTAGTCAATTCCTTTCATAAACATTTCGCGGTCGTTTATTTTAGCAGTTAGGGCATTTTTCAAAAGCGTATTTAGGACATTAGATTTTGTTGGACTTAGCTTCATTGCATTCATGTAATCTAGCTTGCTAATTTTACTCCAATCCACGCATTTGTACAGGCGTTTCTTTAATATCAAATCCAACCATATTCGGGCGCTTCTGCCGTTGCCTTCCATAAAAGGGTGTGCAATGTTCATTTCTACATATTTATTTACAATTTCGTCAAATGTAGTTTCGGGCATTGCCTCTATTTGCTTTAATGTATTTCCTAAAAAGTGTGATACGGCAAATTGAAAACCACCTTTTGAAATATTTTTTTGCCTGATTTGTCCCGCAAAATCATACAATCCACCAAACAAATAGGCGTGTATTTGTTGCAAACCTTTGCATGTGCCAACTTCTATGCTGTTGATAAAAGAACTATCAAACAGGGCATACGCTTTTGTTTTGCTTTTTCCATCTATGCTTTCATCGCTGTAAGTAAACCATTCTATAAATCGGTTTGCCTTTTTGCTTGGAAATTCTTTGCCCAAGGTAATAATGCCGGTGTAATCCAACATATCAGTTAAATATCGTTTACCGTCACTTGCTAAAAGTTTCAGTTGGGTAGTATCACTAACCAACTCACTGTTTTCTTTTTTCAATTTGGCTTTAAGATATTTCCAATAGTTGCGGGTTTTGGTGTAGTCATCCTGGTTGGTAAGCAATGCTACAATATCCAGCACACTAAACCACCACTTGGCATTTTGCTCGTCCCAAATGGCTCGTACTTCGCGGTCGTCAAAAAAACGTATGGATATTTTTGTATTACTCATAATTTAAGTGTCATTCAATCAATCTTCATCTATAATTTATCTTTTCATATATCTCCACCAGCTTTTCAGCCTGTATATTAATATCGAAATGAGCTTCAACGCTGGCACGAGCTTCGTTGCTTAATCGTTCGATCTCTTTCGGATGATCCAGCAAATCTGCCCAGGCTTTGGCCAGTACTTCTGGCGTATTTGGTTCGTAAATCACACCACCACCTGCGGTATTTATGATCTCGGAAAAAGCACCCAATGCAGGCTGTACCACCGGGATTCCTGATGCCATTGCTTCGGTCAGATAGATTCCGAAAGCTTCGCCATTCAATACAGGAACTGAAATTAACTGTACACGTTTTAAAAAATTCTTTCGATGGTCCCCTTCAAATCCTTCCCAAAAATGAGCAAAGGAGCGAATGCCATTCTGTTCTAATTTTCGTTTTTGTTCTTTGATAAAATGAACATCTTCGCCGGTTGATCCGCCAGTCAAATGCAAGTGAACGTCATTAAATCGTTCTTCCTTTTTTAGGAGTATAAAGGCATCAATCAGCACTTCTGTTCCATTCTCAGCATTCATACGTGAGATGTAGCCGATTTCACGATTGCGCGTTACTGCATTGGTAAAAGGATAATCAGCCGGATCGACTCCTAAATGAACAGAGTACAATTTTTCCTCAGGTAAATTCATCCATTCCTTTGCCGACTTGGCATAATAGTCGCTAACAGCAATAAAAGCATCCACATCGTTGGCACGTTCACTCATCAATTTCCACACGTGTTCGCGAGCCGAAGGTTTCATTGGATCAACCCAAACATCTTCGTCCTGCAGGGAACAAACGATCGGAACATTCAATTTTTGCTTCATTCTTCGCGCCAATCCCAGCAAAAGAGCGTTCGACAAGTGAATGACATCGGGCTTGCAGTGCTCGGCAATCCAGTCGACCATTTTATCCAAATCGGCACTTTGTTCGCCCTCTTCACCCAACAACATCGAAATGGTCATTTCTTCCAGGCCCTTGGCATTGGTCGATCCGGCCATTCCAGCAGCCATTTTCATCATGGGTTTTGAGTTCAGCAACTTATCTAGCCAGGCCGGTGACTTACGAAAAATGGGATAAAGTTGTTTCAGGTAAATTGAAATGGCGCCATAGAACACCGGAATATCCTCCAAATCGTGTTCATCTGAAAATAGCGGCAAATACATGGGAACCTTCACCACTTTATGTCCTAGTTTTTTTAAGGAATCGACATATTTACTGTCGCGCAAACAGTTCCCACAGTAGAAACTTCCTCCCGAACCCGGTATAATTTGTATGATGTTCATTTCATAAAGATTATTAGTTTTTAATACAAAGTATTAAGATTGCCAGCCAAGCAGATTTTAAAACTTCTTACTACTTATTTCTCATTACTCACTACTCAATAAATAAACGTTCCCATCGCTACCGGCAATTACTATTGCATTTTCAACAACTGCCGGAGCATTGATGGCTGATGTACCCAACTGATAATTCCAAACAGTCGAACCACCCGTGTTATTCAACAGCATGATATCGCCCCTCATATTGATCAACAATACCTGTTTACTATTGGCGATGGTCGATGCATCAATTCGGCTACCTGTATTTTTTTTCCAAAGAACTTTTCCATTGTTTTTATCGAAACAATACATAAATTTATCACGACTGCCAATAAATATTTTATTTCCAACCACGGACGGGGAAGCTATAAATGGCAAATTACTGTCGGTATTCTCGTAACGCCATTTGATATTTTTTGCAGGAAAATCGATGCAGGAAAAACCACCGTCGTAGTCACCAATATAGGCCAGTGTGCCATCAATGGCAGGCGATGAGGCTACATAGGTAGCAATCTCAATTTTACCTTCACTCACTCCGGTTTTCATGTTCACCAGGTGCAAAAAACCATCACAGCCACCAAAAACGGCCACACCATTGTTCATGGCTGGTGCGCTGTTCAGGAAGTTATCCGATTCATATTTCCATAGTCCTTTCCCTGTTTTGGCATCCACTCCATGAAGATAATAGTCGTAGCTACCCACCGCCAAAATGGTTTGATTTCCGTTTTTAAAAAGTGTTGGCGATCCCATAATCTGATTGTCGGTTTTGTATTCCCATTTTTTAGCACCGGTTTTCAGGTCGAGTGCATACAACCAACCGCTTAGATTTCCAAAGTACACCGTACCATTGTCAATAAGAGCAGGCGCTTCAATGCTGTTGTCGGTTTTAAAACCCCAAATGGAATCCCCTTTCATGTTTAAACAGTAGAGTGTTCCGTTGGTGCTTCCCACCACAATTTTACCATCACAGATCACCGGAGCTGATTTAAAAATACCATCGGCATCGAAGGTCCATTTCAATTTTATCTGTTGGGGAAAATTCACCTGGGTGGTTCCATGCAATTGAAGATCACCCCTCGAATTTGACCAGCAACTTGCTGTTTGAGCCTTTAATAAGGGTGAACATAAAAGAAGAAGCATCAAAATAAAAAATCTCATAGTTTTTGGTTTTCACTTGACTCCAAATTTAATGATTTACATTAAGCATAGAAACCGAATCAGGTTAATGTCAGGTTAAATCACTATTTCTTTCATTTGATGTAGTTTTGAGCAATTAATAAAAACCATTGCCGGGTTCATTCGTTTGTCGCTTATATCATAAGGAATAGCATGGTGGTACAATTGGGCGGTCACTCCCGATTCAAAGGTTAAGGATACCTATGAAGATTATAACATGGATTTTGTTCCTATGGTATGGAATGGAAGTTCTGATACGGCAAAACTCCGCGCTTTTCTGAAAGTACATCCCAATGTGAAATACATTTTAGGTTTTAATGAACCCAACTTTAAAACACAGGCCAACATGACGCCCGCAAAGGCAGCAGCCAACTGGCCAAAAATTGAAGCTCTGGCTGATGAATTCGACTTGAAAATTGTTGGTCCTGCTGTCAACTATTGCGATCAGTGTGTAGACATTCCCGGAACCACCAACGATAGCAATCCCTTTGCCTATCTCGACGCTTTTTTTGAAGCCTGTCCTGACTGCAGGGTCGATTACATTGCTGCGCATAACTACATGTGTTACACCAGTGCGCTACAAGGTTATATCGAAGGCTTTTCCAAATACAACAAAAAAATATGGCTGACGGAATTTGCCTGTTGGGATCAGGCCACCATCACCCTCGACATGCAAAAAAGCCTGGTACTTGGAGCTATCCATTATTTGGAAAACGACAGCAATATTTTCCGTTACAGCTGGTTTACCGGCGATCGGTCGGGCAAATGGCCTTACCTCGATATTTATGGTCCAAAAGAAGGAACGTTAACCGAGTTGGGCGAATTGTACCTAAATTTTTACCCTATCCACGATACCACGGCATTTTACCCAATTCCTGCCCGAATTGAAGCCGAAAGTTACAATACCATGAGTGGCATTCAACTGGAAGCCACCGCCGATTTCGACGGCATGGCCAATGTAGGATATTTCGATGCAGGCGATTGGTTGATCTATAACATTGAAGTACCTGATTCCGCCACATATTACCTTTACACCCGAATTTCAAGTAATGCATCAACCAATATATCGGTTATTGAAGGCGATTCCTCCCTTGTGAATATAGCCATTCCGACGTCGGGCGGCTGGCAGAACTGGCGTACCTATGAAACACCTATCGTTCTCTCAAAAGGAAAACACCAATTGAAACTGAGCTCCTCGATTGGTTCGCTGAATGTCAACTGGATTTCGTTTAAAAAAGAACAAAACCATGTGCCTGTGGTCATCGCCGATGAAGATACCGTAATTTATCAACCTGAAAATTACATTTATCTCACCTCAAGCGGAATGGATGAAGATGACGACAGTTTGGTATACCGTTGGACAAAAACATCAGGCAAAAACGACATCACCATTCAATCGCCCAAAACATCGGCTACCGAAATTAGCGGCTTTACGAATGGAAATTACACCTTTAAGGTTACAGTATCCGATGGTGTTGAAACCAGTTTCGATCAGATAAAACTTACCGTTCAAAACAAAGTTGGCATCACTGCATTGGCACAAGATTCTCCACGGATATTTCCCAACCCAACAGATCGTTTTCTGAGCATTCAATTGCCCGATTTCGATCAAATCTCAAACATTCAGATTTATTCTATAACAGGCGTTTTGGTGTATTCCAGTCAAATTGAGGAATCAAGAGTGAACATTGGTGTAAGCACATATCAAAAAGGAATCTATACAGTAAAAATCAGCAACACTAAAGGGGTTTGGGCAGAAGAGTTTTTGAAGAAATAAACTCCGATGAATGCAGCTTGGCGAACAATGATAGAAGACCTCGTAGAGGTCAAATGTTTAGTGTGCCGGGCATGCTGTTGATCTAAAGGGTGGAAGTCCCGAAAGAG
>JBGUEP010000093.1:0-5507 GCA_041821245.1 Prolixibacteraceae bacterium
GTTCAAAAAGGGCGTTCATCGTATATCATTTCTGCACGAAGAAGTATGTTGCCTGTTATGAATTTGATGACGGACGGACTTCTGAACAATAGTTTTTACGACATCAACGGAAAATTCAATTATAAGGTAGACGACAACAATCGTTTATTTCTGAGCTTATATACAGGTGGCGATGTGGTAAATATAAAACAGTACGACCCGGAAAGTACCGGAAACGAATTGGTTTACAAAACCAAACGAAATTGGGGCAATAGTCTGGCCGCATTGCGCTGGAACCATATATATACTAGCAAATTATTTAGCAATCTCACCCTGTCAGGAGTCGGTTATAAGTACAGCTCATCTCAGTTTTCTCCTTCCACATACAATAATATCGAATACAAAACCGAGAACAGGCTAAAGAGTGGTATAGGCGATCTTAGTGGAAATTATAACGTGAAATGGTTTTATAATCCAAACCTGTCGCTTCGTAGCGGCCTCCAAAGTACTGCCCATTTTTTTACACCAAACAACGAAACCAGACATCAGGAGACCTCAACAGGTATAGTATCCGACAGTGCATTTGTCAGCAGCGTGGATGCTTGGGAAAATGCCCTGTATGTTGAAACTGAAATGGATTATGAAAAATGGGGAGGAAATATAGGAGGGCGTTTGGCTGCCTATATGGTTAACGGGGAAACTTTTTTTTACCTTGAACCAAGAGTCTTATTGAATTATAAACCATTCAAACACCTACGGTTGCATACTTCTTATACCCAAATGAACCAGTTTATCCATATGCTGTCATATTCCAATGCCGGATTTCCGAACGATTATTGGATGCCTGCAACCGAAATGGCAAGGCCTGAATTTTCGACGCAGGTTTCCGTGGGAATGAATGTTGATTTGATGAAAGATAGATATACTCTTTCGATAGTTGCCTACCGAAAAACAATGCAAAACCTGATTGCCTTTAAAGACGGGGCATCCCTATATGGGAACTTTGACCGCTGGGAAAATGTAGTAGAAGTTGGGGGCATTGGTCATTCCGAAGGAATAGAGTTATTGTTTCAGAAGTTAAAAGGTCGCACAACAGGGTGGCTGAGTACTACATTGGCAAAATCAACCCGGCAATTTGAAAACATAAACAACGGGAACGCCTATCCCTTTAAATACGACAGAAGGCTGGATGTAAGTTTGGTTGTTAACCACCAGATCAATGAAAAAGTAGAGCTGTCGCTGGTATGGAATTATGGTTCGGGTTATCCGGTTACTCTGGCAAAAGGCAAATACCAATTCGATTACAGCAACGAGATGCTTGTTTGGGCCGATCGCAATAATTTTCGGATGATCGACTATCACCGTTTGGATGCGGCAGTTAATTTTCCTTACGCCATTGGAAAGTTTGACGGGAAGTTTTCAATTAGCATTTTAAATGTATACAACCGCAAAAATGCTTATTTCTATTTTTATCAGGATCGAACTGGATATGGTGTTGGCGGTGCTTCAGGCGATAAAGGCGTAAAACTTTACATGCAAACACTAATTCCATTTTTACCATCGGTAAGTTACAGCTTCAAATTTTAAGAAATAATAAGTGCCTAGAGTTTGGAGTGCCTAAAGTTATAGTGTAAATTACGGATTCCATCCTACGATACGTCATGAACCTGCAATACAGAAAAGAACTGTCCTAAACAAGAACTGGAATGGAATCAATGCCTGCAATTTTTTCTATCCTCTTTTTCCATTTTTTTCATTCTTCAGGGTAACCTTTTTCCTTTTTTTGGAATAAAGGAGTGAATTCCATTTATTCCTTTTTATAATCAAGGTTCATTCCTTCAGCAAGTCAATATTCGTTAAAGGTATACATTGATTTAAATAAATATAAATCGGTATGAAAACTTTTCTAATTCTTGTATTCTTTTTGGTAATCAGCCGCTTTTCATTTGCCCAGCCTTTTCAGATAAACGGTTTTGTAAAGGACGAAGCATCTGGCGACCTGCTTCCCAATGCACACGTTCAAATTTATTCCGATAGTGCTGTAATTGTTGCCAACAGCTATGGTTACTTTAGCTTTAGCCCTAAAAACAATCCCGTAAAACTCCTCGTTTCTTTTACCGGCTACGAGCAACTTGCAAAACGTTTCGATGTTCAAAAGGATACCACCATTGTTTGTCTGCTGCGTAGTAACAATCAGATTGGCGAGGTGGAAGTAAAAAGGTTTCGGGCAGGTGAAATTGTACATGAAGAGCTCGGATTTTTAAAACTCACCGGCAAAGAGCTGGAAAAAATACCCACCCTATTTGGTGAGAAGGATATTGTAAAAGCACTGCAATTGATGCCGGGTATAAAAATGGGGAAAGAAGGGAGCTCGGGGCTTTATGTTCGTGGAGGTACGCCCGGTCAAAACCTTATATTATTGGATGGAATTCCTGTTTACAATGTCAATCATCTATTTGGCTTATTTTCGGTATTTACCCCCGAAGCAGTTAAAAGTGTTGATGTATATAAAGGGGCATTCCCTGCCCAATATGGTGGAAGAATTTCATCGGTCATTGATGTGAAAATGCGCGAAGGAAATTTATACACAACCAAAACGGACCTTAGCCTTGGAACCATCTCTTCAAAGGTGGTTTTTGAAATGCCCATCGTTAAAGGGAAATCATCCTTATTGGTGGCCGGTCGAAGGTCGTACCTCGATTTGTTTCTTTTTCCTTTTTTGAAATCAAGTTCCTATGATAAAACAACAAGCGAAACATTCGGATATGCATTCTACGACTTGAATGTAAAATTATTTTGGGATTTAAATCAATTCGGCAAGATCTATTGGAGCAATTATTTTGGACAGGATAATTTATCGGCCAAAGTGGATGGGAACTACATCGAATACGATGATTTCGGGCGTGGTTCCGGTTCCATCGAAACCACAAAATATTCCTATCGTTGGGGAAACAAAACCTCTTCCTTCCGCTGGAATAAAACACTGGGTAAAAAGCTTTTTGTAAACACAACGCTTCTATACGCCCAATACCATTTTAACCTCGATTTAGATGCTTACGTCACCGAAATAAAGCGCGACACCTTAATTTCGGATGCCAATTTTCAACGTCTTTCACAAGTGGAAAATTTGGGCCTTTATACCGATTTCGATTATTTCCTTTCCGCAACCAATCAATTAAAATTTGGAATACATTACACCAATCATGTATTTATCCCTAATAATTTATCCCTTGATTTTGCGACCAGCAAAGGTGAAACCTTTCATACAACACAAGGTAGTTTAGTGAATTCAAGTGATATGAATGCCTATGCCGAAGATCGTATTCAGCTATTCAAGTGGTGGGAAATGACTTTGGGACTTCATTACGCCAATTACACTACCGAAGAGAAATCTTATATTTCCTTACAACCCCGCTTGCGCACCGCATTAAATTTTAACCGATGGTCGCTGAAATTGTCCGGTGGATATATGGTACAACCCATTCATAACCTCATCAATAATTCCAACCTGCTGAATATAAGCATTTGGGTGCCTTCGCAAAGTAATATTCAACCATCCACTTCTTTGCAATTCGACATGGGGGCAAGTTACCTGATCAATCCATCCTACTCATTCAGTGCTGAAGCATATTGGCGAAAAATGAATCACATCCTCACCTACAAAAATGGGGAATCGTTTTTTAATTTGTATGATCGCTGGTACGACAGGATAATGGCCGGAAACGGCGAAGCCTATGGTCTGGAACTAATGATCCGTAAAACCGAAGGAAATACAAGCGGTTGGTTGGGCTATACCTGGTCGGTCTGTAATCAACAGTTTGAGCAACTCAACAACGGCAATGCTTTTCCCTTTTCCTTCGATCGACGTCATTACCTGAGCATGTCCGTGGTACATCGCCTTTCCAATCAAATTCAGTTGTCGGGGAATTGGATTCTCGCATCGGGTGAGCCCATAACCATTTCGACGACCGGCTACAATGGCGATCCCTATTATGGCCAACAGCCTTTGGAATATGACTATGCTGCAGTTTTAAGCAAAAAGGTATATGCTCCCAACCAGCTCATTTATTTTACGTCGGTGAATAATTACCGTTTACCTGCTTATCATCGCCTGGATTTGGGCATCGACTTTACAAAGGAAAAACAAAGGGGTAAACGAACCTGGTCGTTTTCAATATACAATGCCTATGGCCGGAATAATCCTTATATGGTCAATTTTGAAGTAGATCGCGATGGCAAAATGGTGCTAAAAAATGCCACCCTATTCAAATTTCTGCCATCGGTGAGTTATCGATTTGTGTTTAAATAGAATAAAAATGAGAAAGCTATTGGTCCTGTTAACGATGATTCTATTTACTGCATGTAACAGTGAATACAACTTCGAAATACCCGCTTCGGAGAAAAAAGTGTTTTGTAATTGTCTGTTTACCACCGATACCAGCTGGGAAGTCGAAGTAGGATACACTTATCCTTTTCTGCAACAAACTTACGAAAGTTGGATCGACAATGCCCTTGTTTTTATTGTGAGGAATGAGATGGATACCATACGACTAACCCATTCCCGTAAAGGGAGATACATCAACGTGGAAAGTAAACCCATGGAAAATGAAAATTATCGCCTGTTTGTTGTGGTGAACGACGACACGGTATCGAGTACATCGTGCACTCTTCCGCTTCATGTTGATTTTTCGGTACTTGATTACAATGAAAACCCGGGAATAATTCAATACGATTACTATACCATCGATGAAGTCTGTGAGGTATCGTGTCAACTCGAATTTGAGGAAGCGGCTTTGCAACGCATTTTGATTCGGGGGATGACATTTGATACCATCAGGGCAAAGAGTATCTATACTTTTAATGAAGACATATTCAAATCAATCCTTGAAGAATTTAAAAATGAGGACCTTATTGAACACATAGCCTATTTGGATGGTGATACCCTGTATGGTCATGATGCCATTTTTGTAGAGCTGAGCCATTTGCCTGGTGTTAGTCTGAATTATGATAATATCTCTAAAATTATCGACTTCGCTTACATTGGGGAGTTAGACTACCGGCATCAATCGGCTTTTCAAAAACAAATGTGCTTTACCAATTCACCCTATTTCGAAGGGGCCAAAGCCGAAGAATATACCCTATTGGGGACCTTCGAACAAAGCGAAACTTTTGAGGTATACCTGTGGAATTTTTTAGAAGGAGAATATTGGTTGCAGTTTAAGGCATTGAGCGAAGAGGCCTATCTCTACTACGAAAGTTATGTGGCACAACTCTCCAACCGAATCGACTACAGTAACATTATGTCGCCTGTCTATTCCAACATGAGTAATGGCCTGGGAATTTTTGCCGGCTATTCCGAAAAAATGATTCGGGTAAAACAGGAATAATTCAACTGATAATGAAGGCAATAAAGTTCACTGTTTTATCGTTAATGGGAAGTTACTGATGTATGGAAATCCCATTGACTATCTGCAAAATGTAATTAACCATGAAACGAGCCATGAGAGTTACTTCTCACCCTGCGAGAT
>JBGUEP010000094.1:0-4976 GCA_041821245.1 Prolixibacteraceae bacterium
AGGAGGCGAAGCTGTGTTTACAGCTTTAACGACGAAGTGCTGGAGCATTAGCTCTAGTCCCGATGAACAGAGTGATATCGGGAAGGAGTTAAGTGGTCTAAACAAAATTCAATGAATTCCAATCTAAAACTATCCATAATAGCAGCATTGGCTGCCGGTGATGAAATACTAAAAATATATCACACAACTGATTTCGAAATTGAATTCAAAAGCGACCAGTCACCCTTAACCAAAGCCGACAAAGCAGCACACGAAACATTATGCACTCATTTACGCAAAACGCCCTACCCCATTCTCAGTGAAGAAGGCACACCAATAGCTTATGCCGAACGTGCAAATTGGAAAACATTTTGGTTACTTGATCCGCTGGATGGAACAAAGGAGTTCATCAAACGAAATGGAGAATTCACGGTAAATATTGCCTTAATCGATCAGCAAACGCCAGTTTTGGGTGTTGTGTTTTTGCCCGTGACAGGTGAACTTTATTTTGCTGACCGGCAAGGTTCGTTTAAAACAAAAAAAACAACTGATTTCGAGGAGATGCTAAAAAATGCGCTGCCTTTGCCAATTGCAAAAGCACGCAAGGAATTTATCGTACTGGCTTCCCGTTCACACATGAACCAGGACACGAAAGATTATATTCAGCAACTTAAACTTCAAGGAAAATCAACTCAATTAATCACAAAAGGCAGTTCCTTAAAACTTTGTTTGGTGGCGGAAGGTAAGGCGGATTGTTACCCCCGACTTGGACCAACTATGGAATGGGATATCGCAGCAGGACACGCCATCGTAAAATTTGCCAATAAAACCGTCAATTCTTATCCGGAAAATGTACCACTGCTGTACAACAAAGAAAATTTATTGAATCCTTGGTTCATTGTGGAATAGTGGAATTGGCTTGTAAATATGCAATGCATCCGTTTTGTATATTTATCCAATGTCGTCCGAAGGAAAATTCTTTCAATAATCGGATTTATACCGCGGACGATTTTGTTTCTTTTCACTTAAGCCCCCAGGTTGTCCGCCTGCCGTCGGGCAGGAAACCCGGAGCCACTCACACTTTAACCACCGGTCCTACTGTCACTTGCGCGCTGGGTCCAAAAATTTCAGAGAAGAACTGCAAATGACAGAATGCTTCAATTGGAATTCAAGGTATGCGATGAGATCCCTCACTGCACGCGCGGGGAACACAACTCGTCAAATTGGCATTCAAGGTGCGCGATCAGATCCCTCACTGCGTTCGAGGTGGGGGCACAATGCTTCAATTAGCATTCAAGGTATGCGATGAGATCCCTCACTGCGTTCGGGATGACACGGCGCACGCAGATTAGGGAGTATAATATGGCGGCTGCGCCGCCATATTATACTCCCACCACAAAAATGAAATTGTCATCCCGAACGGAATGCAATGAAGTGAGGGATCTCGACCAGACATCGATCATAATAAAAAGATCATTGAGTCCTAACCAAAAAAGGAATAATTTACACCAGATAAGCTATCCTTCATTCCCGGGTAGTATCAAAAGCCGCAGAGCGGCGTAATATTGGTCGCAGGGGGCGCAGCCCCTGGTAAAAAGTAACCCTGATACCATCCGGCCATCATTGGTCCATATTCAATGGAGACTCCAGCATGGCCGGAATACAAAACTTCGGAGGCAAGGCCAACATCCCTGTCCGACCGAGTCATCCGGGCGACCGCAACAAGCAACAAGCAACAAGCAACAAGCAACCAGTAACCAGCAACCAGCAACATTAACAACGCGAACATTTCGAGCTGACATCACAACCACAATAACAACCATAAGCAATATCATGAGTTTTCAATCCTATATCGTTATTTTCACCATCATCGTCACGATTGTGGCACTGGTCAAGGATGCCATGCGTCCCGGATTAGTACTATTTGCTGCATCCGTATTTTTGATGGCCCTGGGGATCATTTCACCCAACGAATTGGTGGCCGGATTTTCCAACAAAGGAATGATTACCGTTGCTGTTTTGTTTTTGGTCAGCGAAGGGGTAAGATCATCCGGAGTATTGAATAAAATGGCCGCACTCACTTTGCCAAAAGAAAAAAAATCGACACCACGCTTATTGCTGACTTTAATGCTGCCCATATCCGGTTTATCTGCCTTTTTAAACAATACACCGGTCGTCATCATTTTTGCTCCTGTAGTGAAACGTTGGGCAGAAAGAATCAACGTTTCGCCCGATAAATTTTTGATCCCACTCTCCTACGCCACCATTTTTGGAGGCATCTGTACCTTAATCGGAACTTCCACCAATTTATTGGTCGATGGCATGATGAGAGACAGCGGCTTCGAAGGTTTAAACATGTTCGAATTGGGCAAAGTGGGAGGAATCATTGCCCTGGTAGGTTGGTCATACATCGCCTTTATCGGACATCTGCTTTTGCCCAACCAACAAAAAGGCAAAAATCAAAAGGAGCGCATCGACAGCAAGGAATATTACTTCAATTTAGCCTTAAGCAAAAACAGCAAATACATAGGTGAAGTCATCCAAAAAGGAACCTTAAGCGATTTCAAAAACATCAACGTTGTTGGCGTAGAGCGCGACCAAAATATGATGTATACCCATAACGAGCGAATTATTCTACAGGAAAACGACAAACTATTGGTCAGTGGCGTGGAAGAAAACATGCAGAATTTGCTTTCGCTTGACGGTCTGGAGGTACTGGCACATGGCGATCTGGAAAAAATATTGAAGCATGAAAATTTGCATCGCATCGAAGTCGTTCTGGCACCACGCTTTCCGGGAATTGGGTCTACCTTAAACGAATTTGATTTTTACAACCGCTACAAAGGCATTGTGTTGGCCATTCATCGAAACGGATCCAGCATCATGTCGAACCTCACCCAAGAGAGATTAAGGGCAGGCGATTCTTTGGTAATTATGGCCGATGAAGATTTTGTGGAAAGCTGGAGCGAATCCAAAATATTTTTCCTCATTACATCTAAAGGAGAAGTGGACAAACCCGTAAAAACATACAAAATGGGTTGGACCATCGCCATTATGCTGGTGATGATATTGGGCGCCACTTTTGGTAAGTATCTTCCAACAGTGAAGGGAAACACCCCTGATATGTTTTTTTTCGCAACTATGGCAGCTATGATCATGGCCGTTTTAAAAATATTTCCACCAAAACGATACGCGCGGGCCATAAGCTGGGACGTACTAATTACCATTGCGGCAGCATTTGCCATTAGCAAGGCCTTGTTAAATTCAGGTGCAGCAGATCAAATCGCTCATCTGGCCATCAATTCAGTAAAACACATGGGGCCTTGGGCAGTATTGGGAATCATTTATTTAATCACGATGGTATTCACCGAAATCATTACCAACAATGCGGCAGCTGCCATTGCTTTTCCCATAGCTTTGTCGGCAGCTCATCAATTGAATGTGGATCCCAAACCATTTTTTATTGCCATTTGTATTGCTGCATCGGCCAGTTTCTCTACCCCCATAGGCTATCAAACCAACATGATTGTGCAGTCCATCGGCAATTACAAATTTAAAGATTTTATGAAAATTGGTCTGCCCCTTAATTTCATCACCTTCATTCTTTCAGTGATTTTTATTCCTATGATCTGGAAGTTTTAAAGTTCAGTTGAGAAAGTAATCACGTTCTCCGCTTCGCGTTGTCGTTGTTAAATAATGGAATCCAACAAGTATGCCAAATGACAACCCCGAGAACAATTTAAAGTATGCAATCTGATCCCACGTTGCACTCGAAGGGAACACAACTCGTCAAGTGGCATTCAAGGAATGCGATGAGATCCCTCACTGCGTTCGAGGGGGCACAATTTCTTTAATTACCATTCAAGGTATGCGATGAGATCCCACGTTGCACTCGAAGGGAACATAACTCTTCAATTGGCTTTAAAGGTATGCGATGAGATCCCTCACTGCGTTCGGGATGACACGGCGCACGAGGAATTAGGGCGTATAATATGGCGGCTGTGCCGCCATATTATACGCCCACCACAAATACGAAATTGTCATCCCGAGAGCGAACCCAATTTAATTGGGCACAATGTGTAAATGACAGGAGCCTGAAAGGCTCAAATATGAATAGGCCCGGGTTTCAACCCGGGTATGAATTAGTAAGAATTAATCTCGTCCGCGGTATAAATCCGATCATTGAATGAATTTTCCTTCGGACGACATTGGATAAATGCACAAAACGTATACCGAGCATATCTACAGCCATTTACGTGAATCTGTCATTTGTAACGGAATGATCTGAAGTGAGGGATCTCGACCAAACATCGATCAGAATAAAAGCATCAGTAAGTCCGAACCAAAAAAAAATTAAACCAAATAGGGCATCCATCATTCACGGGTAGCATCAAAAGCCGCAGCGCGGCGAAATAGTTGTAGCCGGGGGCGCAGCCTCCGGTTAAAAGTGCAAATGAGAGCACCCGGCCATCAATGCGCCCTGGTTCAAAGGAGAATACAACCATGGCCGGTATGCAGAACTTCGGAGTTAAAGTTTCAGACAAATTGAACAAGAAATAAAAAATATTGAATAAGGCATTAGAAATCAATTGGGCCACACGGTTATGCCATACAATTTTCGAAAACATTTGACGAAACATCAATGACACATCAATCGCAGTGTGTAGGGTGAAAAAATGGGCGGTTTTGCCGCCCATTTTTTCACCACCCCTATACCTTGCCGCCGGTCATTGCGTTGAGCGACCGGAGGGAGCGACGTGGCCTGTCCGGCTGGCTGGCCAGACGGGCAATCCATTGGCATTGCGTTGTTGTCCAACCAAGGAAATGTAGTGGCTTTAAAGGTACGCGATCAGATTCCTCACTATGTTCGAGGACAGTACTACTCTTTAATTGGAATTCAAGGTATGCGATGAGATCCCACGTTGCACTCGAAGGGAACACAACTCGTCAAGTGGCATTCAAGGTGCGCGATCAGATCCCTCACTGCGTTCGGGATG
>JBGUEP010000095.1:0-4510 GCA_041821245.1 Prolixibacteraceae bacterium
AGTAAGAATTTTTATGGAGGCCAATCCACGCTTGCGAAGATTGGATCAAAGGAGAATAAAGCACCAACCTTTGTTCGTAAAAAGGAGAAGTACATTCCTTCAAACTTCTCCTGGGCAGATCGGGTTAGGATGAGTGAAAAGGAATCAAACTGATAAATTCAATTTCTTTTTATACATTCTGTCTTGACAGACGGTCTTCCTTTTTTCGCTTGATCTCAGGGAGCTTTTGCTTAAAAAAAAGGTGATGTCCACGTTCAGTATCTTGTTGCCTAAGACTGAATGTCCCCTCTAATGTATGATCAATGCAATTGTGTAGTTTGTAATAGAATATAGACGTGTATGAGGGCGACAGAAGATCCATTTGATTGGATTTTATATTTTTACGTATAAATTTAAAGCATATAATTAATAAAAACAATAGTTGTAGGATCAAAATAATTTTTCGCCCGAAAAACTCAAAACAAAACGTTTATAGGGTGGTAATTAGCTAATGCTGAACTTCGTTTCGGGAGTTAAAGCTTTTTCAAAAATATTTATCCAAACCAAATTGTCAAAATCTAAAAGCAGAAGCCATTAACTCCTGTTCATTTCTTGATATTCCAATCTGCTGGGCCATGCTACTCCAGTTACTCACGACTGTTTTAACTTGCGCAATGATTGAATCCATTTCGTCACTGTTCAGTTGAAAATATTCACCAACTCTTTTTGCCAAATGGAAATCCAATTCATTGTTATTGGCATTAATATTTAAAGCTAATCCTGCTTTGTCTATCGAAGGGTTTATATCAAATGCGGGTGAAAGTGTCCAACCTTGATTGGTAAGAATAAATCCATGATTTCTCAAATGGTCATCCGTATTTGATATGGCAATATTAAAAATTATCCGTTTCCATAACTGGTGCAAACCAGACTTACTTTGTATACAGGAAAACTGAATAAACTCAGCAATTTCCAGATAACTTGGTGTCTGGTCTTTTATATTGTCTTCATTATTTCCAGTCATTGTCATTGCACTGGCGAAATGAATTCTTTTATTACTTTGTCTATCAAAACGTTTAGTGAAGAATGTGTGGTGTTTACCTGAAACCTTTTCGATTTTCGACGGAGACATTTCTATACCTGATTTCAGTGCTAGTTGGTAGGCTAAGAACTCCCATGCTCCTTTATCAACAGTATCCCCTTTTGATGGAAATTTTGCAATCCATAATTCCCCCTGCTCGTCAATGACATTGGCTTTTGGTCTGGCACCACCCAATGAAGAACCTGGAGCCATGATCACTGCAAGCCACTTTTTTATTGTTTCACTATCTTTATCGGATTCCAATATTTCAGCAGCATGTTGCAATTCTCGGATGCCACTCATTGGAGGTATTGGGAAATTTTTGCTATCATCCAGGAAAGGTCCTTCCGGATCAAGCTTAAAGCGCAAGGCCCCCATTCGGCAATCATCATAAACTCCCAACAAAAAATCAATATCATATAAGTTGGGTGCTGACCTACCCTCTTCCTTTGCTATCTGGACAGCCCGTCTTTTCATTAATGTTCTACCCCAGGTATCTGGCATTGAATCAAAGAAAACACCGAAATTATCTTTTCCGTTAGGATATTGTTGTCCTGTAAACCAACCAATATCTGGATCAAGTAGAATTTGCTCTTTCGATTTTATCCAATTGGATGCATATTCAAAGCTAAACGCCTTCCTGCCTTTTGCTTGCTGAGCGCTTAAAACTCCAATTAACTTAGGCTCAATCATTCCCAGCCAATGAGCATATACAAAAATATCTGTTTTAATGCTTGCCATTGCTATTTATTTCCAGTTAAACTGAGGTCTTGCAGCTTTCTACCAAAAGCATCATCAGCAGCAAGTTTTAATACATCATCCTGTAAACCTAAAACTCTTAGTGTATTAAAGTAGGCTGCAAATGAAACACTTCCATTTCCTTTTTCAATTTGATAAAGTGTACTTCTGTTAATACCGGCACGTTCACTTACCTGTAAAGAGGTAAGCTTCCTGCGCTTTCTGGCCAATTTAATGTTCTCACCAACCTGCTCCATCATCTTTTGGTGTTTTGGAAACAGAATTTGTTTTTTACTATTCATTTACGATTGTTGTATATTATCGACAAATGTAGCCAAAACGTTGTTAATATTCAACATTGTTATAAGAAGAGGCACATTTTCTCTTCAGCTCCAAATATTTCTGAACAATTTGTTTTCCATCAGCGTGATTTTCTCATCAGTTAATTCAGCAAATTCCTTTAAGTAATTTACTTCCAACAAGGTTTGCTTCTTCTGGCGTTACTCCTCCGTGAAAAGTAGTTAGGTTATCAGATATTTAAACAAATGTCTTCGTACCCTCACTTATCTTTCGTGGTGCTTATCCCCAATGGGCGTTGCTTGCCATTGCCTTTGTCAATCCATTTCCTTCTAATATCCGGGGCTTTGTACTTCTTACTGCGTAAGCGCTGGTGCAGATCGCTGATTCGTTTGTCCAGACCCAATTGATAATGTTTTGCATCCATCTTATCGATTCCGCTTGCTGCACTTTTTCGCTATTCACCAAAGCTTGATATCAGGTATTCTTCGCTTAAATGATGTGCCAGCGAGGTAAAAACCTCATTCGGATTTTCCTTCGCCTTTTGTGCTATACAACTAAATTGCGTTTTCCTTGTTGCGATCTCTCTGAGTAAGTCCATTGTTTCTTCTAGTTGTTTCGTAATTTCAGGTAGATCCCCTTCCCTACATTGGGTCGCTCAGATGGTGCTTCCCCAACTACTTGCGGTACTATGAGACGACTATGACTTCTGCAAGCCTTCTCTCCGACTCTGGTTGTCCCTTGTCGTTGATACCTTTTACACTATACCATTTTCTTTGCGCTTATCGGGGTTGGTACAGATACTCCCGATTGCCCGGTGTTGTTTTCGTTAATGGCACACCTTATGACCATTGTTTTGTAAGGAGCAAACAGATCTCCCAAGTTCCGAAGACTTCCATTTGTATGCATGCCAGGCGCTTTGACCACGGTAGTTCATGAAGGATAACCGTAAATGTGTCCTCTATATTGCTGCCTTCCAGATAAACGTAGTCTGTCGGCTTAACTACAACTATTTAGCGTTTTCGAGGCTGAATGACTCGGCCTGCATACTCGCTTGCCAGATACTTTTCTACTATCCTCACGGAATCACCCATCTGGTTCACTACCATACCGCTTACGGGCTTTGTATGGACAGGACTTCCTGCCTGTGTCAGACAAGGCACCTGTTGAAAATCAATACCAAATTTCAAAACCTTTCGGCTTATCCCAATGGTTTCGGCTTACGAAAAAGTTACCCTATGACTGGCCTCTTTCTCTTAGCGTACACGGATTACGCTAAGTTGAGTTGCCGATTGCGGGCTGCTTCTCTGTCGCGCCACACCGAAGTTTTTGCGGGCTGAAAAAGTAAGTTGTCCAAACGAAACCGGCAATTAAATTTATTTTGCTATTAGGCACTGTTTTTTTTTATTTTTTTGTTAAACTCCTTTGTTAACTCCCATCTTGCTATTCTGTTGTTAATAAAATGGACAGGTGAAACTGCATTTCCAAAGTGATATGTCGTACAGTTAATTAATACATCTGCATTGTCATAAATTACAGTAAATTGTACACCTCCATTCCATTGATATGCAGAGTCAGGTTCTGCCACAGTTAATTTTGTTGAAGAACTTCTAGTTTCCCACTTAATTGCCACCATTACTTCTAAAATAAAATCTCGATTTAACTCTTCATTCAAACCTCGAACTCTCCTTAACTTGTCTGCTCTGAAAGCTGATATTGTTAAAAAGCTAAAAGCAATCAATAAAAAGAAATTAAAATTCAATAAATTATCAATAGAATTTAGCGAATCGTACAGCAATTGATCCCTAATAAATACATAAGTAAATAGTAAGACGAAAAAAATGTAAATCAACTTATCAAATACAAAATGGCTCAGTCTGTTATAATAAACGACTCTGCCAATCTCAATGGATTTTTCTATATCTATATTAGTGTCGTAATTTTTAATCATAAGGGTTGTCGTCGTCTTTATTTTCAATAGTGCCTAACTATTAAATATCAATCAAAACAATTCACTTTTAATGCTATTTTATTGCTCACTTATTATGTCAAACCTGAAGATATATATTCTGAAGTTTATTAGCTAATATATAGATAACCATCATGACTACCGCTGCAAATCATTTGATTCGGGCACCGGGGCATCAACGTATGCCGGCCATCATTCACATTGAACGAGAAAGCTCCTGGTTAAAAACCTCATCATCGCTAACTGATGTATTGAATTGCCTATCCCCTTTCCCCGATCGTTTGATGAACGCCTTCCCTATTTCCACCAAAGTGAATGATCCCATGCAAAATGATTTGTCGGTGATTCAGCCCATTGGGGAACCCGTATGCAAGGAGAATAAAGCACCAATCTTTGTTCGTAAAAAGGATAAATACATTCCTTCGGATATTACGTGGGCTGATCAG
>JBGUEP010000096.1:0-4388 GCA_041821245.1 Prolixibacteraceae bacterium
AATTTTTTGAATTGATCCATGAAAACTGTTTCCCCAAAAGAATATCATGTGATCCGATAGTAACCTGCAAGCTTTCCGGATCGATGGCTTTTAAGGTCGAGTCGCCATTGGAATCAATAATCAAGTGACCGTTGTAAAACAAGGGATTGAAACAGGAAATGGAAGAGAGCTGCTAAATGTGTTTACCTATTATACGCATGTGCAAGAACTTTACGCGGAGTAAAATTCTTGCACATGCTTATTGTATTTATTTGTCTTTTGGGCCAATCAAATTGATTAAATCTTCCGGCATTTTAGGTTTGATGCCGTCCTTTACTTTAATGATTTCGAGGAACGATGCTGCACCCCTAATTCCATAACTGCTGCCAACAAATACAATTTTATCATCAATGCCAATGCATTCTTCTGCAACCAGGCTTTTTAGGCAGGCTTTGATTGTTTTATCCCTATTGCTTTTTGGTTTAATCAGGGTAGCATAAATGCCGTACGATAGAGCCAGTTCACGCATGACTCGTGGAAGATAACACTTGGCAAAAACAGGTACTTCACTACGATATGCGGCCATGTGTCGGGCATTGTGTCCTGAAAAAGTGTCGGTTACAATGGCGGTTGTGTTCATGTCCTGTGATGCTTTTATAGCTGTTTGTGCTAAAAAGTTGGATGGATCGAAATTGATCGGAGGAATAATGTCATTTCTACGGTCCTTATTTACTTCGACTTCCACTGCCACATTTCGCATCAATTTTACAGCGGCGGCACCATATTTCCCATATGCCGTTTCGCCGCTGAGCATTATTGCATCGCAACGGTTATAAACCGCATTGGCAATGTCGCTCACCTCTGCACGCGTTGGCCTTGGATTTTCAATCATGGTGTGTAACATCTGTGTGGCCATAATCACAGGACGTTTGCGCTCAATGCATTTTTTAATTAACATGCGGGAAACTACAGGGATCCTTTCAGCGGGAATTTCAATTCCCAAATCACCACGTGCGATCATTACTCCATACGCATGGTTTAAAATTTCATCGATATTATCAACACCTTCCTGGTTTTCGATTTTTGCAATAATCCTGATCGGACTTTCATGTGCGTCAAGAATTTTCTGAATGTCCATTAAATCTTCTTTATTGCGTACAAATGAGTGAGCAATGAATTCAATGTTATTTTCAATGGCAAATAGAACAAAATCCTTGTCTTTATCGGTAAGCGAAGGTAATTTGATGCTAACCCCAGGAGTGTTAATGCTTTTCCGGTCCTTAATTATTCCATCGTTGGTGACCTCGGTGTATAAAAAATCTTTGTCCTTCGCTTTTACTTCTAATTCAATTTCTCCGTCATCGATCAAAAGTTTTTGACCAACTGGAATTTCTGCAACAAACCCCGGATAATTAACACATAAACAATCGCTTTTCGATAAATCTCCGGTTACTTTTAATTTGTCGCCAAAAGTTACAGCGAATTCTTCTTTCAGGTTCGCAATTCTAACTTCGGGTCCTTTTGTGTCAATGAGAAGTGCGATTTTATCGGAAACCTTACGAACATTATTCATAATTTTTGTGGCACCTTCGCGGTTGATGTGGGCTGTATTCATGCGCACCACATTCATCCCATTGTCAAACAAACTTTGTATATATTCCGGATCACTTTTCCAATCGGAAATGGTTGCAACTATTTTTGTTCTTTTCACTTCGCAGTAATTACTTTTCATTTTTTGGTTTTTTTAAAAAACGATACAAAATTAATTATTTAATTGCGTTTTTTGTTTTTTACAAGTTAATTCAAATATAAAGGTCAAACAGATAATAAACGCTTAAATTTGAGAATAATAAATTTGTAGCGATAAAATTGTTAAGCAACTATTGAAAAACTGACCTAAACAACACCTGTATTTATAAAGGGATGTGCCGTGAATTACCGTTCGAATCTGGCTTATTGGTGAGAACGCAATGGTTTTCATCAGCATATATTATAGCAGCAGCTGCACGAATTTTCAGTATTGGACTAATTCAGTGAATTGTTTAACTCATCAGCGCTGCCCTGGAAATTCAGATTTCGGCAAAAGCGCAGGAACTAAACATTAAAAGTGGAAAAATAATTGTATGGTTAGAAGATACTTAGGAATATTACTTGTTTTATTCACATCTCTTGGGTTTAGCACTGCTCAGAATATCAACCCGGATTATCATTCCGTAATTGTTCAATTTGAATTGACCAAAATTGAGTTGACCATGGATGAATCTGATAAACATGCACTTGTTTATCCTGCCGATCCTAAACAAGACATCTATTATAAGGCCCAAATTCACCTTAAAAATACGAAATTGGATACTCTGTTTGGACCGGTTGGTATTCGAATTCGTGGAAATACCTCACGAGGCAATCAAAAAAAATCATTTAAAATTGATTTTAAGGAATTTGGTGGTGAACAGCTAAAGCAATTAAAAAAATTAAACCTGAAACCAAACAACAATGATCCAAGCATGTTGCGTGAATCATTGAGTTGGATCATGTATCGTAAAATGAATGTTCCCGCTGCCCGCACGGGATTTGTAGAACTTTATATGAATGATGAGTTTATGGGTGTTTACCAGAACATCGAAAATATCGATGATGAATTTGTGAATCGTCGATACGGCAACGAAGCTGGTAATTTATATAAGTGTACCTGGGGGGCAACACTCGAAACGCAGAACGATGTTTATGACAATCATCTTTTTGAGTTGAAAACCAATGAGGAATTCAACATGCGTTCGCGCCTGAAAGAATTCATTTCAATTGTAAATTCTACGGGAGGCGAAAAGTGGGAACAACAAGTGGAAGCCATTTTTGATGTGGATAACTACATGCGTCAGCTGGCTGTTGAATCAATGATCGGCCACTGGGATGGCTATTCATACAATACGAATAATTATTATTTGTATGATGATCCGGAAACCGGAAAATTTCATTTTATTCCATATGACCTTGATAACACCTGGGGAATTGACTGGATCGGGCCTGATTGGGGAAATCAGGATCTTATGGCCTGGTATTCCGACCGGCTGAAGGTTCCTTTAACTACCCGGCTCTTAAAAAGCGATAAATACCACGATTTGTACGTACTCTATTTATATGAAGCAATGGATCGAATGTTGGAGACCTCCACCGTAATTGCTTCCCTATTTGAGGTAATTGAAACAAAAGTGGCCGACGATTCCTATTATTCATTGGATTTTGGCTTTACCTATCAGGATTTTTTAGTTGCCCAAAATGAGGCATGGGGCAAACATGTTGAATACAGTATAAATGATTATATCGAAACCCGGCTAAAGTCTGCCCAAACCCAAACGCCGGAGATCAATTCTACACCTATCGCATATTTTGAGACAGG
Organism: Prolixibacteraceae bacterium; assembly: GCA_041821245.1. Taxonomy (GTDB): domain Bacteria; phylum Bacteroidota; class Bacteroidia; order Bacteroidales; family Prolixibacteraceae; genus Roseimarinus. The sequence continues at coordinate 3,374 of JBGUEP010000096.1, forward strand.
CAAGGAGCAATTGCTTGTGTTTCCGAATCCATCAAACGGTTTTTCGATCAACTATCGTGGGATTGAAAATATGGACGAAATTAGGCTGTTTGATAGCTCCGGGAAAGTACTTCCCGGAGAAACTGACGTTTTCGGTGTGATTTCATTCAAAAATAGACTTGAAAAAGGAATGTATTTTCTGAAATCTGGAACATTTGTTGGAAAATTCATTGTAGCATATTAAAAAATATCATACAAATTATTTTTTACCGGCGAAAATGAATGTTGTGTTAAAGATCAGTTATAGCAAGGATTACAGACCGTATTGTTGGGTGTTTGTTATGAATTATAGTCGCAATGCTTTCCAAAAAAGAGAATAAATTTAAAAATAATTTAAAAATGTTTTTCGGGTTTCAGAATTAAAGCCTACATTGCGCGAAATAAATTTAATACAATGAATAAAGGAACAGTAAAATTTTTCAACGAAGCTAAAGGTTTTGGCTTCATTAAGGATGAGAATTCATCAAAAGAGTATTTCGTACATTCAACAGGTTTAATTGACAGAATCCGCGAGGACGATGAAGTAACTTTTGAATTAAAAGAAGGTCAAAAAGGATTAAATGCGGTAAATGTTAAACTAGCTTAGTTTATTACAACATATAAACATTTTAAGAATTTGAAAGTCCGGTTGTTTAACCGGACTTTTTTTATGCCTTTTTTTTTGATCCTAGATCCAAAAATTGTAGGATCAATTCATAAATAGGGTGGATTTTAGAAAAAATTGAAGATGGCAAAATTATCCTATTATAGATTGGATCCAATTTTGAATTCGCAATTATTCCGTCAACTTGGTGTCTTGCAGACGGCCTTACTTTGGCTCCGCCGATCTTTGATTCTTGCCTTGACGCCAGAAAGTAAGCAAAGAAAGTCAAGGCTCTAAAGTTTTTGCTGACGGGTACCCGCGATTTATTCCTTTCCCCGAAAAGGAACTCGCTCACAGAAGACAATTTTTCCAATACTATATCATTCAATCCTG
>JBGUEP010000097.1:0-2951 GCA_041821245.1 Prolixibacteraceae bacterium
GGAATCGTTGAGGAGGTGGGATGGATAGCTTCATTTTAACGAGATCTTTGCTTCCCTTCTATCGATTGGGAAAGGACGGGTCTACCGGCCCAAGTATACTAAAGTATTCGATATAAATTAGTAAAACTACACTATTCACCCTAATTTTGAAATGATGAAAATTGGTTCCTACGAAACGGAAACAAACTAAAACTCGTCGCTTGTAAAAAGAGGAGTAATGCCGTTATTTTTCATACTTTCAAGCATACTTTCCTGAGTGGGTAGTGAATTGGCTTGCTGTGCCGCGTCAAGAATTTTTTTAAGCAAGTGTACATCGCCCGAAGTATTCAAAAAAACATTTTCATTGCTAAGCACCCAATTCACTGCCTGGCGTATTCCTTCATCGTCGGTGATGGGTTCGTACCAGGTATTGTGCTCCGCATGCTGATGCTCGGGTCGTTTCCCTTTTGCTATGGCTTTGATGGTTTGAATGGCCACATTTCGTTTCAGACATACTTTTTCCAACTCATGAAAATCGTTGGCATACTGTTGATTTTGCATCATGCTAAAATTGTAGGGGAGAAGCACCGTATCAAAATCGTAGCGTTCCAGACTTTGCAAATGTCGTTTGGGAGCGGCAAGTCCGTGACCGGTAATACCAATGTATTTGGTGAGACCTTTCGATTTTGCTTCTAATAAGGCATCGATTGCTCCTCCGGGACGCATGGCTATTTCCCATTGTTCCTGGTTAATAATGTTGTGCATTTGCCACAAGTCTACCTGATCGACCTTCAACCTTTTGAAGGATTGATGCAATTCATCCATGGCCGATTGATAGGTTCGCCCTTCTGTTTTGGTTGCCAGGAAAAAATCGTTTCGATGATTTTTCATCCATGGGCCAATCCGAAGTTCCGAATCGCCATAGCTTGGTGCGGTATCAATGTGGTTTATTCCATCGTTCAAAAGCCTTTCCAGAAGTTCGTCGGCTTCATTTTGTTTCATCTGACTTAATGCAAATGCGCCAAATATGGTGCGGGTACTTTGATGGCCGGTTCGGCCAAATAATTTCGTTGGAATCATGAGATTTTGTTTTTTTAATGCCAATATAAACATACATGATGTTGAGGAAGTATGCAACACGGATTGTGTATTGACGTTCGCTTTTTAAGTTAAAGACTGTAACCCAATTTGTTTAGTGTTATTTGAACGTAATGATTTAGTGATTTCATCCAGTATTTTAGATAAAAACCAGATTGTCAAAACAATTCGCTTATCTTTGCGCCCTTATAAATTATTACATGACATTTAAAGAATTAGAATTAATTGATCCCATATTGAAGGCCCTTGAGGCTAAAGGTTACACAATACCAACCCCCATTCAGGAACAATCAATACCCATTTTATTAGAAGGACACGACCTCTTAGGTTGTGCACAAACTGGAACAGGAAAAACCGCAGCGTTTGCCATTCCGATCTTGCAAAATCTTTACAATAAGATAGATAAGCGCCATGGGCGCAGGAAGATCAACGCCTTGGTGTTGACCCCAACGAGAGAACTGGCCATTCAGATTTCCGATAGTTTTACGCAATACGGCAAGTTTACCGGATTAAAAAATACGGTAATATTTGGTGGAGTAAAACAAACTGCGCAGGTAAATACCTTGCGTGGTGGCATCGATATTTTGGTGGCTACACCAGGACGGCTGCTCGATTTAATGAATCAGGGAATTGTTTCTCTGAACGAAATTGAATATTTTGTATTGGATGAAGCCGATCACATGTTGGACATGGGATTCATTCACGACATCAAAAGAGTAATTGCAGTGTTACCGAACAAACGTCAATCCTTGTTCTTCTCAGCAACTATGCCTTTTGAAATTGTTGAATTGGCACATAAAATATTGGGTGACCCGAAAAAGGTGACCATTAATCCAAAACAAACTACGGCTGAAAGAGTCGATCAGTTGGCTTATTATGTGACCAAACCGAATAAGCTAAAGTTATTGATCCATATTTTGCAGGACGAAGAATACGATTCGACGCTGGTTTTTTCAAGAACCAAACATGGAGCTGATAAAATTGTGCGGGGTTTGAAAACGGCTGGTGTAAAAGCTGAAGCGATACACGGAAATAAGTCACAGGTGCAACGTCAGAATGCCCTTGATAAATTCAAGAATGGTTCCATCAATGTGTTGGTAGCAACTGATATTGCTGCTCGTGGAATTGATGTTTCAGGTTTGGCACTGGTGTTAAATTACGATCTTCCTAATATTTCAGAAACCTACGTTCACCGCATTGGAAGAACGGGAAGAGCACAAGCCAGTGGAATAGCCATTTCGTTTTGTGATCGTGAGGAACGCGTTTATTTGCGCGACATTCAAAAGCTCATCGGACAGCGTATTCCGATTGAAGACAATCATCCTTTTGTTGGTGGCGAAGAAGAACCTGCTCAAAAGGAAAGTGCAAATGCTCAAGGAAAAAAGAAATACAAACAAGATACTCCACCAAATCGTCCAAAGTCAGCAAGTCAAGGCTTTAGTCGTGATAAAAGAAAAAGCTATTCGGGCAGTTCGGCATCAGGCCGTAATGGAAAACCCGAATTCAGAAGTGGCGGAAGTAGCAGTGCAAGCAGTTCCAGAAGACGGAGCTAGAAGTACTCCGTTTCAATTATAAAAAAGAGGTTGTTCTACATTGATAGAGCAGCCTATTTTTACTTTGATGCTGATTTTTAATTGCAATATGGGATCAGTTTTGAAAGTTGGGGATCATTTAACTATATCACCAAAAATAACAATCTAGCAAAGCTACTATCATTGTATTCTAATAAATCATTTGTCTTGCAGACGGCCTCCCTTTCTTGTCTTAACACAAGAAAGTAAGCAAAGAAAGTCAAGGCTCCCGAAAAAATGTCATCCGTCTTTTTGCAATCCATAAGTGCGGCCGGGTGATCTTCTCACAAGTTCGAAGCTTCC